>JAJYDC010000014.1 GCA_021777835.1 Bacteroidota bacterium | reverse complement strand
AGAGGGAGCTAATTTCTGGTTGAATGTTTTAACAGAGCTAAAGAATCGCGGGGTTAAAGATATTCTTATTGCATGTATTGATGGATTAAAAGGTTTTCCGGAGGCAATAAATACTGTTTTCCCTAAGGCAGAAATCCAGCTCTGTGTAATACACCAAATACGTAACACTCTAAAATACATTGTTTCAAAAGACCAGAAGGAATTTATGAAACAACTCAAACCGGTTTATTCCGCACCTACTGAGGAAGCGGCCTTAGGTAATCTTAAAGAACTTGAAGACAGATGGGCTGGTAAATATTCTCTGGCACTAAAATCTTGGAGACAAAACTGGGATAACTTAGCAACTTTCTTCAAGTACCCGGAAGAAATAAGGACTATTATTTATACTACAAATGCTGTTGAATCTGTTCCCCGACAGTTTAGGAAAGTTACAAAAGCAAGGTCACTTTTCCCTAATGATGATGCTCTTAAAAAAATGCTATATTTAGCATATAGAGATTTATCTAAAAAGTGGACTATGCCTATTAGAAATTGGGCAATTGTTCTTTCTAATTTTTCTATTATTTTTGATGAAAGGCTAGAGCCTTTCTTATGATGCTTAATTGCCGTTTACACAAATTATTTTACAGTCTCATTATAAATATTAAAAGGTTTTACGTCCTTATCTCCTATATGTAATAATCTAGTTCCTCCTCTATCTCCTTCAAGTCCTTTTCGGAATAGCCCTTCTTTCGATATTGGTTCAATATTCTTTGTTTTAGTCCTATTGGCTTCTTCTTCTGATCTTCCTTTTCCTTCTTGTCCAGAAATTCCCTCTGTTCCGGTGTCGTTGGAATTATCGTTACCTTCGGACTGTGCTCCTTCTTCTCCGGGTTTACTTCCTGTATCCCATAGTTGTTCAGCATTTTGCTCACTTTTTGCTGTAATTCCCTTGCTGTCTGCCCATTTTGCGATTTTTTGGCATTGTTCTTCGTACTGTTCATTATTATCTCCTACGTTATAAAATGTTAAACTATCATTGTTTAATACAAATCCTGGTAATCCGTCTCAATTCTATTATAGTCTGATTACTTCTCATCGAATTTGCCGCTTAATCTATTTGCAAAGCCAGGTCTCAATACTATTATAGTCTGATTACTTCCAGGTAGAAGCAAGCGAACTAGCAGAACAAACAAGTCTCAATTCTATTATAGTCTGATTACTTCTGTAATTTCGATTATTTGAGATCGGAATTCATGACGTCTCAATTCTATTATAGTCTGATTACTTCCTAACGCTGAATGGGCACTAGTCGCTCAAATAAGGTCTCAATTCTATTATAGTCTGATTACTTCTTGTTTATTCTTATCGAAAAACATGAAGGTTTTATATTGTCTCAATTCTATTATAGTCTGATTACTTCTCCAAAAATGGATATAATTAAATCCTCTAGAATAAGTCTCAATTCTATTATAGTCTGATTACTTCGATTAAGAGACTCGAGTTGAGTATACCTAGTTTCGTCTCAATTCTATTATAGTCTGATTACTTCTCCAAAAATGGATATAATTAAATCCTCTAGAATAAGTCTCAATTCTATTATAGTCTGATTACTTCGATTAAGAGACTCGAGTTGAGTATACCTAGTTTCGTCTCAATTCTATTATAGTCTGATTACTTCGGGTTTTACAAGCGGTAAAGTCTAACTGATGAGTCTCAATTCTATTATAGTCTGATTACTTCTGAGTTTAAGCATCAGTTAGGTGATGTTGACATAAGCAAGTCTCAATTCTATTATAGTCTGATTACTTCTGTATGCACTTTTCTCCAATACTACTGGCTCTAATAAGTCTCAATTCTATTATAGTCTGATTACTTCGGTTTTTATCAATTAAAAAACAATGAGAGTTATGTTCGGTCTCAATTCTATTATAGTCTGATTACTTCTAAACCGGGTAGCGGTTTTAGATCAATATTCCAGTCTCAATTCTATTATAGTCTGATTACTTCAAGAGAAAAAAATACACTAATTAAAGAGGAATCAAAGTCTCAATTCTATTATAGTCTGATTACTTCTGCAAAATAATTTTACTGTAAAAAATGCTTATCAAGTCTCAATTCTATTATAGTCTGATTACTTCTGTATGCTATAATTACTATAAAATGTTCTAGAATCGTCTCAATTCTATTATAGTCTGATTACTTCAATGGATTGCCTACGAAGGAAGATTCGCCTTAAGGTCTCGATTCTATTATAGTCTGATTACTTCTAATTCAGTAATAATAATTAAATTAGGATATGAAGTCTCAATTCTATTATAGTCTGATTACTTCCTCGCCAATAGAGGTTGCCAAATTGCTTTCAAAGAGTCTCAATTCTATTATAGTCTGATTACTTCAAAGTAAATGATTTAGAAAGTAGACTAAAGGAAATAGTCTCAATTCTATTATAGTCTGATTACTTCAATACGTTTAGTGTTACTTATGCTGGTGTATTAACGTCTCAATTCTATTATAGTCTGATTACTTCGGCGTTTACACCTGTGAGAAAATATCTGGCCTTCAAGTCTCAATTCTATTATAGTCTGATTACTTCTGTCAATATCCTGTATAATAACTAATTAGTGAATTAAGTCTCAATTCTATTATAGTCTGATTACTTCCGGTAATGATGCCGAGACAAGATTTACGAGCAGCAATAGTCTCAATTCTATTATAGTCTGATTACTTCCACCAGGAGCTTTACTATATAATGCGAATAATAATAGTCTCAATTCTATTATAGTCTGATTACTTCTAGTGAAGATATAGAAGACAACATCTTATTAGAATAGTCTCAATTCTATTATAGTCTGATTACTTCCTGTCAGCAAATCGTGAAATATCAAAGCCTCTAAGGTCTCAATTCTATTATTACTATTGCGCCGTCATTCTGTCTCAATTCTATTATAGTCTGATTACTTCTGGGATAGGATAGGAAAGCACTCCGCTTAAGTTTAGTCTCAATTCTATTATAGTCTGATTACTTCGAGATCTGTCGCGCCATGATAGAGGAGATGGAATAGTCTCAATTCTATTATAGTCTGATTACTTCTGCATGGGGTTATTTTGTTAATTACGTCGTTGGTGTCTCAATTCTATTATAGTCTGATTACTTCTTCATTTAAAGGAAAATAAAATGAACAATAATTCAGTCTCAATTCTATTATAGTCTGATTACTTCGGCTAATCGAAAGGAAAAATCGATGTTGAATCTGAATCTGTCTCAATTCTATTATAGTCTGATTACTTCATATCTGAAAATTCATACGTGGTGTCTGTGTCAGAGTCTCAATTCTATTATAGTCTGATTACTTCCGTAATTAACAACAAACAAAACTTAAGGAGAGCAGTCTCAATTCTATTATAGTCTGATTACTTCCTTGAATACGGTATTGATTAGTCCGCGCATTATAGTCTCAATTCTATTATAGTCTGATTACTTCCAAGAGATAGAGGCGATAATAGCTAGTGCACATTAAGTCTCAATTCTATTATAGTCTGATTACTTCGAGAAATACGACCCTAAGTTGTTCGAACTTATTGAGTCTCAATTCTATTATAGTCTGATTACTTCTATTAAAAGTTGACCGTTTAAAAAAAAAGGTAATAGTCTCAATTCTATTATAGTCTGATTACTTCGAAATTGGGTTTGTACATAGCCATATGATGTTTGTCTCAATTCTATTATAGTCTGATTACTTCGAGTTATTTTAGACCCATTTGCAGGCACGGGTACTACGTCTCAATTCTATTATAGTCTGATTACTTCCTCATTATATAATTTGATTGCAATTTTTGAATAGTCTCAATTCTATTATAGTCTGATTACTTCGACAATATCAGAAGAGAAAAGACCGAACAAAGTTGTCTCAATTCTATTATAGTCTGATTACTTCTACAAAATGCCCACAAAACCCTTCACACCAAAACCAAGTCTCAATTCTATTATAGTCTGATTACTTCTATCCGATAAACAAGATTTTTTTGGAATAGCTAAAAGTCTCAATTCTATTATAGTCTGATTACTTCTCGTTACTTGTACTACACAGACGGCTCTAATCAGTCTCAATTCTATTATAGTCTGATTACTTCGAATATACAGCAAGACTTATTAAATACGAACTAAGGTCTCAATTCTATTATAGTCTGATTACTTCTTGTTCACAAATGTCCAGGTTTTCTCTGCATATAGTCTCAATTCTATTATAGTCTGATTACTTCGATATATAGCATAAATTATGTCTATAACTCCTTTTAAGTCTCAATTCTATTATAGTCTGATTACTTCGCAATCACATGAACTATAAAAATAGTCAAAACAAGTCTCAATTCTATTATAGTCTGATTACTTCTGTTAAGAAATTTTTTCCAGCAACGATCATATTCAGTCTCAATTCTATTATAGTCTGATTACTTCTTACTAATTTAGGAATACAAGCATCAACAATATCGTCTCAATTCTATTATAGTCTGATTACTTCGCAAGATGGTGGAAGTATTATTTACAATCAAAATAGTCTCAATTCTATTATAGTCTGATTACTTCTTAAAAATATAATAGTTTTACAAGATAAACAATAAAATATACAGGATTTACAATTGTCGTCGACCCTTGATTTTGAAAAAACACTGGGGGTGCGACGACAATTATTATATGATGTTAGAGATTTCATTTTTTTCAATCCCTAAAACATTTCGTTTGAAGACTTCTTCATTCCTCAAAATATAGAATATAATTGAATCTTCCCTTTTATTTATTATACTTTTGATTCTTTCTTCAAGCTCCGAAGCTTGTTTTTCCGTAAGAAACCCTTCAAATACTGAATTTTGGACCCAATTTAAGTATCGCCTCATTGTTTTCAACATTTTTGGCAGCCTCTTTGGTGAGCTAATATCGTATGTTATTATATAATACATCCTATATGCCATTTTTAGATGCTCATTTATTTATTATTTTCTGTGCGGTCATGAAAAACTATTTTTACCAGCGGGAAATAAACGGTTTGTATTCTTCTTCGCCTTTTATGTGCTTCAATATTTTATAGCATTCCTCCTTTATTAAACGCCGGTAGCTCATATTTCGGTCAGTCTCCCGAATATTTATTACAGTATGCAGTTTTTCTTCAAACTCCTGTACAAATATTTTTTTTGCATTCTTTTTAATCCATCCGCTTCCATTTCTGCTAACATAATCATCTTCTGTAATCATTAATTTGTTTATAACCTTGAAAATTACTCTGTCTGTAATAAGAAGTTTGAAAATTTCCGAAAGATCATAAGCAAGAGACAATTTACCTTCATTAGGTTCATGAATGAATCCAATTTCCGGATATAATCTTGTTTGGTATATTTGGTCCAGACATATTGAGTATATAATTGCATTACCATAAGATATGAGCGAATTTATTAAATTATTCGGAGGATGTTTTACTCTTTGTGAAAAATTAACGGGTTGCTTAAATATCTTTTTCCACGTTTCATAATATGTTTTCTTAATTAGCCCTTCGTATCCCATAAGGGTACTTACTGATTCAACATTATCAAATTCGTTTAATAATTTATTAATATAATCTATCTCATCAGATAGGTCGGCTCCCCGACTATTGTAATAATTCAGGTTAGCCAATGTATTATTTGCAGCACCGGTTATTATTTGCTTGGCAATGTAAAGCCTCTTTGAATAATTATTATAATGCTCGGCTTGCATCAATAAAATTGATCCATTGATATTCCTATCAGAAGGTGCGAAGGAACCTGCATAGCTTCCATTATAATTGAATATGTGAATCGGAATGCGGTGCTGGGATAAGAAATATAGGAACCGGGTATTGAAACGGATAGAACCAAAGGAATAAATCGATTCTATGTTTTCAACTGGTATGTACTTCTTATCCCCGGTGGGCATTATTACGTCTTCATCAAGATAGTATTCTTCCCTGCATAGTCTACTATCTTTATCATCCGATAAAACATTTTCACAATTATTTTCATCTAATGTTTCATCTGCCAAAGTTTCACATAACAGAGTGTTGTCCTTGCGCCTAATTATTGAATCCGAAAAAATGTATAACTGCTTTTGCATCATATCCTCTAGTAATTATTCCCAAGTACTATAAATAAAATCTAAACCGATTTTTACTTCTTATTTCCATAATCTTCAATCAGTTTATTGAGAAACTTTATCAATGGCTTTTTTATAGCATTTCCTAAAATTATAATTGCAAACAAAATACCGAAGTACATATTTCTCCTTTCAAATCATTCCGAGTTATTAATTTTTATAATGACTTCACTAATTTAACTGCAGCAAATATATATAGTGGTATGCTAATAGAATAGAATTGAAACGTTTCGGAAATGTTTCTAGTAAAATATTACGACTTTGCTAAGAAGGAAGTAGGAGATTTCTTGACATTTTTTTTATTATTTCATTTTTGAGGTAGTATTATTTTTATTTTGATTATAGATGCCGGGATAAAATATTTAGAATCGCCATAAACTTTGTCAACTTCTATGATGAATTGAGATGCAATATCTTTATCGGGAATTAACTCATTAATCTTTTGATTAATTTTTGTACGCTTTGATCGGAAGTCCTTTGCATCGAGGCCCGTTTGCCAGTTTTTCTTTTGGTTTTCACGTATGTAATAATAGGGATAATACAGATCTATAAATCTTTTAAATTCATTTGAAGTGGAGGAAGAAATAATCTCATAAATCGAAATTTTATTTTCTCCTTTGGTTTTTTGGTTAATAAAATAAAAATAAAAGAGAAATTCCATAGGCTCAAGTGAAATTGAATTGTATGCATATTTGAGTTCTCTTTTTTCAATATCGCAAATAATCTGATTTTTATCGCTGATTAGTTTTAACTGTTTTTGTGTATATGCCACAATTTTATCAAAACGCATATTTATGAGTTCTTCCCCTTTAATATCATGCGGTAATAAGGAGCGTAAGTGCACGAAAGGTATATCGGAAAGCTGAAGGTCATTAGATTCCTTTTTAGTGAGCGGATAAAATCCCTTAAATTCATTTTCTTCCTTAGTAAGTACATGCAATAGTCGATCACCCTCTCTGGCAAAAAGGGAAAGTGCATTTGCAATATGAACGCTCATAGACTTCCTTCCGCCCGTGATTGAGCAGAATATTCTATTATCAGGATCACTTGTTTTCTCCCGTATAAATAAAGCTGCCCTGTTAGGGAATAGTACGTTATCTTTATCCGATCTGATATCCGGCAATTCAATAGATTCTTCTTTAGTAATTATCAAATGGGTATCATTATTTTCAAAAGCAGGAACTTTAAGTTTATACTTAGTGCAAAGGTTTTTTATTTCTTTTTTCAAAGCAGTTTTAGGTGTGCCGGGTGCATTATCTAAACCAAGGATGACATCCCTGCCTCGTTTAGTGGTGAGGACATAAATTTCGTCAATCTTTATTTTTTCTTTAACTGAAAGGCAAAAGAAAGTCTCCGTTACTATCTGCGGCGTTAATCCGGATACACATATTAAAATATTTCTTTTCATTCTACTTAGCAGTCACTTTTGTTTTCTTATATTCGGCCATTTTAATTAGAAATAATCCGGCAGCAAGGACAATAATTCCTGTAATGATCAGATGCATAAACATAGTGAACATAAGAGCCAATGATATTATAATTAAAATAATAATCCCAAGAATTTTATGCACCTTGGTAAATATATAATAGTAAAGGACAAAAAGAATAAGTGCAGCCAAAAGAATAATGCCGGCAAGAAGGAACATTGTCAACTCCTAAAAAGAATATTTACGAAATCTTACAAATTTAAATTTAGAAATCTTTTTATCATCAACTAAGGAAGTGTTTCTTTCGGTAGTCGAAGCTAAACAAATAATATTTTCTTTAATAAGCTTATTAACAATAGCAAATGAAAAAGTCATTTCCCCCATAATGTGAACGGCGTTGACTTCATCTCTATTATTATTTAATAAGTGGAGGCATTTTTTAAGATAAGTCTCAGCAAGTTTTAGAATGATATCCGAATCAGCTTCGGGGGGAATAGCCGGGAAACTTAAGTCGACAATAGAACCGAAGGATAATTCTGCGGATTTGATTTGAGAGGCTTCCCAGTCAACTACGGGATGATTTGAGAGGTTTATGAGCATAGGTTATGATAATTTTTCTTTTATTCTTTGTAATAATTTTTTAATAGATTGTTCGTTAAGATTATTATTATTTCTATTCTGTTCAATCTCATCTATGACTGAAATTCGATGTGCAATAGCTAGCTCTTTAATCTGTTTAGATAAAACTCTAGAAGTAATCAAAAACCGTTGTGTATATGTTCCCAAATATTCTCTTTGCCCGGCTAAAGCAAGCTGATCAATTCCTTTTTTAGGACCTTCTTCTTTTTGATCTCCAATTTTAATTTCAGCAATTCCTACTCTATTTGTTCCCTTAAGTCGAATTACTGCATCTATTTCAAGTTGGTTACCTTCGCCTTTAGGTTTTATATTAGCGGTTACTTCAAAATTATTTCTTTTTAGTATATCAACAATAGATTTTTCATAATTAAATCCGATGTTTTGCTCATTAGAATTATTTGTAATATAATCAGGAAGATGAGCTCTCAAATAAATATCTATATTAATTAATTCCGGTAGAATTATTTTTTCATTAGTAATAGAAGAATCCGAGTTAACTTTGTATTTATATAAAATACTTTGATTACCTTCACTTTGGAAATAAATAAAATTAAATTTATTTTCTAGAGCAACTTGATACAATGCAACTGACATTATTTTTGTTCCGCCGGTAATATTAAAAATATATTCTTCAGAAGGGTCCAGTATTTCTTTAAGTATATTTTTTATTCCCTGAATGTTATAAGGTTCAACTTCATATTTTTTGCAATTATCCAATATTTTCTCAAGGCGCTCTCCCACCTTTAAGGTTGTATCTGAATAAAGGATTATATTTTTAGGAGGATTAAAATATAAAATTGGTAATAAATTCGGAATTGGCTGCTCACCTATTAGATTAATCATTATCATTATTTTATCTTTTCATTATTATAACATAGACCATATTCATGATTTCAGTTATCCGCTTGTGAATTGATGTAGCTCCAAAAGTAAAATAACAAGGGATATTTATATAAAAAGTATAAACCTTAATCTAAAATCCTAAAAAATATCGAAAAAGATTTTTAGACTACTTAAAGTTTAATGTAAATGGCATGCCGAATTGAACAGCAAAACTATTAGACGGTGAAATTTCAGAATTATCAGTTACCCGCCCATAAAAGTCTTTGCATTCATTATTATAAAAGCAACTGCCGGATGTAAAAAATATCATTGGTTTCTTAAATGGGTTATCACTTTTTGAAAGACTTTCACCAAGCTTACCATATTTTACAATGTAATCATAAAATCCGTTTTGCAAATTATCTTTTGCATATGGCAGATAATTACCAAGGGCCAAAAATCCCTTACCTTCATTTATAATGTTGAATTGATTAAAATCTTCAACTCCTACAACTTCAAATTGACCATAACCGGAAGACTTCTTTTTACCAAATCCAATTTCAAAAACTGATTTAAGAATATCTTCACAATCAAGTGCATTGTATTTGTTTTCATCTAATATTTTGATAAAGATTACAAAATAGGTGTCGTCAAATTCAGTCTCTATATAATTTGGGTTATAAGAAAACAATTGTGATTTTTTAGCCGACATTGTTTCTCTGTCTATCTCAACACTAACCCTTAAATCCTGTTTAAGAATTGGTATTTTTAAATCCTTTATCTCCGGCAAATCGAAAGATTTTTCATAGGTATTGATATCCCCATTTAAGAATAAATTTAACTGATCAAGTGTAATGTGGGATTTTGTTTTTAATTCTTTCTGTTTTAAGAAATTTGAAATCCTTTCTCTTTTACTCTTAGTTTCTGTTTTAAACTCAGTGTTAATGTAAGGCTTCTTAAAAAAAACAATATTATCTTTTTCAAGTAATCCATCCGATAAAGTAAACACCGGTTTGTTTTCATGATAAAGATTTATAAACTCACTAAGCTTACTATCGCCAATCTGTTCTTTCATACGCCAGCAGAAGTGCCCGAATATTGTATCCGACTGCAGCTCTGAAAGTAAGCCTGATTTAAGTTTCAATTTAAGTTTTTTAATTGTAGGCATAAGTTACTCTTCTTCAATTTTTAGTTTGCACCAGCCAATATGTTGTAGAGTTCCGTTAATACTAACAGTAAAAGTGGTATGGGCTTCCTCATCCCTGCCTCTTCTTCTCTCATTAGGGCTTTTGCTTTTAAACATGGGTACAATCCCTTCTTCAACTTTAAACCAGCTCCCCCCACCAAATCCAATATTTATAAGGTATTCATCATCCTTCAACCTAACCAGATTAAGTCCTTCTAAAGACTGCTCAAAATAATCAGCTCCTTTAAGTTTGTCGGTTCTACTTTTAAACTTAACAATTTTGCTTAAAGCATTTTCTTTTTGAGAAGTGAAATAATTTTCTAGTTTCTGCTTTAATGAGTTAAGAGACAGATTACCCATTTTATTAATTCTCAATTCAAATGAAGTATTGGGTTTTAAGCATATTATATTTATCGCCGGAGGTCGGTTAGTAGTTCGATAAACAGAAATATTATTTTCCGATATAATATCTGAGTCACGAATTACAAACTTATCTTTTATATCAGCTTCTTTTATAAGGTCTCCGTTTTGTCTTTGCTCCTTTATTCCCAGATGATCAGTCTTTAAAACGGTAAGTAAAGCACCTTTTATCGAACTCGCAGGTATATAAAATTTCCCTGATGCATTAACGAATTCAATTATTTGTCTTTGCCCATTCGCTCTAGGATTTTTCAGATGCTGCTTAAATTCTTCATCGAATTGCACTGAATAACTTGAAGCATTATCAGTTATATCAATTTGATATTTATTTATCCACCGTTCAATAGTTCCAGAAGAAATATTTTGTGTGAAATCAATTTTTTCTCTTTTTGCCAACAATGAAGCTAATTTATTTTGATCAATTTTAAATATTCGATCATTGGATACTTTGTAATGGAAATTCTGATCAAGGTAATCACCGTTTGATATATGTATAGGAGTTACTGTAGTAAATTTTAATTTTACCATTATATTACTCGCTTATTCTAACTTCTACAGCGCCATAACCACGACTTCCTGAGCCGCCAAGGTAATCATTGTTCAATAGAGTTATTGCTTTATCTAAGACAGATTTTATTTGTTCTAATTCTGTATCATCATTGTACCTTACTAATATAGCACCTTCAAATTCAGTATCTGGGGGAATCCTTTCTGTTGTTCTAAGTGCCCCGCCTTCAGCCGTTCCAGTTTTTCTATCAATTTTAATTTCTGTTTTTATTTCAGTCTGCAAAGAGCCGGAATCATATTTATTTTTATGCTTGTCTGTAAAGAAAGCATCGCGAAAGATTAATCTTGTACCACTTTCATTTGAGCCAAGTCTTTTTGAGTTTAGGTATTTTGAAGTTGCACCAAAATAGAGATTTAGTTTATCATCGAGTTCACCCTTAAAATCTGATGATTCTGTTTCAAGAAGACATCTTAATTTCCCTTTAAGTGAACTGCCGGGGATATATGGTCTTAAAGAGACCGGATCTTTAATAAATGGATTATCAACTCCTCCAATCTGGAGCTTATCTGATCCAACGCCAATGTGCAATCCGGTTTTAACAGTAATATGCAAAGAAAATTTTTTCTTATTCATTTTAACCTCCTATTGATTCTTTGGAAAATAACCGACTAATGCTTCAAAGTGCAATTTGAAGGCTTCTAAATATTTTTCAAACTCCTTACCATTCTTTTTTATAACAATATTAATTCTATTTGATAGGAATATCTCAAACCTCTTTGTTTTTAGTCTGTTAGCTGAATACTCAGCATTTGATTTTAACATCAGGAGCTGAATCTTCTTCTCGTTTTCAGATACTTTAGCATTAAAGATTCTGACAAAATTATCATAGAATTTTCTAACCTGGTTAATTTTTATCCCATCATTTAGTTTTATTGATTTCCCCCTATTTTTGTCATCAACTTTCGCAATTAGCAATTCAATTAAGTCGGAAATATTTTTCACCCCGACATTATTTATCAGATTATATTTAATCTGATTATTTTCAAAAAAATCATCAATTTCGATTTGTTCAGTTTTGAGCAAGTCATCAGGCATGTTGATCCTCCTTCTTTATCTTTCTTGTTTTATAAATTACTTCGCAAACTAAAGGATTTAATAATTCCTTAAGTTTTTTTGCTTTCTTATCATTATTATTTAACGATAACATACTTTCAAAAAATTCTCTTGTTTCCGACACTTTATAATCATCATTATTATTTTTCAATACTCTATTTATATAATGGGTGAAAATGGGATGCCATATTAACTTTGTATAATCTTTTCTTAACTCTATTCCTTTTAATATATCTGAAATTGTAAGTATACTGTACAATGTTCCTCTGGAAACTGGATTCTTTTCATCATTCACCCATTTTGTTAGCATATTCTTCCAAAGAATTAATTCTTCATACCTATTATTCTTCACCACCGAATTGAAAATAAATGTCCCCGCTTTATTTTTCTCCGCTACAAATGAATTCTCTTCAATATTCTTAAGTTTACTCTTAACTTCAAGCTGATTCAGTTCGGATATTTCCGCAACCATTCTAATTGGCGTTGAATCTTTGAAGTTAGTAAATGAATAAGAAATATGAACTTCGGGGTTTTCACATACAAAATCTGTAAACTGTTTATTAAATTCTTTAAGCAGCTTTAATGAAGAGCTTTGAGGCGTAATTAACATCAAGTCATCACCGCCCGCAAAAATTGTATAAACAAATTGGTCTCTTTCTTCCGGCAGTATTTCACTTTCCTTTTTCTGAGATACATCCCACTTCTCTAAAAATCCATTCATAAAAAAGCTGAAGAAATATTTTAGATGATTGCTCAAAGTTGTCGTTCTTGATATTGCAGTAAAATCTTTTTGTACTTCATTTTTTTTATCACCGCTAAGCCCGCTCGACATAATTAAGCCAAGCTCATCAATATCACCTTTTATTAGGGTCAGAACTTCTGCACCGTCGTTCTTTTTAATCATTGAATCAAAATCCAAAACATTGTCTTTATCCATTGAGCAGTAATTTGCTACCTCTATAAACAATGTATCCTTTAATAACTTCGTTTTATTCCCATCAAATTCTAATAAACTGTCTAATTCGGGATTTAGTATAATCCTTTTGTTTTTTTCATTAATTATATATTCATCCAGTGGTTTTACAACTTTTACCTCATTTTCTTTCTCAGTCAGTTCAATTACGACTGTACCTCTAGTTATATATTTACCAATTTCATATTCATTATTTACTTGCTTTTCAACCGTAATTTCTTCACCAACTAAATGAATTCCTTTATTGTTTCCTTTTCTCATAGGTTTTCCGGTTACGGCACATTTCATTTTATCTGTTATCGTTCCATCGCCTTTGTAATATTCTGTCTCTTTCATAACAAAATCAAAGGATTTATTTTCAATAAATTCATTCTTAAAAAGTTGGTGTCTTCCTTCCATTAAATTGAAAGATGCTTTATCTATCACCTCTCCAAAAGTTATTTTCTTATTCTTCAAATCCTCATAATTAAACAATTCAAACCCCGATGCAAACTTCATTTCATAAAAGAAATTGTCAGCTAAATATTTCTCTATCTCAGAAATTGATTTATTATAATTATTCTTAAAATTATTACCCGATGGAGTAATAATATAAAACTTTCCGCCGGCAAGCATTATTAAGCTGCATTCGCTCAGTTGGAAATTCTTTAAAAATATAGATGCAAATATTCTCGCAAGTATTTGTACATATATTGATCTTCCTCTTATTATTTTTGCTGGCTTTTTATTCACTACATCAAATATATAGTTTTGTATACCCGGTAAATCACCAATTATCAACACAAGATTTTTATTATTAATGTCATTATTTAGAAGTAAAGAATGACTTATGCCGGCCACATCTTTCAAATGATTAAACAACGAAATATCCGTTTCCGGACTTCCGGTAAAATCCGGGATACACCACATATATTTTTCAAAAAGAATAAGTAAAAGATTAATTACAGTATCAAAATCCTCATTGTCCTTATAAATATTTAAAATTGCTTCCAGATCATTCGTAAAAGAAATAAAAATATTTCCTTGATTTCTATAATGAGCTTTTGAAGAGAGGGCATCCTCTCTTGTTTCATAAGGAGGGATTAATGCTTCATAATTTTTCTTGGTAAGCATTTCATGCTTATAATATCTTAAATTTAATTCACCCTCGTTCAATAACCTTATCTTAGAAAAAATAGATGACAAAAAATGATGCTGCCATTGTGCACCTGATTCTTCGTTATCAGCTTTTTCTACTCTTTCACTCGCAGATAAATGATCACTTATTTTACAAATATTAGAAAGCGCATCATTTGTTCCGGTATGGTGATTTTTTATTATACCCTTAAATCTTTTAAAAGCATCTTCATCGTTGTTTAATATTTTTATAAAATATTCTTTTAATCCTTCAACATATTTTTCTCCTAATACCTCATGCTTTCCTAGAGCATTTGAATAACATCTTTGCTCAAACTTTCCAATATCGTGAAATAAACTCCCTAGAATTAAGGCTTTTTCTTCTAATTTATACATAATTCAACTTTTTTTATTATAAAAATCAACAATTATTTGTTTAATATAAACTTTAGAAACATTTCCGAAACGTTTTAATTATTTACGGCAGCTAAACCAAACCCCATAGAGTTCTTTTCACCAAAACCGCATTCATACCCGGTAAACATAAGCTCCGGATCGCCTTCAAGACTGAAGGGAATTTTTAGCCCTATAATATTAACCGGACTTTCATTGTTTTTTATTACTGTAACTTTTCTTGTTACCCTTTTATTTCTTTTCTTTGTTTCTTCTAAATATTTTTCATCCCACGCAAGATTAACACCGCTGCCTTTGTATTGAGATCCATTTACCAGATAATATTTATTGGAAAGATTCTTATTCATTACCCGGTTTATTTCTTTTATTTCATCTTCATTAGTAAAATAATGAGGCACAAGCTTTCCGTTATGCTCTGCAATAGTTGACATAACTAACGGAGATAAAAGATCAAAGTTCATTTTCTCATGAAAGGTGGGCTCCGGGATTATTTCAGCCTGATTAATATGGAAGAATGATTTATGATTGTCAGCAAATAACTCTATCCTCTGTTCATTAAATGTTCCTATTAAGAAATTCTGAATGAAATCGCCTATCATCGGAGAGCTTACAATTAAGTTTGCATTCGGAATATTTAATTTTATTAAGTTGCTAACAATTTCATATTCTTCAAAACTTAAAGAAAATGAGAAGAGTTTATAGGGTTTGTTGTCTAATTCGTAACCCTTATTGTGGAGGAAATCTGAGAACTCGGGAGAACCTAATCGAAGTAGTTTATAAATAGCCGCTGACAATGCATAATTATAATTTGCCGAAATAAAATCGGTCTGAACAGCTCTGAGTTTTAGCGATAAACGCATAATTATTCTTTATTTGTTGAGCTATTAACTAAAGGATCTTGTGGTTTAATTTCGGTATGAAAAACTAGACTTACTTTTTTTACTCCCATAAATACTCCCATCTCATTTTTTTGTGTTATAAACATAACTTTTTTGTTTTTCTTTAGCAAATAAGGTTCTTTTTGACGTAAGAATCTGTGTTAGCAAAGTAGAAATGTCAGTCGTTTCAGCCATTTATAAATGTCAGTAATTAATTAAGTTAAATAATAATTAAAGTATTGGATTCGAGTAACCCCCATAATCGAGTAGCCTGAATGTAGAGAGAAGACTTTTTTGCTTGCGTTTATTTTAACCTCTCTTTTCTTAAAGTTAGATTTTAGTAGTAAAATAGGCATTTCTAAATTCCAATCGATAACACAAATTTATTTGTTTAGGGTATTATTACTTATACGCTTATAGCCATTCATAATTTTAACAACCGGACACTAATGAAGTCAAACAATTAATTAACCATTAAAAATTAGTATCAGTTCTGCAATTCTCTCGACAAGCAGTTTTACCACAATTAATCTAAAATGACTAAATAAATTAGCATCTTCATCCTTCCGAATAAAGAAATTACAAAAAGCCAATTCTTAGTAGTGAGAATGCCTTAAAGAAAAAGCTTAATATTATCACCAATTCTTAGTTTTTCTTCTGGCAAAATTGTTGATATTTATAAATGTAAGGTTTTGTTATCAATTTCAACTTTATTAGACATAGCACAAATGCTAATTGTCAAATCAATAACAAATTTTAGAGGAAACTACTATGGCAATACCAAAAAGATTTAAGAAATTTCAAGAGGAATATCCTGAAGTAGCCAATGCATACGAAATGTTAGGCAATGCTGTTCACGGGGCTGGGCCGCTTGACGAAAAGACCCGCGCATTAATTAAATTAGGTATTTCTGCCGGCGCTCGCTTAGAAGGTGCGTTCCATTCTCATGTCAGAAAAGCCATTAAAGTAGGTATTACGAAAAAGGAAATGCAGCATGCTGTACTTCTTTCTCTCCCTACTATAGGTCTGCCGTCGATGATGGCGGCTATGAGTTGGATTGACGATGTAATGGATAAAAAAGATAAATAAAATTTATTCATTATCATATATGCAAACCTTAAAAGATAATTTTAAAAGAGTACATGATTATCTAAGGATTTCACTTACTGATAAATGCAATTTAAATTGTATTTATTGCAATCCTGCTGATTCAAAAGTTAAAAAACTACAGCGCAATGAAATACTTTCTTATGACGAACTGTCAAGATTAATCAATATTTTCACCGGGAAATTAGGTGTAAAAAAAATTCGTTTTACCGGCGGTGAGCCGTTAGTCCGTAAAGATATAATGCATTTTTTTAGCTCCGTAAACCTATTAAAACAGCAATACGGATTTGAATTTGGATTAACTACAAACGGCACTTTGCTGGAAGATAAGCTTGACAATTTGAAAAGTTTCGGGCTCGATAAACTTAATATAAGTCTTGATTCATTAAGACCTGAAAGATTCAAATATATTACCGGGAAAGATAATTTAGAGTCCGTGATTCGATCCATCCGAAAAGCATCTGAGATTGGATTTGAGCCGCTGAAGATAAATGTTGTTGTAATGAGGTTTGTTAACGATGACGAGATAATTGGTTTTGTTGATCTCGTAAAGGATTCGAAAATGAACGTTAGGTTCATCGAATTTATGCCTTTCGGAAACAATCGATGGAACCGTGACGGATTTATAAGTTATAAAGAGATCAAAAATATTGTTGAAGTAAAATATAAATTAACTGAAATAACTTCATTCAAAAATCTTGTGGCGAAAGATTTTCATATTGAAGGTCATACTGGAAAAGTAAGTTTTATAAGTTCTATTTCCAACCACTTTTGCGAAACATGCAATAGATTAAGAATTGACGCCCAGGGCAAAATGAAATTATGCTTATTCTCCTCAGGTGAAGATGAGTTAAGCTTTAAAGAATTATTAAATGACAAAAATTATTCTGACGATGATATCTGTGGTTTGATAGAGAATGCATTGCAGCTAAAAAAGAAAGTTCATCCTGGGGTTGATGAATTGCTAAAACTTGAAGAAAATAATATGCTAAGTATAGGTGGATAAATGAATGAGTTATCACATATAAATTCAGAAGGCAAAGCCGAAATGGTCGATGTGTCTTCAAAAGAAGATACTGTAAGAACAGCTGAAGCATCCGCAGAAGTATTTGTCTCTGAGGAAGTTTTCACCAAAATAAAAAATAATGAGATCGCTAAAGGTGATGTCCTGGCTATAGCAAAATTTGCAGGCATACAGGCAGCGAAAAAAACGTCAGAGTTAATCCCTCTTTGCCACAACATTCAAATATCAAAGGTAAATGTCGACCTAAAACTTAACGAAAGAAATAAATCCGTAGAGATAAAATCATTCGCTAAAACAGTCGGCAAAACCGGAATTGAAATGGAAGCGCTTACTGCAGCCTCTGTAGCAGCATTAACTGTTTATGATATGTGCAAAGCTCTCGATAAATCAATTAAAATTTCAAATATAAGGTTGCTGTCCAAATCAGGCGGCAAAAGTGGAAATTATAAGGCGCAAGATTAAATATTATAATAGATAAAAATATAAAGTTGAAAAAATGGAAACATCATTAATTGAAAATGATATCTTAGAAAAAAAACAGGATGAAATTATAAGCGGTAGGGTTGTTGCAATATCTATCAGTAAAAAGAAGGGAATTCCTAAAACTAATGTTCCTTCGGCAGCGTTAATTGAAAATCATGGAATTGAAGGAGATATACATGCGGGTAACTGGCATCGGCAGGTTAGTTTTCTCGCAGTTGAAAGTATTGATAAGATGAGAAAAGCCGGTTTGCCTAAATTAAGACCCGGCGCTTTTGCGGAAAATATTACTACTGAGTTTATCGATATCCCTCATATTCAAATTGGCTCTAAAATAAAAATCGGTAAAAATGCCGTTTTGGAAATAACTCAGATTGGTAAAGAATGTCATACAAAATGCGCTATATTTGTAAAAGTCGGTAATTGCGTAATGCCAACAGAAGGAATATTTGCAAAAGTAATTTCGGGAGGACAAATTTTCGTTGATGATCCGATAACTACTTTCTAGACTTTGTATTTTCTAAAGAAATAATTATTATATTAATAAATCAATCGTTAGCAAAATGCTAAAGTATTGCCGTTTATCCGCAACAGCGGATTGTTTTTTATGTCAGGATATTCTTATGATAAATTTCAACGCGTTTCATTCAAAATTCAACATTCATAATTCAAAATTGCGGGTTGCAGCGCTATGATTAGTTATATTGAAGCACAGGATATTATTCAAACTGAGTTTAACAAATTAAACCTGAAGACTGAGCAAATTGATTTATTAAATTCGGTGAACCGCGTTTTAGCAGAAGATGTCTTTTCTGATATAAACCTGCCTCCTTTTAATAATTCTGCTATGGATGGTTTTGCTATTAAATTTAACAGCGATATAAAAACATGGAAGATTGCCGGTGAAATACCAGCTGGAAAATTTAACGATTACGACTTGGATGAACATTCAACTGTCAGCATCATGACAGGTAGTAAATTGCCTTCCGGATGCGATACGGTTGTCCCTTTAGAAGATGTTGAACAACAAAATAATATAGTCTACCTGAAAAAAGACGCACGATTTGCAAAAGGGATTAACACCAGAAAGTTGGGAGAAGATTTATTAAAAGGTAAATTAGCAATTCTTAAGGATACTCTATTAAAACCTCACCATATTGCAGTTGCAGCCTCTTGCGGAAGATCTACCCTAAAAGTATATAAGAGATTAAAAATTGGAGTTCTTGCTACGGGTGATGAGCTTGTAGATATTCACGAAACACCAACCGGCGATAAGATTAGATGTTCAAATTTGTATTCTATTATTGCTGCTATCCGCAATATTAATATGCATTCGGTAAATTTTGGAATTGCTAAAGATGATAAACAGCTAATCCACGATAGACTTAAATGGGCTCTCGAAAGCGAACTCGATATTTTAATAACTACGGGCGGAGTTTCATTCGGTAAATTTGATTTTGTAAAGGATGTTTATGAAGGTCTTGGAGTGGAAACTAAATTCTGGCAGGTGAAGATAAAACCCGGTAAACCATTGCTTTTCGGAACTTATTCCTTTAATGAAGGCAAAACCATGATTTTCGGTTTGCCCGGAAATCCTGTTTCAAGTCTGGTTAATTTCTTCTTATTTGTAGAGCAAAATATCCTCAATTTATTTAAACTGAAAATAAATAATAAATTTTCAGCTACCCTGCAAGATGACCTAAAGAAAGAAGATTCTAAAAGACATTTTATGAGAGGCCTTTATAGCTATAGTGATGAAGGCAAGTATTATGTTAAAAAAGTAGGCAATCAATCTTCCGGCAATCTTGCTGAAATGGGAAAATCAAATTGTCTTATAATTGTCGAAGAAAATAGAATGAATCCGCGCATTGGAGAAACAGTAGAATGTATAATGATATAAGCGGAATAATTTTATCCGGCGGAAAAAGCACAAGAATGGGCGAGAATAAATCTCTCATGAAAATCGGAAGTAAGACAATTATTGAGTATGTAAGTGATTTAATGAAAAATATTTTTTCCGAAGTAATTTTAATTGCAAATACTCCGGACGAATATGATTTCCTTGGTTTGGATATTTACAAGGATATATACACGCAAATGGGTCCGTTAGCAGGAATTCATTCCGGCTTAACCTATTCTTCGACCGAAAAAAATTTCGTTATTTCTTGCGATATTCCTTTAATGACCGAACAAATGATAAAATATCTTATCGAATATAAAACAGATAAACAGATTACTATTGCAAAAGCGGACGGATTTATTCAGCAGTTGTGCGGAGTTTATAATAAATCAATACTATCTTTAGCTGAAAAAATATTATCAAATCAACTAAATGAAGAAGGCAGAGACGCAGAACAAAAAAAGAGAGGCTGCAAAGTCTTAGGATTAATTGATATCGCTGGCGCAGAAATAATCGATGCTGAATCTCTCCCCTTTTACCAAAAAGATACTTTTTTTAATATGAACAAAAGAGATGATTATGAAGTATTAAAAAAAAGGATAGATAAATTAAAAATCATTTCTTCTTATTAATTGATAACACGCAACTCTTGAGAATTTGAATTGTGAAATAGAATATTTCCTTCCATTATTCCAACACTGCATTACTCCAAACGAAATCCCTGTTTGAACCGATATACTAAATACTCTAACACAAAACATTTTTCTGCATTTAACTATCCGCCATTTTGTCATATTTAAAGTCTTTTTCACCTATTTTTCGAGTAATTCTGCCTCCGCTATGACAAGCTCCTGGCAAACCTATAACACCCACCCGATTCACATTTATATCCCTTAATTTAATAGTATGAGAATATGGCGGATACTTCTTCAATCAGGTAAAACCTATCACACATTTTAATACTTTAGATCTCACTTTCATGGTAAATTACTTGGCACCTGCTTTTGAAATTTTCGCTATATCATTTGCTAATAGTGATCTTTGTTGATATAAAAATATTGCGTTCAATTTCCCACCAAAAAGAAACAATGATGTTTTTTTTCTTCTAAATGAAAAAGCAAATTTATTCGATTGTGTTTAACAAATAAATTTTTACCTAATTAAATGGCAAAGAATTTGATATTTATAAATATCAAAATTTGAAGTTCACTTATTTAGATAATTTGAAAATTTAGACATTCATAAAGAATCGGAGGTAATGCTTGGAGAAGAAAATCTCTCGGCGGTCTTTCCTAAAAATTAGCGGAACTGTCGGAACAGGGGCAGCAGTTGGTTTATCAACTTCAACTTCCAAGACTAAAGCAGCAGTAAGAACAGAGCCAAAAAGAATTGAGCGTATACCAAGTGTATGCGAACAATGCTTTTGGAGATGCGGAATAATAGCTACAGTTGAAGATGGTAAATTAGTTAATATAGAGGGTAACCCGCTTCATCCAAATAACCGTGGCAAAATATGCGCTCGTGGTAACGCAGGTGTAGCGCTTGTTTATGAAAAAGACCGCCTAAAAGGACCAATGATTCGAGTCGGTGAAAGAGGCAGCGGGAAATGGAGAGAAGTTAGCTGGAATGAAGCTCTCGATTATACAGCAGAGAAATTATTAGCTGTAACTAAAAAGTACGGTGTTGAAGCAAATGGGCTTTTCGCTCATGGTGCATCCGGTTACTTTGCAACTGACTTGTATAGCTTCTTGGGTTCTCCTAATAGCGCGGCTCCTTCATTTGCTCAATGCAAAGGCTCAAGAGATGTTGGCTATGAGCTAACCTACGGCGAAAATATGGGATCACCCGAAAGACTTGATCTTGCTAATGCAAAAGTTATAACTCTTATAGGCAGTGCTCTTGGTGAGAATATACACACAGGACAAATTATAGATTTTACTGATGGATTGGCAAACGGCGCAAAAGTAATCGCTGTAGACCCGCGTTTTTCTACTGCAGCAAGTAAAGCTAAATGGTGGCTTCCAATAAAACCTGGTACCGATACTGCTCTAGTCCTGGCTTGGATAAATGAAATAATAAATAAAAAAGGTTATGACGAAACCTTCGTTAGAAATTCCACAACAGGTTTTTCTGAATTAACAGATCACGTAAAAGAGTTTACACCCGAATGGGCAGAAAAGATAACAGAGATTCCGGCTAATGTAATTAGAGAAACAGCTAAAGCTATGATGGACGCAAAGCCGGCTGTATTAGTTCATCCCGGACGCCATGTTGCATGGTATGGTAACGATGTACAACGTGCGAGAGCTGTAGCAATTCTCTCTGCTATCCTTGGTATCTGGGGACAGAAAGGAGGATACTTCTTAAAATCTGAATTCCCGGCAAGTTATAACGCTCTGGATATTCCTGCTGCTCCAATACCAAAAAGACAAAGAGTTGACGGCGCTGGCTACCGTTTCCCTCTTGCAAGCACTGAGGAAGGATTAACTCAAGAATTAGTAAAAGCTACTCTTAGTCAAAAACCTTATCCAATCAAATCATGGATGGTATTCGGACAGAATATTTTTAACAGTATCCCCGCTAAAAGAGATACAAGAAAAGCCATAGACAATCTAGATTTCTATGTTGTTGTTGATGTAAGACCAACAGAACCTACATGGTATGCAGACGTAATTTTACCAGAAGACACTTATCTGGAACGCTACGATACACTAATGACAGTAACAGGATGGTACAAACAATATGTATCTCTACGACAGCCGGTTATAAAAAGAGTACATAATACAAAACCCGGCTGGTGGATTGCCAAGGAATTAGGCAAAAGGTTAGGACTATCAGCTTACTATCCATACAATGACTACGAAGATGTTATTAAATATCAATTGAAAGATTCCGGTATATCATTTACAAAACTTAAAAGAGACGGAGTTATAACTTTCCCCGCTAAACCATTCTTAGAGCCCGGAGAATCTTATCAATTCAAAACATCCGATAAGAAAGTTCATCTTTATTCAAAAGAATTGAAAGACCTTGGTTTTGATCCTATTCCCGTATATGAGCCTGTAAATGACCCCGGGAAAGGATATTTTAGATTAGTTTACGGCTTAATGCCCGTTCATTCGCATGGCAAAACCGAAAGTAATCCATGGTTAAATACTTTAATTTCTGAGCCTCACCTTTGGATAAATGAAATTATCGGCAAAAGTATGGGCTTAAAGAACGACGAAGAAGTTATAGTAGAAAATCAGGATGGAATAAGATCAGATAAAATCAAAATACTTATGACTCCCGGTATGAGACATGATGCAGTCTTTCTTCCTCATGGATTTGGAGGAAATGACAGAGGTTTACTTGATTACACCAAACGCAATATTTCTGATAACAATCTTATTTCTAAATATACTGTTGACCCTATAAGCGGAGGTACAGGATTAAGGGTTAATTTTGTCAGGTTAATAAAAGACGAACAACCTCTGTCTCCTACAGTTGAAGTCAGCATGACAGGAGTTTCTGCCAAAAAAATATCCGGCGTTAAACAAGAGGAAGATCAAAACAAAACATTTAATATTCAACCAAAGAAAAAAGCATCGGCAATTAAAGAAGGATGTTAGGAGTTAATTATGAGTAAATATGCAATGGTAATTGATATGGATAGATGCATTGCTTGCCATGCATGTGAAGTGGCTTGCCGCTCTCACTATGATGTACCTGTCCCCTATTACCGCAACTGGGTACACGATTTACGTCCCGAAGGCGTTTACCCTGACATTAAAAAAGTAAGTTATGTTGGCCTTTGTAACCACTGCGACGATGCGCCCTGCGTTAAAGCTTGTCCTACAGGCGCAACATATAAAAGAAAAGATGGTGTCGTTGTTGTCGATAAGGATTTGTGCATAGGATGCGGTCTTTGCATTGAAGCATGCCCTTATGGCGCAAGATATATTGATCCTGTTAAAGAAAAAGTAGATAAGTGTGACTTTTGCATTGATAGAGTGGAACAAGGAGTAGAGCCTGCTTGCGTTGCAACCTGCATTGCAAGCGCAAGAATATTTGGAGATATAGATGACCCCAATTCTAAAGTATCCCAGCTAATTGCAAATGGCGCACAGCCTAATGTATCGTCAAAAGTAAATGTTGGACCAAACATTTATTACCTTGATAGCCATAATCATTTTCCTGTAGTTCAGGCTGCGTTTCCTCCAAAAGTTCCAAACATGCCGAC
Source organism: Bacteroidota bacterium (assembly GCA_021777835.1). Taxonomy (GTDB): domain Bacteria; phylum Bacteroidota; class Ignavibacteria; order Ignavibacteriales; family Ignavibacteriaceae; genus FEN-1297. The sequence continues at coordinate 58,338 of JAJYDC010000014.1, read as the reverse complement.
TCCGCAAAAAATGTGGACAAAGGTCTTGCGTCCTCTATTCTGGCTCGCAATCGGCGGTTCTTTCTTAGGACAGCTTGCAGCATTTTCGACGCAGTTATTTAAAGGCGAAAGTGATATTAAGGAGTAAAAGATGGAAAATAAAAATATTAAACTAAATGATGATATTGTGTTAGATCATGACTTACTAAAAGGCCCAAGACATTTATCATTTGATGAAAAGAGAATCCTTGCAACGAGAGTTATGAAGAAACATGGAGTGGGCGGCGTAACATTGCACTGGGTAAATGCCATCTCATGGTTTCTTTTGATCTTTACCGGCACAGCTTTGCTTTCTGCTAGTTATCTACAATTTGCACCCGCATGGTACATAAACATGATGGATGGAATTTTCGGAACTAGAGGAGCAATGCTCCATTTTCATATTGCTGTCGGAGTATTTTGGGTTACTACACTATTGTTATATGGTATATTCGGTTATAAGAATTATCTGCTTGATTTTGTTAAACATGATTTAACAATCGATAAAGATGATATTCGCTGGTTCCCCGCAAAAGCTAAAAACCTTGCAGGCAAGCTAAACCACTACGAAATGCCTCCGCAAGGAACATACAATGCTGGGCAAAAAGCTTATGCCGTTGTAGTAGCTTTCAGTACTTTAACATTAATGATAACAGGCCCTATTATGGCATTCCATATAGGATCAACAACAATAATACAGTGGTCAATGATGCTTCATTTTGTAGCTACTATGTCTGTCTTTGCTGGTGTATTTGTCCATGTTTATATGGCTGCTCTGTTCCCTGAAGAACGCCCTGCGTTCTTTTCCATGATTACAGGAAAGGTAAACGAATTGTATGCATATTTACATCATTATAAATGGTGGACTGAAATTAAGAACGAAGAGCATGCTTTCTTTGCAGAAGAACTAAAGAAGGACGGTATCGACTTGCCTGCATTACATGACTGCAAAAACATAGCAAATCATCAAGTTAATTCTAAGGTATACGACATGAACGGAGATGAATTATGAAAAAAAAATTATGGGATCCCGTATTCGGAGGCGTAGTTATAGGAATAAGTATCATTCTTACATTTTATGTTGCTGGTAGAGGCTTAGGCGCATCTGGCGCACTTACAGCATTTGCTGCAACAATACAAAATATCTTGTCGCCTTCTATAACTCAATCCAGTCAATATTTTTCAAAATATTTTGCTAATGGCGCAAACCCTCTTGATGATTACTTAGTTTACTTGATTATCGGAGTAATGATAGGAAGCTTTATAGCCGGAATGGTTTCAAAGGATATGAAACTTGAAGTATTAAAAGGGCCAAATATCTCTAATAAGGGACGATTGTGGTATGCCCTTGCAGGTGGAATATTGGTAGGTTATGCTGCAAGGATGGCAAGAGGCTGTACAAGCGGACAGGCACTAGTCGGAGGCGCAGAGCTTTCTGTTGGCGCATGGGCATTTATGTTCTCAATTTTTGCAGGCGGATTCGCGGTTGCATATTTTATAAGGAGACAATGGATATGATAGGACCACTGGTAAAAAATGGTATTATTTCTGATGGTGTCAACACTCTCTTTGCAGTATTGATAGGTATGCTATTCGGCTATGCATTACAGCGTTCAGGATTCACAAGCTCAAAGAAAATAGCCGGAGCATTTTATATGAAAGATGTTGATGTTCCAGTAGTAATGTTCACTGCTATAACTACAGCTTCAATAGGTCTTTGGGGTTTGTCTCTTCTCGGCTTAATTGACCTTGGCAAATTCTATTTCCTTCCTTCATATTTATTACCGATGGTAGTTGGAGGTTTAATCTTCGGTGTAGGTATGGCAATGGGAGGTTTCTGCCCCGGAACATCAATAGCTGCAATGGTAACGGGAAAAATCGATGCGATGGTTTTTGTCGGAGGATTCTTATTGGGAAGTTTATTGTTCGGCGATTTATATCCTTGGTGGGATAAATTTTATAATTCAGGAGCTAATGGTGTCTGGCGTATCGATCAACTTTTTAATATAAATGTTGGATTAGCAATTCTTTTAGTTGCTCTACTCGCTGTTTTCGGCAGTTTAGGAATGCGGAAATTGCAGTATAAATTCTGGGGTAAAAATGATTAAATTAAATAAAAAATATTCGTTAGTTGGCTTGGGTTTATTTATCGCTTTACTTTTAGCCCTCTTCCCAACTTCATCCTTTATTAACAATCCGTTTGTTGTTGATGCTCAGCTAAAACAGCAGCATTATAATGAAACAGGAATTTTTACTATTTCTCCGGTTGAAGCGGCAAAATATTATTCATATAATAATACCAATTGTTTCTGGATTGATGTAAGAGATGCAAAGGAATTTACAAAGGAACATTTAAAGCCTGCAATTAACCAGGACATTGCACAACTTCAGAACTCAGGTTGGAATCCTGATGATCTTATACTTGTATATGGCAATAATACGAAGGATGCCCAGGAAGCAGTTGCTCTTTTAAGACAGGTAAAGGATGCCAGGGCATTTGCAATTAAAGGCGGATTTCCGGCAGTAAAAGAATATTTAATAGATCCACTTGGAATAACAATAACCTCTCAACTGAGCGATAAAGATATTAATACTCTTATGGAATTAAGAGGCAAACTATCAGGCGAGAAAATTTCCGCAAATCAATTGTTGGAAAAACCAAAAGGCAGCAAACAAGCGGCTATTAAAGAAGGCTGTTAGAAGAATCGAAGAAAAGTAGACCTATATTTAACCAAGGCCCATCATTAGACAATGACAAGCCTTGGTTAAATAAATTATCTCACCTATTAACGACAATTTAAATAAAGAAACTCCTGGTAATTTTCATATTTTGCACTTACCACTTTTGATAAATTATATAATTGAAGCCGCACAGCTTATCTCGTGTAATGATATTCATTTTGAATATTAGAATAGGCTGGTATTACTTGAATTTTATAAAAGAAATTGAATCTTCTTGTTTGACGTCCACAGTCGCCTAAAGTAATCTCTTATATACTTTAAAAACTTTCAGATATTTTACTATATTACATGTGTATCTAAGAGATTTTAGAGAAATTCAACCAGGAGATATTCTTAATTGACATCCGATGAATTAGACGAATTGCTCCAAACTGCGTACGATCATTTGCGGCAAGGACGTTACCGCATGGCGCTTGTAGCAGCTAAAACAGTTTACGATGAAAGACAATATGACTACAATGCGGCTTCATGCCTTGCATGGGCAATGCTTGAAAACGGATATCCCGCACAGGCTTTGGAACTTGCAAACTTAGCGGTGCAAGTTTCAGAAAACGATGTAAACTCCCGTTTATACCGGGGATTCCTTTTAATGCGAATGGGTATATATGAAGGCGCTATAACCGACCTTGACTGGGCCATTACAAAAAAACCTGACTTACTAACCTGGGCACACTTAAATAAAGCGAGAGCTCTTGGTGGTCTTGGAAGATTTTTTGAAGGGATGGAAGAGATTGAAAAGGCGATTTCTATTGATAAAGCCTTAAACCCAAAATTCTTACAAGTTAGAGATTGGTTTAGAAAAGCTTTAGGATATGATGCAAGTTTCCTTAATGGAATGTTTAATAAAAAAAGTTCAATGCTGCCGGAAGGCGAAGAGGCTTGCAAGCAAAAGGAATTTTGGTTTTCACTATGGGCTGCAAAAAATACTTTAGACACTCCCGCTCTTATTAAAGATCATTATGAAGCTCATCTGCTTGAACTTGAATCTTTACTTGGTATTTTTCAAACACGTCTTGCCTTAGAAAAAGCTGAAGTAATAAAGGGAGAATTTAAGGATGATAACCGCTTCATAAACATTTACCAACAAATTATTAAATTTTATCCGATTGAACAAATTGCCAGCCAAGGTGAGCCTTTGATTCAAATTCAAGATAAACGCACTGATTTTATTGCATTTGAAAATAAATACTTCCATGTCTATCACGCAAAGACTTATGATTTGATGGAAAACCTTCGCTCTGGTAGAAGAACCTACCATCTACAATTTTGTCAGGAGACTATAAGATATATCGGAGTTGAAGTTGTAATAGATAACCCATTTCACAAGAACAGAAAAATGGAGTTTGAAGGAACCGCAATTTGGATATTAAATAATATAGAAGTTGGTAGATATAACTTCAATATGGAAATTGAAAAAGACTGGAAAATTGTCGAGTTTGTTCAAAGCTGGGGCGCCGATACCCCAGGCTTCTGGAATATGGGTCAGGGCAGAGTCGAAATTTTTATTGATAATGTCCTTATATGTACAAGATGGTTTTTAATCGGTGATTCGGATATATTTAATTTTGAACAGACGGAAGTTGGTTTGAATCAATTTGAAGAAGCGGAAAAGCCGTCAATAAATCAGCCTGCAGAGGTGGAGGCTTCGTCTTTAAAACCTCAAGAGACAAAATCGATTGAAGAACTTTTAGATAATCTTGACTCGTTTGTGGGACTTCAAGGTGTAAAACAATCTATGCGGGATTTTGTTGATTATCTAAAGTACATCAACGAAAGGAAAAAACTGGGATTAAAGACGCAAGAGAATTTTTCTATGCACTCCGTATTTCTTGGAAACCCCGGTACAGGTAAAACAACAATTGCACGATTACTCGGAAAAATTTTTCAGGCAATGGGACTGCTGAAAAACGGTCATGTAATTGAAGTCGATCGAGCAGGACTTGTAGGACAATATATCGGAGAGACAGCTCAGAAAACACAGAAGGTCATTAGCGAAGCCATTGGGGGACTGCTGTTTATTGATGAGGCTTATACACTGAAAAAAGCTGGTAATATGCAGGATTTTGGTCAGGAAGCTACAGATGTTCTATTAAAAAGGATGGAAGATTCCAACAATGAGTTTGTTGTTATTATAGCTGGTTACCCGGAGGAGATGAATTCTTTTATCAATTCAAACCCTGGATTAAAATCTCGTTTCACGCACACATTTAATTTCGAAGATTATTCCCCCGATGAATTGTTAGAAATTTTTAATCTTATTGCTTCACGTGAAGAATACACTATCAAACCAGAAGCGATTGAACTACTAAAAAAGGAATTCACTAATCTTTATAGAAAGAGAGATAAAACCTTTGGTAATGCACGACTTGCTAGGAATTATTTTAACGAAGCAAAACTACATCTTAGTAAGCGAGTATTAAAAATCGATTATCCGGAGCGAACTAAAGAGACAATGATTACTATTTGTCCCGAAGATATTCTTGCCATTTTAGGTAGCTCTCTTTCTAAGGAAGTAAAGATCGGTATCGATGAAGAAGCTTTAGCACTTGCGATGAATAAGCTGAATAATTTAACAGGACTTGATAGTGTTAAGAAGGAAATTAATGAAATTATAAAGTTGGCAAGATTTTATACCGAACAGGGAGAAAATATTCAAGATAAATTTTCCTCGCATTTAGTATTTTTAGGGAATCCGGGAACTGGTAAAACAACTGTAGCAAGGTTATTCAGTGAAATTTATTCTGCATTAGGAATTTTACCCAAAGGTCACCTCGTAGAAATTGACAGACAAGGATTAGTTGCAAGTTTTGTTGGCCAAACGGCTGAAAAGACAAAGGAAGCTATTGACAAGGCTATCGGCGGAACATTGTTTATTGATGAGGCTTATTCTTTGATTAAAAAAGGTGACAGCAGCTCCGACTTTGGCAAGGAAGCAATCGATACTTTATTGAAAAGAATGGAAGATGACCGAGGTAAGTTTATCGTTATTGCCGCTGGATATACCGAGGAAATGAATGACTTTTTAAATAGCAATCCCGGACTTCAATCACGTTTTACAAAGAAGTTTACTTTTGAGGATTATTCACCGGATGAACTAATCCAAATTACGCAGAAACTATTAGAGAGCAAGGATCATTATCTTGACGAGGAAGCTAAAGAACCATTGAAAAAATATTTCAATATAATATACAGGAATAGAAATAAAACATTCGGAAACGGCAGGCTTGTTCGCGATCTTGTTGAAAGTGCATTGAAGAATCAATTACTTAGAGTAGCTGACATTATCGCTGAAGAACGGCACGAAGAAGTATTAAAGTATATTTTACTCGAAGATATCCGGGATCTAATTTCACAAAGGAAGGAGAAAGAAGCTGTGAAGGTTGAGGGAGATCCGGAGCTTCTAATTAAGTATTTAAACGAGTTAAATAATTTGATAGGGTTAGAATCAGTAAAAGATTCGGTTAATAAGCTTGTAAGCAGCTTGAAAGTTGCAAAACTCAGAAAGCAGCGGGGGTTAAAAGTCATTCCTAAAAATTTGCACACAGTTTTTATGGGAAATCCCGGAACAGGGAAAACTACAATTGCGCGTTTGTTAAGCAAAATATATAAAGAAATGGGGATACTTGAAAAGGGACATTTAGTGGAAGTCGACCGTTCAAGTTTAGTCGCCGGATACCAGGGACAGACAAATGCTAAAACAGACGAGGTAATTAAAAAAGCGTTGGGCGGAACTTTATTTATTGATGAAGCTTACTCTCTTGCAAGAGGAAACTCTGATTTTGGACAAGAGGCAATCGATACTCTTTTAAAAAGGATGGAAGACTACCAGGGGAAGTTTATTGTTATCGTAGCAGGTTACACTGTAGAAATGAAAAAATTTTTAGAATCTAACCCGGGAATGCGTTCCCGCTTCACAAATACATTTCTTTTTGAAGATTATACACCGCGTCAGCTTTTGGAGATTGGTTTGGACATTAGTGAAAAGAACGGTTATAAGCTTGATGAGGGAGCATGGCAACTACTATTAGAAATACTTACGAAACTTTTTGACAAAAGGGATAAGAACTTTGGAAACGCAAGAACTGTGAACAATATTTTGTTCAAAGTAATTTCAAATCAGGAAGAAAGAATTTCCAAGATACTTAACCCTAATGATGAAGATTTGATAGTGATTACTTATGAAGATGTAGATAAAATACAATTAACTGAATTGTAATTTTTTGAAACCAAGTTAGGTCATTGTATTACTTAATGAATGAAGGCATAATGCTGTACCGGGACAGCAATGCTTCAATTCAATTTTATCTGAACATAATAGTAATAATCAAAATTCGAGATGAAAATTAAACTGAAGATTATTTGCATATTGGAAATTTAGGTTAGGGCTAAAAGAGAGGGACTTATCATTTGAGTCAAAATGATGCGGAAAAAACAAAATATCTATTTGGCTGTAAAGCCACACAACAACAAAAGAAATAATAGAAATGTTTTTAATTTTATATGATGAATTATACAAATTATATTTCTGTTGTATTAAACCTGGATTGGTCTCATTTAGATAATTTTTCTCTTTTTTATTACTATCAATTATGAAATAAATTGATGATGCAAGTGTTATTGCGCTAAGCGAGGTCAATATCCATCCTTTTGTATTTTCATTAATATAAAAATGACCCAATCCGGGAAAAATAACCGAATGTAGAATGGCTTGTTTTAGATTATTCGTCGGTTCTACCTTATTAATAATTTTGGGTAAGTATACTGTATCGGTTTTTATACTTACGGTTTCATTTTTTATGGCAAGATTCTTTTCAAAGTCAGACTTCAAGTTATTAAAAAATGAAATAATTTTAGGAGAAACACTTGCTGAATCAAGTATGTAATTGGGATTAATTTTCAGGATATTATTAAAGCTATCTTCAGCACCGTTATAATTTAATAATGAAAATTGTGAAACTCCTTTTACAAGATATATTTGAACTTGCTCCTCACTGCTGAAAATACTCTTATGAGTGAGCAAACTATCTGCATAAGAAATTGCCTCGTTATAATCGAACGATTCAAATTTACTCTTTAGAACGGAAATAGGACCCGAATTCTGTTGGGCTAAGAGAAGCTGCATAAACGAGACGCATAAAATAATAGTAGTAGCTACTTTGTTCATTATTTCATCAAGACCATCTTTTTGGAGTCGGTAAAATAGTCTGAAGTTAATCTATAAATATATATACCCGCAGCCACCTGCCTGCCGTAATTATCTGTTCCATCCCACGTAATTTGATAATTTCCGGTTGAATAATTTTTCGAAGTAAGATTTTTAATATGCTGGCCAAGTATTGAATATATATCAATTGAAACATTACTTTCTTTCCCGACGGAGAATGATATTTGAGTAGATGGATTAAAAGGATTAGGATAATTATTATCTAATTTAAATCCTTTCACAATTTGAGAATGATTATTGGGAACACCCGTAATAATATCTAGTTTCTCAACAGAAGCAACAGGCTGGTTACTCCCATCTAAGCCTCCGAAAACATAAATCGAACCATAATAATTTACAGCCATTAAATCTTTGCGAGCGTAATTAAGATCTGGCCCATCTCCAATATCTTCGGAATTACCGTTGTTCGGGTTAAAAATATAAACAGAAGTAAGAGGTTGACGCTCATCAATACCTCCTATAATATATATTTTATTACCTACAGTAACTGCTACTCCATGAGCGCGAGGATTCTCAAGATGGGATGACAATACTGTAATGCTTTTATTAGCTGTATCATATTTAATAATTGTATTTTGAAGCGTGCCAAAACTGCCAATGCCGACTCCTCCGAAAACATATATTTCACTCCCAAGCATAGCTGACATCTGCCATGTAGGAAAATCTGTAGTAAAATTAGAATCATACGAAGAGATAATCTTTGAAGATGGGATATTATATTCAAACATGTAATGCAAATTCATTCCTGAAGGAAAACCTCCGAATACGTAAATATTATTACCAGAAACAACACCGGTAGAATAAGACCTATTAAAGTCTTGATTATTGCCCAAAAATGAAGGGGAAGAGTTCCCGTCCCACATTTCCATCGAATCGTTCATCATCGAAGTAGAAGTGCCGCCAAAATAAATAATGTTATTATTGTAAAGACCTGCAACAAAGTAATCGCGTGCGACGCTCATTTTTCCTGCTTCTTTCCAAGTTCTATCTCGGGGATTGTATTCTTGAATATAATTTACAGGGTCGGGGCTTGATTCAGAAATGCCGCCTAGTATATAAATCATGGAATCTTTGACAACAGCCTGGCCGCCATAAACAGGATTAGGCATATTACCAACAACCTGCCATGATTGCTGCGAAAAAGCAAATGTAGAAACCAATATTAATATGTAGAATATTTTTTTCATTATTAATTAAATAAACCGTTCAATCATATAATACTACAATAATAATGCCATTCATATCATTTCCCGTTGGACTCAAAATTCATCTTGATATCATACGTCTGTTTTGCGATAATATTGATGTTTTTTACTAACGGACTAAAACCGGGGTTTACTGCTGCAACCTGATATCTTCCGGGGAAAAGCGCAATAGGTTTTTGAAGCGGAGTTGTTCCTTTATAAACACCGTTGATTATAATCTTACCCCAGGGATATATTTCACATTTTAAGTATCCAACCATTTCCGGAAAATTTATTTTAATTGTTGTCAAATCATTTGGAATAATTTTAATATCACGGGAATATGATGGAAAATCAGGATGAACAAAAGTTAATTGATGCATGCCCTCCGAAAGCTTGTAATCTACTACGGGTGTTTGATCTATTTTATTACCATCAATGTAGACTTCTGCCCAGGGAAAACACTCAATAGAAAGCCTTCCAAAATGAGCAGCAGAATTGCTCGTTCCTGATTGTATCTGAAGTGGAATTTTTTCACTTTTCTTATCTAATGGCTTGTTAATATCCTTTGATGCGTTCTTTGATTCACCAATTGCTGTTTTGCTCGCTTGACTCATGGAATTGTCTATAGCTAGGCTTTTCTGCGGAATTTCTGCATTTATTACTTTTTTGGGCATTGGCTTATGAAGAATTAATTGCAATCCAAATATTGTTAAAATAATGAGCAATAGGACCGAAATCAATACTAACGTTACTTTAGTACTTATTTTCTGTTTATTGTGCAAAACCGGCTTATATATTTCATCCTCAACACCGAAGCATTTAAGTGTTTCTAAGGCAGATTTTGATCGTTCCCGTAGTTCCTGTTTAAGCAGACCTGTTAAAGCTTGCTGCACATTAACCGGCAAATTTTGCATTGATGCGAATATTTTACTCTCATCACCAACTAATATATTATTAAGAGTTTCGCTTATATCTTTCCCTAAAAATGGGTTGAATCCCATGAATAATTCATATCCAACGATGCCCGCTGCAAATAGATCAGTCTGCGAGGTCTTCTCACCTCTTATTTGCTCCGGCGCCATATAACCGGGTGTTCCAACAATCGAAGAAGAATGCGTTAATGTGTTTTCATTTATAATTAGAGCTAAGCCAAAGTCTGCAATCTTCAATTCATTTTTAGAATTGAGAAGTAAATTTTCTGGTTTAATATCGCGGTGAATAATGTTGTTTTGATGTGCTACGTTAAGAGCTTTAAGAAGTTGTACCATCAAATCAATTTTTTCATCTAAGGAAAGATTGTTTTTATTAATTACCTCACGGAGATTACGGCTTTCAAAGTACTCAAACGAAATGTAGAAGAAGTTATTGTACATGCCGAAGTCCAAAACCTTTATAAGGTTTGGGTGGTCTAGCATAGCTAGTATTTTAGCCTCGCGTTTGAATCTTTCTAGAATGGTTTTATCCGGAAGATTATCCGTATCAAGTGTTTTAAGAATAATCTTCTTACCGAGATAAATATGATTGGCAAGATAAACGCCGGTGTTATCATCTTTTTTAAGTAGGTTTATGACTTCAAACTTTTCAAACAATATTTCGGAAGCTACCTTCTCCATCGATTATATATCACCGCCCATTTCCTTTATTTTTAGCTGTACCCATCTTACTGATACACCTAATGACTTTGCTGCAAGTGTACGGTTGCCTTGATATTCATCAAGCCTTTTCTTTAAGATTGTCTTTTCGAATTCTTCAAGAGTACCGTTAAAATTTAAGTCATCAGTATCTTCTTCAATAATAACATGCTCGGATGTAAGCCTATCATCGTCACATAATATTAATGCCCTCTGCAGTACATTCTCAAGCTGGCGCACATTACCAGGCCATTCAAATGATTCTAGCAGTTTCATTGCTTTGGGATCTATAAGTACTTTCTTACTTGAGTATTTCTTTAGAAAATGATCAACCAATAATGGAATATCTCCTCGTCTTTCTCTTAAAGGCGGTATTTTAATAGGAAAAACATTAAGGCGATAAAAGAGATCTTCTCTAAATTTCTCTTCTTTTGAAAGTTGCTTAAGGTCTTTATTGGTAGCTGCTATTACTCTGACATCGACCTTAATTACTTGAGTGTCGCCAAGTCTAATAATCTCCTTATTCTGCAGAACACGGAGAAGTTTTGCTTGAAGTGCAATTGAGATATCGGCAATCTCATCTAGGAAAAAGGTTCCGCTGCTTGCTACTTCAAATAAACCTTTTTTATCGGTGGCTGCTCCTGTAAATGCGCCTCTTTTATATCCGAATAATTCACTTTCGAGTAATGTATCAGGTATAGATCCGCAAAATTGTCCTAGGTATGGTTTATCTTTTCTTCCGCTTAAATTATGAATGGCTCTTGCAACTATTTCCTTTCCAGTACCGCTTTCGCCTAGTAGTAAGACTGTAGCGTCAGTTGATGCAACTTTATGAATTAGAGAGGTCATCTTTTGCATAGCAGGGCTGTTGCCAATCAACTCAGGGATTTGTACAAATGATTGAATTTGATTCTTTAATATTGAATTTTCATCCTGCAATTCTTCAAGTTTCTTTATCTTATCTAGTGCAAGCGAAACCATGTTAGAAAAGAAATCAAGGAAGACAAGGTTGGAATCGGAGAACTCTTTTCTTTGCATCTGGCTATCGACTAATATTACTCCCCAAACTTTATCATTACTAAATATGGGAACGCCGAGTATAGACTTAATATTATGAATTTGAATACTTTTGAATTGAGAAATATCAGGGTTGCTTTGCACATCATGATATAAGCAAGGTTGTTTCTTTTCAATCACTTTCTGAAGTATGCCTGAAGAAAACTCAGATAGATTTTGCACATTTTCCTGTTGTACATTTCGTGCCGCGATAATAGAAAAACTATCTTCGGCTTCATTATATTTAACAAAGAGTCCTCTTTCAGCTTTAATAACTCTTATAATAAGGTCGAGCGTTTCTCCTATTAAGCTATCTTGATAATTTGCGGAATTAAGCGATTTACTTATTTGGTAAAGTGTTTCAAACTGGTCTTTGTCTATGAGTTTAATTCTCTCTGTGTCGTAAGAGATCATATTTTACTTTCAATTAGTTTCATTGTACGCTAAATGTAGCAGGTAACGATCTTGATCTATTTTGGAACTGATCAATAACCCAAATAACCCAGTAATAATTTTTTGCCGGAAGCGGTGTCGTAATTTGGCAAGAAATAGAGTCAGATGAAATACTATTTTGCTGATAAACAAGCTGCGAATTAGCGAAATCATTAGTATATATTTGAATCATATATGTAAATGGATAACCAGTAGTAAACCTTTGCCATGTTAACTTCGGTGTTGGTGTTATTAAAGTATCGTTAGCTGGAAATTGAATTACCACTCCGCTTTTGATTACACGAGTTACCTTTTCATTGCCCACTAGGAATTGCCTTCCGAAGATATCCTTAACAATAATATTAAAGTTCAAACCTATGGTTTGCTCAATATCACTTATATTCATATCCTGCGTTGATAAGGTTGTTTGATAGAATTTGCTTGAGGCATCGTATCCTAGAGCTTTCTTGAAATTCAAATCATTACTTTGCACATAAACTGAATCAATATCATTATCCTTATCAGCAATATTCGCATTTATTGTAAGCTCGTAGCTTTGTCCGGGAGGACTATACTGATTTATCACTACTGTATATATTGAAATGCTATCAAGCATAGGAATTCTTGTAAGATTGATTTGATAGTTCAAATTTTTTGCGTTGTTCCATATTACGTTTATAGTATCTGAAAGAAAGCCTGCTTTTTGAAATACTAGTTCTCCGTCCACGGGTTTGATATTATTAATCTGGAAATTTCCGCTGGCATCTGTGTTTATTACTACATTTCCTGGCTGCCAGTAAATTGAAGCTCCTGAGATGCCTGTGTAAGGAAGGCTAAAGGTTTGAACCGTTCCTCTTATTGATACAAAAGAATAATTTGGATTGGAAGCATCTAGTGGATTATTCCTTGGGGCATTGCAGGAATTGAATGCAAATGCCAAAATAATAAAGGCAATCCTGTAAAGGTATTTAGGAATATTTCTTTTGTAGTCAATTAACATTGATAATTTCTAATATTTGAAGATTTTTACTTAACACCTTTTTATCAAATAAGAATATTACAATGTATAATTTAATAAAAATTATTCAAAGTGAATGTTAAGGCAAAAACAATTTTGTTATAATAATCAGGAAATTATCAAATAAGTTGTCTCTTTTAGATTATAGGGCAAGCAAATGGGACTTAGATAAAAGGAGGAACGTTTTCAAAATATTTTGCGGATTTCCTTTTAAATATGACTTGTATTTTTAACTGTGGCATTAGCATTCATGAGTAATGATTATACATTTAGCAAATATTAAGTATATCACACTGCCTATTGTGATTTAGATTATTGAATTATAGTCGATTAAGTAAGCAAGAAATAAGTCATCAACTATATATTACTATAAGTAATAAGTCAGCAAGGCATAGGCAAGGAGGAATTACTCATTAAGTTGCCTGGTAATATTATTAAGTAATTTTATAATCTTTATTGAATCAATGATGTCGGATCTAGATTTGCAGATTCAATATCTTTAAAATATTTCACAGTGCCTACTTTTAATTCATAAGTGGATTGTTCATCGCAGACTATTAATCCCTTGGGATGCAATTGAAATGCGCTCACTGTCCACATATGATTTACTCCTTCTTCAACTACTTTTGCAAGTGCTCGAGATTTTGCAAGTCCGCTAATTATTATTAGCACTTCCTCGGAGTCTAGTACTGTTTTCACACCCACTGTTAATGCCGTCTTCGGTACTTTTTGTATATCGTTGTCAAAGAATCTTGAGTTGGCTATTATCGTATCCATTGTTAAGGTCTTAACCCTTGTAAGAGAGCCAAGCGAAGATCCGGGTTCGTTAAATGCTATATGACCGTCAGGACCTATACCGCCGACAAATAATCTTATCCCGCCGGCATTATGAATTTTCTTTTCATAATCTTTGCATTCTTTCTCTAAATCTTTTGCATTGCCGTTTAGTATATGCACGAATTTTTTGTCTATATCAACATGATTAAAAAAATTGTTCCACATAAATGAGTGATAGCTCTCCGGATGATCTTCCGGCAGTCCTACATATTCATCCATGTTAAATGTAGTTACATACTTAAAGGAAACAATCTTTCGTTTATTTAACTTAATTAATTCTTTATACATTCCCATGGGGGAAGAACCAGTGGGAAGTCCAAGGACAAAGCGTTTCTTTGCCGTAGGCTTAAATTCAATAATGGCTGATGCCACATAGTTTGCTGCCCACTTTGATACTAATTCATAAGTAGGTTCTATTATTAGTCTCATATATACCTCAGTTTTTCTAATTATTTAAGTTCAATATCTTATCAGATAATTGGAGTTATAAATTCTGGGAATAGTAATGTTATGCATAATTCTTTCACCTTCCTTATTCCGTCTACTGTTACTCCGTTTCTTCCTCAGGATTTTATCCCTCTTTGGTATGCTACTTTACCGCCAAGAATAGTCATATTAACATCATAGTTGTCATCAAGTACTACTATATCCGCATCTTTGCCTACTGCAAGGATACCTTTCTTGTGATCTAGGTTCAGCACTTTGACTCCATTTAAAGATGCCATTCTTAGAGCTTCGGTAATCTTTGCTCCTGCAGTCTCCACCATATTCTTTACTGCTATATTCAGAGTCAGAGTACTACCTGCTAGAGTTCCGTCTGCAAGAAATGCCCTTTTTGCCTTCATATATATTTTCTGATCGGCAAACTCATATTCGCCTTCATGCATTCCGCCTGCGCGTATTGAATCAGATACTAATATTATTCCACTTGCTCCCTTTAGCTTTAGCAGCAGTTCCATTACGGCAGGATGCACATGAAGCGTGTCTGCTATCAGCTCTATTTTAAGTTCATTATGAAGCAGCGCTCCTAATATTACTCCTGGATGTCGGTGATGAAACGGTTCCATTGCATTAAATATATGCGTAACATGCGCAGCACCATTGTCGATTGCATTCTCAACTTCATCATAACTCGCAGTTGAATGACCGATTGAAAGCACTACGCCTTCTTTTGCAGCTGCCTGCATTACTCCTACTGCTCCGGGAAGTTCGGGTGCTATTGTCATTATCTTTATATGACCTTTCGATGCTTTCCATATCTTATTCCAGGATTCTACTGACGCCTGCCATAGATAGCCTTCATTCATTGCCCCTTTCAGCTGCTTATTTAAGTAGGGTCCTTCCATATGAATACCACGGATATTCGATTCCGGGTGCTGCTCAATGTACTCGGCTAGTCTTCTCAAATCCTTAAGCATTAGCTTCTCAGGTTTTGCAAATAACGAAGCTAAAACTGTTGTTGATCCGTGTTCTAAGAGGTATTTACTAATATGACCTATACTTACATCAGAATCATCTGCAAAACCATAACCTGCCCCACCGTGGGTTAGTAAATCTACAAATCCCGGGCATATTCGCTTACCTTTTACATCATATACTTTACAGCCTTTCGGTATCTTGGTTTCATTTGCCTTCCCTAACTCTGATATCTTTCCGTCTTCTATTATTAATACTCCGTCTTTTAATATTCTAAACGGGGTGATTATTCTTCCCCCGGTTAATGCTATCTTCATTTTTCAATCCTTAATTGTTATGTTAATATAAATTAATTACCAAGAATTTCCCATCCTCTTTTATTCATTTGATAATAGATTACTCCGCCGAAAATAAATCCGGCAATTAAGAAAATAATTCCCAAAATCATACTTCCAAGTATAATTTGTCCAAGACCGAATAAGAAAGCATAAATCATTGCTACGCCGGAGATCCAGTTAATCAAATTAAGAATTCCGTCCTTTACAGGAGCTATATCAGTAGCCTTCTTGGCTATTGGTTTCCAGAATCTTGCATTTGGTCTAACCCTTCTGTAAAACGATAAAAGCTTTTCATCCGGCTCAGCGCTTGTTAAAAAGGTCACGGTTACCCAAATTGCAGTCGTGAATGCCACTGTTATTAATAATAAGTATGCAAATTGTCTCGGGTCGTTTTCATCAAAATGAAATCCTAATTGAAGTGTTAGTGAAATTGTAAACGCAGCTATCATTGCTGATATTTCACTCCAGGCATTTATTCGCCACCAGAACCATCGAAGAATATAAACTAGCCCAGTACCGGCTCCGATAGCCATTAAGAATTGCCAGGCACTTGCAATTGAGTCCATATAGAAAGTTACAACAGCAGAAAGTACCATTAATATCATTGTTACTACTTGAGAGAAATTTACGTAATGTTTTTCAGATTTTGATTTTACATATCTTTTATAAACATCATTGACGATATAACTTGCTCCCCAATTAAGCTGTGTTCCGATTGTAGACATATAAGCTGCTGCAAATGCCGCAATCATCAAACCACGGAGATAAGCAGGTAGATCTGATATCATTATCTGAATATATCCTATCTCGGGATCTGCTAAGAATTTTGGATCATGCTGCAATCTGACTACAGCAACCAATGCAACCAAAATCCATGGCCATGGACGAAGTGCATAGTGTGCTATATTGAACCAAAGCGTAGCAAGAAGAGAATGCTTTTCATTTTTAGCACTAAATATTCTTTGAGCCACATAACCCCCGCCTCCGGGCTCAGCGCCGGGATACCATGAAGCCCACCAATTAACAGCAATGAAGACAAAGAATGTTATCATTGGCATCCATGTAGAATTAAGATTCGGCACCATAGCAAGTATTGAGCTGGTAGAATCTCGTGATTTATCAATAGCATGCAGTTGAGTCAGTAAAGAGCTCATTCCTCCTGTTGCATTTACAGCAAAGACCGCAAGTAAAATTACCATACCCATTTTTAGCACAAACTGGAAAAGGTCAGTCCATAATACACCCCACAGTCCTGATAAAGTCGATATTGATGCAGTGATAAACATTATACCAATTGCAATCGCAAGAGCTTCAATTTTATTTATGCCTAAAACAAGCATCATGATTTTTACTATTGCAAGGTTAACCCAGCCCATTATAATTAAATTTATAGGTATTCCAAGATATGCAGCCCGGAAGACCCGTAGGAAAGCGGCAGGTTTCCCGCTATATCTGATTTCAGCAAATTCAACATCTGTAAGAACGCCGGCTCTTCGCCATAATTTAGCGTAGAAAAATACAGTAAGTATTCCGCTAAATGCCATACTCCACCATATCCAATTACCCGCAATTCCATTTCTTGCAACAAGTCCGGATACTACTAGGGGAGTATCTGCAGCAAAAGTTGTGGCGACCATTGACGTGCCAGCAAGCCACCAGCTTACATTTCTGCCGGATATAAAGAAGTCACTTACGCTTCTTGTAGCACGTTTTCTTAAATAGAAGCCAACTCCAAGATTAAATAAAAAGTACAGCGCTATTACTATGAAATCTATGTAGTTTAACTGCATCGATAAGTCTCCGTTAATTTAGTTGTTTCAAATATTCGTCTATTCTTACATACCAATAAATTTGTAATCGTCTCATATATTACCTGCACGTCTTATTAATTTTTCAATAGGTGTAACTACTCTCAGTTCAACTTGAGCTTTTGATTGTTTTGCTTCTTTAATTTTTTCTAAACTCTCTTTAACCCAATTAGTTTCGACTTTTGTTTTATTCTTGATAGCATCTAATGCTTGAATGCCTATTATTGAAATATTTGCCAGTTCTATTGAAAGAGGCTCTATTTCATTTAAGACAGGAGATTTCTTAACTACTTCTTGAAGCTTTGCATCATTATTTTTCCATAATTCAAGATCATTGTATATCTTTTTAATTCTGTTTTCATCTTGAATATTCCCTGCAAGGAAGTCATCAACCAGATATCGAAAATTTCTGGCAGTCTTTGCATCCGGCACGGCAGCATCAACAACCTTAGTCATGGGATAGTAGGATTTGAAATCTGGTACTTGAACTATTCGTCTATACCCCTGCACCGGCTCGATGACATTTACAAAATTAGTCAGAGCAGTTATATCATATCCATTACTCAGTCTTCGAATCATCATTGACTGATTCTTGATTTGAGTTAAACCGATGTCTTCTAACTCTAAACTAATTTCATTTAACCTTCTGTACATATCTCTAACATTCACAATATTTTTTGGAGACCATAGCCTTTCAGCAATCGCTGCTGTACGAGGCCATATCCTGGAGTCTATGTTTTCAGGAGAGACGAACTCAGACCACATAGTTGCTTCGCCCCCGATTATATTTTTTCTCTCAGAGTTACTCAGTTTAAGACTGTCCGGAGAAGGATCGATTAAGTAATGATAACTTGCAGGTTGATTGAGATCGATATAATATCCATTAGAACGTATTACTTGATAGCCTTTGGATGCTGCTTCTTTTATTGATTTTTCTCCGCGCCAGGATTGAATGACAATACTTTTCGGCATATCGGGTTGAAGTATCTCGTCCCAGCCTATCATTTTTTTGTGATACTTTGTAAGTATGGTAAGCAGTCTTTTATTAAAATAACTTTGCAGCGAATTATTATCCGAGATATTATTTTTTTTCATGAACGACTGTATCTCACGGTTGGCACTCCATTGTTTTCCGTTATTTTCATCCCCGCCGATATGCATGTAATCATCTGGAAAAAGCTTAGACATCTCTCCAAAGAATTCATCTAGAAACTTATAAGTCTTTTCAATTGTGGGATTAAATGTTGGATTAAATGTACCGAAATTTCTTTCGATAGAATAAGGTCCCGGAGCTGAGGCATATTCTGGATAACCAACAAACCAGCTTGTCGAATGCCCCGGCAGATCAAATTCAGGGACTACCCTAATTCCTCTGTCGTTAGCGTATTTAATGATTTCTTTGATTTGTCTTTGAGTATAATACAAACCATCCGATCCCATCTTAGTAAGATTAGGGAACGATTTACATTCTACCCTAAATCCCTGATCATCACTTAAGTGCCAGTGAAATACATTCAACTTAACTGCCGCCATTCCGTCAATGTTTCTTTTTATAACATCAACGGGCATAAAATGCCTGCAGGCATCAATCATCAACCCTCGCCAAGGGAATCTTGGATAATCCTCTATATTTACTGTGGGAAAATAATAACCAGAACTATCTGCTTCTAATAATTGTAAGAAAGTCTCTATGCCTCTTAACGCTCCGATATCAGTTGCTGCCTTTAACAAAACATGAGATTCTGTGACTTTTAGTTCATATGACTCATCTTCATAAAGCCTTACCTTTCCAGGACGTTTAGCATCAATGATAAAGTCAGGATTTTGACAGGTAGAGTCTTTGTGCAAATAATCCTGAGTAAAAAAGAGTCCGGTTCTCTGAGAAAGTCTTCTCAGCATTCGACTTGTTGCACCGTATAATCTTTCGGCAGGGTTCCCTTTTATTTCAACCTTAAAGTTTTGATTAAGTCTGAATTCTCCGCCGGTTAATTCCACTTTAACTGGCATTGGCATAAGATTTAACTTGTTCTCAATTCCTTGCGCATAGCTGTATTCCGCTAATAGTAGAGCTGCAATTACAATAGTAACAAAGGATTTTAAAAGTTTCATTTGAAATTCCTTATATATAAACTATTCGATAAATTTATTATTATCATAATAAAGCGCCGCAGCACCAAGTATTGCCACATTTTCGATAGCTGAGACTTCAATTTTAAGATTAATGATCGACTTTGAATATGAGAAAGTATTTATTGATTTGAACATTTCGTCTCTATATAATTTATATGATTTGCTAACCGAACCGCCTAAAATAATTATCTCTGGATCGATTGAGTATAATATGGTTTTAATTACTTCACCAAGATTTGAGCCGAACTTTGAGAACACATCAAGCGCTTCTCTTTCACCCTTTTCGGCTTTGATAAATAATTCTTCACCGGTTGTTTTATATTCATTTTGAAAAAATTGTCCGCTGCAGTAATATTCATAATTATAATTTTTAAAAGGGATCATTCCGAATTCACCTGCACCGCAATTCTTGCCTGCATAAAGTTTGCCGTTTATTATTATTCCTGCCCCCAATCCTGTACCAATAATTAATCCTACTATATTATTATAATTTTTCGCATGACCGAAATATTTTTCTCCTATAGCAAAACAATTTGCATCATTGTTTATATAAATCGGGATGTTATATCTCTTACTTAACAAATCCTTTAAGTGCACTTCTTTCCAGGATGGAATGTTTTGCACATCATAAACAATTCCCTTTTCAACATCAACTACACTGGGAACTCCAACTCCAATCCCTAATATTTCTTCGTGAGAATATAAATCTATCAAATTATATATATCGTGCAAAACTTCTGACTTATTATCACTTTTACTTACCGGGAATGATTCAACTCTTATTAATGAATTATTCTCAACCAAGCCTACACGAATGTTGGTACCTCCTAAATCGATACCTAAGATTCCCATTATAATATTCCTTAATTATTAAATTTGTTCTTATAGGCACTATACATTTTCAGCCCGGACATTTTGCTTCTTTAATTTCTTTTTCAGATTTATCGTTTCGTTAGAAATAATTGGCTTTGCCCAAATGCCGATGCTGAATAAGTATGCTAATGTTAAATAGATGAAAAACATTCCTGTCCTTAAGCCGAACATATCACCTAGCCAGCCTATAATTAATTGAATAACTGCTCCGCCGATTATCGCCGTGCAAAGAATCCCGGAGAACGAGCCATGGTGACTTGCTGCTGAATTTAGAGCTAATGAAAAGACAATTGACCACATAACGGACAAAGAAAAACCGACCATTGGGAATGCATACAGCGCAATATACCCAGGCCCAAACAAAGCTATTGACAGAAATACTGAAGCTGAGATTACTGCAACTAATAAGATTCTCTTGCTGTCAAATAACTTAAGTAAGACTAGTCCAACTAAACAACCTATCGACAGCATTCCCCAAAACCAACCTACTGTAGTTGCTCCATAAGTAAGAGGATCATAACCGTGATATGTATATAAGAACTTTGATAACCAATAAGAGACGCCTTGTTCCGTTCCTACATAAGCAAAAATTCCTATAAAGTATAGTATCACTGTCTTCTGCTTGAATAATCCCTTATGCACTCCCCAGTTTCCTGCTATCTCATCCTCTTTTCTTTCAACAACCGGGAATTTTGAAAATGAAATTATTATAACCATTATTAAAAACATTATCGAAAATACCCAATATAATGAAGTCCATGAGAGACTTTCAGGAATAAGATTTGAGAAAATAGATTTAACTATGTTTGATCCAGCTTCATTCTGTAAGCTATTTATTAAATACGTCAAGAATAAAGGGGCAATAAATGAGGCTCCGCCAAATATTAGTTGCGCTAAAACCGAATTGAAAGCAAAATGCTCTTCACCGCCAGCGACTCTTAATAACGGGTTGATAGCTACCTGTAGCATTGCCATCCCGGTTCCCATGAGAAAAAGTGAAATAAGAAATACTAAATAATGTGGAAACATTGAAAATATTAAAGCTCCGGAGAATGCCACTGCAAATGCGGCTACCATTATTTTTCTCTCTTTATACTTTTCAACTAGCATTCCTGCGGGTATAGACATTACTCCATAAGCAATAAAAAATGAAAAAGGAAGAAAAGCTGAAAGAGTTAAACTTAAATTAAAGCTTTGTATTACATTAGGATTCAGCGCGCCTAATATGTTTGTGATAAATGATATGACAAAAAAAGTTAAAAATATTAAACCGACAATATAATTTCTTCTTTTCATATTTCTTTTCCATTAATCGTTAGAATTTATAATAAAAATTGTAAATAAAGGAATACTGTAGAGATAGAATAAGAAAACTCTATTTTAAATAATATTTACAGCTATGACGTTGCTGCAGAATTCTTCATACCAAATTGTCATAGCTTAATTTACATTCCAACCGGTAACTTTTAAGTTCGGTTTATTGCCTTCCAAATCTTCTTTATAGAAGTATCCTTTAATTATTCTTTTTTCTCCCGGGAGCAATGAGATATAATTATCTTCCCAGAAAATTGGCAATACCGATGTACCATACTTACCTTTAGTGATAGACAGAACAACTTGAAGTGCTAAATTGCTAGAGTTGTTGATTAGCTCTGTTTCAACTTCTTCTTTTTTATTTAAGGTTATAAATTTTGAGCTAACAGATAAATGAACCTTTTTTAGCTTCTTAAGTTCGATCAAATTCGAATATTCTTTTGTAGGAGTTATAAACCAGGTTGATTTGTCTTCATCAAGTTCATCAGGTTTAGTTGATAAACAATAGAAATTTGAGCTTAATTCTTTTTTACCATTATAGAGTCTTAGATCAAGGAAATATGTTTCGCTTAAATGTTTAATCTCCGGCAATTGCAGTACTTGATACGATCCATCAGGCAGTAAATTAAAAGATACTTCTTTAGAGTATTTAACTGATAAATCAAAGTTTAGAAGGTTGACTTTTGCAGTCAAGTTTTCCTTTGATTGAATTGTATTGTTGACTACAATTATTTTGTTATCGCTATAGCTATACATTATATGAATTGGCTCACATGCTTTTTTTGTTCCATAAAATGCTCCGCCTGGCATTAAGTAATAATCATATAACTGCCACCAAAGCTTCGGCCATGCAGCGTTTAACATCCAATGAATTACTCCTGTCGCATTATACTTATTGGCTTCATTAGCTTCAAACATTGCACGTGTGTTCTCATAATTCATAAATTGTGCTTTAGTACAATATTCTTCTAAACTGTTTGGGGAGCCTAAACTCTTATCCATTGCTTCATTATAATTATTTAAATTACCGAATGTATTTTTTCCGCAATGAAAATCCCATACACTATCTATAGGCCATAGATGATCCTTGGGTAACATCTTTTCAATACTTTCAAGTGGAGGTACTTCTGCCCCCGGACCGACTTCAGTATTAAAACCGAAAGCTCCGCCATGTTTTTTATCAATCCACCAATAAACCGGAGGAACATAATCGTAAGGCCCTCTCATTTTTACTTCTGTTTTTCCGGTTATTGTACTTGTATGTTCGGCAGCAGAAGCTAGAAACGGTCTGGTTGGATCATTCTTTCGCAATATGGATTGGTATTTCTGTTCTAGCTCCGGTCTGGGTATTAAATCACTTCCATATAACCACAAAAATATACTTGGATGATTTCTAAGCCATTTTATTTGGTCCTGCCAGGATTGTGCAATCAAAGCTATCTCTTCAGGTGATTTTATTCCTCCGAATTTATCAACCGGCTTGCCCAAATAATCTTCCCATTCCCACTGACAGCTCCAGCCAGCCATTATTAGAATTCCATTTTCATCACAGAGATTATAAAGATCGTCGTTCTCTCCCCAAATACCTTCAAGTCTGATTGTATTTAGTCCCATCTGTTTGACATAATCAATTTGAGCTTTGAGGTTTTTATAACTGCTTTTCAAAAAAAGATTGTCTGCCCAACCTCCGCCTAAAATTAGAATCTTTTTTCCATTTAACTTATATCCGCGATAACCTTCCCTATTTATATAATCTGATACCTCACGAATTCCAAAGCTTGTCTCAGTCTCATCAGATAATTTACCATCAATCTCAAATTTCATTGATAGTTTATATAATTCAGGCTTTCCGAGATTATATGTCCACCAAAGGCGCGGGTTATTTATTCTAAGCTGCGAAAAATCCTCAGGAGTAAAAGTAATTAGTTTCTTTTGATAAGGCTCTAAAGTAACTTCTTTAGAGAATTTTATTTTTGCTATTTCTCCGGTTAATACTCCCGAAATCATTTTATTAGCATTGTTTGATATTTCTGCTGATATTGTAAGATTCGCTCTCTTTAATGTTTTTAAATCTATTTTACTTTGAATAAACGGACAATTTATAGAAGCGTCACCTGTAATCTTTATCTTTACTTCTCGCCAAATACCCATGTTATTATCCGGTGCACTTGGGTTCCAATCAACAAATCCAACAGATGGTTCTCCGGGTACTGGAGGAAAAACTTCAACCGCGAGATTATTCTCTTTACCAAATAAAATATCCTTTGAAATATTAAAACTAAATCTACGGTACACTCCTTTGGTGCTATCTGCACCGGCAATCATTTTCCCATTCAGCCAAATATTTGCACGATAAATTATTCCGTTAAATTCTAGTTCAATATTTTTTGAGTTATCTGCTTTCTGCAGCTTAAATTTAGTTCTGTACCACCAGGGAATTTTAAATTGAGCAGTGGGAATTTTCTTTAAGTTATCTCCAACCAATGGATCTTGATAGAAGTGGTCACTAATTAATGTACCAAGCACGGTTGAAGGAATGGAAGCCGGATACCACCCGGTAGTCGAATATTTTGAGGAAGAAATTATTGAACCATTAGCTTTAATATTCTCAGAAGACGAAATAAGCCAATCTTTATTAAGTCTAATAGTACTTCTATATGTATTTTTTTGAGAGTAAATTTTTGTTGTTATGGCTAACAAAAATAAAATGAATAAGAAAATTATGCGAATAGTTATTTTATATCCTTTGCTCAATTTCATGCAACCTAAACTATCATTCTTATCTAACATTAAATTTGACTACTTTCGAGTAGGCTTTTCTTCCATTATTATCTGTAGCCACTACCTTTAAATAATGCTTGCCTTTTGAAATATTAAACCATACCCAATCAAAAGGAGCCTTTGTATCGTATCCGAGAGAAACTCCGTCACCGAAATATTCAACTTTCATTATTGAGCCATTCTTATCAGACTCACTAGTATTTATAATTAGGTTAGAGCCGGCTATTACTTTGCTCATATTTATTGGCTCAGTTATTTTTATTGATGGATAACTTTTCATGCTAATATTTTTATTAATTCTTATATCTGGCATGTTTTTGTTAAAAATTGTACTTACTAGAGTTCCAGCAGAATCATCTTGACTAATTTCCCAAAACATAAGTCCACCCAGATTGTATGCGTCTACATACCGGGTCTTTAGAGCAATAGATTTTGTATCATCAAATGTCCAGAATATTTTTTTATGTGAATCATATAGCCATGGTGCCATTGCCAAAGTATCCCAATAGTATTTATATCCCATCGACTCAGCATGCCTTAAGTGAATATAATTACCAAATCCATCGCTGAACGCACCTGCGGAGTCTTTCCCGGGCTGATATAAGCCTCCGTTTACTGAATCAACATCAAACCAACATTTTCCGTAAAAGGCGGCACCGGGAATAATTTTCCTGCTGTCAACACCTAAAGAATCAATAAAATATTTTACTGATTTATCAAACGAATGTTCGGCTCCGTTATCTGTTGTGTCTTGACTAGAGGAGAGCAAGTTTGTATGGTGCGCGGTTGCATTATTCCAGCTTCCATGAAAATCATATGTCATTAGATTAAACCAGTTAAGATATTTCTCCTCATTTTTAATATCATAATTATTTAAATTTGGTTTATCAGCAGCAACAGCGGCAGTTAAAATCAACTTAGGATTTATTGCATTTAATTTTTCCCTGAATAAAGCAAACAATTTCGTCAGATTTCCTTTATCGTCTATATTATTGTGTGTACCCTCTGGACCTCCGCTAACAGGGAATTCCCAGTCAATATCAAATCCGTCAAAAATACCCGCGGCTGAACCTATTCCACCTGCACCATTAATTAAAGGCAGATTCCCATAAATAAATTTATTTATACAGTCATTAACAAATATTTCTCTTGTCTCATTAGTAATCACTGCGTCAGAGAAATACGTGCCCCCGCCCCAGCCGCCAAATGACAGGAGGATTTTTAAATTTGGATATTCCGATTTTAATTTTCTTAATTGATTAAATTGACCGCGCAGAGACTGGGTTGAATCATCAGCAATACCATCAATGCTCATTGATGAAGTATATGGCTGCACATAATCAGCATAAGGATTAATCTTTGCAACTATATTCCCTGATGAATCAGGAGCGGGAATACCAAATGCATATATTAGTACAGTAATTTTGTCTGCAGAACCCGAAGTTTTTATGTTCTTTACAAGATATGCATGATTGCCAAAGCCACCTCCCGGGAAATATGCAACTATCTCTTTCTTTTGAGCAAAGAGAGCTGCTTGCACTAAACAAAATATGATTAAAACAATTGTTACAAGCTTACTTAACATAATGCCTCTTCTATATAAAATTTCTAATTAAAAGTACTACAATAATCGGAATCTTCTATTATTTCAACGCTACAATATTTTACTTAATTAAAAGGTATTATTTAGATTATTGTATCAAGGAACTGTTACCCCATAATAACGTCAACTTGATTAAATGATCCGGCACTTTGTATAGGTATAATACCGTCAATATTCCTTCCATTTAACTTAATAGATTTAATTCCCTTCTCAATAGAATTAGGATTATTAACTTTTATATTATAAGTAGCTCCGCGCCATTTCCTTATAACTTCAAATCCTTCCCAATCCGAAGGTATGCACGGATCAATTTCCAATCCATTATAAGTTGGGCGAATTCCAAGAATATATTTAGTTACTGCAGTGTAAAACCAGGCCGCCGTGCCAGTGAGCCATGGATGTCTAGCTCTGCCGTGAGCCGTGTGATCCTTCCCCATAATAAACTGGCAATATGAATATGGTTCCGCTTGCCTTATTTCAATCATATCATTTTGATTGTAAGGCAATATAGAATCATAAAATTTCATTGCACGATTACCGTGTCCTAATTTACATTCTGCAATTACAGCCCATGGATTTGGGTGACTAAAAATTGCGGCGTTTTCTTTTATACCTTTATACACGCGTGTTATATAACCAATATCATCGTCGGGTTTTGAATAGGCAGGCAATACTAAGTGAAGGCCGTATTTTGAATATAAATGTTTATCAACTGCTTCCATGCATTTCTCTGCTCTCTCATTTGAAGCAACACCTGAATACACAGCCCAGCTTTGTGAGTTTAAGAATATTTTGCCTTCTTCGCTTTCATTCGTCCCGATTTTAATTCCCTTTTTTGTAAACCCTCTAATGTACCATTCTCCGTCCCAGAGTTCATTTTCACAAGCTTGCCTAACTTTAAGTGCCATCTCCGAATATTTAACAACATCATTTTGTCTACCTAATTTCTTAGCTGATTCAATAAAAATATTTATAGCCCAATGATGCATAAAGGAAACCATCGCACTTTCACCGCCGCCAAGATTCAGGCAGTCATTCCAGTCCGCCCGCAATCCAAGACAAACTCCGTCTTTACCAACATATCTTGCAGAGAAATCTAAAATCTTTGTCAAATGTTCATATACGGTTCCTTCGCCCTCGTTTGCATAAGGTATTACTTGATCAAAAAATTCCATTTCACCGTTCTCAACTACCCATTCACAAATTGATGCTACAAGCCAAAGTGCGTCGTCAGAACAAACATCTTCCATACCATGAACAATATCTGCTGCACTTGGAGTTGGCACAACTGTTGGCAATTTCACACCGGGAAGTTTATTTTCTACCGGCTCAAATACTGCCGGGTCAAATAAATGTAATCCATATCCCATGCTCGTATGTCCTTTGAGTAACTGGATTATACGATACTTAGTTTTTTCAGGGTTACTGTGAACAACTCCCATAACATCCTGAGATGTATCCCTATATCCGATCCCAACTCTTCCTCCTACTTCTACAAATGATCCAAAACGCGACCATACTACACAAGTTTCTGCCTGATATAGTGTCCAAATATTTATCATTGAATTTAAACCCGTATGAGGAGTCTTGCATTCAAAAATTGAAGTCTTCTTTTCCCAGTATTTCTTTAGATCGGTAAAAGCAGAATCCACATTTCTAAAATCAGAATATTTTTGCTTTATCTGTTTACCCTTTTCGTTACGTGAACCAACTCCAAGCATAAATATCAATCTTGTTTCTTCACCAGGTTGAAGATTAATTCTCTTGTGAAGCGATCCGCAATGATTTCCTCCCAATTCAGTGCTATCACTACATCGCCCCTGCTCAACTGCATATGGGTTTGATTCGGTTCTATAATTTCCAATGAATGAATCACGAACGCAGTCATAACTGTCAGGATTAAAACTTGAGGCAAAAAAATGAAATGTCCATGGTTCATAGAAAAAATCATATTCGATAATTCCGTCACTATAATTTGAACCGCTGGCATATAAACTCATTTGAAGGTTTTGATTGTCTATTTCAACATGATGAAATGAAAACTCAAGATAAGTAAAAACGCTAAGCTTGCGCGGCTTACCGCCTTTATTTTTAATTTTCACATCCCATAATTCTACATCATCTTCAATAGGAATAAATAAAAGTTGTTCCGCTTCAATATCTTTGTAATCACATTGAAACTTTGAATAAGACAAGCCGTGCCGGCAAAAATATTTGGCTTTGGAAAAGTCTTTACCTACGGGCTGCCAAGATAAAGACCAGTATTCACCTGTCTCATCATCTCTTATATATACATAATGACCGGGCCTATCAAGTGGAATTCCATTTTGGCGAAATCTCGTAACTCGCTGATGTTCAGTAGATTTATAGAAAGAATAGCCTCCTGCATTATGTGAAATCACAGTACAAAGATCTTTCACTCCAAGATAATTTGTCCATGAAACCGGAACATCCGGTCTATCAATTACGTATTCTTTATTATCATCATCAAAATAACCGTAACGCATTATTTAACTCCTATTTTGCTTCAAATTTATTTTTAAGCTGATATTTTTTCTTCCTCAATTTCTCTAAAAGGAACCAGCCATGAAATTAAGAAAGATGGAATGGTTGCAATCATAACCCAAATAAAAAAATGCTTATATCCTAAGAAATCGCTTATAAATCCACTTAACATTGATGGCAGCATAAAACCAAACTGCATTAGAGAAGTAGCAAATGCATAATGCGCCATTTTATACTTTCCCGGTGCGATTTGCTGCATCATATACAAAGTAAGTCCTATAAATCCAAAACCGTATCCAAAATATTCAAATACTACTGATACACTGATTAAAATAAAACTTGTCGGTTGGAAAATTGCAAGATATGTGTACACAGCAAAAGGAATGTTGAAAAATGCACATAATATTATCAAAGATTTCCTTAGCCCTTTATTTGCAGTATAATACCCGGCAAGAATAGAACCTACTACAAAGGCTAGAGGGGGAAATATTCCATATAGTATGCCGATTTCTTCAGTTGACAAACCAAGGCCTCCGTGAACACGAGCTGCCCTCATAAATAAAGGTACAATTTTTACCGCTTGACCTTCGGCAAATCTATAAAAGATTAGAAATGCAATTCCCCAAAGAATATATTTTTTCTGGAAAAAGGTTTTTACGACATCTAAAAACTTTGATGAGGCTTCTTTGAAGCTTCCCACATTTTGTGATTTTCCCCCGGATGGTAAAAATTTTAGATGATATATACTCATTAAAATTAGTATGGCTCCGAAAGAACCCATAACAATTGTCCAGGCAGGCTTAACGCCAATGCTTTTCTCGAGAATTCCTGCTACCAAAACAAAAGCTCCTTGAGATAATATTTTGCCGACATTGTAGAATGCTCCCTGCCAGCCTACATATTTCGCCTGTTCTACAGAATCTAAGACATTAATATACACACCGTCGGCAGCTGTATCATGTATAGCTGAATTAAGTGCAATAATACCAAAGAAAATAATTGTCCATTCAAAATAAGATGGAAGCTGCAAAGCAAGCACAAGTAACCCAAAGCTTATACCGCCTAGGAACTGTGTCGCAAGTACAAAATCTTTCTTTGTCCTAAACATTTCCAGTATCGGTCCCCATAAGGGTTTCAAAGCCCAGGGAATTGTCACAAGGCTTGTAAAAAAAGCAATCTTAGCATCGGATATACCGAGACTTTTGTACATCAGTACAGAGACGACGTTAACTACAACAAAGGGTAGCCCTTCAGCAGTGTAAAGAGTGGGTACCCAAAATGCCGGATTGATCTTTTTTTCAGCCATTCAATTTCCTTATTGAAACTATTTAAGAAGCATCATCTTTTTAATTTGGTTAAAGCCATTAAAAGTCAACACATAAAAATAAATTCCGGAACTAAGACGATCACTATTAAATTCAACTTGATGATAACCCATAGACACTTTACTGTTAACAAGAGTAGAGATCACCTGCCCTAAAATATTATAAACCTTCAAAGAGACAAAACCATTATTAGGAATAGAAAATTCAATTTTTGTAGAAGGATTAAATGGATTTGGGTAATTATTAGATAAATAAAAAGAATAATCTTTTTGAACCATATTACTAACTGACGAAAGATTATTATTAAATAAAGTACTACCTATTGTTTGTAGAAGAATATCATGATATCTAGGCACATAGTCTAATCCAAGAGCCCAAATCATAACTCCCCCTAACCCTAGGCTTTTAACTAATTCGGTTTTTATTTTTATTGAATTGGTATCGTCATAAGTAATGAATCGGGTTGCGTCTTTATTAATCAAATAAGGAACATCGCTAACATTATCCCAATAATATTTCCAATTGCCGGAGTATAATGAATCGTTAATTTGGGAATAATTTAGGTCAACCACATTTCCAGTTTTTTTTTTATAAAGCCCAGAGGCATTAAATTCCTTCCCATAAAAGGGCATTCCAAAGAGTAATTTGTTTTTCGGGATAGCTATTCCTCTTCTAATCATATTTGTTATCGAAGTATACCCTGCTCCAACTTGATTAGGATCAAACGGAGATTGATAAAGAGGTGCATTAGGTCCGGATGTATTAGACCATGAGCCATAATAATCATATGCCATTATTGAAAACCAATTGACATAATTGACTAAATTTGAAAATTGAAAATATTGTGAGTTATAACCTGAAGCTGGAATTGCCATTGTAATAATTAATGAAGAATCCACAGTATTAAATTTTTGACGTAATCCTTTAATAAGAGCCGTAAGTGGTGCACTCTGGCTTTTATTAGGGAATTCCCAGTCAATATCAATTCCATCATAATTATTGGTTCTAATAAAATTGAATGCGTTATTAATAAATTTAGTCATTATTGCTGTATCAGAGGCAATATAATAAAAACCTAAAGTGTCCCCGGCGCCTCCAAAAGATATTAATATTTTCTTTTTTGCTGCATGAACAGCCTCTATCAGGGCTAAATTTGGAATTCCATCAGATATTCCCACAGTTCCATCCGGGTTTGGAGAGGCGAACGCATGTATAATCATTGTAAGATTTTTGAAATCAATACTATTGGCAGGCGGAATGTTAGTCCAGCTTGTGTAATAGCCTGCAACCTCCTGGGGAAACAGGTTTAGATTTATAACAAATGTAGAAAATAAAATAATAAGGAAAGATGCAATGGAAATTTTCTGTGAAATATATTTTATGAATGGTAAACAAATCATTTCAATAGGGTTTCCATAAAAATAGAGACGAAAAAAAATCACCGGGACTGCTGTTCAAACAATCCCGGTTTGGACTAAGGAGCTAACTAACTAACTATTACTTCATGAGGACCATTTTCTTTGTTAATTGTTGATTACCCTGAATAAGTGTATAGAAATATATACCGCTTGACAGGTTATCCATATTAACTTGATAATTGTAATCACCTTTGTTTTTATAAGTATTGTTAACTAATGTTTTTACCAATTGTCCCATTACGTTGTAAATTTTTAAACTAACGTTGCCTGCTTGCGACAAACTGAATTTGATGGTTGTCGTTGGATTAAATGGATTAGGATAGGCTTCATAAAGAGCAAATTGATTAGGTACTTGTGCAACTGTTTTGGGAACTGCTGTAATACCGTTAAACCAATAAGGATCGCCTTCTGGTAATCCGTCTGTGCTCATAGTTTTTACTGCTGAATTTGAATATTTCAAATCTGCACTTTCTGGAAGCGGCCATGTAGGCGTCCAGTTCAATGCTGATCCAACCAAAGTTTTTTGATAAGAATAACTTTCAGTAGTGCCTAGTCCGCTTCTAACAGCACTTACCCACGCTAAAAGACCTACTCCGTATGATGTGTCTGCTCCCGGGCTTAAAACTTTATCAATTGTTGAACCGAATGTCGGATCAACATTCTGATTGCCGCTTTCAACAAAATTTGGCCATACAGTTTTATTGTTAAACATCGCCATAGTTTCATTATTCATAAATACAGGAGTATATATTGAATCATATGCCGTTGTTGCTGTGTCATTCCATGTAGTCCAAAATGAAGTAAGACCTGAAGACCAGTAATATGCGTTGTTCTTAACTTCTACACTTCTCATAGCTTCTGCTGCTAATGAATCTGATGAACCGTTTCTAGCATGACCTAGTAAAAGCGCTGCTTTTGTTGAATCAAGAGGTGCAAAACTGAAGATAGCTGGAATTCTTGGCGGCGCGATTTCGTCCCATCCACCAGCATATTCTGTGTGAGTCTCTCCTACAGCATAAACGTTGTAGAAGATATTGTTATCTAGCTTAGCATTGACAACTTGCTCTGACCAGAAGGGACCCTTGGATGTTAGAATTACATCGTTGTGTGAAAAATCAAAATATTTTGTTATTCCTGTTGTTACAACCGGACCCATTGCTACACCTAACATTGTGTTGTACTTAATAACAATAGAATCCGTACTCCAAGCACCTAAATAATTTTCACTTCTTAAAAGTTCTGGTACATAATATGCGGTTGCTACATCTATTCCATTCCTAAATTTACAATTTGTTATGAAGAATTTATTCCAATTAGAACTATATCCGATTTCAAATTGTGAAATTTCGTCAAATACGCAATTGTCTACTGTAAGGCTAATACTGTCAGCAGATACTTGAACACCTTGACCTGAACCAGTGTTATTTGAGTTATTAGGTGTAATACCAAGCAAATAAAGATTCTTCAATTCCACATTTGTTCCTTGACCGGTGAATGTGAAGAATATACCAGGTATCGATAGGTCCTGTAGTACATCGGCTTGAATACAAGGAAGTTTACCGGTTGTTGCATTTGGTACACCGACAATTGAAATGCTTGATTGTGATGTTATTGTAGCATCAAGCAAATATGTAGTATCAGTCGAAACTAGTTGATAAACACTATGATTTTGTATACCGCCTGTTACATCACTATTGATGATTTTATCAAGAGTTTGACCGCTTGCATAAACAACTAATGTTCCGCTTTGCGCAAACGATTCCATCGGAATTAACATGAACATCATCATCACAAGCAGAATTGTTGTTGTGAATAAAGCTTTCATAAAAAAGTTCCTTTCAGTTAGGAGTTAATAAGTAAATTATTTTAATTTCGATAGAATTATAAAAGTAAATAGTTCTATCTTTAACCAAACGAACCACTACGAGAATATTTTGTCACCTCCTTCTATTCTCTTTATAACGCTTTAACAATTATGTTTTATATATTTCTAAAACAGTATTTAAACAAGAATTTCATCATAATTTTACTCGAATACCAAAATCTGCAGTCATTCCGTAATCTTGTTGAGATTGCGGCACCCCAGTTGGCGCTTGAATTACTTGTACATCGTTCTCGCTATTTATGTTGCTTAAGTCACCATAAACCTGCAATCCATACCATGGAAGGTCCTGCTTAGCTGACAAATCCCACCTGGTATATGCTGATGTTGATGATCGCAATTGTGGCCAGAAATTAGGACCTGAAAAGATATTATCCTGATAGATCATTGAGATTCTAACTGAAAATCCTTGGTAATCATAACCAAGTGATAAGTTTGCAATATTATCGGGTTGGTATAGTAGTCTTGCATTATATTCTGTGTCAACATATACCACCTGACGACCAATCTTCTCAGCATTTACAAATGGATAATCTTCGCTTGAAAATACACGTGTGAAATTTACATCTAGCACTAATCCATCTAATGGATGCGGCAAATACCAGAAATGAGTTTGCCAGTCAAGTTCAAAACCATAGTCTTTAGCTCTATTGGGATTATTAACATAGGTCGAAACCTGATAAGTTCCACTTGGCGAAACCGATGATATTCCCGGAGGAAAAAACTGTAACGCGTTCGAGCCTGGGGTGTAGAATGTATATGGATAGATAAGATTATCAATTTGCTTTAGAAATCCACCAACTGTAAGAAGTCCTATAGTATTATTATAAAAAGAAAAACTTACATCATAATTGGTTGAACGCGAAGGTACAAGTTTGAAATTATTCCATGCTATGAAACCACTTGCTACATCTATTCTTGGTATAATAGCATTATAGTCTGGATATGAGAGTGTGTTTGTATATGATAAACGAATGTCAAACCAGGAAAGAGGTTTGTAACGCAAAGCTACATCTGGTAGCCAGAAACCGTGGTTTACTGTAACTGTTGTATCATAATGATTGTAAGGTCCGCCTAGGGCTGAAGAGGTATTTTCTATACCACGAGTTCCGGTGTAAGTAGTCTGAAGATTCTGGTAACGTATTCCGGGAATTATTGTGATTTGCGGACCGATATTAATTGTTGCCATTACATATCCGGCGCTCTGCTTTTCATTACCTGTATAATTGTATGTTGCAGATCCGAATTGATCGTTAAAATAAGAGACAGCATCGTTTGCTGCAATCAATCCAGCATTTCTCTGCAAGAAGCTCGTTAACTCAGATAGCATTGCAAAATTCAGAGGATAAATCATTGGGTAACTTCCTCCAAGAAATTTGCCGTATGAATAATTAGGATCTATAAATGGTAAAATTGGCAATTGCGTCGTGTTATTATATTTTACTGTTGACGGGAAATGATTAGCAATCATATTGTCTACATATTTCGCACTCAACAGACTTAAGCCCTGCCCACCTGTAGTATTATAGTTATATATTCTAGTCTGATATCGATACGACCCGCCAAATTTAATGACAGAGGTAATTTCATCTGAAATATTTGCATTCGCCTTTAAATCAAGCGAAGCTGTAAGAGCACGGGCTCCGGAAAAACTACCGGTATTAAAAAGGTTATTGAGAAATGTTGCACTTGTATCGTTATTTGCTGCCTTTGGAATATCTAAAGGATTTATATTCGGTTGGCCAATAAGTCCTCCTAGTCCAGCCGAACCTTGTTGAAAAGTGACAGTCCAATCGTGCGGGTCCTTTGTTTCTGTATATGTATGTGAAATGATCGCATTCACGTGAAATATAGGCAGCTGATAC
The DNA here is from genome assembly GCA_021777835.1 of Bacteroidota bacterium. Classification (GTDB taxonomy): domain Bacteria; phylum Bacteroidota; class Ignavibacteria; order Ignavibacteriales; family Ignavibacteriaceae; genus FEN-1297. Next base: position 22,935 of record JAJYDC010000014.1, on the reverse strand, counting down.
TTCAGGTGTAAAGCATTCGTAATAACACTTAAAGTACTATTTGAGTAAGCTAATGAGTAATTGTGAACATTGCTCCCCGCTGCACCGGCAATTCCATAATATTCCCCGCGATCTTGAACATCCGTTGTACCGGTACTAAGAAAATTTGAAAATTTTATTGTTCCTTCTGGAAGTCTATAGTCAATAACTACAGCTCCATCATAGCGTTGTCTATCTCTAGGTATGTTGTCTAAGTTAAGTCCATTAGTAATGTATAAAGGAATCTGACTCCCGTCATTCGAATAGCTAGCACCCATTTGGTTTGAAGTAAGGTTTTTTCTTTCTACATCTACTTGCGCGAAAATTCCTAAATTATCATTAAAGAATCTATCTTCTCCGCTTACAACATACTTGTAATTATTAAGCTTGTTCGCAGCATTTGAAAGACCATTGTAGCCCCCTTGTGCAAGAAGCCCAAATTGAGGAACCCCTGGAACTTTAACTTGTGCCTCTCTTAATTCAAGGTTCACGACTCCTCCAATAACATTCGCATCCATGTCCGGTGTTACTGTTTTTTTAACTTCCATTCCTTCAAGCATGTTTGATGATATCATGCTTAGGTCCACACTTTGATCATTTGGATTTGAGGAAGTCAGTTGAATTCCATTAATCAAGATCTGATTAAATTTTGGAGCAAGCCCTCGGATAACAACTTGATCAGCTTCTCCGCCACTTCTTAATACCGATACTCCTGGAAGCCTACCTAATGATTCCGCAGCATTCGCATCAGGCAATTCTTGAATTTTTGCGGCTGAAACAACATTTACAATATTATCGGAAGTAAGTTGTTGATTGATTGCTTGTGTCTGCCCCGATGCTTGCGCAGTAACTATAACTGCCTGACCTTCCACTGCTACTGCTTCCAATTTGAAATCTATTTTGAGTTGTTCACCATCTTTTATTGTCACTTCTTTTGTCAGCGACCTGTAACCGATATAGGTTGCTCGAATTTTATATTTACCCGGCACAACATTTAAGATAACGTATTTGCCGTTCATATCTGCGGCTGCACCCATACTTGTTCCTACAAGCATTACGTTAGCTCCAAAGAGAGCATCTCCTGTTGTAGCGTCTTTTACGTATCCCTCTATGGATGTGCTTGCAGCTTGAACCGAAGTGCTTAGCAAGATAATAGTTAAAACTAGAACACCTATGACAGAAGTAAATCTGCTCATACTTTTCTCCTTAAATAGTTGGTAACTGATTAATCTCTTTTTTATTATTTCCATTCTTAATTGTTAGAACTTTCAAATTATATTTAGAATATTTTCAAATATTTCTTCTCTGGCAAAACTGCATGCTCCTAATACAGCCGCTTCACCATTTTGTAAATTTGATTTCAGGATTTGAACCTTTCCTTTGTAAACATTTAATAAAAATTCATCAAAATATTTTAATGTGGGGTTAAGAAGTAGTTCATCTGAATCAACTAAACCGCCTGATAATATTATTGCTTGCGGATCAAAATAAGTTACAATATTTGCTAATGCTCTGCCTAAAATTTCGCCGGTATAGTTAAAAGCTTTAAGTGCTATTTGATCATTTTGAAGTGCAAATTCACTTATCTGCTTACCAGTTACATTCTCAAAGTTTAAACGCCTTAATTCACTCTGATCATTATATTTACTTAAGAAATTAAAAACTGTTCTTTTAATGCCTGTTGCTGAAACATAAGTTTCAAGACATCCTCGTCTGCCGCAATTGCACTGCCTTCCGTCTTTTTCAATTATTGTATGTCCGATTTCACCGGCAAATCCATTTTCACCATATAGAAGATGCCCGTTAACTACGATTCCTGTTCCGAGACCTGTACCCAATGTAAGTACTATGAAATTATTCATACCTTTTGCACTGCCGAATTTCTGCTCTCCAAGCGCCGCAGCATTTGCATCATTAATTAAAGCTATCGGAACATCAAAATTCTTTTTCATCATTTCTATAAAATTGACGTCTCCCCACTTTAAGTTTGCAGGAGATTCAATAATGCCGTTTAAATAGTTTGCACTGGGAGCAGCTACTCCTATCCCTTCAAGAACATGTGTAGCTTCATATCTTCCAAACGCTTCTTTAATCTTTTTAGTTAGTCTTCTTATAAAAGCATCTATACCTTCGTCTGCTTTTGTTAAAAAAGAATTTTCAAGTAGAAGTTCATTTTTATAATTAACTATCCCAATTGCAGTATTTGTACCTCCAATGTCTACTCCAATTACGACTTTTTCACTGTCCGTCTTTTTATCTATCATTATAATTCATGAATATTTATATTTTGTATTAAATTGTTATTATTTTACATATAGTTGGTTGAGCCAACAAACTAATATATCTTGTCCTTGTATCTTATGAGTTCAGTTTCTAACTATTTTTTCCTTAATTAAGCTGTAATTTTAAATCCATCGAAAATTTCTTCAATAGCAAGTGTGGCGGCGCCTAACAAGCGTGGAAGAACTTTAAGTGAAGTAGGTAAGATTTTAATTATTTTTTTTCTGCCAAAGTAAGCGCGCTGAGTCACTACCGTAAGTATCTCCGGATAAATTATGTCCCATACTTGTGTGATTTTTCCGCCGATGATTATAGCATGCGGGTCTATTGCTTTTATAATATTTGCTATGCCGAGTCCTAGATAATATCCTGTTTGCTTTAGTACTTCTATAGCTAATTCATCATTTCTCTTAGCCATATCTATAATATCTTGTGCCATGAAATCAACATTATGATCTAGCTTACCTGGTCTTTTGGCTAAGTATTGGCTTACAATTGCTCTATCGGATGCATATGCCTCCCAACAACCTTTGTTCCCGCAAGTGCAAAGATCCCCTTGCTCAAAGATTATCATATGACCAAATTCACCGGATGCCTGGTATTCCCCGTTCATTAATTTGTCCTCAACTACAATTCCCGCACCTATTCCTGGGCCTATAGAAAGAAAAACAAAATTAGATAAGTTTAATTCGTGGTTCCCGAACCACAATTCTGCAAGAGCCGAGGACTTTGCATCGTTGCCTACAGATATGTTTTTGATATTCGGTAAAACTTTACGTATTGCGTCTCCGATATTAAAATCTTCCCATCCTAAGTTCGGTGCGAAGTTTACTATCAAGTTTTTGGAATCTACAATACCTGCAATGTTTACTCCTAATCCTTCAAGTTCAGAAATGTTTAGATCAGAGCTTAATTTCAGAAGTTCTTTTATACATTTTTTAACAAACATTTCAGGGTTTTTAGAATCTGTGTCGATTGATGATTGCCCCTTTATGCTTCCATCTATATCAGCAACTGCAAAACGAGTTATTGAAGAGTCTATGTTAATTGCACCTACATGATACTTGTTTAACTTCAAATATAAGTTTATGGGATTTCGACCTACGTTTTGATCTTCGCTTGCTTGTTCAAATATTAAATCTTCGGATAGGATTTCATTAATAATGCTGGAGACTGTGCTTTTGTTTAGCCCCGTCAGCTTTGCAATGTTGCTTCTTGAGATTGGCTGCTTTTCCCTTATTATATTTAATATCATTGCCCTGTTTATTCCTCTGAGAATTTTAGAATTGCCGGTAATGATATTAGTACTGTCTGAATTCATATGAGCCTAAGTAGTAAAACTATTTTAATAATGACCTTGTTAATTGTTGGTTGTTAGAACAAACTAAATCTGACTGTCAAGATTACTTATTTATAACTTCTTAAAATTCATTCTTCAGTAACATAATTTGTTGGTTGCCCAAACAAACTAAACAATCATAAGAAGTTTTTCTGGGAATGTCAAGTTAAATTTTGGAGTGCTAAGATTATTTTTCACCCGGATTCGTTTAAGCTATTCGCACTTTTGATATTCTAATTTCCTTAGTCACCAAAAGTTTAATGCCATAATTAACTTATTTTATGTTATTTAGATGAATTCTTGAGCCTTCTCTCTGATATGAATAAAATACTTGTACATACAAACTCCCCTCGGTTGGCTTGTCTTAACTATTTTAATCTTTTGTTTCGAAATGACTTTGTTATTTTAATTGTACTATTCTATGGTTGTCTGTATTTGCAACGAAGTTATTCTATATCTTTAGGATCCGTGTGTATTGAAATCGATTGGGATACTTTTCCTTCTTCAATAATGACTGCTGTTAGCTTATTTCCGGAATAGGCGCTTGTATCAATATAAACTACATTGTTTTCTTTTCTGTAGGTAACTTCATTTACTCTTGTGTGCCCTACAACTTGAAGCTTTCCTATATCTAATAAATCATCACGAGTCCATATTATCCCGTGTGGGTTTTCTATATCCTTTCTAATGACATTTTCCAATGAAGCAATATTGTCTGTAAGAAATTTCTTGTAGTACTTTGAAATACCTGCATGAGAAATAACGCTGCCGTCCTTTTCTAAATAAAGTGGTGTATTAATAATGTATTCTAGGTGCTCGGTTAACTTTTCATAATGATCACTATAGGAGGCAACTGTTTTTTCATAACCATTATAAAGCCATGTATTTCCCATCTCGCTCGACGGTTGCTTCATAAAATAATAAAACATTAGATCATGATTGCCTGCAGTGAACTTCACTTTTTCAGAGATGAAGTAGTCTATCACCTCGTAACTGAAATTTCCTCTATCAACTAAATCGCCAACACTATAGATATCGATTCCTGGATAATCAAGTTTCAATCTCTGCATTAGCTTTTGCAGGGTAACGAAACATCCATGAATGTCACCAATGACTGCTATCATCTAATTTTATTTTCTGAATAAAGTATTATATGTAATTGTTTTTATGTGCATACTCTAACAGCCCGTCACGGAAATCCGGGTGTGCAATATTTATTAGTGACTTAACTCTTTCACGAATGGTCTTGCCGAATAATTGAGCATGTCCATATTCGGTAACAACATAATGCACATCCCCCCTTCCTGTTATTACACCTGCACCTTGGTTAAGATAAGGGACTATTCTTGATATTTTGAAATCTTTTGTTGTTGAAGGCAAAGCAATTATTGGCTTACCTCCTTCTGATCGCGAGGCGCCTCTTATAAAATCAAGTTGACCTCCGAAACCGCTAAATAGCTTAGGTCCTATTGAGTCAGAGCATACTTGCCCTGTAATATCAACTTCAATTGCTGAGTTGATTGCTACCATCTTGTTATTCTTTGCTATAACAAATGGATCATTTACATATTCTTGAGGATGAAATTCAATCATTGGGTTATTATTAATGAATTTGTATAGCCTCTTAGTGCCGAGAACAAATCCGGCTACGATTTTTCCGGGGTGTAACGTTTTCATTTCATTAGTAATAATTCCCTTTTCTACTAATTCAATCGTACCGTCTGAGAACATTTCCGAATGAATTCCAAGCGCTTTACTATTGGATAAATACTTAAGTACAAAGTCTGGTATTGCGCCTATGCCCATTTGCAAGGTCGAACCATCTTCGATAAGTCCCGCTATATTAAACGCAATCTTTTTATTTATTTCAGTCATTTCGGGTGATGTGTCTCTTTCACCTTGAGGAAGTTCAGAGATTTGTTCGTCTACTTCAACAATGTAATTGATTTTATTGATGTGGATAAAACTATCACCTAAGGTTCTAGGCATATTTTTATTAACCTGTGCAATTATAACTTTGGCTTTTTCTGCGCCTGTCTTTGTTAGACCTACTTCTACTCCAAAACTGCAAAAGCCATGCTCATCGGGAGGTGATACGTGTATAAAAGCAGCATCAAGTTTGATTATTCCCTTTGAGAAAAGTAATGGTGTCTCATATAAAAAGATAGGTGTGAAGTCTGCTCGTCCTTCTCTTACAGCAGCTCGTGTATTGGCACCTATAAAGAATGCATTGTGCCTAAAATGCTTTTCAAGTCCGGGTGCAAGGTATGATACGTTGCCGACAGCTAGTGCGTGCATTATTTCAACGTTTTCAAGTTCATCTTTTCGTCTAACAAGTGCATCTATTAGAACATGAGGGAATGCGCAATTAGAATGAGCTAAGATCTTATCTCCGGACTTAATAACTTTAACTGCCTCGTCTGCTGATACAATTTTCTGCGTGTATGTTTTAAGGATATTAAAGGGGATAGAATTCGTGGTTTTGAAGTCTTCAATTGAAACCATATAATTCTCTTACTTATTTAAATTGATAAATAGAACTTCTAATTAGTAGAAAATATCCTGAGTCTTCTGTATTCAAAATTGAAGATATTAGCTACTGCTTCGTTTGAAACATATCCCTTATAAGTACATACTCCATTTGCCAAACCCGAGTCTCCCACTAATGCGTTAGATAATCCATTGTCTGCAATATTTTGAATATAAGGTAAGGAGGCATTGTTCAAACCATAACTTGCGGTTTTTGATACAAGAGCAGGCATATTCGGAACACAATAATGGATTACTTCATGCGTATAATATATTGGATCTGATATTGTCTTTATATGACTTGTTTCTATACATCCGCCCTGGTCAATCGAGACGTCTATAATTACAGCACCCTTTTTCATTTTCTTGACCATATCTTCGGTAACGATGTGCGGTGTCTTTTCACCTTTGATTAATACTGCTCCGATAAGGACATCCGCAAATTTAACTCCGCGTGAAATGGTATAAGGATTTGCCATTACTGTCGTTAATTGTTGATGAAATATAGAATCAATTTTTCTTAGACGATTTAGATCTTTATCTAATACAACTACTTGTGCACCTCTTCCAAGCGCTGCCCTTGCAGCTGATGTCCCTACTACACCTGCACCAAGTATGACGACTGCGGCTGGTGCAACTCCTGTTATACCGCCTAATAAAATTCCACGACCCCCTTTTGTATAACTTTCAAGATAACGTTCGGCTATTTGAATTGAAAGCTGTCCTGCAATTTCACTCATTGAGTGTAGTACCGGAAGTCCTAATTCATTTTCAATAAGCTCATATCCGATTGCAGTAATATTTTTTTGCAAAAGACTTTCAATCGTTGCTTTGTTTCCCACTGCCAAATGTAGGAAAGAAAATAGGATTTGATTATCCTGAAGTAGATTTAGTTCTGAATCAGCAAGAGGCGTTACTTTAGCAATAAGTTCGGCTCTTCTATAAACTTCTTCGTTGTTGTATACAATTGTAGCTCCCGCTTGACGGTATTCTTCATCACTAAAGTTGCTTCCTTCACCGGCGCCGCTTTGAAAATAGATTGTATGTCCTGATCTGGTAAGGGAGTCAACGCCTGCCGGCGCTAACGCTACCCGTTTTTCTTCTTGGATGTTTTCTTTGGGAATCCCTATTCTCATATAATTTTACTTTCGTTAGTAGTTATCGCTACTTTACATGCCTAACTTATTTAATTTCCGTCTCAAATTCAAAGAAATACGCTTTATGTTTCTATCAAAATAAAATCAATTTGGTTAATAACGATATAGTCTATTATTGATTCTACGTCAGTAAAGTAGAAAATTTCTTAAGGCTCTTATTATTAATTTACTGGAGTGATTGGCTTTTTTCCGGATAGAATAGCGATGACATTTTTAGCTGCAAGTATTGCCATATTATTGCGGGCATCTATGGTGGCGCTTCCTAAATGCGGAAGCAGAACCACGTTCTTTAGTTTGTAAAGCTCAGGATTAAGGTTTGGTTCATTTTCGTATACATCAAATCCGGCTGCAAATATTTTTTTCTTTTTAAGGATATTGATCAATGCTTTTTCGTCAACAATATCTCCGCGTGCCGTATTGATAATTATTGCCATCTTCTTTAGTAATTTTAGTTTTTCACTATCTAAAAGATGCAATGTTTTGGGATTAAGTGGAAGATGTATTGATATAATGTCGGAGTTCTTTAATAAATATTCCAAAGATACTTTCTTAGCATCCGTTTTGTTTTCCAATATTTCGTTTTTTGAATTAGAATAATATATTATTTTTGTCCCGAAAGACTTAGCTCTAATTGCCGTGGCAGTTCCAATTCTTCCTGCACCAAGAATTCCGAAGACTTTATCTTTTAGTTCAACTCCAAGTAAAAGTTTAGGCAGCCATCCATTGAATCTCTTTTGGCGTACCATATCAATTCCGTCGACTAGCCTTCTTGCACATGCAAGTGTTAAAGCTATAGCAAGGTCGGCTGTTGCATCGGTTAGAACATCAGGTGTATTTGTAACCGTAATTCCCTTCTGACGGGCGTAATTAATATCAATGTTATTAAAACCGACAGCATAGTTGGCTATTATTTTGCAATTCGGCATGTGATCAAGTATATCTGAATCAAATTTATCTGTTAAGAGAGAGATTACTGCATCGGCATTTTTAACATTATTAAGTAATTCTTTTTTCGATATTGGTTTGTTTTTTGAATAGACAGATATGTCAAAGTCTTTAGCTTTTAAAAGTGTAGAAGCTATTTCAGGAATTTCTTGAGTTATAAATACTTTCATGTCATTGCCTAATATGATTTATCCAAACAGGAGTCTAACAATAAATAAAGCTGCTAGAACTCCGGCAATATCTGCAATTAGTCCTGCTGAAAGAGCATGCCGGATACGCTTAATATTTACTGCGCCAAAATATACTGCCAGGACGTAGAATGTGGTTTCGGAGCTTCCATACAGTGTAGAGACTAATATGCCTATAAATGAATCCGGACCGTGAACTGATATAATTTCAGCCATTATTCCAAGAGACCCGCTTCCCGAAAGAGGGCGCATTAATGCCATAGGTACTACTTCAGCAGGAAGACCGATTAGGTTAGTTAATGGGTGAAGAAAATTTATTAGTAGTTGCATTGCTCCGCCGGCTCTAAAAATTCCTATTGCTACTAGCATTGCAACTAAATATGGAATAATTTTTACTGCTATTGTAAATCCTTCTTTAGCACCTTCAACAAACTTTTCATATACTCTTACTTTTTTAATTGCACCGTATCCTATAAATATTACTATTAATAATGGAATTGCTAGAGTTGAAAATATCTGAATTATATTTCTTATAGCATTGGGAGAGAACAAACCTGGCTTCGAAATTATACCCTTTCCTATTCCGGAATAAATAATCAGTACAGCAATTAGAGCTATTGCAGCTAATGCAGAAATGAATTTAATTTTATTATTTATCCAAGAGGAGAACTCACCTTTCTTAATAGGGAATTTCTCAAGAATTTTAGCAGCGGTTATGCCGGCAATAGTTGCACAGAAGGAAGCAAATATAGAGGTGCCAATAATAATTGCAGGTTCAGAGCTGCCGGAAGCTGCACGAATTGCTATAGCAGTTGCTGGAATTAATGTCATCCCGGCCGTATTTATGGCAAGGAATGTACACATAGCGTTTGTTGCAACTCCCTTTTCGGGATTTAGTTCATTCAATTCTTCCATTGCTTTTAAGCCAAATGGAGTAGCCGCATTACCAAGCCCCAACATATTTGCAGAGATGTTCATAATCATAGAGCCCATTGCAGGATGGTCCGGCGGCACATCCGGAAATAGTTTTTTAGTTACTGGTTTCAACCACCTTGCAATAATGGAAATTAGCCCTGCTTCTTCTGCAACTTTCATAACACCTAACCAAAGAGCCATGACGCCGATTAAACCAAGTGAGATGCTAACTGCGCTTCCGGCATAGTCTATGGCGGCCGAGGTAACGTCTTTCAATTTTAAGAATGAAACGTCCTCAAGGACAATATGTGCTTTTGCAATCGAAGGGGAGATTATTGAATCGATTTTTATTTTTCCGGATATATCGTCATTATTCCCGGAAGCAGTTGCAATATCCTGCCATATTTTTGGATCGGTTTTAGAAATTTTAAAATTTATTACATCGTTGTCGGTACCTGGATGAGGAGTAACCACCGCATTAACATTAACATCCTGAGTTATGTTTTCTTTATAGAAACTCGAAAAATCTGAAGCTTTAATATTAAGATTTGTTTGATAAGATTTGTCGCTTTGAATTTGAGAACCGCCTGAGCATTCCATGGTAACGGCTAATGGATTGCCGTTTTGAAATTTATTTTGATCCTGATTTATTATGTCTGTTGTGATTGCCGTGCCAATGCCTAGAAAAAGTAGGGCTAACCAAACATAATTTAGCATTAAAACTTCCGAAAAATTATATTATAAATATTTATTTAAGTAAATAATAAACTATCCACCGGCTTCTTCAAATGCCTGAATTTCTTCAGTATCAATAAAGAAAACCTTACTTAATCCCGTTAATTCATCATTGTCATTGTATTCTTTAACATATTTTTTAGAGTAACTCTTAAATAGATCATCAATAATCTTCTGTTCTTCAACGCGTTTAAGAAAACCGGTTATAGAAATTGAAAGAAAATCATACGTAGGTATGAAATCAAGTTCAGCACGCTTTTTGGGTTTAATGTTTTTTATAACTGTAAAGCTTGACTTGACCTCCATATGAATTTTATCGAACAATTCATCTTCGCTTCTAGGGATGATAAATATATTCTTATCTAGATATATAAAAGGTACGGCTAGCTGAACGATTTTCTCTTCTCTGGTATAAAAAGAAATAATACCTGAGGTGCTATTTTTTAATTCACTCTCTATAGTTTCAAGATTTCTGAGCTGTTGAACGTTCTTAAACATAATTTATCCGCGTTTTGGAAATAAGCTTAATATTTTTAGTTAGTTTATAATACAGTGAGAATAATTTATTGAATATTTACATTTACTGCAGTGATTTGTGTTTTTTACAAAATTAGCTGTATGTAAAACACTAATCATTTCTTTTATTTGAGTTTTTGTTTCTTTCAAATCAGATGTAGTAATTTCATTTTGTATAATTAAATCAGGATGTTCAAGAAATATAAGTCTTATTTCTATATTTGCAAAGTTCGGAAATAACTTACTTACAATATAGGAATAAAAATTCATTTGATTTATATAGATTTGTGACCTTTCGCCAATTTCCTTTTCTGTAATATTATCAGTCTTAAAGTCAACAATAATTATTTTATCCTTTGTAAAAATAATTTTATCAATAATTCCGTATAGTATATTATTTTCTTCCTCTACAAAGATTTCAAATTCGTTTTTATAATTTATAAATGATTTTATATGTTTATAAGATACAGAATCAAAATATTTAACAATTGTTCCAATAATTGTATTTCTGAATTCAGTTACTTTATTCAGCAATATATTGCCGATTTTTAATTCTTCATTTAATATTAAGTCCAAATTCTCTTCAATATTTGACGGTTTCGTTTCGCTTTCCAATAGTTTGTGAATTATTCTGCCTTTTGTTTTTGACAGAATAGTACTGTTCTTAGTATTGTCCTCTTCCTCACTAATTCTTACTTCGAATTCATAATCTCTTTTTATCATAGATGGTTTAATACTAAGAACTTTTTCGACAATTTCACTTACACCAAAGCTATAGGTCAAGTTATATTTTAGCTGACATTGAGAGAATACGGAAAATTTGGATGCTGATATTATTTCTTGTGAAGGTGTATCGTCAATGATGTCCAATGACAGTTTCTTTATTTTGAAGTCCGGTGTAACATTAGGACGTTGCTGGCTAATAAGTTCTATTTCATTTATAATCGGAATATTTAGAGAAAGAAGTTTAGTAATATTAGTGAACTTACTTTGGTCAGAAATTAAATAAGTTAGATTCGATTCTATAATATAGTTTGTGCTATTGAAGTCTATATTCAATCCTTGATGTAAGAGACCCATAAATGAATCTTTACTAAATTCCATATTCTTAACTGGCGTTGCAGAGATAATCAAATAATATTTAGCTCTTGTTACTCCGACATAAAATAATCTCCTAACCTCTGCATTATTTTTTTTACTTGAAATTAAATCATTTACACCAATGATCGGTGCTGAGACGTATTCATCGAAATAGTTTTCCTTTAATGGAAGTTTAGTCAGTAGTCCAAAATCCTTGTTTATTGTAACTGACTTACTTTTTACTGTATCAGCTTTTGTGCTATCCCCGCTATTGAATAAGAACACTACAGGAAACTCAAGTCCTTTAGCTTGATGCAATGTCATTATTTTAACTGCCATATTGTCTTCGGTAACTGTGGCTTGCGCTTCCTCTAAAGATTGTTCAATAGATTCTTTAAGAAAATTAACATAGTCATATAAAGTTCTATAACCTTGCAAATTGAAATTGAGAGTCAGCTGAATGATTTTCTGAATATTCGCTAACTCTTGCATGCCATCGGGTCTCGAAGCTACTATCGTTAAGAAATTTGTTCCGTTTAGAATTTCTCTAAGAAGAGATACAAAATCTGCCTTATTCGAATTATTTTTAATCTCAATAAGAGGTTGCAATACTTTATATAATTGCGGATTTTCCGATAAATAATTCATTACTTTTGACCAAAGTGCTTTTCCGCTCTGAAGAGAGATCTCAAAGATTTGGGAATCTGAGAGACAAATAAATGGAGATCGCAAAAGACCTGTCAAAGCAGCATCATTACTTTCATCTAAAAGGAAAGCAAAATAATTGAAGATATCGTAAATAGTTTGTCTTTTATAAAAGTCTTTTCCTCCAACTATTATGAATGGTACTCCGTACTTAATAAAAGACTTTTCAAGTTCTACAAAGGATTTTCTTTTTCTGCAAAGAACTGCTATATCCCCCCAGTTAATTTTAAGCTGCTCATTACTATTTTCTACAATCTGTAATATTTTTCGAGTAACTATTTCAGCTTCAGGATATATTTGCTGATTTGAATTTTGACTTTCATCAGGATTTATTTTAGGTAATAATATTTCGACATTACCTTTTGTGCCATTATCATTGGCACAAACCAAATCAGAGTGTTCAACCTCGTTAAATAGTCTATTAGGGCTGCTAAATAAATTATTAAATAAAGTATTTGTGAAAAGGCATAATTCAGGAGCCATTCTAAAGCTATCCGGTAGAGATAATAATGATGACTCGCCTTCAATTTCTTTTATATTTCTTTTGGTCCTGTTAAATATTTCTAGCTCAGCATCCCGAAACATATAAATGCTTTGCTTTTCATCTCCAACGACAAATAAGTTTCCCTTTCGAAGATCTTCTAATAATGGTAAGAAGATATTGTACTGAATTTCATTAGTGTCTTGATATTCGTCGATGAGTATATATTTAAACTTGTCAGATAAGGCTTTTCTAACAGTATCGACTAATAAAATTTCTTGAGTAAACAAAAGGATATCTTCATAATCCAGGTAGCTGCTTTCCCTTTTCTTATTCGAATATATATCAATAGTTTTATTGAAAAATCTTAGAATTGTTTTACCAAAATAAGCGAGGTCCCTTTCCCTTTCTTCATGATCTTCAATTGATACTATCAATTCGAGTTCAGAAAATATCTCTTCTAGTTTAAAAACCTCTGTATTTAGTGTCTCCTTTAAATGTTTACCCAGGTACCCATTGATTTTTATACTGCCGGACTTTGTACATATTATGCCTCTAATTTTTACTAGTACTAGTAAATTATCCCACAATTTATTTTGAGTGGATATGTCATTAAGTAAATTTTGTATTGACAAAGCAACAGCATTATTATTATTTACCTCGAATACAGCAGTATTTAACGTCTTAATAAGATTAAGGATAACTTCAATTTTTTCAATAAATAATTTTTCGGAATATTCGATAAATGAAGAATAAAAGAATTTAGCAACTTCTTCGTCGTCGTGCGTATAAATATTTTTTAACACCGTTAAGACATTTTTGCGATGCTTAATAAGTGATGCAACTTGCAATGCAAAGTTTTTTTTTGATGCAAATATCCTGATTAGATATTGTACATCAGCTGCTTCTCCTGGTATATGTAATGCATTTTTAATTGCTTCCTCAATCGATAATTCAATAAGTTCCGACGACGTTTTATCATCGACGGGAATAAAATTAGAATCAAGTTTGGCTTCAACCGGATATTCTCTTAGTATATTGATGCAGAATGAATGGATAGTTGAAATATTTGCCGAAACTAGTTGCTGTCTTATTTCTTCTAGCTTTACCTTTTCCAATATTTGAATAGTATTAGAAAGCCTCTTTTCAATTTCGCTAGCTATTTTTGTGTACAACTCCCCGGCAGCTTTATCCGTAAAAGTAATTGCAGCAATATTTCGCAGTGATACATTTTGTTCTAACGCAATTTTGAGATATCGGTTTGCCAAAACAAGTGTCTTGCCTGAACCTGCATTTGCAGTTAATGCAATATGGCTCTTAATATTTAGTGCTTTTTTTTGATGATCTGTAAGCTGGTTCATAGATTCAATTTGCTTATGCCATTTTTTTAGGGAGTGTTATTTCGAACTCAGTTCCCAACTCTATACCACTAACAAGTTTTATACTACCTGATGAACTTTCGAGAAATCTTTTTGCCAATTTAAGCCCAAGACCCATTCCTTTATTCTTTGTTGAAAAATTGGGTTCAAATATCTTATGTTTAATTGAATTGGGAATTCCGTTTCCATCATCTTTAACTAGTATAACATAGTCATTATCAGTAGAAGTTACCTTAATAACAATATTCTTCGCACTTGCTTGAATTGAATTCCTTATTAGGTTGATTAACATTCTTCTAAGTTGCGTTTTGTCGCTTTCCACAATTGCTTCTTTGACATCGTTTGAAATTATAATCTTAATGTTTTCATCAATAAAAAGATTAACGCTATCATTTATAACATTTAATAAATTAATCTTTTCTAAATTTAGATTCGGCATTCTTGCAAATCTTGAAAATTCAGAAGCTATTAAACTAAGATTCTCTATTTGATTCATTATTGTAGAAGATACTTTCTCAAAGATTGAATCAAAGTTTGAGCTTTTATCCCTATAAGAAACAACCAATTGCTGTATGGCTAATTTCATCGGCGTTAATGGATTTTTAATTTCATGCGCGACCTGCTTAGCCATTTCCTTCCATGCATTTTCCCTTTCAAGTTCTGCAAGATCCGATTGGTTTTTCTTAAGTTCCTGCGTCATCGAATTAAATCCGGATAGAAGGTCCTTGATTTCACCTCTTTCTTTTGAATTCAATTGAAAACTAAAATCACCGTGAGCCACCGAATTCGTAGCTTTAGTTAGCCTCCTAATTGGAGCTGAAATTCTGTTTGCAAGAAAAGCACTTAGAATAATCATAAGCAGCGTGGCTAACGAAAAAACTCCAAAGATAAAGACATCTAGATCAACTACTGAGAAGGATAAATGTACTTTGTTAAAAGCATCGTTTACTCCAATAATAAAGTACCTATTACCAAGTTCAATTTTTTTATAATAAGAATCATAAATATAATTCTCAATTCGTTCTTGCGTTAAATATTCCCGGTAATTTAAGTAATTTAGTTCATAATATACTTTCGGATTTAATCTATCCGTAAAAAGCCCGCTCTTATAAAATTGATTGGTTGAGTTATAATATTGATTATTACCATCATAAATCGCAAATGACATATTCATGTCTCTAGCTGCATTTTTAAAAGCTGTTATATATGAGTTATCCTTACTCTCGCGTAATTCTTCCCGGATATTGTTTTCAAGATAAAATGTTCTTTCATTCAACTCGTCTAGAATTGCTGAACGCCGTTTTCCTTCAATTATTTGACGATTATATATTGCTAGAAGAAAAACTGGCACTATTGAGACAAACAAAAAAGCAATTAGCAGTTGCGTCCTGAAAGTATATTTTAATTTTCTTATATTAATTACAAAAACTAATAATGAAAAAATTACTATAAATAGACTATGGATTAAAAATATTTTGAAAAAATTAAATAAATCCCATGATATTTTGTTATCCCTAGTTGCTACTGCTGTAATTTTGTTAATACCATTCTGAGTTGTTTTAACCGCAAAAATGTTAAATTTTTGGTCATTTAATGAAGTATTTAACCAAACTTCGTTATCCCCATTAAAATCGGCATTAACAATAGGCTTTATTTGATCTAATGAAGGATAGATGTCCCCGTACACTTGTGTCAATTTGGAATTTGCGAATATAAATATATTCAAATTAGCTAAGTCCAATACCGAATTTAAGTTGTTATTTTTTGATTCTAAGAAATCGGGGATATTATTAACAAACAAAGTATTTAAATCATAACCAATAGAGGCAGATATGTATCCCAATTTAATCCCTCTATCCATAACTGGAATGATTCCAAATACAAAATTATTTACCGAATCGCCGGATTGATTTATTTTTATCAGCTTCGGGGCTATATTATTATAAGTAATGAATTGCTTTACTGGAATTGGTTCAGTGTGTAATCCAATAGAAAAATTTCCCAGAGGTGTTAGATTCTTGTCATATATACCTACCGAAGAATTCATAGATTCGTTTTGAAGAGAACTTTCAGCCCACAACTTGAACGCTTCAGCACTAAAGTTTGTATTGCGATTACTAAAACTCTCAATCGTTTTTATATTCTTTGATGAATTCGCTAAAGTCTCTCTAATTAGAAAACGTAAATAGTTTTCATTTGATCGATTAATTTCCAGCGCAGTTGTTTTTAGAGATTGCTTCTCTAACTCAATATTAAAATAATTCATCAACGTTATTGTTAGTATAGAAGCTATGATAGCAATATATAAATAATGCGCACCTTCAGTAATTTTTACAAAATAAATTTGATAAGTAATAACAAAAATTAGCGCAATAAAAACTATACTAAGAATCGGAGTAATAAGTGATTCGTTTTCAAAATACAAAAAGATTATACCGAATATTTGAAAAATAATAAAAAGAAAAAGAAGTACTCGTTTCTGTCTTTTAACTTCCTTTTCATTAAAAAGTGTTAGAAGATACTGGATCAATGCACTTAAAAAAACTACAACTGCAATTCCAAAAATTAGTATGCTTAGGTTCATTACTATTGAAGGCAAATTTGGAATTAGATTCGGCTCCTTAAAATATCTTAAAGTTGAGTCAAATATTACGCTTTTGACTGTAGCACTTAACCCCCTTATTATCCATAAAAACAATAGTGCAATAGGCAGGATCGCAGTCCAAAAATATATTCTCGTTTTTAATAGTTTACTCTTTCCCGCAGAGAGATAATCTTGAAAATACCTGTAGCCGATAATTACTATTACTAAAAAAAATAATGACGTTATTAAGAATTCGATCGGAGATTTTACAACACCGCCGCCAAAAGTGGACGAAAAATATGACGGGTTTACTAAACTGCCTTCCAAAAAACTAGTTGGAATACCTACATAGAAAAGTAATAACCTGAAGACCGCAAAATATGCAGTCAGAAACATTAATTTAACCAATCTGTATTTGAGCTTACTAAAACTCTTTCTAAATCCTAGCCCGATAAACAAGAAACCCAGCAAAATTAGCATGGATTGAATTTTATTTACTGTTTCATACAATGAACTTTCAGCAACAGCCAAAGCAGGCTTGTAAAATGTAACCGTTCCTATCTTATTGCCGTTGTTGTTCGTCAAATCAAACGAATATTTTCTTCCATCATTAGTTCTTTCTTCAAATGGACTATAAGCAATATCAAATTGTGTTAAATATTTTGCCGAGATTTCTTTGGTAAAATTAATATCTTCATAATATGAATTTTGAAGAGTATAATGCTTTTCAAATGGAGCACTAACTACAAAGTAAAATTGATCGCCGTCCACATTAATGGTATCGGTGATTGTTAAGAATGTTATCAATTCAGTAGAATAAAAATGAGCTTCACCAGCAGGGTACGATAAAGGTAATACGTCAATTTGTGGAACCGCAATCTGATTATTCCAGGCAATCAGTTTTCCATTTGGAGCAAGTACTTCAACTGAAAATTTCTTATAACGTCCCATATTAACAAGTCTAATCAGAGATGCATAAGATGAGTTTTGCGGATTTAATGTGCTGCGCAATTCTGACTTAACTTTTTCTGCAATTGTTATAAGGTTATTTTGCTTCTCTTTATAAAGAGATGTTACTGAATTTTGAATTTGAAGAATCTTATAAGATAATGTCTCTCCCCAATTATCTTCTAGATTCTTTATAAGAATCGGCGTAATTAATGCAGATGCGAAAATCAATATTAAAATAAAAAAGACGATAGAAATATATATTCCATCGCCTTTAATTCTATGAAAAAGCTTTCGAAACATCAGTTAATAGTTATCTGTGTAATTTTCCATCTTTTCCCGTTATGCTTTAAAGAGATATATACTTCCGAAGTTTCATGTTTACCTCTAAAAAGATAATTATACGTGCCAGTAGCAAAAGGATTGTTTTCATCAGTATGTATATTATCAAAACTAAAATCAGCAACTCTGTATAATTTAAAAAACTCTGCAAGTACGTAATAAGCTTGGTTTGAGCTGTAATATCCGCTTATACCGTTAGATAGATTCAGATATGTTTGAGCACTTAAATATTTTGAAATCATACTTATATTTCCCGACGAAATACCACTCTCAATTTCTCTAAAAATGAAACTTGGATCTTGAGCATATATCCCATTTGTATTAATCTTTAAATTATTATCCCTGGCTATCATAAGAGTGCTAAGTATCCCAAGCGACAGAAATATTAATAATATATTAAATCTTTTTCTTATCATTTATTTTGAGCAAATTTAAGTAATTAAACTAATTAAATCTACATTTATAGACTTCAGTTTAATGAATATGAGAATGATTCTCCTCCTTCCATTTTTTAATGTCTATTTATTTTGGACAGGTCTAACGGCCTTCGAACTTTGGGAATCGCAACTTGTTTAAGCTGAGTATTCTTTGCAACTGTCTGAAATGCCCAATCAAATACCATTCTCTCATTGGTTATGCTGCTGACTCTTATTTTTGCATAATGATTGTCCCAAGTCCAAATTACATAAGTATGTCCAACTATCGCCGGCGCGTCCTTGGTAGTAGACCAGCCTGATGTTGGCGCATAACTAATATCATATATACTGTTTGTGGGTCCCATATCTTCAATATCTGTATCACTCCATACATCGATATAAAAGGTCCCATTATAATTTTCGAAATAGAAATCCGCCGTAGTATCATTATAGGCTACATCACTATACGTTGTAAATGAAAACCCTCCACTGCTTGGATAATTTCTATAATCGAACACTTCTTCGTTTAATCCTTGCGGACGTGGTGTAGCGCTTACGTTATCAGCACTTAGCTGACTTTCATTTCCATTATAATCATATGCGGTAACCGCATAATAATCAGTTATACCGTTTGTTGCACCATTATCATCATAATAATTATTCGTAGTTGTGCCAATTAGGGTATACTTTCCATTGTAGCTTAATGCATAATACACATTATATCCCGCAACGTCACTTTCAGGGTTTTTATTCCAGCTAATTTCCACTGTATTATCACCGTTAATGACTTGGACACCCGTAGGAGCTGAAGGCGGTTGATTATCAACCATTACTGGATTAGTTCTATTACAAGAAGCGAGAATAAAAATAGATGTGAATGCAATTGTAACTAATATTAACTTTTTCATTAAGGCACCTTTACGATATTATTCTACACATAAAATTCAAAATAGATGCCAAATAAAATAAGCAATTTCTTACTAAATACTAATGTTTAGCAAAGTGTATGTATACTTTACTAAACATTTTGTACATAATTGCTTCCCAAAATCACCTATAGGATTAAGAATTCATCCTGATAAAACAATTTACAATTGTTAATTACTCCAATTGCTCTTCCTGTTAGTAGCCTTTTATCAAATGGTGAATTCTTTGATTTGCTCTTTGATTTGCTAATGTCAAAAGTAAATATTTCGTTTAGATCTAGAATAGTAAAATTCGCAATCTGTCCAACTTCAATACTTGGTACCGGCAAGTTTAATATCTTTCTTGGATTGATCGCCATTTTCTCGATAAGCTGCTCAAGCGTAATAACCTTCTTGTGATATAGCTCCGTTAGTGCTAATCCTACTTGAGTCTCCAATCCAGTTATTCCATTAGGCGCATGTTCAAATTCTGCCTCCTTCTCCTCTGCTGAATGCGGTGCATGATCACTTGAAATGCAATCAATCGTTCCGTCTTGTAATCCAAGTAGAATTTCATCTATATCCGCTCTTGTTCTTAAAGGCGGATTCATTTTTAGATTTGTATCGTAAGATTTTAATGAGTCGTCAATCAAAGTAAAATGGTGAGGCGTAACCTCAGAAGTTACTGCAATTCCTTTTCTCTTAGCTTCGCGCACCATTTCAACTGATTTCTTTGTACTTATGTGAGCAATGTGAATTTTCCCCCCGGTGTACTCTGCTAGCATTATATCTCTAATTACAATTAATTCTTCAGCAACAGAGGGAATTGGAGGTAAGCCTAGCATAGTCGAGTTGATTCCTTCATTCATTGCTCCACCTGCTAATGTTTCATCTTCACAGTGTTCAATTATAGGCACATTGTACATCTTGGAGTATTCAAACGCTCGTTTCAAAATTCCCGCAGTCTTTATTGCAACACCGTCATCTGAAAAGCCAACCGCACCAGCTTCATAAAGCTCTGCCATAGGAGAAATATATTCTCCTTTTCGATCCAAAGTCGCTGCACCTATTACTTCTACATCAACTAAATGATCTTTTGACTTCTCTTTAATAAAGGTTACTATCTCTGCTGAATCTATTGCTGGCTCCGTATTAGGCATACAGGCTATCCCTGTGAAACCACCGTTCGCCGCAGCATTACAGCCGGTTATTACCGTTTCTTCATCTTCCCTCCCCGGCTCTCTTAAATGTACATGCATGTCAAAAAAACCTGGTACAATGTGTTTGTTCGTAAGATCAAATATCTTAGCTCCGGATATTTCCTCAGCCTTTATTTTACCAATTTTTGATATAACACCGTCAGTCAAAAGGATATCAATTCCCTTTTCATCTATCTTCTGTGCAGGATGAAAAAGTGAAACATTTTTTAGTATAACTTTCATTTCTTATTCCGCTAATTTAAAGTTCCAAGCAAGTATAGAACGGCCATTCTTATCGCCACTCCATTAGTAACTTGTTTCAAAATAATTTGATGTAAACCATCAGCAACACCCGATGATATCTCAACACCTCGGTTGATTGGTCCCGGATGAAGTATTAATATGTCCTTACCATTCTTCTCCAATCTTTCCTCAGTAATACCAAAATATTTTGCGTACTCTCTTATTGAAGGAAAATATTCCCTAGCCTTTCTTTCAAGCTGAATCCGCAAAACATTTAACACATCATTTTCTTGTATAGCCTCATCAATATTATAAATCACCTTCACTCCAAGATCTTCTATGTTCCTTGGGATCATAGTCGAAGGACCGCAAACAGATACGTCTGCACCCATTGTCTTCAGCCCATAAATATTTGACAGCGCCACCCGGCTATGCGCTACATCCCCTACTATACAAACCTTCAGACCCTCAATTTTCCTTAATTTCTCTCTAATCGAATACATATCAAGCAACCCTTGAGTTGGATGCTCATGTATTCCATCGCCTGCGTTAATTATGTTAGCATCGGATATGTTTGTTAAATATAAAGGCGTTCCTGCTGCTGAATGTCTTACTACAACCATGTCAACTTTCATCGCTTCTATATTTTTTATTGTATCTTTGAACGACTCTCCTTTGCTTACGCTACTTGCAGATACAGCAAAGTTTATCGAATCAGCCGATAATCTCTTCTCGGCTAGCTCAAAAGATATTCTCGTCCTCGTGGAGTTTTCATAAAAAAGATTAACAATCGTTTTCCCTTGAAGCGTCGGCACCCTTTTTATAGGCCTTTCTAAAACTTCTCTAAACGTTGATGCTGTGTCTAAAATTAACTGAATATCCTCTTTAGGAACCCCTTGTAAGCCTAACAAATGTCTGCTAGATAAAGGCATAATTATTTCTCAAATGTTTAATTGTTTTCCATTTCCATTAAATAAATTGCATCCTCACCGTCAAACTCCGACACTTTAACCTTCACTTCTTCGTTTATAGAAGTCGGAATGTTTTTCCCTACATAGTCAGCTCGAATCGGAAGCTCACGATGTCCTCGGTCGACTAAAACAAAAAGCTGAATCGTATTAGGTCTGCCCATATCCATTATTGCGTTTAGTGCCGACCTTACTGTTCTCCCGGTAAAAAGTACATCATCAACAAGTATGATATCCTTTTCATTTATATTGAAAGTAATATCTGAAACCGATACTTCAGGCTGCTTCAGCCTGACTCTGAAATCATCACGATATAAAGTAACATCTAGTACACCAAATGGCAGTTCTATCTTTTCAACTTCTTTGATTTTCTCAAACAGCCTTCTGGCGAGGTATTCACCACGAGTCCTCATTCCCATCAGTACAAGATTCTTAGAACCCTTATTGCGTTCTAGAATCTCATGGGCTATTCTTGTGATGATTCTTTCAAGCCCCTTCTGGTCAACTAATTTTGATTTTATGTCCATATAAAAAAAATCCTCCGTGGAAAAATATTCCTTGGAGGTTACCTTATAATTTTATTATTTAATTTCATCTTCATCCTTTTCCATCTCTCGGGATAGAGTTAAAGGTTAATCATTATTTCTATAATAAAATTAGAAATAATAAACCTAAAAGTAAAGCTTAAAATAATTCAGTTTTTCCCCTTATCGTCTTCCCAAAATAATTTCCCAAAACCCTCCCCTTATATTGAAAAACTTAATAATTTATCATTATTTTTAACAATAATATGGTCAGATAATTTTAGATAAAGGTTACTTGGCATTCTATCTAAAACAATTTATCTTTGTTGTCCAAAACATAAAGTATTACTCAATAAAGACTGAAATTCGGGGTGTAGCGCAGCCCGGTTAGCGCG
Organism: Bacteroidota bacterium; assembly: GCA_021777835.1. Lineage (GTDB taxonomy): Bacteria > Bacteroidota > Ignavibacteria > Ignavibacteriales > Ignavibacteriaceae > FEN-1297. Next base: position 144 of record JAJYDC010000014.1, on the reverse strand, counting down.
CTTCGTTCGGGACGAAGAGGTCCCCGGTTCGAATCCGGGCACCCCGACATGAGCTTTTACACTTATATTTTATTTAGCCAAACAGCAAATAAATATTATATTGGTAGCACTAGTAACATTGTGCGAAGGCTAAACGAACATAAT
>JAJYDC010000078.1 GCA_021777835.1 Bacteroidota bacterium | reverse complement strand
GCAATGTATATTGCGGTAGCGGAAAAGCAGGGAATATCTAGAGACAAAATAAACGGCACTATTCAAAACGACATATTAAAAGAGTACATTGCTAGGGGCACGTACATTTACCCTCCGAAAGCTTCAATGCGGTTGGTGACCGATATATTCAAATATTGTGCAGATGAAGTTCCCAAATGGAATACAATTTCTATTTCAGGTTATCATATTCGCGAAGCAGGTTCCACTGCAGCACAAGAGGTCGGATTTACTCTTGCTAATGGAATTGCCTATGTTGAAGCTGCCATAAATGCTGGCCTTAACGTGGACGAATTTGCAGGGCAGCTGTCCTTCTTTTTCAATTCACATATTGATCTGTTTGAGGAAGTAGCAAAGTTTAGAGCAGCACGTAGACTTTGGGCTAATATAATGCGCGAAAGATTTGGTGCCAAAGATAAAAAGTCTTTGATGCTTCGATTCCACAGTCAAACTGCCGGTTCTGCTTTAACTGCACAGCAAATTGAAAACAATATTTGCCGGGTCACAATTCAAACCTTAGCAGCGGTCTTAGGTGGAGCACAAAGTCTTCATACTAACGGCAAAGATGAGGCGCTGGCTCTTCCGACAGAAGCTTCCGCTATGACGGCGCTTAGAACGCAGCAGATTGTAGCTTATGAAAGCGGGATTGCTAGTACAATTGACCCTCTTGCCGGTTCATATTTTATTGAAGCTTTAACTGATCAAATTGAAAAGGAAGCTTTGGAATATATATTAAAAATTGATGCGCTTGGCGGTATGATCACGGCAATTGAGAACGGATATGTTCAAGCTGAAATCCAGGAAGCTGCATATAAATTTGAAAAGCAGATAGAAAACAACGAGAGAATTGTTGTTGGTGTAAATAAATTCAAGATAAATGAAAACCAGAAGCCGCAGCTCTTGAAAATTGACGAAAAGGTACAGGGAGAACAAATTAAGTCCTTGAATATAATTCGTAAAAAGAGAGATAATGATTTAGTCGAAAAGCGATTAGCAGGGTTGAAAAGAGCAGCTGGCGAAAGCGATAACCTAATGCCCTATATTCTTGATGCTGTAAAAGCTTATGCCAGTGTAGGGGAGATATGTAATACTCTGCGAACGGTGTTTGGGGAATATAAAGAAAAAGTTGTGATTTAAGAATTGGGATGCCCAGGTAAGTTAAGGCGTAATCTTGTCTTATCATCCTCATCGAAAAATAGTACACTTGACCAAAAACCTGACTTTGTCCCGGCTGGTTAATAAAGTTTCAAGATCGTAATTGCACATATATTTCCACTACAAATGGATGCCGTTCTTTTAATAAATAAAAGTCAGTTCTCATAATCTCTTTTTATTGTGCAACTTAGGTTTTAACCCCTTTTCGCTAAATTAATCCCTTGATAGCAGGTACTAATTTATTATTTTTGAACCATGATGAGAAAAAAATTATTTGTAATATTTATAGTCCTTCCAATAATTGTTTTTGCACAAACGGCGGATGAATTAAATACTCAATACATGCTTGCCCAAAATTATATTCAGGAGGCGCAGTTTGAAAAGGCTTTGCCTATATTGGTAAACTTGTATCATTCTCAACCAAGCAACTACGAATATTTCCAAACTCTAAACCAGACATATATTCAGCTAAAAAATTATGACGCCTCTATTGCTCTGATTGAAGATAAAATTGCTTATTTACCGGGTGATATAAATTTGGTTGGATTATTGGGGACTTCTTATTATCTGAAGGGTAATGATAATCGAGCCTTTGAAATTTGGGATAATGCCCTAAAGAAGTTCCCTAAGAGCGAAGTTAATTATAGAATTATTGCTAATTATGCCCTTCAATTACGTGCTTTCGATAAGGCTATAGAATATTTAAAAGACGGTGAAGCAATTTCGCAAAATCCCCAATTCTTTGCATATGACTTGGCAAATCTTTATTCAATTACAATGCGGTACAAAGAAGCTACCGAACAATACTGCTTAATACTTTCGCAAGATCCAAACCAGCTAAGCTCGGTTCAATCGAAAATATTAGGATACGTAAATAAACCCGGAGCACTTACTCAGTCAATAGATGTTGTAAAAAAATACGATAGTAGTAAGGAGATTGGTTTTAAGTATATATTGACCAGATTGTATGTAGAGGCCAAGAACTATGATAAAGCATACGATCTTTACAAGGAGATAGATTCGTTTCAAAACAATCAAGGCGCTGACCTTTATAATTTTGGAAAGTTTTTGTATGATGAGAAGATTTATAAGATGGCGGAAAAAGTTCTGAAGGATTTAATTAATAAATATCCCGGGTCACCGCTTATCTCTTATGTCAAATTACAGTATGCAAAAACTCTTGATGCGATTGTTGAGGAAGAAAATAATGCACAAGTTCCTGCCTGGAAAACTTATTATGCTCCAATAAAAAACAATTCTTCTAATGTCGGGAAGATTGTTGATGCATATAATGAAATTGAAAAAATATATCCTCATTCAGAGGCAGCTAATGAAGCATTGTTGAGAATCGGAGAAATAAAATTAAATACTTATGACGATTTAGCCGGCGCAAAAGATATATATCAAGAGTTATTTACAAATGCGCCGTTTTCTGTATTCACTGCAGAGGCTTATGAAGAGCTTGGGAACGGATATCTAATTAAAGGTGATTTAATATCGGCACAGAATTGCTTTCAGAAGATTGCGGATAACGGAAGGTTTCCTGAAGATAAGAGGAATTATGCAGCTTATGAGCTTGCTAGAATAACAATGTATTCAGGTAATTTCCCGAAAGCGAAGGACTATCTAAAGGCGATTACTAATGATCCTAAAAATAGCTCCGCAAATGATGCTATTGAGTTGTCTTTATTGATGAACACTGCTCAAAATGATTCGTCTAACCTTATGACTTTTGCTGCCGGTGAGTTTCTGACCGATCAGAAGAAATTCAATGAAGCCCTTGAAAAATATAAAATTGTTTCCCGAGATCCACTGAAGCTTATGCTGCAGAATATAGCAGAATTAAGAGTTGCAGAGATGGAAATTGCTTTGAACAATTATGACAGCGCATCAGTTCAGCTTCAAAGGATTGCAGGTGAAAAAGATGCGAATATTTATGCAGATAAAGCATTATATTTGCTGGCGAAAATTTATCAATTTGGCCTGAATAACAAGCCAAAAGCAATAGAAACTTATGAAAGCTTGCTTGCTAATTTTCCTAATTCATTATATCTTGATGCTGCAAGAAGCGAAATATTAAAGTTAAAGGACGTTGTAAATAATGGGTAAAAAACAAAACCAAAAAATTGTTAAATGTTCATTTTGCGGAAGAGACGGCAGTGAAGTAGGAAGTATGATTGCCGGTCCGGATGTTTATATATGTGATATTTGTATTGGCAGCAGCGTTGATATTTTAAAGAATAACTTAGCTGCTTATACGAACGGAAAGACAAAAAATCCTGTAATTCATACACCTGCTTCTTTAAAAAAGACGTTGGATGAATATGTTATTGGTCAGGATAAAGCAAAAAAAGTATTAGCTGTAGCAGTGTATAATCATTATAAGAGAATCAATTCGCGATCTTCCTTTTTTGAATTAGATGATGTTGAAATTGAAAAAAGCAATATTTTACTTATAGGACCTACCGGAGTAGGTAAAACTTTATTAGCTCAAACACTTGCGAAAATCTTAGATGTTCCTTTTGCAATTGCGGATGCAACTACATTAACTGAGGCTGGTTATGTCGGTGACGATGTAGAGACCGTTCTTGTTCATCTTCTCCAGGCGGCTGACTATAATTTGGAGCGCGCACAGAAAGGCATAGTCTATATTGATGAAATAGATAAGATTGCACGAAAAAGTGAGAGCACTTCTATAACTAGAGATGTGTCTGGTGAAGGTGTTCAGCAAGCTCTTCTTAAAATTCTAGAGGGAACTATTGCTGGCGTTCCACCAAAAGGCGGAAGAAAGCATCCGGAACAAAGCTTAATTAATGTAAATACTAAGAACATTTTATTTATTGTCGGCGGCGCCTTTGATGGTATAGATAAACTTATTGCTTCAAGGATAAATAAGAATAAAATGGGATTTTCGTCCAAAGTATTGAAGGATAAGAAATTGGAAGAAGATTTGATTAAGTATATCCTTCCCGAAGATTTACTCCGTTACGGACTAATACCTGAACTGATCGGAAGAATACCGGTTATTGCTCCTCTGCAGGCACTTTCTGAAGAGGCATTCAAGAGTATTCTTACTGAACCGAAAAATGCTATATTAAAGCAATATAAGAAACTATTTATGATCGAAGGTATTGAACTTGAGTTTGACCCGTTCGCAATTGATGCAATAGTCAAAAGAGCAATGGAAAGAAAAACCGGCGCTCGCGCTTTAAGATCTATCGTAGAAGACTTTATGCTGGATATTATGTATGACCTTCCGAATAAAGAGAATATCGATAAGTGTATAGTGACAAAAGATGTGGTGGAAAACGGTGCAGAGCCTATTTATCTGGAAGCCGATAGGAAATCTGCCTAAATTACTTTTGGAACTTATACTTTCCTTGATATGTTTCTGCATTGGATTAAAATATTATTGAGATTTTATTTACCGGCGATCTTTTTAGATCGCCTTTTATTTTTAACTGATTACGGTGTAGCATGCTAAAAAAGATTTTACTTGTTTCGATACTTTTCCCGTTTCTTACCTTTGCCCAATCTAAAATATTAATATATATGGATTTAAAGCAGACCGATCACCTGCGAGCTTATGGTATTACCTACAATGCGCTTGAGAAGCATTATAAAGCAGATTGGCTGTTGAATTACCGGGGCGGTTCATTTATGATTGATTATTCTAGCGACATCGCAAATGAATGCCTGGTCGAAGGAG
>JAJYDC010000013.1 GCA_021777835.1 Bacteroidota bacterium | reverse complement strand
TGATAACATCATTATATTGATATCTTAGCATTCCTTGGACATTGAAATAATCGTCTGGCCATTTTAGCCTCCTACCAACTCTTACAGTAGCTCCGCTTTGTTGAAGATCATAAATATATTGCTGTCTTGTGTCAAATACCTCAAATCCCAAAAGTGTTGGAGTATCCATAAGCCATGGCTCTGTAAATCCAAGTGAGAATGTTCGATAATAATTTCCAACTCCGAATTGCCAATTAAAGCTTAAAACCTGTCCGCCGCCAATTGAGAATGGATGATCTAATGCAAAGTTTGACAAAGTCACTCCGATAGCACCACTAAATCCAAAACTTCCGCTATATCCAACAGATGCATTCAGATAATCACTTGATTTTTCTAAAACATTAAATGTTACATTTACTGTACTGTCGTTCTGGAAAGAAGTTCCAATTCCATCCGGGCCATATAATTTCTCAGCGTCAAAATATTTTAAGTTTGCAAGCTGCTGAATACTTCGTAGAAGAAGTCCTTTATTAAAATAATCACCAGGAACCGTAAACAACTCTCTACGAATAACTTTATCTTTTGTTTTGTCGTTTCCGGAAATACTAACTCTTCCAACCTTAAATTGATTTTTTTCATCCAATCGAATCGTAACATCAATTGAATCACCTGGAACTTTTTTCTCATCTGTCTGCAAATTAAATGTAAGATAACCACTATCTAAATATAATGAGGAAACATCTGTTTGATCTTTATTACCCTTTAGATTCTGTTCAAATTTCTGATAATTAAAAACATCCCCCTTATTAAAATTTAGTCTTGCATTCAAAACGCTTTCAGGAAATATAGTGTTCCCTTCCCACACAATATTTCTAATCCTGTACTGAGGTCCTTCATAAAGTTTAATTAATATTTCGAGGTCCTTTTTGTGATTGTAGTATATAAGTGAGTCCGATAGAATTTGAGCATCGCGATAACCATTTTTATTATAGAATTCAATGATCAATTTCTTGTCTGATTTGAATTTCTTAGGATCAAACTTATTCCCTTCCCAAAATTTCCACCATACTGCTTCTTTTGTATCATCCATCTCTCCCCTAAGTTCACTTGACTTAAATGCTTTATTCCCAATAAATTCAATCTTCCTTACAATTACTTTAGAATTTTCCTTAATCTTAATAACGAGCAAAATCCTATCTTTAATTTTATCAATTAAATTTAAATAAGCTTGATCATTAAGCTCATATTTTACTGTTTGCTCATCGGATAAGTCTTTTTCATTTCTCCAGACCACGTCAATAGCATCTTTGGTAGTGTCAGCAGTGTAGTATACAAAATGCTCCATATCTACTTCCGCATTCAGATAGCCGTCTTTATTATATAGAGCCAAAATACTCTCTTTAATTCTTTGTTCTTCCTGCGGTTTTAATATTTGTCCGCGAATTAAATCAACTTTAGCTTCTATATCGCTTGTACTTTCTTCATCATTACCTACAAGAACAAGTCTTTCAAAACGTGGATATTCTTTTACTTTAATAACAAGGAAAACACCATCTGCAATTTGTTTATCTATAAGAATTTCAACGTTTGAAAATATATTAAGCGACCAAAGCTGCTTAATTGCATTCATCGTTTGGTCACCTGGTATTTGAATTTCTTCGCCGATCTTTAATCCGCTGTTTGCTATAATCGTCGTTGCGTCTGCAGATTTATTACCCTCAACAGATATGCCTAATATTTTCAAGCTAGTTCGTGTTGGCTGGGCATATAGATTTGCCTGCGAGGCAGCTATAAGTATAGAGATAAGGAAAAAGAAAATCAGATAAAAATATTTAAGCGATTTCTTTTGGGAGGTTTGAAACATTCTTTAAGCCTTTTTCGTTCTTGATTAGTTGTTCACTTACTCTACCGAATCGTCGTTCTCTGGTTTGAAAGCTTTTAATCGCTTCATATAAATGTTTACGCTTAAATTCTGGCCAATAAACATCCGAAATGTAAAACTCGGTGTAGGCGATTTGCCATAATAAAAAATTACTAACTCTAAATTCACCGCTTGTTCTAATAAGAAGGTCAGGGTCAGGAATATTCTTTGTTGTTAAATGCTTTGCGAAAAATACTTCGTCAATCTTATCTACACCTATTGTTCCGTCCGCAACTAGCTTTGATATATTCTTTACTGCTTCAAGCAATTCCCATCTTCCACTGTAGCTAAGCGCCAGGTTAAGAGTCATCCGTTTGTTGTTTTTAGTTTTCTCTATTGCTTCGTTCAATTCCTTTTGTACCTCTACCGGCAATGCCGTCAAAGCTCCGATTGTGGTTAGCTTAATATCATTCTTATCTAACTCGTTACACCTATCCTTGATACTTCGAAGCAGCAATCTCATCAAAGTAGAAACTTCATCTTTCGGTCTATTCCAATTTTCAGTAGAAAATGTAAAAAGAGTAAGATATTTTACCCCTAGTTCAGCACAAGCCTCAGTTATATCTCTTACCGTGTCAACTCCTCTTTTATGACCTGCGACCCTTGGTAATCCTCTTTTCCTGGCCCACCTTCCGTTACCATCCATAATGATAGCTATGTGAGTAGGAATCTCACCAGAATTTTTGAGCGTATCTTGTTGTTTTACATCAGATTCTGTCTGAGTTTTACCCAAATTTATTCCTTAAAATTGAAAAAGCGTGTAAAATTAACCTTATGACTGATTAATGTCAAGGTAAGTAAAGTGTCTAATTAGACTAATATAACTTAAAAAAGTTTAATACATTATTAAAATTATTAAGATTCTTAGCTTTTTAAAAGGTAAAAATAAGTAGGAATTTTTAGAAGTGTAATCATCTAGAATTGTTTTACGCAGAAATAAATCTTAATTGCCTTTACTAAGAAAATAATACTTTTTGACCTATATTGGAAACTTTTAACCTCGACATGTCTCTATCTTCAATTTGGACTATTTTTGTGTTTCTTTTTGCTTCAGGAGATAATAACTTTACAATAGATTTTGCTCGTTCTAAATAATCAGTAGTTACACCAACAAATAATTGAACTCTTTTATTTGAATATTTTGTCTGTCTTGTTGATAAAAAAGTAAGTTTCTCAATTAATCTAGAATTCTTAAAATCATCAGCAGTTAAAGTTAACCCGATTGCATAATTTTTCCATTGTTTGGCAATTACGTCAACTTCAAAACTGCCTATCCTATCTGGCTCCGGCAGGTATGTTCCATACCTTCTTCTAATTGTTAAGTAACCCTCTTTCCAGAATTGTTGAACTAATAAATCAACTGTCCTTCTCTTTACTATATTTAACATTTTGAACCTCGTTTTGTCTAATTCACAACTATAGGAATTATTGGAGAAAACTTTACCTGCTGAAGTACTTTAATATTTGAAATCTTATCATACTCAAATTTTTTAATTTCACTTGAGTTAAAAGTCCTTCCATAGATTACTTTCTTACCACTTCGCTCGCGGGAAATAAAATAAGGATCAAGCATAATCTCTGTCATGTTATAAAGAAATTTTACCTTATTTCTATTATTTATCGCCATTGAAAATATTTCAGTTTTCATTCTCATTACCTTTCTATTTAAACCATCTAATTACACCGGCTACTTTACCAATTATCGAAAATTCTTTATTTTCGTTTACCTCAATAGGCTGGTAAGTGCTGTTTTCAGGTAGTAATCTAATTCTGTTGTTCTTGTTTTCATATCTTTTTACTGTTGCTTCATCATCAAGCAATGCAACCACTATTTCACCATTAATTGCTTGCTTACTTTGACGTACTATAAGTATATCTCCTTCAAAAATCCCCGCATTAATCATGCTATCACCCTTTACCTTTAGACCAAAACAATCATCCGAATTTCGCAGATATGATGAATCAATCACTATATTCCCTTCAATGTTTTCCGTTGCCAGCATTGGTACACCTGCAGCAACACGACCAACAATAGGAATCTCAATCGATACCCTTTCGCTACGAAATGAAATGTCCTTAACAGATTCTTGATCTCCATTCTGATGAAGAAGGGTAATTCCCCTGCTTGCAAATCCTTCTATTTTTACGAATCCCTTTTTCACAAGAGCATCCAAATGTCTTTTTACCCCAAAGGTTGACGAAATCTCAAATTTTTTACCGATTTCTCTCAATGTCGGAGGATAGCCATTTGACTCAAGAAATTTTTCAATAAAGCTTAAAATTTCTTCTTGACGATCTGTTAATTGCTTTTTCATTATAGTACTCTTTTGTTCACTACTAACATAGTAAACTTATGAACACTAGTCAAGGGATTTTTTAAACATTAGTGCAATATCTCACATGGGGAAAAAAGGTGTGTTATTTAGTTGAAATAAAAAGGCATCCAATTGTTTGGATGCCTAAATGAGTCGATAAGTAATTCTACTAAACTTCTACTTCTTTTGTACTGACATGTGTCAGCCAATGATGCTTATCTTCAATTTTACCATAATGTATGGATGTTAATTCTTCAAATAATTTAAGATCAAGTTCTCCAGGTTCGCCATGGTTTAGCTCCATCTCTAACCCTTTGTAATTTAATAAGCCGACTGAAGAGATAATTGCAGCTGTACCGGTACCAAAAACTCCGACTAAATTTCCGGCTTTATATTCAGTTACGACTTCGTCTATACTTATTAATCTTTCCGTAACATTCATATTCCAGTCCTTTAATATTTGAATTACAGAATCTCTTGTAACTCCCGGTAGGATACTACCATTTAATTTAGGTGTTGCTATTTCATTTTTAAAGACTATAAAAATATTCATCGTACCTACTTCTTCAATATACTTTTGCTCAATACCATCAAGCCAAAGTACTTGTGTGAACTCTTTTTTCCTTGCTTCTTCGCTTGCTAGCAAACTTGCTGCATAGTTAGCAGGTGTCTTGCAGGCTCCAAGCCCTTTCCTGACCGCTCTTACATAATCATCTTGAGCTAGGATTTTTACCGGCTTGAATCCTTCCGGATAATAAGCTCCTACAGGTGAAAGTACTATCAATAATTTATAATTTGATGACGGTTTAACTCCTAGAAATGGATCGCTACCAAATATAAAAGGCCGGATATAAAGCGACTCACCATGTTTTGTCGGAATCCAATCTTTCTCTATTGAAACTAATTCTGTCAATGCTTGAAGCATAAATCTCGGATCAACTTCCGGTATGCATATTCTTCTAGCTGAGTTATTTAAACGTTCGATATGCTTCTCGGCGCGGAATATAACGACATCTCCAGCATCAGTCTTAAATGCTTTTAAGCCTTCAAAAATTCCTTGCCCGTAATGCAAGAACATAGTTGCAGGGTGCATAATAAGATTTTCTAGAGTCTTTATTGTCGGATTGTGCCACCCCTTTTCAGGCGTGTAATCCATTTCGAAAACATGATTCGTAAAGAATTTTCCAAAACCAAGATTATCAGGTAATTTTATAGGGCTAAATTTTTCAGATAATTCAAATTTTATTTTTTCCATTTTATGTACCTTCTTTCAAAAAAAAGTTACTACATATTACAAAAAATTATTGAATATTTAAAATAGAAATACTCTGTTGTAGACTTTAGGTATTGAAAATTTCATTGTATGAGAGGAGGATTTTTGAGTCATAAAATATATTAGTTATTATCTCTTCTTTCAATAAAAATATCCTTTAATACTAATCACTTATTTTCCCGACTTGGCCCTACAAGATTGATATATTAGAAAAAGAACATCCATAAGAAATAATCTAAAATTAAAATTAATGCGGCGGATAAAACAAAGGATCTTATAGTCGAAAGCCCAACCCCCTCAGCGCCGCCTTCAGTCCTAAAACCAATATGACAACCCAATAACGATGTCACTCCGCCGAATACAACAGTCTTTACAAGTCCTGAAACTAAATCTGACATTACAAAAAATCTCTTTACCGATAAAAAGAAAACAGCAAAAGAAACTCCTAGAAAATAATTTGATACAATGTATGCGCCAAAAACAGCTATGGTATCCGCAAAGATTACAAGCAACGGCATTGTTAGAACTGCAGATAAAAACCTCGGCATTGCAAGGTATCTTACCGGATTAATCGCCATTGTTTCCAATGCATCTATTTGCTCCGTAACTTTCATTGTACCTAATTCAGCGGCAATCGAAGCGCCTACTCGACCTGCTATAACAATTCCAGTTAATACCGGCCCTAATTCAGTAATAATTGCCCGACTTGTCGAACCGCCTAAAAATGAAAGAGGTGCAATGCCTTTTAATTGATAAGCGGCTTGCCATGCTGCAACCGCCCCAGTGAAAATAGCTATTATGGAAACAAGTGGCAGCGAGTTAACTCCGATATGCTCCATCTGGTAAAATATAATTTTCTTACTCTTAGGTATTGTAGGAAAACTTTTTATAATCTCTATTAATAGATTTGTAACTTGTCCAATTTCTTGAACAAAATTAAGTACTTTCTTTCCGAGTATTTGAAAAAATTCAATCAATTTATCTGAGATACCCAAGTTTAAGGATTTATTTAAAATACGTTCTAAAGATACAACACTGCCAACTAAAATAAATTATATAGGCAAAAAAAATAGCCAATATCAATAATTAAAAAAATACACTTGGAACTATATTTTCATCATTGTCGTATTCATGAATAATACCATAAATTTTTATATATTTAATAAACCTAAGTTTTGTTTCATTTTACCTGTACAATATATTATAACAATATAAAACATCTAATCCTTCAAAAATTCAATTCCACTAAGAAAAACACCTCAATAAATTCTGAATACGACTTGAAATCGTTCTACCTATTTGACCTATACTTCAATTTCTATAACTAAGAATTTAGCTATTTTTGCAACTATTAAACTTAAGTATGTCCGAGCTAATTGTGATTAATCTAATCATCAACCGATATCTTTTAATATTAAATTGAATGCATTACATGTTTTATTTATCTTTGCTTCCTTATAATCCATTTAAGATTGCGGAACAAAATTACTATTTACAAGCCTTGTGGATTACTAATAAAAATCTAAAAATAATATTTCAATCTATTTTGAAATAACTACCAATAGTATAAACCATCGGAAGTACCTTAAATGACAACGAATATTAAACTAATTAACTGGGTAAACGAGATGACTGAGTTATGTAAACCTGATTCAGTCTATTGGTGTAACGGTACAGATAAAGAGTACGAACAGCTGACAAAAGAATTAATTGACAATGGGACATTTATAAAACTTAACGAATCAATAAGACCAAATAGCTTTTACTGTCGTTCAGACCCCAATGATGTCGCTCGTGTTGAAGATAGAACATTCATTTGCACCGAAAATAAAGAAAATGCAGGACCAAATAACAATTGGGTTGCTCCAAAGGAAATGAAAGAGCTATTATTAAAGAAATTTAACGGCTCAATGAAAGGAAGAACAATGTATGTTATTCCTTATAGCATGGGCCCGATTGGTTCTGACATATCTCAAATTGGCGTTGAATTAACAGATTCCAGATATGTAGTCTGCAATATGAAAATCATGACACGAATGGGGCAGCCTGTCCTCGATGTTCTAGGAAATAAGAATTTTGTTCATTGCCTTCATTCAGTAGGAGCGCCTCTAAACGAAGGTCAAAAAGATTCTTATTGGCCGTGCAATCCTGAAAAGTATATAGTACACTTTCCTGAAGAGAAATCCATTTGGTCCTATGGAAGCGGATATGGTGGTAATGCTCTATTAGGCAAGAAATGCTTTGCTCTTAGAATTGCCTCAAACATGGCAAGAGAAGAAGGATGGCTGGCCGAACACATGCTAATTGTCGGAATAACATCACCGGAAGGTGAAAAGAAATATATAGCAGCTGCCTTTCCAAGTGCTTGCGGAAAAACCAATCTGGCAATGCTTACACCAACTCTTCCGGGATGGAAAGTTGAAACTATTGGTGATGATATTGCATGGATGAAGTTTGGAGAAGACGGAAGACTATACGCAATAAACCCTGAGTCAGGATTCTTCGGAGTTGCTCCCGGAACTTCAATGGATACAAATCCAAATGCAATTCTGTCAATGAATAAAAATACTATCTTTACTAACGTTGCTCTAACACCACACGGCGATGTCTGGTGGGAAGGAATGACTGACCATCAGAAACCCGAAAAGCTAATTAGTTGGCTCGGTCAAGATTGGACACCAGATTCAAAAGGAAACGCTGCACATCCAAATGCCCGATTTACTACACCTGCAGTTCAGTGCCCTGTTATTGATAGTGCCTGGGAAGATCCCAAAGGGGTGCCTATTTCTGCAATACTGTTTGGCGGAAGAAGAGCGAAAGTCGTTCCATTAGTCTACGAAGCTTTAAACTGGCAGCATGGAGTCTTTATGGGATCAATAGTGTCCTCTGAAACTACAGCCGCCGCTACTGGAAAAGTTGGTAAAGTCCGACATGACCCATTCGCCATGCTCCCCTTCTGTGGATACAATATGGGCGACTACTTTGCACACTGGTTGAGTATAGGTGACCAGGCTGATACCAGTAAATTACCAAAAATATTTTACGTGAATTGGTTCAGGAAGGACAAGAGCGGAAAGTTCCTTTGGCCTGGATACGGTGATAATATACGAGTTCTAAAATGGATCTTTGAACGTACAAATAACGTAGACTCTGCAATTAAAACCCCTATTGGGTATCTTCCAAAATCAGATGCAATAGACGTCAGCAATATGGATTTCCCATCTGAAAACATGAAGGAAATACTTACAATAGATAACGAACTTTGGCTGGATGATGCTAAAGATATTAGAGAATTCTATTCAATATTCGGAGAAAGGCTTCCTAAAAATTTGCTTAAAGAAGTGGACATGCTTGAGGAAAGACTAAAATCATAAAGCCTGTAAGATTCAGTAATTTGGGCTAATTCTTATAGAATTAGAAGGCTGATTTATTCTCATAACATGATCGAAATGATACACTTTTATATCCTAAGGATTAAATTGATATTCAACATATTAAGACCTAATCAATAGTATTTGGGCTAACTCTTAATGAAGTAATCTCTTATTATTTAATAACTTAGCGGTATATTGCAACCCAGTTTTTGCTTAAAAACCACAACAAAATTCTAATAGAATTCTATAGCATTATATTTGATGCTTGCCATAAATCTTTGATCAATTAAAGCATATATGGTAAAACATCCAGAGGAAATAACAATCAATACCAGAGACCAGTTTCTCTCTAAATTTTTAATCCAAGCACCTATTGGAATTATAACATTCACGAAGGATTGGAAAATTGATTTTCTTAATGAGAATTTCGTAAAATATGCATTACTATATGATTTTGAGCATGAATCCATACTAGGCAAGAATATTCTAGAGATTGATCTTCTTCCCGGTTCTGATATTAAGAATGATATTCTAAACCTTCAGAAAGGAATTTCATTTGAGAAAGAAATTAAATCTCTTACGACGATTGACAGAAAGAAAATATCTGTAATCGTAAAAGGTTCACCGATTATTCAAAATGATATATTAGTAGGTGGTGTTCTAATAATAGAAGATTTTAGATCCAATACTGATAAGCCCTCTGCCCCTAGGTTCGAGCATTTAGAAAACGTATTAAATAGAATATGCGACTATGTTTTTATTACAGATACTGAAGGTAAAATCAAATACTCATATGGAAAGAAAATTGACCAGCTTAGCAAGTTAGGAACAACTTACCAAGATAGTGATATAACATCCATATTATCCGAAAGCACAAAAGAAAGCCTTGGAAATGCACTTAGTCATATAACGCAAGATGAGAAAACTATAAGGCTGAACGTTGGACTTGCGCTTAAAGACAATACTTCCCTTTATGAATGCCGTTTAGAACCCTTACAAAATTGGAATAGGCAGACTCAATTAGTCTTCATGTTCTTTTTTGACTTAACAGAAACCAGAAACGAAATAAAACAACTCACCGATGATATATTAGAACTAAAGCAATATCAATTTATAACCGAAACAGTTACAGATGCAGTCTTTGCCATAGACAATAATGGAAATTTATTCTTTTGGAACAAGGCCTCCGAATTATTGTTTGGCTATACCCGAAATGAAGTATATGGAAAGTTTTTGGGAAAGATAATAGACGTGTTCGATCAGAACTATTTGGACATCCTAAAAGAGCAACTTAAGACATTAGGACTATGGAAAGTAATTCTGACAGTATTCAAGAAGAACGGCGACAAGGAAATCGTAGAGGCTAAATTTTCTGTTTCAAAGGAGAATAGCAACTTTATAGTAGTCCTTTGTTCAGATGTAACAGAGAGAACTTTAATAGAACAGCGACTTAGAGCCTCAGAAGAGAAATTTAAAAACATAATAGATACTACTTCATATCTAATTTGCAGTATGGATTTAAATGGCAATATAACATTTGCAAATGAAAAATTTATATCAACCATTGGCTATTCAAATCAAGAGTTATTGACTAAGAATATTAAAGAAATTATAGACCCAGACTATTTAGCCTCACACGACATAGATATTAAAGCTTTTGATAAAGAGAAATCCTTTCCGATTGAGATCCCAGTCATATACAAATTTGGGGGGAAAGTAATCCTGGAAGCAGATTTCATACCTGTATACCAAAATAATCTAATGAAATCGATCAACGGAATCTTTAAGAATGTATCTTCAGAGAAAAATATTAGTAGAGAATTGGAAGTATTCAAGTCATCTTATCAAGCTTTCCAGGATGGAATAGCAATTCAATGCGATAGAAAGATAACACTAGCAAACGATGCCTTCGCTGAAATATTTGGATATAAGAATGAACGCGATATTCTTGATAAAGACTTCTATGACTTTGTAGCAGAGAACGATATAACTAAAATATCAGGATATTTTAGCTCAATAGGTTCAGATAAAAACTATCCATCACGCTTTGAATTCCATGGAAAACGAAAAAACAATAGTTTATTCTTTGCGGAAATAACAATAGGTACTTTTAGAAACGATGATAAAACCTTTATAGTAACAGTTGTCCGGGATGTAACAGAAAGAAAAAGATCTCAACAGATAATCAAAGAATCGGAAGAGAAGTACCGCAATATTACAGAAAACATAGATGATTTTCTTTTTACCTACGAGAGAATTGACAATATTATACGCCCGATATTTTATACTTCGTCAGTAGAAAGAGTAACAGGCTATACTCAATCTGATTTTCTTAGCGATTCCAGATTATTCATCAAAATCATTTACCCTGATGACTTTTCATTGATTAGGAAAAAGATAAAGAATTTTATATCCAGCAAAATACAGCTTTCAAGTGAGTTCGAATTTAGGATAATAAATAGGCATGGGAATATTGTATGGATAAGAGCCAAAATAACTTTAGTTCGTGATAGTATAGGAAAAGCACAAAAGATATATGGTTTAGTTAGTGATATTACTCTGCGCAAAAAAGCTGAAGAGGAACTTCATAAATCAACCGAGAATTTAGTAAAGTTAAATGAAACGAAGGACCGATTTATTTCAATCATTTCTCATGATCTCAGAACACCATTTAGTTCGATACTCGGCTTTACTGATTTACTATTAAGCGATAGTGATTTAAACCAGGCAGAAAAGAAACAATATATTGAATTTATCCAAGAGTCATCAAAGTCAATGTTGTCACTCGTTAACTCACTTCTGGACTGGACACGTTTACAAACAGGTAGAATACGTTTCGAACCCGAACGAATAGAAGCAAATGAGGTGATCGAAAGATCTATCAAAACATTATCTGGCGTTGCATTTCAAAAGAAGATTCAACTTATTTCAAATGTTCAAGATAATACGTTCATATTTGTCGATAAGGATTTAATCTTCCAAGTATTTAATAATTTAATTTCTAATGCAATAAAATTCACTCGTGAAAACGGATCAATAATTATATCTTATTCAATAACATCGAGAACCAGATTTATTCAATTCTCTGTTAAAGATAACGGTACAGGGATTAAACCTGAAAATATTGATAAGCTATTTAACATCGATTCAAAATTTACTTCAGAAGGAACCTCGGGAGAAAAAGGTACTGGATTAGGATTATCGCTCGTAAGAGAAATAATTGAAAAGCATGGTGGTACGATATGGGTAGAAAGCATAGAGGGAAGTGGTTCGGATTTCAAGTTTACTCTTCCGATTGCATCAGCAAATATTCTTTTGGTTGATGATAGCAAAACTGATCGGTTGCTTTATTCAAAAATCCTAAAGAATATAACTCCAGAGTATAATATTGAAGTTGCAGCTAACGGGAAAGAAGCTCTTGAAATAATATTGAATCACCCGCCTGCTCTTGTAATTACTGATCATGTTATGCCGGAAATGAATGGATACCAGCTAATTGTCGAATTGAAAAGATCCGAAATAAAAGGAAAGCCTCCGGTGATTGTACTAAGCGGAGACCTTGACAGACACTCAATTCAGGACTATTCCGATCTGGGGATAGAATATGTTTTTCAAAAGCCGGTAAATTTAAGCAACTTCAAACAGGCCGTTGAAAAATCTCTCCGTAAGGGTTTATTAAATTAAACCGGCAAAAATATAAAAAATGCTGATCCCGGGTTATTTTTATTCCCTAATCTTGATGGACTAATTGCTTCAATTTTACCACCGTGCTTTTCAATTACATGTTTCACTACCGATAGACCAAGCCCGCTTCCCTCGTAATTTTTACTTTTTATATTTGAAGCGCGGAAAAAATCATTAAAGATTTTCGGAAGTTCATTTGAGGGAATACCTATTCCGTCATCACAAAATTCTAATTCTATTCCGGAATTCCTGTTAGAAAGTATAATTTGGATTTTACCATTTTGACTAACATATTTTATCGCATTACTAAGCAAGTTAGAAAATGCAATTTCCAAAAGGAATTTATCGCCAGTAATTTCTGAAAACAATTTCCTGTTGTCGAAAAAATCTAATTTAATATTTTTTAAGCTAATCGCATCTTGAAAATTATTTATTAAAGCCTCAACCAATTCTTTAATTTCAATTTTCCCAACCGAGATTTCATCTAACAAACGAAGTTTCGATACTTTTAGAACATCGTTGACCATATTAATAGCTTCATCAGAGCGGGAACGTGCACGAATTAATTTCTCCTCAACCTTCTTATCTACTGGTCCAAGAAATTTTTGCAAAATTACATCGAGATACGAATGAACCGCAACTAGAGGCGATTTAATTTCGTGTACTAAGCCTATTACATAATTTTGTTTTTCTACCTCGGCACGATTTAATTTATCTATCGACTCGACGAGCTGCTGTTCCATTTTATATAATTGGCTTGCAATTGTGTTTGCAAGAACGACGCTCATAATCATGACAAATGAAAAAATAGTATCATAAACTATTACAAACTTTAGGTTATTGTAAAGCGGAACTTTCAAAAATCCGATTATTGCCTGATGCTGAATTAAGCCAAAATATTCGCCAATAGTTAAAGCAATAAAATAGAAAATTACTGCAATAGCTATCGAGTTAATAATGAAGCCAGGGAGGATTAGACTTCCGATAATCATATGAAAAATGAAGAGCATGAAAAGAGGGGTTTCGATCCCGCCTGTATAGTATACTATCATTCCAAGAGCAATCAAATCAAGAAGCATTTGGACCAAAGAAAAATGTAGGGGATTAAATTTGTCGGAGTCACACCTTATTGATTTTATTTTTAGGTGAAGAATCAAATTGTAAAGTTGAATCATAATGGTAATTACGATCAATGCTGTGCTCTGAACTTTAGAAAATGTTAATCCAAGCGAAAACTCCGTAAGAAACAAAAACATGAGAAGCATTATTACCGCGCCGTAGCGCAATTTGATAAACCAGAGGTTGCGCCTCTGAATTGCATCCCAGAATGCATCAAAATGTTGAGCCCATGCGGGAATTAAGTTGACCATGCTTCTCCTAATTTTTTAAACGTATGTCAATCTATTAAAGAATCAGGAAATATATTTTCCTCTTTTAGTATAATGGGTGTGAAGAAGTTTATGTGAAAGTTCTCCACACGGTCCATCGGTCAAGAAATTTTCATAAATGTATTTTATGTGAACATTCTCGTGCGATTTTCTAACCGGCAAACCCTCCTCTTCTTCATAAATTGCTTGCGCTCTTTTTCTTCTTATTTCTTCGGATGTAGGAATTGGCTGTCCGCCGCCGCCAAGGCAACCGCCCGGACATGCCATAATTTCTACAAAGTGAACATCTCTTAATTCACCACGCTGTAACATCTCCATAACTTTCTTTGCATTTGCCGTTCCGTGCGCAACTATAAATTTTAACTCTACACCTTCTAAAAAGTTATAACTTTCAACGCAATTGTCCAATTTTATATAAGCCTGCTTTATTCCTTCAAAACCTCGGCATGGCTCAATGCGAAGATTTTCGAATGGTACTTCCCTGCCAGTAACAAGTTCATAAACAGTCCTTAAAGCCGCCTCCATTACACCACCGGTCGCTCCAAAAATTAGTCCTGCCCCGGATGCATTACCAAAAGGCTCGTCAAAATTCGACTTCGGCATTTCAGGGAGATGAATCCCAGCTTCGCGAATCATCTTTGCCATTTCTCTTGTAGTCAAACCGTAATCAACATCTTTAAAACCTGAGGCGTTCATTTCTGGGCGATTACATTCAAATTTTTTTGCGGCACAAGGCATCAAAGCAACAGTAATTATATCAGCCGGATCAATTTTGCTTTCTTTTGCATAAAAAGTTTTTATCACAGCTCCAAACATCTGTTGTGGAGATTTTGCAGATGAAAGATAATCCAAATATTCAGGATAAAAATGTTCGATAAACTTTATCCATCCGGGCGAACATGATGTAAACTGCGGAAGCTTTACGGAACTATCTTTTTCAACTACAACTTTTTTCAATCGCCTTATGAGCTCCGTTCCTTCTTCCATAATAGTTAAATCGGCAGTAAAGTTTGTATCAAATACTTTATCGAAACCAATTCTTCTTAAAGCCGTGTTTAACTCTCCGGTAAATGAATGTCCTGGCTCGATTCCAAATTCCTCTCCAATTGCAGCACGCGGTGAAGGAGCAGTTTGGATTACGACATGTTTTTTGGGGTCGTCAATAGCATTCCAAATTTCATCTGAAGGATCATTTGCACGAAGAGCTGCTGTTGGACATCTATTAATACACTGACCGCAGTTAATGCATATAACATCAGCAAGCGGTTTATCAAGGAATGTTCCTACATGGGTATCGTGTCCTCTTTTAATAGCTTCTAAAACTCCTACTTCTTGAAGGTCAATGCAAGTTCTTACGCAACGTTTGCATAAGATACATTTATTCATATCTCTTATAACCGCTGCAGAAGATTTATCGACCTTATACTTCGGTTCTAAAATATGTCCAAACGAGTAACCATCAACGCCGTATTCTTTTGCAAGAGATTGCAGCTCGCAATTTTCATTTCTAAAGCATGAATAACATTCACCGTAATGTTCGCTCAAAAGTAAATCAATAATATGCCTCCTTGCTTTTCTTACTTTTTCTGTAGACGTATGAATTTTTATTGGTGAAGTAACCGGGAATGAACATGATGTTTGAAGCGTTCTCAATCCTTCAACTTCAACAACGCAAATTCTGCAAACACCGGCAATGCATAAATCTGGGTGATGACAAAGCGTAGGGATATGAATTTGATTTTCTTTGCAAGCATCCAAAATTGTTGTGCCAAAAGGAACGGAAACCTTTTTTTCATTAATTTGAATTGTGACCGTGCCGCCTATAGCAGTAATATCAATAGGTTTTTCAACGATTAAAGCTTGTTGGCTAACCGGTATTCGAATGTTTTCACTCTTTGACATTTTTAATTCCTTTCCTGTTTGAATAGAATATTTCTTCTTTGAAGTTATCCAAGATCGAAATAAACGAATTTGGACTAGACTGCCCCAGCCCGCATTTAGATGCAGCTTGCATTGTTTTACCAAGTTCTTTCAGATTATTAATATATGAGAAAGTATATTCGCCTTTCCCAATATTATCTACGCCTTCGAGCAATTTTGTATTTCCGACTCTGCACGGAGTACATTGGCCGCAAGATTCTTCTACAAAAAATTCCATGAAATTTTTTAGAATCTTTAACATATTTCTGCTTTCATCAAAAATAATAATTGAACCGCCTGTAGCTGCGTCTTCATAGGCAAGGCTCCGGTTAAATTGAGACTTTGGCAAGCAAACACCCGAAGCTCCTCCCACTTGAACAGCTTTACAATTTTTAGCCTCAACGATTTCAAGCAACTCACTTATCTTTGTTCCCCATTGAAGTTCGTAAACACCAGGTTTCCCGCAATCGCCGGAGACAGAAAAAAGTTTAGAGCCTTTGGATTTATCAGTACCATTTTTCTTAAACCATTCTCCTCCTTTATAAATAATATGAGGAATAGATGCTAGAGTCTCAACATTATTGACAACGGTTGGATAGCCAAGATAACCGGTGTTTACCGGAAAAGGAGGGCGGTTTCGCGGTTCGCCTCTATATCCTTCTAGTGATTCAATTAAAGCAGTTTCCTCACCGCAGACATAAGCTCCGGAGCCAAGTCTAATGTTAATATCAAAATCAAATCCTTCTTTTTCTAAAATATTCTTTCCGAGAAGATTTTCTTCCTTCATTTTATTCAAAAATCCTTCAAGTGAAGGAAGCATATACTCATATTCTCCTCTAAGATATACTATACCTTTCTTTGCGCCAATGGTAAATCCGGCTATGACCATTCCGTCAAAAACAAGTTCTGGATATTCCAGCAAAAGTACTCTATCCTTAAATGTACCTGGCTCACCTTCATCAGCGTTACAAACAATGAATTTTTTTTCAGCGTTAGCAGCAGCGCTTAACATCCATTTTGTGGCTGTAGAAAACCCCGCACCTCCTCTTCCTTTCAAGCCGGAATTTTTAAGTTCTAAAAGAATATTTTCTCTACCGAGCTCAATGGCTTTTTTAATACCATCGGCTTGTTGGTAATTCGAAAACAAAACAGGGCCGGTTCTTTTCTTGCTCGTTTTTAAAGTTGTTTCCATTATTTCACCTACTTTATTTCATTTAAAATATTGACTGCCATTTCCGGGTCGAGGTGCGTATAAACTTTTTCATTAATAAGCATCGCCGGTCCTTCATCACACATGCCAAGGCAGTTTGTATACTCGAGCGAAATTCGCTGGTCATTAGTAGTTTCACCAAACGAAATTCCAAGTTCTCTCTTTACAGCAGTTTCAACAGCATCTTTTCCGGCCATATCGCAGGCAATAGTTTTGCAGAGACGGACAATATTTCTTCCTTTAGGTTCCGTAGAAAGGAATGAATAAAAACTGATAACGCTATAAACTTCAACTGGATGAATATTCATCAGTCTGGCGATTTCCTGCTGCGCAAAATCAGAAATGTGTTTATATTTTTTTTGAATTGCTTGAAGAATTTGAAGTAGCGACTGACGGTCACTTCCGTATTCTTTTACCATTCTTTCTATTTCGTAAGACAAATTATTTTTTTCAACGACTAACATTTAGCTCCTCCCTTCCTTGCGAGACAAAAGCGCCTCTACTTTTTCGATTAGTTGGTCCGGTGAAATCGGTTTTTCAACAAATTCATTTACCGGGACTAATTCATTTACCCCAAAATCCATTCCGAAAGATTTTGATACAGAGGTGTACATAATTATGGGGGTTAAGATTTTTTCTTTCCTGAATTTTTGAGCAAGGTAGAAACCATCATCCGGCTCATTCATCATTACATCAAGAATGATTAAGTCCGGTTTATTTTCCTTGACGATCTTATAACCGTCATCAGGATTTAAAGCTGTTATTACTTTGAAGCCTCGGGAGTTTAGCACCAAACTGCTGGCATCAAGTATATCATGGTCATCATCGATTATTGCAATTAAAGCCATTGTGTATCCTCTTTTTATTTATTTTTCTACTTATTTAAATTAATTTTCCCCCTCCCTTTGTCTATAATTTATTCTTACCGTTAGCATGCAAGAATATTTTGAAGTATGAACCAAGACGATATTTTGTAATTACTTCAATTTTACCCTAGTAAGAATCAACAATTCTTTTTACGATTGAAAAACTCATTCTGGTTCCGCTGATATTTACAGTGCATTTTTTTCCTCTTATTATTAAATGTCACTATTCATATTAAGTGCCACAAAAACAGTTGAGGAATTCGATTTTTAATTAAGATTTGAAACGGAATTATTTAAGATTGAACTAAATTCTTGCTTTTTGGAAAAATGCATTTCCAAAAAAGAAATTCAATTGCTATATGCGAAATGATTTAATGTGGAATTAAATGTTTCTTTGACGAAGGATTTCAAACAATAATATCCCAGTTGCTACTGAAACGTTCAAGGATTGGACTTTCCCATTCATGGGAATGCTAACAATAAAGTCACAGTTATCGGCAGTAAGTTTTCTTATCCCTTTTTCCTCGTTTCCAACAATTAGGGCAACAGGAATTTTGTAATCGACCTCATTATAATTTTTTGAATTGTCTAAAGATGATCCAACAACCCAGAAACCATTATCTTTTAATTGTTTAATTGAAACAGAAAGGTTATTTACGCTGCAGATTTTTAAGTAGGATATAGCCCCGGCTGATGTTTTATTTACGGTTTCATTAATTGGAGCGCTGTTATACTTTGTTAGTATAACTCCATCTACTCCTGCACATTCAGCAGAACGAAGTATTGCCCCAAGATTGTGAGTATCCTGGACAGAATCTAAGATCAGCAACAGTGGGTATTGTTTTTGTTTCGATAAAGAAATCAATTCTTCAAGCGAAGAATATTTATGATCAGATTTAACGGCAATTATACCTTGTGTATTTTGATGTGATGAGAGGGAATTAAATTTTTGGAATGGAACCTCTGTACATTTTATTCCCCTTTGCTTTGCTGCAATACGAATTGCGGTAATTATTGTACCTTGCTGTCCATAAAGAATAAATATTTGTTCGAGTTCTTCTCCGGAGTTAATCGCTTCAAGCACTGGCTTACGACCGATTATAAGATTCATTTATTTATTCTAAATTATTAATATTCCTGTTCTGAGAAAGGCATATTATTTATTTTTTGATTCAATTGTCAAAGGTGGAGCAATAAATTTTACCATTTTGTTTTTATTCACTGAAAAATAATAAAACCCTATAGCACCTATTATAATTAAAACAATTGAAATTAATTGAGCTTCCGAAAGTCCAAAAAGTAATTTAGGATTTAATCTAATGAATTCAATGGATAATCGTTCAATTCCGGCAAGAAACAGATAAAGCATAAAAATCTTGCCGTCTGCCCATACAGAATTGCTTGAGCTACCATCTTTAGTTATGACGTTGGGAGTAGTTTTTCTTTGTAAATATCTAAGAAAGAAAAAAATTAAGAGACAAGCAAAAAATTCGTAAATAGGAGCAGGATGAAGACGGATAGTTTCGTCAAACTTAGTTATAGTACCATATGCATCTGTTTTTATAATTTCGGATGAAAGTTTATAATAATTATCGCGAAGAGCCGCTGCCGGATGATCTAGGTAATATTGCATTAAGGCGTAATGTGGTTTTACAGTGCCGTTTGCAAATATTGTCCCCCATGGAAGAGAAGTTGGAGTTCCATAATCACCGTCGCCAGCTAGCTGGCAGCCAATTCTTCCGATTCCATAAGCTAATATTAAGGATGGAGAAACTGCATCAGCGACAACAAGGAAGGGAATTTTTTTCTTTTTAACATAAATCCAAATTGCAAACGTAGCTAAAATTAATCCTCCATAAAAAGTCAAGCCACCCGGAGAAAATGCGCTTAAAGGATTTGCTATAAATGAATCCCAATTTTCAATCAGGTCAAGAATTTTGCTACCTGCAATACCAAAAATAATAGCAAACAAAGTTATCTCTGTAGCTATTGCTGGATTAAGTTTTCTTCTTTCAAATTCTTTATTCAGAATATAGCTAGCAACAATAAAAGATATACCGAGCATTAAACCGTAGCTGTATACGGTAAATGGGCCAATCTTAAATAATTCTGGGTACATTTTTCATTTCCTTTGCTTGGTAATGTGATTCGGTATTATATTTCAAGAAATAAAGTTTTAGAATTCTTAATAATTCGGATATGATTTATAGACCTCTCCATAAATAAAACTTTTGATTTCATTTAACTCTTCTAACGGATATTCTTTTTGTTCACCGGTCGACATTATTTTTAGAATTAATTTTTTTGACTTAAACTCCTCACCGCCGACAAATAGTACAAACCGGGCATTAAGCTTATTTGCCTCTCGCATTTGTGCTTTTACACTTCTTCCTAGGTAATCTAATTCAACTATTAAGGATTCCTGACGAAAGTAAACAGCAAGCTCAAAAACTTTTTGAGTTAAATCTTCATCAACTCTGGTTATGTACAAATCAATTTTTTCACCTGGCAAGTTTAATGATTTTTCATTTTGGCAAGCAAGTAGGATTCTTTCCATTCCTGCTGCAAAACCAACACCGGGTGTTGGTGCGCCTCCAAGCTGTTCAATTAGAAGGTCATATCTGCCGCCGCCGCAAAGAGCATTTTGAGAACCAACTTTTCCGCTTACAATTTCAAACGTGGTTTTGGTATAATAGTCCAGTCCACGTACTAATTTTGTGTCTACCTCGAATGGGACTTTACTTTGCTTTAAAAGAGCTTTTACCAATTCAAAATCATTCTTGCTCTCCTCATCAATAAAATCAATCAGTACAGGAGCATTTTTTATTATTTCCTGATCCAATTCAACTTTACTATCGAATATCCTTAAAATATTTTTATCGAATCTTTTCCTGCTGTCTTCCGAAAGTTGATTTTTTTTGTCATCGAGATGTTTTCTTAAAATATTTTTATAATTTTCTCTTGATGAAGGAATCCCGAGAGAATTTATTTTTACGGTTAGGTCTTTTAGATTAAGCGAAGATAATATTCTAAAAGCAATGATTATAATTTCTGCATCAAGCAGAGGAGATGGGCTCCCTAAAGCTTCTCCCCCAAATTGGTGGAACTGTCGTTGCCTTCCGGCTTGAGGCCTTTCCTGACGAAACATCGGGGAGATATAATAAAATTTATTTAACGGCTGGAGTTTTCCAAAAGAATGTTCAATAAATGCACGTGCAACTGAAGCAGTCATTTCCGGCTTTAAAGTAATGCTAGCATTACTCTTGTCATTAAATGTATACATTTCTTTGCCGACAATATCTGTTTCCTCGCCAATACTCCGAACAAATAAGTTTGTCTCTTCAAAAACGGGAGTTCTAATTTCTTTATAATTAAAGCTCGAGAAAATTTTCTCAACAATACTTTCCAGCCTCTGCCAGTAAGGTATTTCTGCGGGAAGGATATCTTTAGTGCCGGTTATAGACTTAATCATATTACATTTTTATAACAAGAAATGAGGGACAGAATTTTTCTCTGGAGAAAAAGTATTTGGAAGATCGGCTTACACTTCAAAATAATTTTCTTCTTCTTTTCTAAAAATCTCTAAAATCTCTTCTGAAGTTTTTGCTTTAATTAATTTTTCTCTAAATTCATCTTTGTTCATCATTCTTGAAATGCGACTAAGTAACTTAATATGGTTACTTACAAGATTATCTTTTCCAACAAGAAGGAAAACAAGATAAACAGGGTGCCCGTCAAGCGAGTCATATTCGATTGGTTTATTAGACTTTCCGAATGCAGCTAGGATATCATTTACTGCATTTGTTTTTCCATGAGGTATTGCAAATCCTTTTCCAACACCTGTTGACATTATTTTTTCTCTTTCTAAAACCGCATCCCTTACTTTATCAAGATCAATTATACGAGGGTCATTTTCGAATAGGTCGATCATTTCATTTATAGCATCTACTTTTTCAGTCGATTTAAGATCTGAAATAATAAAATTTTTGTTCAATAAATCTAAAACTTTCATTCAGTCCGCCGAATTTCTTAAAAATATGTGAATTTCACTCGTAAATTTAATAATACCGGTCATGTTAAGCAATTGAGAATTTAGTATAATAAATTATAAAATGAAAAAATATGCTGAAGTATTTAACTTAATAAATAGAGTCTTTTTGTGGTTGTTTTTTATTTAGATATTATTTTATTAAATCTTAGCTTAAATGTGACCATCTATTTAAGCTAAATTCTGCTTTATGCGTATGTGATTTGAATATATCCAAGCTTTATTAGCAATGAAAACTTCGACTCGATAAATCCCTTTTTCTTTGACAATAAATTCAGCATTGCCGCTAACTACCGAGTCAATTTCTTTGCCGTTATGAATAAGCCGAATTTCAGAATTATCAATTGGGACTAAAACATTTAGTTTCATCCTTTCGCTGCAATATAAAGTATCACCCATATTGAAAATTCTTTTATTGCTTTCTGCAAAAAATCTAAAGCCATTGGAGTCTCCATGGTAGTCATTTGCAACAAAACACAATCCATTTTTTAGCGAGTTGTAAACAAGCTCTTTGGCTTTAGGGAACAATTCCTTTTCCGAAGGAATTTCTTCTGGCACTAAAATATGAGTCCTTATCGATTTAAATAATACCTTATATGGGAAAATTTCTACTTCTAAAAAACCGAGAAGATTATATTTGTGAGCATGGGCATCAACTCCTCCAATACCAACTACTTTTCTGGTCATATTTAACTCGTCCCATTTTTTTATCGTTTCTTCTGGGGGTTTAGTAATTAGCTTTAGCGGATGTAGAAATGATTGATATTTGTTTTGTTCTGTTAAATTTTCCATCCATTCAGACATATGATTCCAAATTTCAATCCCCGTAAAATCTTCCGTATCCCATTCTGTCCATGGATAGGGGGGATGATCTTGCATGTGAGTCCTTTTTTCGTGAGGGTGAGCCAGAAAACCAATTCCGCCTGAGTCTTTTATTTTTTTAACATATTCTTTCGCAGAAGTTCTTGTGGAATAGGTTTCATTTATTCCAAAGGCCAGGTAATGATTCTTATTTTCTTTGTCATTAATTTCGCAGCCAACAAGTAATAATGTATTACCATATCTGCCCTCAAAACCTTCGTTCAAAGCACGAAGAGTATTATGATCTGTGAGAATAATAAAATCTAAACCAGATTCTTTAGCAGCATTAATAATATCTCCAACTTCTCCAGATCCGTCGGAAAAAATTGAGTGCATATGAAGCGCACCAGTATATTCAAACATATTCTATTACTTTTTCTTTGAAATAATAATAATAATTTACTCAAGAAAAAGATAACAAAAAATATTATATACAAAACGGCAGTTTGAATTGCACAAAAATTGCAATCCAATGAACGCCTTCATTACTGGTTCACTTTACTAGTTAAGTTGTTTAATCGAGTCCTTGGCTTTTTGAGCAATAGGTGATTTGGGAAATTCCATTACTAATTTTTCCCATATTTGTTCCGCTTTGGCTTTGTTACCCTGGCTTACGGCAATAGCTCCCAAATTATAATAAGCATTGACATTATTTTTATCAATTGACAAAATCTTATTCAAATTTTTTTCTGCTGCGTTAAAATCTTTACCAACATAATTTAGATAAGCTACAGTATAAAGAATATCAACTCTTCTTGGATTAATATTTAGAATTTTCTTGTAGTATATTAATGCCTGGTCTTTTTGATGCGCCTCGGTTAAGAAATCAGCATATTGCCTTATTTTTAAAGTATCATTGGGGTGAGCCTCAACCTCCATTTTAAGTTCATCCATTTTCTGCATAATGCCGGCCATTACATTATTTTTACCCGGCGCTTGTGGATTCTGTAGTTCGCTATGTATTTTATCTTGGGGCATTTGATTAGTATTGACCTTGCTCGAGGAGGATGTTGTTTGTGTTGAATTATTTGATATAAAGTAAAAGACTAATACGGCTAGTATAATTCCTGCAATATATATATAGAGAGGTTTTATTGTTTTCATGGAATCTCCATCTTGATTCTTTGTTAATTCATAAAATTGCTTATTGTATTACAGTTTTTATACCAATAATAAAATTAAAGAATTGTCCTCCAATTGTCGCTTTTTTAATATATAAGACTTCAATTAATTTATTTTTATCTAATAATAAAAATTAGTTCTCATCATTGAGAAAGAATTTCAGTAGTTTTTATTTGTTATCCTACAATTATTATACTTACTGAGGTTCTGCGAGACTGTAAATAATATAAGTCATACACCCAAAAGCGGTTACCCAACATTCTAAAATAGGAAAAAATGTATTCCCTCTTTCTCCGAAGGTTCGGGGGCAAATTGTGGGAATAATTAATTAAGATTTTTTTCATAATAAAATTCATTTTTGCATAACTTAAGTAATTACGTAATTATAATGACTCAGTTTAGCTTTTTTCTAAAATTTTTTATATTGGGGTGCAAATAAGTGACCTTTGTTCACGGGTCTTTGATTTGTTGTCTGATTTTTAGTGCGTCTATAACAGAAAATCCACCCTTTTTGTGTCTGCCATTTTGGCAGACGTTAAAATTTACCTACCTTAAATAGTTCGTTTCTAGCTCATTTTCACACTTTCCTTTTTTTTCATATCTTGTACTTATATTATAGGTAGTCTGCCATTTTTGATATTTTTTGTCTTAAATTTATAGATTAGTTCGCTCTTTTTACTCAAATATTTCGATATACAATTCCCGCTTTTGTAATCAGATTTTTGCTTCAATATTTGCCCTTTGTAAATTAAAGTGCGTAAGAATGAAAACCAAAACTAAATCATTTTGCATAAAGAAGAGATTTACGAGAAAGCTATCAAGGCAGCTTATGAATAATTACAGTAAGTCCATCAGCAATCAATTGAATTTGCTAAATAGACTATTTGCGCAATTTCACTTATTAAGTAATAAGGTCCTGATATTCAAAATATCACAACTGGCTCATTGATTCTTTTGCCTTTTGAGCCAATGGCGATTTAGGAAAGTTGGTTATGATCTTCTGCCAATACTCCTTTGCTTTAATTCTGTTCCCTTTATTTGCTGATACTGCACCAAGATTATATAGTGCATCAACATTATTCTTATCAACCGAAAGGATCTTATTTAAATACTTTTCAGCATTATCAAGTTTGTTTTGAGAAAAATAAATAAATACCACAGAGGACAAAATATCAATTCTTCGCGGATTAATTTTCAGTATTTCTTTATAATAATATAATGCACGATCACTCATTTGTGCACTCAGTAAAAAGTCTGCATACTCCTTCAACTTTGCAGTGTCTCTCGGATTTTTCTCTACTGCTTTCTTTAGCTGATTCATGTGCTGCATAATGCTTGGCAATACATTACTTTTACTTGGCTTTTGAGCAATTGGATTTTTCAGTCCTTGATGTATTTTATCTTGTGGGATAGGTTGCCCAGAAATATCTCCGGGGGGTGCTTTCATGTTTGGTGTTGAAGAAAAATCAGGATTGATACTTGCAACAAAATATAAAATAATGATAGTTGCGGCTATTCCGCTTAGATAAAAGAAAATAGGTTTAATTTTTTTCATATGAATTATTAAATTATTACTAATAGATTAAATTGTTTTATTGCTTAAAATCTGTAATTAAGCCCAGTCATAAAACGATTATACGTAGTCGTCCCAGTAAAATCACCTTCATAATAGAAATTAAAAAATAACGGCCCAAGTATTTTCGTGTCTATTTGGGCATTTATTGATTTTTGGAAAAACT
The DNA here is from genome assembly GCA_021777835.1 of Bacteroidota bacterium. Taxonomy (GTDB): domain Bacteria; phylum Bacteroidota; class Ignavibacteria; order Ignavibacteriales; family Ignavibacteriaceae; genus FEN-1297. Next base: position 57,891 of record JAJYDC010000013.1, on the reverse strand, counting down.
TATTCGCATTATATCCGAAATTATAAGTTACGTTTGAAAAGCCTAAAGATATAGTGGAAGCGTTGAAAGTTAAATATTTGTATAATGTAAAATTGTATATTGATCCGTCCTGAAAATTGTTAAAGACCCTGTTATAGCTAACTGTCGCTGTTAAGTCTATAATCGGGATCTCTGATTCAGAAATAGAAATATTAAAATTTCTAGACGGCCTAATATCTCCCTTCTGATAGCTGTATCCGCCATTCATGTTAATAAATAAATCAATTACAGGCCTTAAAAAAATACCTATTTGTATTTCTTGCCTCATTTCATTTGTAAACAAACTATCCAAAAAACTTTTAAAGGACTGATAATAAACCACATTTTTCCTAGCATCATAAGACAAATTTAATGAGATTATATTGTCCGGTGTATATTGGGTATTGAAGAATAAACTTGTTAAAGATAAGTCATTCTGCTGAATGTTATTTTTAACTTTATATAGATCAACTTCTGATGAAAGGAAGAAATATAAATTCTTAAATGCATTGTTTGTATGCTGAAAATATAAAAATCTTCGATCGGTATCCCCATGATTTGTTTGTTGAAATATTGCGAGCGTGCTTTGTATTACCCCGCTATTTACAGAATCAATTCTATTAACATATCCGCCATATTCAAATAGCTGTGAATTTAATCCAAGATTATTATAGTCAGGTCTTGATCCAAAAATACCACCTATAGCAAAATTCCCAATAGATTTTTCTACTTGCAACCCGTCAATTGGACCTGCACTTGATATACTATAATTTATATGCCTCCCTAGCCATATATTAAAACCACTACCTCTATATCCTAAAGATAAATCATATACTCTTAGATTATTAAAAATATTTGCTTTAACATCTTTCCATTCAGAGCTCATATAAGACAGATTCATATAATTAGAAAAATAAAAAGAACTTCCACTTATATTCTCATCCTGTAAATTCAAAGAATAATTCCACCTTTGAATACCAACACTGTTGGGATAGTTTGCATAATTTGAAAATGATGTAGCATTAAAACTTCCGTAAATTGTTTTTCTTTTAACGGGAACAATAGACCTATCAGCATTTAATATTTGCGGTTTGGCATTTATAATCAGAGTAGTATCTTTTTCATCTCCGGCTATTACATGTAGTGTGCTTCTGGTGTCCTTCTTCCTAACAAAAGCAATGATTTTATCACCGATTCTTATATCATTTTTTCCTATTTTCTCACCAGCAACTGATTGCGAAGATAAATATTTTACTACAATTGCCGGAATAATTTTTTCCCTAAACTCAAAATAAAGAGTATCACCAACTTCAATTCCATCTGTATTGCCGAAAATTAGATAAACATTTTGCGAAGTGATAAAAGAAACTTTTCCATCTTTCTTAATAGTTTTATTATCCTGCGCAAGTAATGCAGCTGATAATAATATTGTAAAGGAAAAAGAGACTAACAGTTTTTTCAAATTGTTATTCATACGTATTAATCTCCTTGCCCTGTTGGATGACATCCATAACATGAAGTTGGGCTATATACATAGCCACTAACATCAGTGTGATGGGGATCAGTGTTCGCCTGACTGTGGCAAGTGGCTGTACAGGAGAAAACTCCAAAATTCGAAGCTGTAGTATGACATGTACTACAAGTTGAAATATCGTGATTTCCTGATAATGGAAAATATTGAGCATGATTAAATGTAGATGGTGTCCATCCTGAAGTAGTATGACATGGGGTACAATCAGTCGGGAAACCAGCTGATTGATGGGCAGGGTTAGTAGTTCCTGCATAATCTTGTTGATGGCAACTATAACATAGAGGTGATATATTTGTATAATTTGAATTATGACAGGACTGACATGCCACCGTTGTATGTGCTCCAGTTAATGGGAATCCCGTACCACTGTGATTGAAATTAGCATCTCCCCAACTAGTAGTTGTATGACACTGAGTACAATCATGAGGAAATCCTTGTTGAACATGATTCGGGTCTGTTGTGTTTGCATAGTCATTTGCATGACATGAATAGCAGTCTACCGGCGTATTCATAACACTACCTTTATGGCATGATTCACAGCTAACTGTCGTATGAGCGCCTGTCAAAGCAAAACCTGTTGATGAATGCGTAAATGAAGTGGTTGTAAATTGTGCGGCAATACTATGGCAGTCTTGACATGTTTGTGGTAATCCTGCCGCGACATGATTCACAGGGGATATGGCAGCTGAGTAATCTTTTAAGTGGCATGTAACGCAGGCCATAGAGGTATTCGTAAATCCAGACGTATGGCATTGAGCACATTGTAAATTTGCATGCATACCAGTTAATGGAAATCCTACTGCGGTATGATCAAATGAACCTCCACCCCAATCGTTGGTTGTATGACATTGCGAGCAATCATGAGAAAATCCTTGCGCAGAATGATTTGGATTAGTTGTGTTTGCATAATCCGACGCATGGCACGAATAACAATTGGTAGGCGTATTTGTATATCCAGATATATGGCAAGACTGACATGATATCGACGCATGGGCTCCTGTCAAAGGGAAACCAGTACTATTGTGATTAAACACTGCTTGCGTAAACGTTAAAGTATTATGGCAATCCTGACAAGTGGTTGGAAATTTTGCGGCAATATGATCAGGATTTTTTGCCGTAATATAGTTCTGTTTATGACACGGATAGCAATCAGTTGTCAAACCTTTGAAATTACTTCCCGGAGCATGACAAGCAAAACAATTTTGAATATTATGTCCACCTACTAATGGGAAAAAACTATGGTCAAAACTTGCGTTGCCCCATGTAAAATCCGTTAATCCATGACAAGTCTGGCAGTTTGTAGAAAAATTTGCCTGAACGTGATTTGGTGATGTGGTTGCATAGTACTGCTGTTTATGACAACTAAAGCAAGATACACTTATAATGGGAAAATACAAGTTCAAATACTCAGAATGACAACTTTGACAATCCACATTTAAATGAGCTCCCATCAACGGAAATCTGCTGTTCTGATGTATTCGAATTATATTGTTGACTATCCAAGAGTTTGTTTTATGACATCGTACACAGTTCACTCCAACGCTGTTTTGATGAACGTCTAAATGACATGAGATACATTGTGTTTTTGCTTCTGAAAAAATTAGACTCTTATGACACGATATGCAGTTTACTGTAACATGCTGCCCGGTAAGCTTAAAGGATGTTTCAGAGTTGTGATTAAACTTTACGTTTTTTGGAATTATTCTCCAATTTGTTGACTCGTGACAACTCGAGCAATCTATTTTCAAAGAATTGCCATGTGGTGATTGAGCAAAAATACTAAGTGAACCAATCAACAAGAAGACTATGCATGACAGGTTGCGCATTTGAAGTCTCTTAATTTATATTGAATAAAAACATTTCCGTTCTTCGTAATTTTTTTATGACATGAAAAACATGATACTTTCTCATGTGCTCCCTTCAAAGGGAAATTGGTTTTTTCATGATCAAAATTAACCGGTCTCCAATTGTCGAAACCGTGACAATTTTCGCAAACAGATACTTTTTTTATTTTCTCTGAATTAAATTGACCGAAGTGAATGTCATTATGACATGTTGTGCAGTTCGAATGAAGAGAAACGAATCTGAAAGTGAATTTACCCGCTTCATTTTTCACTTCATGACAGCTATTGCACGAAACCGAATCGTGTTTTCCCAAAAGTTTGAAGCCAGTAATATTATGATTGAAATTAATTGTCCTCCAGCTTTCAGTAACATGACATGATTCACATTTATTATCAGGCATAAACTTTTGAGTTAGCTCTACCCCATGCACATTTTCATGACAATCAATACACCTTTCCCCAATTTTCATAAAGTGCCATTGTCTTAAGACTTTTTTAAAGTGACAGGATTGACAAGAAACAGCCAAGTGCGCGCCAGTTAACCTGAATCCTTCCTTATTATGTTCAGCTAAAGTAAATAAGGTTGTCTTAAAGCTAATAACATTATGGCATTTTTTGCAGTCTGTAACAATATTGTTTACTGTAAATTCACCAAAGTGAGCATCTTTATGGCAATCTATACACTCTGTAAATTTTGGTTTTGACAGTAAATCTTTACCATGACAATTTGTACAAGAAACTCGTAAGTGAGCGCCTTCAAGCGGGAATCTCGTCTTGCTGTGGTCAAAGGAATTTCTATTCATTTCTTTGAATGATTCCACATTATGACATCTAATACAATTTTCACCAAATTGCCTTTTATGAACATCCTGATGACATGGGGTACAGTTTTTGAATTGAAGACCTACAAATTTCTGAAATTGTTTGCCGTTCAATTTTTCATTTATATGGCATTTAATGCATTCAACTTTTGAATGGGCACCTGTAAGTTTAAATTTTGCATCACTGTTGTGGTTGAAAAGAGCTGCAGGCTTAAACTTAATGGTATTGTGGCATGAAGAACAATTATTCCCAAGAGTATTTTGATGCACATCCTGGTGGCAGGAAACGCATTTAGTACTTAACCCAAGGTAAGTATCTTTCCTTTTTTTGAACAAAGAGTTTGATATAAATTTATCTTGATGACACTCCTGGCATTTTATTTGAGAATGTTCCCCATCAAGTGCAAACCCTGTAATAGAATGATCAAAATTATCAGGCGAAAAATTAATTATTCTAAAAGCTCTTCCATGATGCTCACTATGGCACTCCCAGCACTTTTTATTCTTTACCCCTAAGCTTGAATGAAAACCTTTATTTTGATTAATCATTGCGTTTATTTCCGTATGACATGCTAAGCATCTTGAATTCTCCAATTGCTTACCCAAAACATGACACTTTGTACAATTGCTTAATCCCTCAAGGTTTGCGTGTGCGAATGTAAGATTACCTGGAGATATTTGTGCATGTACATTAGATGTATATGAAAACAAAATCATAATGACAAACAAAATATTTATAATAATTTGTATTCTAATTTTCATGTTTTAAGACAGCTTCGCCGAATTTTTTAGTAATATGAATTCCCGTTTTCTGCAGAAAATCCGTTGGTAGCTGCCCACCAACTAAAATATATACCAGATCATTTTCTAGCTCGAATAATTGATCAGAATTATTAATTTCCAGAATAACTCTATCTTCTTTAATCTCTTTAACATTAGAATTAAAAAATATTCCTACCTCTTTTTTTGAAGAGGCTTCTGTAATATTTTCTAAATTTCTCGGCTTAATTCTCGAAAAGCTGCTACCCCGGTAGGAAAGAGTTACTATATTATTTTCTGAATGCGACAGCATTAGAGCAGCCTCAATTGCTGAATCACCTCCACCAACGACAAGAACTTTTTTATTAGAGATTAATTCAGGTTCTATTAAGCGATACGCTACTTTTTCCATTTCTTCTCCATTAACACCAAGTTTACGGGGGGATCCTCTTCTCCCTATCGCGATAATGACTCCCTTTGAAGTATAAACGCTTTTTGATGATTTAATTTCGAAATGATCCTTTATTTTTTCTATTGATTCAACTTTCTCATTTTCATTTATTGATATTTTATTATTTTTTAATACTGATTTCCAAATTGATAGAAGTTCAGGCTTAGAAGTCTCTTTCATTTTTAATTGGCCATACATTGGTAGTTCTACTGTTGAAGTCATTACTATTTTTGATCGTGGAAAATTATAAACCGTCCCACCAAGAGTGTCTTGCTCTAGCGTTAAGAAATTTAATTTGTTCTTTGCTGCTGTCAACGTAGCAGAAATACCCGCAGGCCCTGCACCTACGATTATAAGGTCATATTCTGTCTGGATTTGTTTATTTATCTTTTTTGTAAAGGAAGTTACAGCTTGGACACCCTGTTCAATGGCATTCTTGATTAGCCCCATGCCTCCCAGTTCCCCAGCTATAAAAAGACCGGGAATATTTGATTCAAACTCTTGGCTGACATGCGGTAATTCAACCCCTCGTTTTTCAGTTCCTATGCAAAGTGTAATTGCATTTAAGGGACACGCATGGAAACATGCGCCATGGCCAACACAGCGCGATGCATTGATTACTTGAGCTTGTCCATTTACCAATCCTATAATATCTTGCTCAGGACAAGCTGTAATGCAAGCCCCGCTTCCAATACAGCGTTCATGGTCAATTACAGGATGCAGAGAAATAGGTTCGTGAAACCCTAATCTCTTGGACGTTTGGATTTTATTTAGAGTAGCTTTCGACTCATGGAAATGTTTTTTTAGATACAAAACCAGAATAGCGATTGTAAATAATAAAACAAAAAAATAAGTAGTATAATTCTCTATTAGTGTTTCCATCGATTACTTGATTTGTTGAAAAAACAATATAAAGGTTTTTCGATAGTGAAAAACCAATCGTTAGAAACATAATGCTCAAGCAGAATAAGCTATTAGAAGGAATTAATGTTATTTCATTTAGAATATCCACCTATAGCCAAAAGCGACAGTAACAGCTATGTGGATAAACATTATAACAAACATAAGAATGGCAAATGGTAAATGTACAACATGCCAATATCTAAAAAATTTTTGCATAGTTTTTAGTAGACCGATTCTTCTAGAAAAGATCAGCTTTGTTTTGACTATTTTCGCTATGCTTTTTCGCTTTGATTTTGGTACTTCAGCAAGAGCTAATTCATGTTTCAGATTATGAATTACACTTTTTGTACCAAAAAAATCTTTTATTAGAAATGCAATCCCGATTTTTAACTTTGGGCTATTATGCCTCTTAAGTGAAGAAATTTGTTCAATTTCCTCGAATATTCTTGTGGGTAAATTGTATACTTCCTTTAATTGGTGCGAAAGATTTTCGTTTTGTGCATTTAATTCATCCATCCCAATTATCTGCCCCTGAATTGTGTGCGGTATCTGAACATAAAGAAATCTACCTACTATTCCGCTTAGGACTACTGCTGTCATACTCCAAAAACTTACAGCTACAAGTCCTCCGAATTTAAAAGCAGTGTGAAACAAGACAAATATAGGTCCAAGAGTGCATAGAAAGATATGAAGTTCAAGCCAGTTCTTTAAATATCCGAAGTGTAAAAAATATCTTACCCTTTTTCTTATCATATAAATTGCAACACCTAGTATCATCATGAGGCTACCAAGAACCCCTAATCCTTGCCCAATAAAACCACTGGGTTTTAATAGGATATCCTGAGGATTAAAAAACCTTGTCAGCAGAGGAGTATTATAATATTGATATCCGTTTATCACCAACAAGAGTGTAGACGAAATTCCAACTATAAAAAAAGATGCGATATATATTGTGTGCAGTTTCTTATTCATTCAAACAGAAAGATTATTGAAGAATAATTTAATTGATTTTAATTTAAATAGGCGGTCACTAATGACCGCCTATTATTATATCTTTTGCTAAGGCTGGTCTAGCTCATATAATGTTGAATATTTTGTGGAATTATCGACAGTGAGATCATTCAATTTACTAATAAGAATGTTCACTCTTTCGTCCTGATTATCATCAAAAGCTTCATAGGCTTCAGAGGATGCAAAGGAATAAATTTCTTCATAATGATTTACTTTCCCTTTTAAGTCATAAACTGCATAGTTCTCCAAACCCTCGGCTTTAAGAAGATTTTTCAGCTCCTTAACAACACTCAGATATTCTTCTTTTTTGTCAGGCTTGAGTTCATATTGAATTGTGAATATTACCTTTGGCATTTAGTCTCCATATATTTTTAGTAAAATTTTTATATATATATATTCCCGCTAAAAATTATTTTAGCTGGTCCAGTTAATGAAAGATTATTTATTTTTTGATTTTCAACATTAAAGTTAACTTTAAGCTCATCTAAACCGTGAGATATTAGCGTAATTGGTGATTCTAGCTTATCAGTAACGTGAGCTATTATGGCAGCAGCAGTAGAACCTGTTCCACATGCCAGCGTTTCATCTTCTACACCTCGTTCATAAGTTCGAATATAAATTTTATTATCGACTATTTTGATGAAGTTTACGTTTGTGCCGCCTGGAGCAAATTCTTTCAGATATCTTATTTCTCTTCCTAATTCATACGCAGGAAATTTATCAATTTCCGAATAATTAGAATTCAAGTCATTTGGATTTTGAAGTACATCCTCAATCTTAATTACCACATGAGGAGAACCGGTATCTGCAAAGCAAGCATTCATCAATTGGCCGCCTGCCTTAATCTTAAAATTAAACTTGAGTTTAGTCGGCGGATTAAAATCAAATTTTATTATATTTTCATCTAGAACTTCTCCAGTAAAGGGTACTGAATTAGATAAAAAATGAGTCTTTTTGTTTTTAATTCGGCTTGAGTTTTCAGCAAATTTAATGGCACATCTAGCGCCATTACCACAGAGACTTCCTGTTGAGCCATCAGCATTAAAATATTCCATTTCAAAATCATAGTCGACAGAGTTAGAAATAGTTATAACACCGTCAGCACCTATACCATTTCTGCGATCACATAACTTCTGGATAATATTTTGTTTTAAAACAATGGCTGGATTAATGTTTTTATCTATAACGACAAAATCATTTCCTGCGCCGCTCATTTTTATAAAAGAAACTTTTTCCATTGCACTTGCAATTTAGGACAATATGAAATCCTTTTCAATAATAATATTAATGATTAATAATTTTATAATGTATCTTGTTAAATAAGATAAGCAAATGTTATTTTATAGAAATAATCCGGTATTAAAAAATTCTGGTAGCAAAATAGGCAATAGCAGATATAATTGCAGTGAGAGGAATAGTAAATATCCATGCCCAGACTATTCTACCGGCAACGCCCCACCTTACAGCAGAAAATCTCTTTAAAGAACCTACTCCCGTTATAGCTCCTGTTATAGTATGAGTTGTACTGACCGGTATTCCAAAAGCAGTAGAAACGAAAAGTGTGCTTGCTGCTCCAAGTTCTGCGCAGAACCCGTCGACAGGTTTCAACTTGACAACTCTTTGTCCTAAGGTTTTAACAATTCTCCATCCTCCAAACACCGTACCAAGCGCCATAGCTGCTTGACATGCAAGAACTACCCAGAGGGGTACAAAGAACTTATCTATTAAATGTGCACTAAAGAGAAGTCCTGCAATTATGCCCATTGTTTTTTGTGCATCATTGCCTCCATGTCCAAGGCTGTAAAAGGCAGCAGAAACAAGTTGACCTTTCCTAAAAATATGATCAACTTTTGATGGGGTGCTTTTGCGGAATATTCTAAAAACAATAATTCCTATTGTGCTACCTAATACTAAACCGAGTAAGGGTGAAATAAAAATGAATAATATGGTTTTAATTATCCCACTTGAAACCAAGGAGGAAACTCCTGCTTTTACAACTGCTGCACCTATTAATCCACCGATCAAGGCGTGAGAAGAGCTTGTTGGAAGACCAAAATACCAAGTGATAATATTCCAGATAGAAGCGCCTGCTAAGGCGGCAAAGACTATTGATGAATCAATTACCTTTATATCAACAATGCCTTTTCCGATTGTATTCGCTACATGAAGACCGAAGAAAAGGAATGCGATGAAATTAAAGAAGGCCGCCCAGATTACTGCTGCATTAGGAGAAAGCACCCTTGTTGAGACTACTGTCGCAACAGAATTAGCTGCATCATGAAATCCGTTTAGGAAGTCGAAGGTTAGCCCCAACAGAATTATTAAAATTATTGAGATGGTTAGCATTAAGCCTGCTTTACTATAAGTGAGCCTACAATTTTAGCTACATCGTCACATTGGTCAAGTATCTTTTCTGATGTTTGGAATATATCTTTCCATTTCATAATATAGATCGCGTCTGTAGTGCCAGTAAAAAGCTCCGCAATTGCTTCATTCCTAAGTTGGTCACCAAGGCTTTCCAAACGATTTACCTCTGAACAATGATTATTGATTACGGCTCCATTCTTGAGATTGCGTAATCCTCTTACTGCGTCGCATAATGATGAAATAGATTTGTCAATTAACTTCACGACTTCCACAAAATGATTATTAACTCGATCAATGTTATATATTTTCATCATGTTGGATATTTTCAGGATTAAATCTATTACATTATCAAATTCGTGAGCTAAAGAGAAAATATCTTCTCTATCAAGGGGAGTAATGAATGTCTTATTGAGTTTCTCGAAGATTTCGAATGTAATGCTATCGGCTACATGTTCTATGTCTTTTATTTTATGAAGGGATTCTGTGCTGAAGTTTTCATTATCAACATTTGAACAAAATTGTTTGGATACATTGATACATTGTTCTGCCAACTTATCGAACATATCAAAAAATTCATACTCTTTAGGTAGTAAGCTAAATCCCATTTCAAATCCCTATTAGATAATTTTATGTCGTACTAAAATAATCCTTTTTACTGACTTTTTTAAATTGAATGGAATGTTTTTTTAGGAGTAATGTTTTACAAATATAGGAATTAGTTGTTTGGTATTAACTGATTTACGGGTAGTTTTATGCTTCATAAATAGTTAGTAGTGAGATGAGAAGGAATTAAACGTAAATAGCAAGATAATATTATTGTACTAGTGGAGGTGGCGGGAGTCGAACCCGCGTCCGAAGTTAAGATCCAGAGAACGTCTACACACATAGCCTGTTTTTGATTAGCTTAAGGTTACCAAACAGACGGGGATCGCTTTAAGCTTTGCCCATTATTTATTTTGCTATCTCTATAAGGGCGATAGATCAAGCTATCATACCTAAACGTCGTTCATCTAAAGTCCGGTATGCGAAAGCTTAGTGAACGGTCGCTTATTTTATTAAGCGGCTAGGGCGTAATTAGATTCGCCAGTTATTGTTTTGTTTCCAATTGTTTAACGTGTAACTCGGAGAACACGATGTGCAGTCCAGTGCGTCTTCAACCCCGTCGAGACCAAATTCACCCCCTAATAATTATTCTGACCAGGTTTAAATTATACACATAAAGTTCAAAGAACAGTTTTATTGTCTTTTAAGCTTCCCACTTGGTATCATCGACATTTAGCCAGTGATTTTCATAGCGGGCTAAGACAAAAAGGAGATCTGAAACTCTATTTACAAATATAAGTATATTATCTCCGATATTCACTTCCTTTTTAAGTGACACAATTTGCCGTTCAGCTCGTCTTGTTATTGATCGACATACGTGCAATAGAGCTGCGCCTTTAGTGCCACCGGGTAAGATGAAATTCTTTAAAGGCTCAAGTTTTGCCTCAAAATAATCTATTTCCTTTTCGAGTTCGAGGTATGATTCCTTAGTTAACCTGGGGATGTTGTATTTTTTGTTTTTTTCTACTAGCGGTGTAGCCAAATCAGAGCCGAGGACGAAGAGCTGGTTTTGAAGCTTTAGAAGCAGGGTTTTTATTTCTTCATTCTTAATTTCGGTTACTGTAAGACCAATAAAAGAATTTAGTTCATCAACTGTTCCATAGGCTTCAATTCTTGCAGAATCTTTTGATACCCTTTCTCCACCGAATAATCCTGTAAGTCCTTCATCTCCAGTTTTTGTGTAGATTTTCATTTCGCATCTTAAATATTACTAATAGTTACGGGCACTTTGTCTGCAGATTGATTTGCGGCAAAGAGGATTTTGTCAGCTGTCCAATATGCTTTTCTTACATAGGCAAGTCCATAATATTTATTTGACTTCGGGGAGTATGCAATTGAGGTAATTATACCTGCATCATTTCCTTCCTGATCAACAAGGGCATAATTCCCTTTTTCATCGACAGGATCTTGAAATGTTATACGTTTAAGATGCTTTTGAACTTTGTCGTAAGTTTCTAATCGGGCAATTACTTCCTGTCCTATGTAGCATCCTTTAGTTGAGCTTACCAAATTCAACAGCCCAGCTTCGTGTGGATTGAATTGATCATTCAACTCATTTGGAGCCGCAGGGATACCTTTTGCAGTTCGATAAATATTATAGGCATCTTCTCCGACAAGGTTAAAATCAAATGGTCCTGCATGGGAGATCATGTATTGAATAAGCTGAATTCCATTCCTTATATCTGCTAGAATCCAGTATTTATCGTTTCCATTAGTTTCTTTCAGCTTTGCAACAATAAAGATTAAACCTTCTGTACGAACTAGTTTAAAGTTGTTGAGCTTAATTTCGTTGACTGCATTTCCACATACTAATGTCAAGAATGAATCTGATTGCGGTCCAATCATCTCAAGGAAGATGTAGCTTTCAGAAGAGTTATTAATATGAACATCATCCGTAATAACGTATTTATTTATCCAGCTTAGGACTTTTTCCTTATTAGCTTGGCTACAAATTAGAAGTTGGTGATCTTCAAAGCTAAGAATTGTTGCAGTATCAATTATTCTTCCTTTTTCTGTAGTAAAAATTGTTCCGACCAAGCTTTCCTTTTGTAAGTCTTTAACAGAATTTGTTGTTATTCTATGAAGGAAATCCAGTACATCGTTTCCTCTAAGCTCTATTATGCCGCTATTGGAAATATCTCTGAGCCCGACGCCCATATTCAGTGAACTTAGTTCACTTTGAATGGAAGTAAATATATTGAACTTCTTATTACCATCAACAATATCCGGCGAATAGCCTGCAGATTCTAAAAATTCTAGTAGTGAGTTATGTCTTATTTCAACATCAAACATCGAATATCCTTCTATAAGTATTATTTATGGCAAGATTAAAACTATTGCAAGTTAATAAAATAAATCACACGCGGCAATAAGTATTTGGGGGTATTCGGTAAAATTTACTGATAGTAAGGTAGATGCATGTAATGGATTTTGTGCAGAATATGGTGAATTTGTTATAAGAAGAGGTAAAAACTGCTTTTGGGTTGGGTAGAGTAGAGTTCTTATTTAACTGGGATGGGGTGATTAGGTGAGGTGGAGATAGGTATAGGACGCCTGTTAGGTGGGTGTCACAACGTTTTCAGAACGTTTTCATGACGTTTTCAGAACGATTTCATGACGTTTTCAGGACGTATTCAGATTATTATTTTGGTTGGGTTGCTGATGTGAGATTCTAAAAAATAAGCATATGTCATATTTTATTGCGACATACAAGTATTCTTATATCAAAGATAAAAAATTAGTATAAATTTATCAAGAAAGTATTATTAAGGTGGAGTCGCTGTTTTGTCAAAACGGCTGTAGTGAAGGTGGGGTCGGCGTCTTGTTAATAAAGTGCAGCGAAGGTGGGATTGGTGTTTTGTTAATACAGGTGTTGTGAAGTATTGACAAAGATTATATTCGAGTAGAGGAAAATGATTTCGGGTGAATGTATATTAGTTCACTACTGTCCGGTTTAAAAATTGTTTGAGTACTGATTTTATTGATCGAAATCGACTTTATATTAATAATGAATTTATAAACGATAGGAATGTAGTGATATTAAATGTGAATTAATAGGGTTGGGTTTGCCGGCGATTTCTGGTATTCATATAGACACTGTCTTTTACGTTCCAGACAAAGGGAATTGAATCTGCAGCATAAATTCTATTCGGAAGATTATAATAAAGATATTCATAATAGTCCGGGTAAATATCATTATTAACATTAGCGATAGTTCGTTTAGCATCAATCCATTCATAGGTCATGAGTAAATGAGGAGGATTAATCAGTCCATTTACAAGGAAGTAGTTATAGTCAATATGACCTATTCCTCTTGCATAATGGAAATCAACACGAATGTACGGGCAACCGTCATAAGCCCATCTTTGCATGTCCATATAATTAAATCCGCCGTGTGCAGGAATTGGTGATTCCCAAATATCAGTAAAGCTTCCGCTATCGGCTTTAAGCAGGACGAGGTAGAAAAACGCAGTGCCAAGGTGAGTGCTATCTAAGTTGACAAAACTTTGATCGTAGCCGACAATATTTTTAGACTCTATAAGTCTTTCTCCGGGTTTTGATTTTGCAACAACTGCAAAAACGTAAGTGCTATTTTGGTTTCTTAGATAAATTACAGCAGGCTTGGGAATGTTATATGTAAAAGTTTTGTCAAAATTTACCAGGTATGAGCCTTTCGGATAGTTTTTCAGGACATATTCAACAACTGATAAAGTGTCGTAGGCAGATTGAGTGGTAGCTTGCTCCTTCTTAACGCTTAGATTATACATTTGTATTTGAATATCGGTATTTGGAGATCTAGCGACGTCTCCGGTTGCACTTTGCTGAACACTTGGTTGACTTTTCTTAGCGCAGGAGAAAAAGATAAGCGAAAACAGAGTCAGCAGCACCAATGGAAATACTTTTTTCATAATCATATTCTATTGTTTTTACAATCTATCAATTGTGGAAATAAAAACATAGGCATAAATACCAACAATTATGCCGTATACGAGGCATTAATTTAGTTAATGTTTTCCACAAATTATATAAAAAACAAAGGAATTCGCTTGTGAGCTTAATATTTAAAAATTCCAGGATTGAATTTCTGTTATCAATCTAAGAATAGGACACAAGTTATAAAGAATATTCCTTCATAAAATATGCGGAACTTATTATACCAAGCCGGAAGTGGTTTAGGTTAAAATGTTCATTAGGAGAATGAAGATTCTCTGTATTCAAACCAAGTCCCATTAAGACGGTAGGGGCTTTTAATTTCTTCACGAAAGAAGTTACAATAGGTACGGAGCCGCCCTCTCTAATGAAAACGATTTTTTTACCGAAAGCTTTTTCCATAGCTTTTGTTGCTGCAACTGTCGAGTGGTCATTAAGCGGAATCAGTACAGGATAAGCGCCATGGAGATTTTGGATTTTCACTTTTACGGTCTTAGGGGTAATTTTTTTTATATACTTAGTAAATTCATTTGCAATTTTCGCCGGATCCTGATTAGGCACCAAGCGCATGCTTATTTTAGCAGTAGCTTTTGAAGCAATAACAGTTTTAGCGCCCTGTCCAGTAAATCCGCCAATTATACCATTGCAGTCTAAAGTAGGACGAACCCATGTTCTTTCAAGAGAAGAGAATCCTTTCTCGCCGGTTAGTTCTGCAACGCCGAGTTCTTTAGCAAATTTCTTTTCAGAAAACTTAAGGAGTTTAAAATTTTCTTTTTCTTTTTTAGTAAGACTTAAAACGTTATCATAGAAATGAGGTATAGTAACTCTTCCATTTTTATCGTGCAGTTTTGCAATTATTTCAGCCAAAACATTTATAGGGTTACCAACAGCGCCGCCGAAGGTACCCGAGTGAAGATCTCTTTGGGGTCCAGTAACTTCAACTTCCATATAAGCAAGTCCACGAAGACCATAAGTTAAAGTTGGAATTCCCACATCATAAAGGGCGGTATCAGAAATCAAAACTGTATCGCATTTAAGGAGATCAAGGTGTTGATTTATAAACGGCTCAAGACTCTCACTTCCGATTTCTTCTTCACCTTCTATAATAAATTTCACATTAAGGGGAAGGCTGCCTTCTACTTTGAAAAAAGCTTCAACGCTTTTAATATGCATAAACACCTGACCTTTGTCGTCAGTGGCACCTCTAGCAAAGATTTTTCCGTCTTTAATTACAGGTTCAAAAGGAGGGCTATCCCAGAGATCAATTGGGTCAACCGGCTGGACATCATAGTGACCATAAATTAAAACTGTAGGTTTTCCAGGTGCTCCAAGCCACTCGCCATAAACAAGAGGATGACCTTCAGTTTTAAATATTTCTACGCGGCTCATGCCGGCATCTTTTAATTTTGATGAGACGAAGTTAGCACAACGATTTACTTCATCTTTAAATTCTATCGATGTACTTATACTAGGAATTTTTAAGAATTCTTTAAGCTCTTCGATATAATTTTGCTGGTTGCTTTCGATATAATTAATTACTTCCTGCACAACTAAGCTCCTTCTGTGTATTAAATGATTAAGTTAATTATTCTGCAAAATCAGTTTTCATTCTGACAGCGCAAATTCAGAAAGTTCTCCTTTAAGGTTTTTCATATTCCTTATAGTTCTAGCGATCAAACATATAAAAATTATTTCTAATAAAGAATTTAGTAAAGAATGAATAATTTATTTTACTTATATGGAGCTTAACTTCTTGTTAAACTTTTATTGCTTTTATATATTGACTGCATGATTTTATCGCGATACATATTAAAGAACCACGTAGTGCCGTTTGTTTTTTCAAACATCACTTTAATTTTCATATTTCTACTTCAATTCATGATGAAGTTTGCAGACAGGCTTATCGGTAAAGGTTTGGGAGTTTGGGTAATAATAAAATTGATAACCTTTAATTTAGCGTGGATGGTTGTGCTTGTAGTACCCATGGCAACGCTAGTATCTACGCTGATGGCATTTGGGAGCATGTCGCAAAATAATGAAATAACAATATTAAAGTCTTCAGGTATAAGTCTTAAGAAGATGATGGCAGCGCCATTTATTGCAAGCATAGTAGTTGCATATTTACTGTTCCTTTTTAATAATGATGTCTTACCAGATGCAAACCACCAGGCTAAAATTCTAATGGAAGATATTTCCAGACAAAAGCCTACGCTTTCACTGCAGCCCGGAGTTTTTTCACAAGACGTAGCTAACTATGCAATACTAGCGCGAGAAATTGACAAGGGGACAAATGAACTAAAGGATGTGGTTATATACGATTATACTAATCCAACAAGGGTAGATGTGGTTACTGCTCAGAAAGGTAGAATTTATTTTTCAAAGAACCAGTCAAAATTAATTATGGATTTATGGGATGGAGAAATTCACGAATCTGATGTTGTACAAACTAATTATTACAGAGAAATACAATTTCAAAAGCACAGAATCATAATGAACGGGGATCAGTTTTCATTTCAACAATCTGCACCCGGAGAGCCGCGAGGAGACCGTGAATTAAGCACCGGAGCAATGCTAACGATAATTGACAGTCTTAATCAGGTAAAATATAATGCACTTAAGAATTTAACTGTCCAAACGAATAAATATATGTTGATAGATAATGCATCCGTGTTAAATCCTCCTAACTTTCCTAAGTCAACGACGCAAAAACTTCTTTATTTGAATGCATTACAACAAATAAGAACAGCACAAAATATAATTACTGCAAATTATAGAGTATGGCAATCTATACAGGATGAAATAAACTCATACACAGTAGAAGTGCATAAAAAATATGCATTGCCGGTAGCATGTATAGTATTTATTTTGATTGGAGCGCCTCTGGGAGTAATGGTCAAAAAAGGAGGATTCGGGATAGCAGCAAGCATAAGTTTATTTTTCTTCGTTGTTTATTGGGCATTTTTGATTGGCGGAGAAAAACTTGCCGATAGAAATATAATAACTCCATTTTGGGGAATGTGGTCTGCAAATATACTTTTAATAATTGTAGGGTTATTATTGACTACGAAGACTATACAAGAGACAGTAACCATTAATTTTTCAGCAATAAAGAAGATTATACCAAAGCAATGGCGCAGTTACCAGGAAGAATCCGAAGAAAACTAAATGAAGATACTAGATAAATACTTAATCAAACAATTTATACAGACAATTTTCTTTGGTATAATTTCGTTTACGCTAATCTTTGTTGTCTTGAATATGCTTGAGAATCTAGGCGGTTTTTTGGATCAGAATGTTCCATGGCAATTTATTGCGTATTATTATATTGTTTTCAGTCCGGATATTATAAAGCTAATGACACCTGTGGCGGTGCTTTTTTCAGCTCTATTCGTAGTTGGAAAAGCAGCCAATCTTAGCGAATTAACAGCGATCAAGTCAAGCGGAGTAAGTCTTTATAGGTTTATGGTTCCGTTTTTAATTGTAACATTTTTCGTAAGCTTATTTTCAATATATTTTGCAGGTTACGTAGTTCCACTTGCAAACAAGACTAAACGACAAATTGAAATGAAATACCTTAATTCCGGATTTGCCGACACAGGAAATAATTTATTTTTTCAGGACTCGCAAACGAGAATTGTAACGATTGTTTATTTTGATAACATCAGAAATCAAGCTAACCGGGTAAGTATAGAAGAGTTTGATAAGAATAACTTAACGAAGATGGTATCGCGAATAGACGCAATGAATATGAATTATGATTCAACGAGTCGTTCGTGGATACTTCACAATGTAGTTCAAAGAACTTTTAATGACACATCACAGACGGCGCGATATATCTCTTCAATGAAGATTAGCTATTTAAATTTTTCACCTCATGATTTAATGACAAAGCAACAGCGTCCAGAGGACATGAATCTTGCACAGCTGAATGATTTAATTAAATCAGAGAAAGCCTCAGGAAGTGATCCCACAGTAACGCAGATTGAGTATTATTCAAGATTTTCATTTCCACTAGCAAGCCTTGTAGTTGTATTATTTGGTCTGCCAATTTCCGCAAACAAAAGGAGAGGCGGACTAGCCATACAAATGGGAGTAAACATACTTGTTACTTTTATATATTTGGTATTTATGCAGGTCAGCGAAGCCTTTGGAAAGAATGGTGCTCTCAGTCCCCTTCTGACAGCCTGGTCAGCTAATCTAATATTTTTTGCAGCTGCAATTTTTAGTCTGATGAAAGCGCCTCAGTAAAGAATATAAATATATTCTTTTGATATTTTAATTTGTAAGACACTTAGTCATATTTAGTAAAGTACCTGAGGCAAACATTAAATATTTTAAAAGATTAGTAATTATATTATAAACGTAGTTTTTTTAAGGTGAACGAGTTCAGAGCTTTCCGGATTCCAATTTTTCTCTTATATCCATTTGTATTCTATACATATTCTTGATTGCATTGCGACAATCCCTAATATGCTGACTTTTCATATCCTTTTTATTATTGAGCAATAAGTTAGAACAATCCGCAAGTTCAACAATAGAGGATTTAACAATCTCAATATTTTTTATAAAATCGTCCTGAGTAAGTTTGGGTCTTGAAGATTCAATTTTCTCCAAGATCATTTGGCAAAGCTTATTAGATTTATCCGGAATAACGACCTTTACTTTTTTAAGCTTGGGAGGCCTTGCGGAACGAAGTTTATTCTTATCTTCACCGGCATCAAAATGTTCTATATTTTTTTTATTCATCGTTTCCGACACTTTCAGTTAATTCTTTTATTGTTTGATATATAGGATAAGGTGTAATTCAAATATAATAAAAATATTCAATTACGATTATGCACTGGAAATTACATGATTTTTTCTTTTAATTTAGCAGAATAGCGGCTGCTGGCTATTAGGCTTTCATCATGATCTCTAATTTCGACAAATAAACCCCGATTAAATCCTTTTTCAATTTTAGTGATATGTTCAAGATTTACGATAGTTGATCTATGAATTCTTAGGAATTTATTTTTGGGAAGAAGCCCTTCCCATTCAATTAGAGTCTTCTTCACAATAATATTTTTAATATTCACGGAAGTTATATTAGAATAATCTCCGTTTGCGGATATAAATTTAATATCACGAATTAGCAAAGGAGTATTTTTATTGTTTTCATTAATAAAAACAATGTCGGAAGGTGATAATTGGCCGGATGCTTTCTGCGTAATGACACTTGAAACTTTTATAAATTTATTTAATCTTACTTCAATTGCCGTTAGTAATTCTTCGGCTTTGTATGGCTTAAATATATAGTCGTCTGCGCCCAAGTTCATTCCTTGGCGAAGGTCAGCCGCGTCGGTCTTAGCAGTTAGGAAGATAAAAGGAATTGAAATTTGTAAAGTATCATTAATTTTTTTAAGTAAAGTAAAGCCGTCCATACCTCTCATCATTACATCGCAGATAATCAGATCCGGAATTTTCTTTTTAATTAGGTTGAATCCATCAATCCCATTCGTTGCAGAAACTACTTGATACCCTGAAGAGGTAAGGAGTTCAATAAGATTTGAGGATAATAATTCGTCATCCTCAACTACAAGAAGAGTAATATTTTTTTTCATTTAGTAAATATATATTTTTTTAAATATAATCTGCTTTTATCTATGCTCTCCAAATATTTTAATCTTTTTCTATGTTTATACTGAATAGAATTTTTGTGCCTTTTTTTATTTCGCTTTCAACAGACATAGTGCCTTTGTGCAGCTCAACCATTTGCTTAACGATAGCCAATCCTAAGCCTGAGCCCTCAGCGCTTCCTACATTAGAAGCTCTATGGAATGGTTCAAAGATATTTTTCAATTCGTTTTTTGGAATTCCAATTCCATAATCCTGAACACTAAAGTGCAGATAATTTTCTTGCTGAGAAATGGATAATGTAATTGCGCTTTCAGAGGGTGAATATTTCACCGAGTTAGAGACTAAATTATTCAGAATCCTTTTAATTATTTCACCATCCAGAAAAAATTCATTATTCTGAATATTATAGATTACTTCAACATTGTGATTGAAATATGGAAGCGTTTCTATGTTCTTTATGACCTCTTCAATTAGCGATCGCAACGGAATGAGATCAACTTCAAATTTCTGTTTTCCCTTTTCAGCTTTGTTTAATGTCAGGACTTGATTAAGCATATGGGTCATCTCGTCGACTGAAGAACCAATTTGAGATAAATATTTATTATATTTTTCTTCGCTCCATGTTCTTCCGAACAATTTTAACAAGTCCGTTGAACTTTGGATTGAGGTAAGAGGAGTTCTAAATTCATGCGAAGCAAAAGAGACAAAGTTTGTTTTTATCTCATTAAGCTCCTTTTCCTTCACAAATGCTTTTTGAATATTCTCCTGCAAATTTTTAATTTCAGTAATATCTCTACCAAAGCCTAGCACTGTCTCTACCTCATTGAGAGCATTAAATTCAGGAACCAAGTACCAGTCTATCCATTGCCCGCTTGGCAGATTAAGCTCAATTCTATTTTCTTTTCCGGTAGTAAATACTTTCTTAATTGCTGCTTCTTCAATATTTACAATTTCTTTTGGGGCCCCCAATTCCTTAAACGACCTACCAAGGATATTCTCAATTTTCGTTCCCCACCTTGAAGCTAATATACTATTGGCATAGCATAACCTATAATTTCTATCAATTCTGGAGATAGAGTCTTTCGACAACTCTGATAGTTTCTTAAACCGTTCCTCTGAGCTTGTTAACTCCAATGTTCTTTCTTCTACAATATCTTCAAGGTGCTCGCGATATTTCTTAAGTTCGTTTTCAATAAGTTTTCGTTCTGTAATGTCCTTGACAATAACTTGAGCTGCAGGTTTACCATTAAAAAGTGTACTACTAGCGGTAACTTCGGCATCAAAAATAGTCCCGTCAAGTTTAATAAGCCGCTCTTCAAAGGCAGGTAGTTCACTGCTATTGGCAACTAGAAGCATTCGATTGACAACTTCATTTAATGAATCCGGATGAACGATTTCCAATACCGACTTACCTAAAAGATCTGCAGGGCTAGATGCTCCCATCAACTTTAGTCCAAAAGTATTCACAAATACAAATACACCATTTTGATAGACAGCAATACTAATAGGCGCGTTGTCTACTAATCTTCTATATCTAACCTCACTTTCTTTCAACGCTTCTTGAGCTTCCATACGTTCAGTAATATCCACGTTCGTAACTCTTCTACCGAGATAATTATCCTTTTCATCAATAATTGAAATACATGTATGGCGAATATGTTTTACCCTACCGAATTTATCATTAATTCTAAATTCAAAACCTTCCACAGTTTCATCTATCTTTTCGGAATGAAATTTATTTATATGATATTCGAAACTTTCTCTATCATCAGGATGCACTATTTCAGAGAGCAAATGAGGGTTAGACATAAACTCTATATCTTTGAACCCCGTAACTCTTTCACAAGAGGGAGAGCAATATTTGAATTTCAGATCGGGTAATAGCCATGATTCCCATTCATATGCATGGTTAGCAACAGTTCTAAACAACAGTTCCTGCTCTTTTATCTTTTTATCGAATGAATGTTTGTAAAGTGCAGTTTCGATTGCTACCAGCACCTCACGATTATCGAAGGGTTTAATTAGGTATCCGAATGGTCCAACCTTCTTAGCTTTTTCAATAGTTGCAGGATCAGAATAAGCAGTTAGGAATATAAACGGAATATCGGCAAATTCTTGGATCTCAGTAGCAGCAGTAATGCCTCCAATTGAATCCCCAAGATTAATATCCATCAGTATTAAATTAGGTTGTTTTTCTTTAGCTAATTCTATAGCCTGGGCACCGGAAACTGCAATTCCTATTGAATTATAGCCTGCCTTTTTTATTAGAAACCTAATGCTTTCGGCAATCAGAACGTCGTCATCAACTATTAGGATGTTTGCTTTTGAATTAAGTTGATTACTCAAGCTAACTATCTCCATCAAATTTTATTATGAATTGTATGCCCCTGTGAGGTTGAATAACTTCAAGCGATCCCCTTAATTGTTTGGTAAGAAGATGAACTAATCTTAGCCCAAGTGAGTTAATATCTTCGAAGTCAATTTTATTTTTTATTCCTATTCCATTATCAGACAAGATCAGCGAAAATTCATCTTCATTTTTCTTAAATGAAATATAAATATTTCCTTCGGATTCATTAGGGAAGCCATATTTTAATGAATTCGTAATAATTTCGTTTATGATTAGGCCGCACGGAATAATCGAGTCAAGATTAAGGTTATGGCTTTCCAAATCAAAATTTAGGGTTATACGCCCATAAGAAGAGTACGTTTTAATTAAGTAATTAGCAAGACTTTCTATATACTCTTTGATGTCAACAGCCGTAAAATTACCGGTTCCATACATGAGTTCGTGAATGAGAGACATAGAGCGAAGTCTTGACTGCAATTCGCCAAATATATCCAGGACATATTTATCTTCAATTAAATCTGCCTGCAGGGAAATAAGGCTAATAATTCTTTGAAAATTATTCTTAACCCTATGATGGATTTCTTTAAGTAGAATTTCTTTTTCTACCAGAGACTGTTCAATTATATTCTGAGCTTTCTTACGCTCAGTTATATCTTGAATAGTACCGAACATTCTTGACGGGTTACCGTTTTTATCCAGCTCCAGGTTTCCAAGACCCTGAACCCATATTATTGAATTAACGTTTCTTTTTAATACTTTATACTCTTTGTTAAACTGGTTTTTATCTTTCAAAACATTATTTGCGAAATAGAATGACATTTCTTCGCGCTGTTCTGGAGTAACAATATTAAGCCAACCTTCGTAGTCCCGTTTATAGTTAATATCAATTCCAAAAATTTCATCGAGCATTTCGGAGCTCGTCCATATTCCTGTTTTAATATCAAAGATATAATATCCTATACGAGCCACACGTTGAGATTGTTTTAATTGTGACTCACTTTCTTTTAGGATTTTTTGCGCAGCTCTTTCTTTTAACTGGTCACGAAAAACAAGAACAACTCCATCAATATCACCATTTTCATTCCGGATCGGTGCCCCACTATCTGCAATGGGAATTTCTTTACCATCTTTTGAAATGAGCAAAGTATGGTTCGCCAGTCCGACAATCTTCCCTTCTTTAAGAACTTTATTCACGGGGTTTTCAACCGAGTTTCTTGTTGTTTCATTTATAATTTTGAAGACCTCTTCTAGAGGTTTGTTTTTGGCTTCGCTTTCCTTCCAACCTGTTAACTGTTCTGCAACAGGATTGATATGCTGGATAATGCTGTTTTCATCGGTGGCAATAACGCCGTCACCAATACTATATAACGTAGTGCGAAAACGCTCTTCACTTTTTCTGAGTATCATCCCAATATTGAACAATTCAGTAATATCATTTACAATTGTAAGCATATACTTATAACCATGAATAGAAACTTCTCTTCCAGATATAATAGTATGGATTATAGAGCCGTCCTTTCGTTTAAAAACAATTTCCTTATTATTATACTTACCATAATTTTGAAGTTCATTTATAATTGTTTTACGGTCATCATCATTTACCCATATTCCAATTTCAAAAGAAGTTTTGCCAATTACCTCTTCTTTTTCGAATCCAAATATTCTCACATACGCTTCATTAATTTCAACTAATAAGCCCGTATTGATTTCCGAAATAGAAATACCATCAGGTGCCGCATTATAAATAGTTCTAAAGCGCTCTTCGCTTTCGCGCATTGCTAGTTCAGCGTTTTTGCGTTCAGAAATGTCATGTATAACTCCGAAGAGAATATTACTTTGTCTATCAAACTGAGCAATAGAATGGACGTATTTTATTTCCCCGGTGTCGACGGTTTTAATTTTGAATTCAAGATCGTAAGGTTCATTATTATTCATTAAATTCTTAATAGCTGCATCAAGTTTTGCCCGATATTCAGGCAAGGGCACTACTTTGATAGTATTGTAATCAAAATCCTTTCCTGATAGTCCATATATCTTTCTAGCACCTTCGGAGGAAATCATAATATTGGAATTAAGATGCAATTCCCAGTTACCTGATTTTGATGTAAGTTCAGCCCGTCTTAACCGAGCTTCACTTTGCCGAATAAGTTTTTCAGATTTGTGTTCTTCGCTTTTATCTCGAAAGACCAAGACTACGCCGTCTATACCACCCATTTCATTACGAATTGGAGCTCCGCTATCTGCAATCGGAGTTTCAATTCCATCTTTAGAAATTAGTAATGTGTGATTAGCAAGTCCAACAATGGCTCCTTCTCTTAACACTCTTTTGACGGGACTTTCCACTATTTCTCTTGTTCCCTCTAGAATGATATTAAAAACTTCGTCTATTCTTTTTCCTATTGCATCTTGTTCAGACCAACCAGTCATTCCTTCCGCAGGAAGATTCAACTGTTTAACTAAACCTAATGAGTCAGTAATAATTACACCGTCTCCAATGCTGTAAAGAATTGTTCGGAATTCTTCGTGATATTCACGTAGTTCCTTTTCTTTTATAAATAATTCTTTAAAGAGATTTTTCTGAACCTGGCTGTAAATGAAGAAGAGTCCGGCGGAAAGTGCAAATATAAGAAGCAGTGTAAATAATACTATAAAAATCAGCTTAGTATGGAGATCAGAATATATTTCACTTTTATGGACTTCAGAGACTACATACCAATTGGTGCCATGGACAAGGGAGACATATGCCAGCACACTATTTCCTGCATGATCTTTGCCATCAACGAAGCCATCATATCCAGATGCTGCTTGAACTGATAGAATAAATTTTTTCTGTAAGATTTCATTAAGGCTAAGGTTAGAATCAACAATATTTCTTATTGGGCTAAGATAAATAGCTCTAGAAGAATCCTTTTTTACAAGAAAGGCATCGAATGATTTAATTTGCAGGAAAGGTGCTTGAATTAGGGGTAACAGGTAATCTTTGGGATCTACTCTAAGAATTACTGCTGCAATTACTGAATCATTCTTTCCAATAATAGGGGCAATATAATCAAGCTGAATTTTCTTTTGGATACTATCGTAATATAATCCTGAGTTAAGAATCCTTTTTTGTATTCTAGCCATCTCAACATAATTTACAGTAACAGAATCCAGAGGAATTAGCCCCTTGTTAAAAGAAGTAATCAGTTTGCCCCTATTAGAAACGATTAAAATGTTTTTATAAATTTTATTTACTGTAACTAAGGAAGTTTGTTCATTAATAATTTTCTTGTTGCTTTGATTTTTGCTAACTAAATAACTTTCAATGTTTTTAATAAAAAGGGGGTCAGAGGAAAGGGCTCTAGCATCTGATATTCTTTCCCTATTCCAGTTTGCTACCTGGTCAATTTTCAGCTCAGCTAATGATTTTAGTTCATAATGAATTGTGTTTCGAATAATATTTGACTCATAAGAATAGTAAATGAATGCTCCAATAATCAAAATGATACTCATTAAGCCTGTTAAAGCCAGGATATAACTCCTATTTGCTAATATTTTATTTGACTTAATCATAATAGTATTAAATGGCTATATATTTGTGTATAAAGTAGTTACAGCAAAACCAAAACAGACGATGCAATTTAGGTTTTGGATACATAATTTAATTATCAAGGGAATGTTTATGAATTGTAGAGGAAAAATGACAAAATAGATATGAAGAATGTCCCATATTTATCAATCATGAACGCTCACCCAGTTATTCCGTGTTATTGTCAATATTATGTTTATTAAAATATAATTTATTATTTCGATTGTCAATCGGAATATATATTCTGAGACTATATTCAGGGATATTGCTCATTATGACTTAAAATAAAAAATTACTTTATATTATTAAAAACTCTACTTCTAACGATTAGTTATTGACTCATTTGGAATAAATTAAAATTCCTCCGGAACTGATTCTTCAACTTTAGGAAAGGTTATAATAATCTTTGTGCCTTTTTCTTTTTCGCTTTGGATCTCAAAATCACCGTTCATCAACTTGGTTAGTTGATATGCAATCGTCAAACCAAGTCCTGCGCCTTCATAATTTCGCACATAAGCATCTTCTGATTGAACAAAAGGCTCATAGAGTCTCTTAATATCAGAATCTTCAATCCC
This sequence comes from Bacteroidota bacterium, assembly GCA_021777835.1. Lineage (GTDB taxonomy): Bacteria > Bacteroidota > Ignavibacteria > Ignavibacteriales > Ignavibacteriaceae > FEN-1297. The sequence continues at coordinate 31,544 of JAJYDC010000013.1, read as the reverse complement.
TTTTCCAGAGTCTGAGATTATGATTTGAACCTTATCATTAAGAGCGAAAGAATTTATAATAATTTCGCCGCTATCTGTATATTTAATTGCATTGCTAACAAGAGAGTCGACTATTTTTTCTAATTTTATCCAATCTGTCTTTACAGTTAAGTTTTCCTCATCTATCTCTAAAAGAAATTCAAGATTTTTCTTTTGTGCTTCTATAAGTTTTTTGTTATAGACTGATTTAAGAACCTGATTACAATTAAGGGCAACTAAATCAAGTTCGACCTCCCCAGAATATATTTGAAATACTTCGACAATGTTATTAAATAAATTGAGAACCCGACTTAGTACATCCTTGAAGGAGCTAATCAACTCTAAAATAGCGTCATATTCCTTACTTTTAATGCAATCATCTATTATTTCTGAATAGCCGACAATAGCATTAAAGGGTGTTCTAATTTCATGAGACATATTTTCTAAGAATGCGGTCTTCATTTTATTAAGGCTTATTTCCTTTTCATATGCCTTCTTTAGCCGTTCCTGGTAGAGAACTTGATCTGTAATATCCTGCATTCCAACAATATAAATATCTTCTTTTTCCAGATCATCTTTAATTATAGAGATTTTTACACTGTACTGGTTGTTTTCATTACCAACAAATTTAAATTCGACAAATGAGATATCGTTGCCTTCAAATTGTTTTATTGAATTCATTATCTCAATAAAAAATTCGGTATTTAAGACTGAGCTAATTTCCTTTTTGACAGCAGTAACTTTATTTATTGAAAATATTCTGCAAAAATTTTCATTTGCATTTTCAAAAAGATATTTTCCGTCTTTGAACTTAAATATGAAAAGAAGATCGGAAATATTATTAATAATTGATTTAAGGCGTCTTTCGGATTTTCTGATAAAAAGATTTTTCAAGATATAATTTGTAATATCATTCGCTGTTAAGATGAAATTTAGTGTATCCTTGCCTTCAATAAAGATAGGATTCAATTTCAACTCTTCATAAAGTGTATTTCCATCAAAACTTGTAGACGAAATAATCTTATTCCATACCTTGACATTGTTAATTGCGTCTTGAAGTTCCTTTTTATCCTCATTGGTTAAATAAAATGCAAGTGCATCAACGACGGACTGGTTATAAATAATTTCTATTCCGGTTTTTAATATTTTCTCAAATGAAGTAGTAGAATATGTTATTATACCTGAATCATTTGTTATAATAATCGGCACATTCCCATATTCCAGGGCATTATGAAGATCGTTTATTCTGTCTTCAAGCTTATTTTTTTCTTTAAGTGATTTAAAAACTAATACAAAATATTCATGTTCTTCAATAAAAATTCTTTCGGCTTGGACATTGAAGTCACTCGATTCAAGGTTATGTTCAGGGGAGTAAAAAAGATCAAACTGCATATTATTATAGCTGCTATTTGTCAATATCAGCAACATATTGCGCAAGTCAGGTTCAGAATTCAGCTCAAAGAATTTTTGGTTATGATAAAATTTAAAGATCTTTAGAAAAGTGCTGTTCGAAAAAATAATGCGGAAGGTTGCATCAACAATTGCCAAAGGGCTGCTATCTGACATATGGTAAAGAGCTTCAAATTCCCTGAAAGAAATGAAATTCTTAGGTCCGTCTTTATCGTTATTATAGTTAAAATCAGTCAATTTTGGATACGTTAATTTTTTTAATTACTAATAAATCACTTTTATTATTTGTGTTTTTTTCTGCTATGCCTAATTTCAATTTTGCAAGCTTATCGATAAAAATAAAAATTTGATTATTTAATAAGTCAAATTCCTTCATTATTCCATTTATAATATCATTGACGAAATTATCAACGGCAAATTTATCTCTTCCTATTAAATCCCCAGATAGATTTGAGTCTTCAACTCTTTGAAAGAATAAGTTAAGGGACAAAAACTTAATATAAACAGTTTCCTGGTTATAATTTGTTTTTCCGATATAGGAAGAAATATCGGTAATGATTTTTTTCTTTGTTTTATAATTATCGGTTTCTTTCATAACCAGATAATTTAAGAGCTCCAAATTACTAAAATTTGCAAGGTCTATTGTAGTTTGGAACTCTAAATTAGAAACAACAAAGTCGAGGTAAATCTTTTCATTTACAACGTGCTTAAATTCCTTCAATTTCCAATTTATCTTATTTACATACCTAAGCGAGGGAGAAAAATCGACTTTATCGTGCATATCTAGCCGGCGGGCAAAGTTTACATTTAATAAATTGCCTGAATTAGTGGCCTTAGATGCATTATTATAATCGCTTCTGGCTGATATGTTATCAATTTTATTTAGTATGCCCATAATTCCTCAAATTATAATCGAAAAAACGGGAAAATAATTTAGGGGATTGCTAAATCAGTCTAATTTAAGCATTTTATTGTCAGAAGTGTAATCGATAATTTCAGGATTTTGCAGGTGAGTAAGGTCATTTACCAGAAGTTTAATTCGTTCAATTGATTGAGAAATAATGACAAAGTCCTCATCAAATGATTTCTTTTCATTTTTTTCAATTTTTTTTATTTCTTCTTCAATATTATGAATAGAAACCACGAGACTGCTTAAAGGATTGTTTATTTTGTGTCCAATAGTGCAAGCCATCTCAATAAGGGCTTTGTTATGTTCAATTTTTACAAGTTCGTTTTGAAGATTATGTATTCTGATGCCGGAGCGAATTCGGGCAAGCAGTTCCTGATTTTGGACAGGCTTCACAAGGAAGTCGTCTGCTCCTAAGTCTAGTCCTGTTACTCTATCCTTTAATGAAGCTCTTGCTGTAAGGATTATAAAATAAATAGATTTGAATTTCTCGTTTTTCTTAATAGAATTGCACAACTCAAGTCCGCTCATTATAGGCATAGTCCAGTCCGCAATAATAACCTGGGGGACAATATCTTCGAGTAATTTCAAAGCTTCCTGGCCGTTAGTAGAGGTATAGACCTGGAAGTCATTTTTAGTTAAAAGCTTATCAAGAATAAAAAGAGTATCTTTTTCATCTTCAACGATTAGGACAGTATTCTTTTTCAATTTTTTATCTGTCTATCAATTTTACTAATAAATAAATTAAAGTCAATAATTGGTTTTGTCAGAACATCATCGGCAAAACTTTTCTTGAAAAATTCGTCGCCTTCGATTTTGGCTGAATAGGCAGTAACGATAATAATAGGAATATTCACATATTTTGAGTTCCCTTTAATATAACTAGAAAGCTTAATTCCGTCCATTTTTTGACCATTAAGATAAGAGTTCTTTAAGCTAATATCCATGATAATCAAATGAATTTCAACATCATTCAAAAGACTTAGAATTTCGTTTCCATCTTCAAGTATGAAAAGATTATACCCAGCTTTTTTGAGAATATATTTATACAAAGTGATTGTTATGGGATCGTCTTCAATAACTAAAATATTCTTCATTCTTGATTTTTTAAATATTTAATAATAATGCTAATTCTCCGGTTTACAAAACTAAACGGATCTTTTGGATCACGCAACTCTCTATCGGCATATCCTCTTACTTCAAAAATTTGGCTATCTGGTAATTTGTCCGAAGTTAAAGCGCGCCGTGCCGAGTTAGCGCGGTCCGAGCTCAGCTCAAAATTAGTATAGCCATTAGCGCCTCCGGAATAAGGACGAGCATCCGTATGGCCTTCAATTATAATTTTATTTGGTAGTTTCGCTAATTCGTCACCTATTTTTCGGAGAAGAAGCTCAGCTTCTTTAGTAAGTTTTGCGGTACCAATTTCGAAAAACAGATTTTTAGCCGCTTCAACTAATTCAATCCTAAGGCCTTCTTTAACAAATTCAATCTTAATTTGCCCCATCAAGTTACTAAACTTTGAGTCCCTAGATAAATCACCGATGATTTCATCGCCCATTTTCTTAAGTATTTCGACTTCCTTTTGCCGTGCGTCCTGCATACTCATCTGGTTAGTTTTAATTAGAGAAGGAGTATTTCCTTGAAGGATGTTTTGGCCTTTATCAGAAAAGCCAATAGGATTCTTAAAATAATTTGCAACAAGTTTTCTAACATTTTGGTCTTGACTTAACACCCACAAGACAATAAACAAAGCCATCATTGCAGTAACGAAATCTGCATAAGCAACTTTCCAAGCTCCGCCATGGTGTCCGCCCGAATGCTTTTTTATTTTTTTAATTATTCGCGGTGGTGTATCAGTTCCTAGTGACATTATTAACTCTTTCCTCTGACATAATTTTCTAGTTCTGAAAAAGTAGGTCTTTCATCGGAGAAAATTGTTCGTCTAGCAATTTCAATTGCAATAATCGGAGGATTGCCCTTAGCATATGCAACAATACAAGATTTAATTGTATAGAACAGGCGCAATCTAGTTTCCATATTATGTTCAATATTTGCGGCTAGCGGATTAACAAATCCATAAGCCAGCAAAACGCCAAGGAAAGTTCCAACCAAAGCAGCAGCAACGTGGTGTCCTACGACTTCAGCACCTTTATCTATAGATGCCATTGTGACAATAATTCCCAATACTGCAGCAACAATACCCAGACCAGGTAAAGAATCTCCGACCCTGGCTAAAGCAGCGGGGACAGGTTTAGATTCAATTTCAAGAGTTTCGATTTCGGTATCGATTAATTCTTCTAACTCATGAGGAGGTACCCCGCCCGAGAGCATAACCTTCATAGTATCGGCAAAGAAATTTCTAGCAATATCATTATCAATAAACTTCTTATTAACGGAGAGTATAGGGCTAGTGCGCGGATCTTCAATATGTTTTTCAATAGCTAAAAGTCCGTCTCTTTGAGCAACGAGGAATAATTCATTAAAAGATTTTAGTAATTCTAAATAATCTTTTTTTGTATAATTTTCTGACTTAAATACTTTCGGAATTTCAGCAAATATTTTTTTCAAAAGACTAATTGGAGAAGCTATTAATAGACTACCAATAGCAGCGCCTCCAATAGTTATTAATTCGGAATATTGAAGAAGAAGTAAAAAATTACCTCCGGCGATAAAGAAGCCGACAACAATTGCAAGTACAACAACAATAAAGCCTATAATAACAAACATATTACCCTTCAGATTCCTTTAGTGAAAGTTCAATTTCTTTAACAGCAGTAAACACCTGAACACACATAGACCTTAATTTTTCCCAGTTCAAATATTTACCTCCAAGTTGATCTTCTATAACGCTACCAAGCAAGCTGAGATTCGGATATCCGATTGTCCCTCCGATTCCTCTAATTTCATGCATAATAAATTTCAAAGTATCATGGTCGCCTTCATCAAGCGCTTTTAAAATGCTTTCCTTTTTTTGAGGAAAAGTGGAAAGGAAATAATTTCCAAGTTCCTTTTTTATGTCTTTAATTTCGGAAGTAGAAAATACACTGGGTTTTTTCATTTTGGCTAAAAAGTCTTCGCCAAAGATTTCAGTAACATTTTTAAGTATAATTTCACGATGCAGCGGCTTAGAGATAACCCGATCTGCGCCGTTCTCAATTGCCGTAACAACGTTTGATCTATTTGTGTTACCGCTAATTACTATCACCGGAATATCTTTAAGATTATCCAAGACTTTAATAACTTGCAGCATCTTAATTCCGTCAAAGTTGGGCATTAATAGATCAAGAAAGATTAAAGCCGGTTTATTAATAGCTGCTTTTTGAATACCATCCAGCCCATCATGACTTGTAATAATTTCGAAATTAAAGTCGCTAAAAAAAGTCCTTAATGTATGACAAATAAGATCAGAGTCATCGACAACAAGTATTGTTGCTTTTCCTTGTTCAACTTTCATTATTTAGTTTTCTAATATTATTTAATCCAAGTTTCGAGATATCTTTAGGTGTATTTCTGTTGTTTTGCAATGCTTCAATAGTTATCTGTTTGATTTTTTGATAAATCTCTCCGCGGAAAATTTCAATATTATTAGGAGCTGCTATACCAAGTTTAACTTGACCATCAGAAATTGAGAGTACTTTGATTGAAATATCAGAGCCAATCATTATTTCGTCATCTATTTTCCTAGTTAATATGAGCATAAATTTCCTACACTATTCTTCTTTGAATAAATTGTAATTTACCGGATATTTTTCAGTATCCAATATTTTTTGAAACCCGGTTTTATTTGTTTGATTAATATAAACAGGGGCTTTCAAATTAATTGATATCTTAAGGATATCGGGGTTCATAGTGACAATTCCAAACGCTTCATTGTCATTTTCCAAAGGATACTTATCGTCAATCACTCTTACGCCAATCATCGGGAAGGCTATTTCCGGCTCTTCTACTGAATTCAGCCAATAGAAAAAGTCATCTTCAGCTTTAATTAATAAATAATTCTTCAGATTTTCGAATCCAAATATTCCAGAATTAAAATTAATCATTATTTCAGGATTAAAGTCAATTTCGCCAAACTGTCTAGTGTTAATTTTCATAATTTTTACTTTTTTATTATTACAATATCAACTCTTCTATTTGTAGCTCTGCCTTCAACAGTAGCATTAGAATCAATCGGTTTGTATTCGGAGTAACCAACAATAGATATCTTTTCCGGATTCAAACTTTCATTTTTAATTAAATAATATGCAGTATTTAATGCTCTTGCTACCGAAAGATGCCAATTTGATGGAAACTCAATTGTGTTAATTGGTACATCATCAGTATGCCCTTCTACTCTAATATCATTTGGCAATTCTTTCAGAATTTGAGCTAACCTATCAAGTACAATCAAAGAGCCTTTAGTCAAATTTGCGCTACCAGATGAGAACAAAATATCGTCCAAAATGTGAATTGTAATTCCTCTTGAATTTTGTTCGAGTCTTATTGAATTATTATAATGATATTTGTCAATAAGTCTAGTCAGCTCAGATTTCAAACTTAATTCGGGAGCAGAAGGCTTACTAATAAGATTATTTTTCAAATTTATTATTTTACCTCTATTTCCGAAAATATCACCTGCTGCGGCAACCACTTTTTGATATTTATGAGCATCGATATTAGAAATTGCATAAAGTATAATGAACAACCCTAATAAAAGAGTAATTAAGTCTGCATAGGTAATTAAGTAACGATCTTTATCACCGCTTTCGTGAAACGGTGATTCTTCAAATTCTAAAGAGTCATTAGTTCTAATTGCTCTTTTTGCGGGAGCAGGCTTAATAATCTTGCTTTTACTATTGATGGTATCTCTCCGCTCTGCAAGGCTAAGATGCCTTCCAGGGAAATCTCCATCATATGTTTTTCTTCTATATGACATTTTTTTAGTTTATCGCCAATTGGTAACCATAAAATATTTGCACTAAAAACGCCCCATAAAGTTGCAATGAATGCAGAAGCAATATTTTTAATTAAAGAGTTTGGATCTCCACCTGCATTAGCCAGCGTCATTATCAGGCCCATTACTGTTCCTATAATACCCATTGTAGGTGCATAGCCGCCCATTTTCGTAAATATAAAAATATTTGAATAATGGCGTTCCTGCATTGATTTTATTTCCAAGGAGGCAAGGCTTAACATTGAATCTGGGTCTGTACCATCAATGGCGTATTTTAATAACTTCCTAGGAAAGACATAATCAATCGTATCTAACCTTTTTTCGATTGAAAGGAGTCCTTCTCTTCTTGATATTATCGAAATATCTACCAAATTATTTATGAGTCTGTTTAAATTATATTTGACCGGGAAATAAGCTAATTTTATTAAGTTCAAAATATTTTTGAACTTATCGAAGCCAAACCCTATAATTACTGCAGAAAATGTTCCACCAAATACTATTATTAAGGGAGGAATTAAAAATAAAGCACCAAAAGTACCTCCCTCTAAAAAGAAAGACCCAAATATTGAGAGAATTCCTAAAGTTAAACCACTTAGAGTGCTTAATTTTCTTATCATAAGTAATTTAGTAATGAATTTGAACTGACCATTGCCGCAACATGGTAAATATCTTGCAGAACATTTTGTTGATTCTGAAGATCTGTAACAGTTTTAGCGACATCCACACTTTGAACATTTCCGATCATGCTTTGTAATTGGGTTTGCTGGTTAGTTAATAGCGTTTTAGAATTGCTAAGCTGGTTAGTATTGTTACCTGCTTTAGCAATATTGTCTAGAAGTCTGTTATTAAAATCTGTAATAGCCTGGATTTGGGCTGAAGTTGGTTTTGTACCTGACTGCAGATTGTTCCTTACAGCAATGAGAGTATTAAATATATCCATGTTCTGATTAGCTGAAGTTGATAATGATGAGGTACCTGAATTTTCTGTTACACCAGTGGGATCAAAAGTAAAATAAATATTATTTGAAGGAAGATTGATTTGAATCGGTGCGGGTGCTTGCCCATTTACCGTTTGCAGGGTACCATTAGTTGAATTAAAAACAAATGTTTTTGAAGCCGGCGGTTGAGACAGAATAGTATTCCCACTACCGTCTACAATATCGTAGGTCATAGAAAATGTATCTGCAGCCGTCTTGGTATAATTCGTTTTGAAAGTGTATTTTGTTCCGGCTGTATCATAAACACTAGATTGATCTGAAACAGTTGACCCTACTGTAGTAGTTGGATCTATATTTCCGTTTTGTGATAGAATTGTTCCGAATACTTCAGAACCACTCATATTTATTTTCTGCAAAACGTTTTGGGATGTTCTAATTAATTGCGAACCTGATACGTCAGTATTAACGCCAACAGAATTATTACCCGGCGATAGGCTATAGGGTGCAGAATTTATGTCTGTTCCACCAAATACATATTTCCCATCAGACTGAGAATTAGCCAGATCCAAGATTGTTTGTATGGATTGATTTATTTTGTTAGCATAATTCGTAAGATCAGTGCCGCTAACCGTTGCGCTATTTACTGAAGTGAGTTGTGTTAAATCAGTTGTAATTTCATCTTGAATACTCTGCATAGTGTTAGTAGTATCAGCAACAAATGAAGTTGCGCTATCTATGTTGCTTGAATAGGTAGACATTTGATCTAGTTGACTATTCCAATTTAGCAATTCACTTGTTCCGGAAGGAGAATCAGAAGGTTGTTGGATTTTATTACCTGTTGCCAACTGATTTTGAAGCGTTGTAACGTTGCTTTTTATTGTATTTAGATTACTAAGATAACTAGTATTAAAAATGCTGTCTGATATTCTCATAAGTTTATACCACCATAGCTATTAAAGTATCCAACATTTGACTTGCAATCGACATTATTTTTGCCGATGCGTCATATGATTTTTGATATTGAATTACATTAGACATTTCTTCGTCTGTTGATACACCTGATATTGAAGCCTTTTGTGTTTGCAATTGATTGAGGACAAGTTTATACGACTGTGCAGAATTTGAAGCGCTTTGAGTATCATTTCCAATCTTAGAGATTAATTGAGTATAATTATCAAGCAAAGAAGTGCCATTTGAATTTTTCTGATTAATTAGATTTGCAATATTTAACGCAATACTGCCATTACCCGCTGTTCCATCGCTTGATACTGCGATCTTATTTGGATCCTGTACTATTGCAGGATTGACCGTTAGAGTCCCATTCTGGTAGCTGTTAAAAAAATTCACTAATGTTTGCGGAGGGTTATTGGTAGTATATCCGGTTGAATGTTGTGCGTTCACACTATTCATTAAATTATTCACATAACCATCAAGAGATGATTGATATGAAGGGATGGTATTGTTATACATATCGGTTAGCGCATTTAGGGTACCTCCATTTAATGCGGCAGTAGCTGAACCATCAGTTGTAGTAAGGCTAATTTTTCCGTTTGAGTTTGATAATTGAAGCTGAGTATATGTAGCTCTATCTGCTACAAATACGCCTCCAATTGACACTTGAGCTGAATTACCGGAATCATAGCTAATATTTACATTAGCAATATTACTCAAATCATTTAGCACCTTATCTCTTTGATCAAGCAAATCATTTGGCTGCTGTCCGGCGTTTTGTGCCTGAAATATTTGCGCATTAAGGCTTTGAACTTGTTTAATATCGGCATTTAATTGAGTTACCTGCCCACCGGCTTCGGAAGTTAAATCCGATTTTATAGAATTTAATCCATCGTTAATATTTTGAATCTGGCTGCTTAAATTTTGTGCTGCTTGAATTACGTTATTTCTTAAAGCGGTGGAATTTGGAGTAACAGAAAGCTGCTGCCATGAATTGAAAAATGCCGTACTAAGGCTGGCTAGTCCAGTGCTTGAAGGTTCTGAGAATAATTGTTGGACCTGGTTAAGGATAGTGCTTCGTTGATTATTATCTGAAAATTTTTGGTTGTTAGTTCTTATCTGGCTATTAGTCAAAGCATCTGAGGCGCGTTGAATGCTTCCAAGCTGGACTCCAGTGCCAAATATATAATTTCCTATTTGCTGAGGTTGCGAAGGCGTAAGAATAACTTGCTGCCTTGAATAATCTGGGTTTGAGGCGTTAGAGATGTTGTTAGATGTCACATCAAGAGCTTCTTGGTATGCCGCCAAACTTTTTTGCGATATGTCAAAGACACTACTTATGCTCATCTAAACTTTCCTGTCTAATATTGAACTTTTATTTGAGTTAACTAAAACGCCAATCATCTCTTTAATAAAATTCCTTGCCTGACTTATTAACATTTTATTCTGATTATTCACATAATTAATATTATTTATTATTTTTTTTAGAGAAGACTGCAATTTTTTAAAACTACCAAGTTTGATTTCTTTCTTATCTTCAAGCGCATCAAGGAAATCAGAAAGCCTGTTGGATTTTAGAGTCAAAGAATATTTCTCTGCAAGTTTTTTTATAGTTTCAATAGTCATTTTTTGATTCACTTCAATTTCATGAAAATAAACGCTTTCTTTCTTAAGCGTTTCCTCCAAAGAATTAATATCACCATCTATTATCGCTTTTTGTTGCAAAGAAATTAAGTCCATGAACCTTTGAAGCAATTCCTGCTGTTTTTTAAGTTCGTCAAATAGATTGATCATTTCCATTTTCTGCTCCATTTAAATGATTATAGTAACTCATAACTCTCTTAATATAATTCTGTGTCTCTTCAAAAGGAGGGACTCCGCCGTATTTTTCAACATTTTGCGGCCCAGCATTGTAAGATGCAAGCGCGAGGTTTACATTTCCATTAAATTTTTGAAGCATTTGAGCTAAATATTTTGTCCCACCTAATATATTTTGCTTTGGGTCCCACACATTTGATACTCCCATTTGACTAGCCGTAGAATCAATTAGCTGCATTAGGCCTTTAGCTTTAGCGCTTGAGACTGCCTTTTCGTTAGCTGCAGATTCTGTTAGAATTACAGACTTAATTAAGTTTTTATCCACACCGTATTGAGTGGAAGCCGAATTAATTATGTTATCGTACCTACTAAGTCTATCCATTGATTTAGTACTTGGGGCTATTGGACTAGCATTATCATGTATTTTAAGACTTGAATTCACACCATTATTTAATGAAGATACACCGTCAGCTTGAATCTTGGAGTCCATATCTTCGCCTGTTATCTTCTTATAAAGAACATTAGCTACGCCCATGCTTTTATTCTTAGAGATAAACGATGCTATTTCATTTTGAAAAATAGTATCAAAATCATCACCTCCGAAATTCTTATCGCCAAACATTCCATCGGTAGTTTTAGTCATGCTTTTTAACATCATAGAAGTTAAAAGACTTTCAAATTGTTTTGCCGCATTCTCAATTTTTGCTTTCTGAGCATCGGTATAGCGATCGGTTAAGCTTGTCGCGTTAGCAATTTGTTTTTGCGGGTCTGTTATTTTGAGTTCTAAATTACCTATCATATTATGTCCAATTCGCCTATTAATGCGCCAGCTTTTTTAAGAGCCTGGAAAATTGATATAATGTCTTGCGGAGACACTTTTAGGGAGTTCAACGCAGCAGCAACTTGCTGCACTGTAGAAGCTCCTTGAATTGCGATCGTGTTTGTTGAATCTTCAGTTACATAAGGTATCAAATTATTAAAAACTTGAGTTGTACCATTCGAGAAGGCATTAGGCTGAGATATTGTTGGATATGATCTAATTGTTATATTTAAATTACCATGAGTAATAGTAGCAGGAAGTATTTTAACATTATTTCCGGCAACCACAGTACCAGTTCTTTCATCAAGAACTACCTTAGCTACTTCATCTTTTTGGACAGTTATGCTTTCAAGGTCGGCAAGAAATGAAACAATATTATTTTGTTTAGCTGAAGGGATCTTAACATCAATTTCGGCACCATCTTTAGCGAGAGCTACATTATTTCCAAACTTAGTGTTTATTGCAACAGCGACATTATTCGCAGTTGTTAAATCAGGTTCTCTTAAAAACACGCTAATATTTTGCTTAGATATACTATCCGGCTCTAGTGGATGGTTAAGGATTCCACCCATTGGGACTCTTCCTGCCAGAGAATGATTTTGAGAAACTCTATTTCCTGTAGGGGTTCGAACGTCAAACCCGCCAACTGAAATTGAACCTTGAGCATAGCCATAGACTTTCCCTGTCATGCTTGATAACGGAGTCATTAATAAAGTTCCCCCTTGAAGGCTTGTTGCATCACCCATTGAAGAAACTGTTACATCGAATTTTGCACCAGTCTTTAGATAATCATTGAGAGAGGCAGTAACCATAACCGCAGCAACGTTCCTTGTAATTAAATTATCCTGAGATACTGTAATGCCAAATCGTTTGAGCATGCTTGTTATTGACTGAATTGTAAAGGTAGAACGCTGTGTATCACCACTTCCGGCTAAACCAACAACAAGACCGTATCCAATGATTTGTTCAGAGCCTTCACCGGTGATATAAGCAATATCTTTAATCCTTTGCCCGTAAATAAAAGAAATGCCTATTAACAAATAAGAGAGAATTAGCTTTTTCATTGTCAACCTAAAATATCCAATGTAAAAATTTGGTTAGCCAGCCCGGTGACTGAGCACTATTAATTAAGCCCTCGCCTTTAAATACTATTTGCGCATCTGAAATATTATATGACAAAACCGAATTATCAGCAGCGATATCCGCAGGTCTTACCACTCCTTTTATACTTACGGTTTGTTCCTGTCCATTAATAACAATTTTTCTATTTCCATCTATCACTAAATTTCCATTTGAGAGGACAGAATCTACCGTTGCACTTATTTTAGTGTTTATCATACCTTGCGTTGCTGTTGAACCTGTGCCTTTAAAATCATTATTTGTACTGACAGTAGCTGCGACGCCAGGGGCAGTAGCAGCACCTGTATTTAGCTGCCCTGTTAGACCAAGATTGCTTGTTCTTCCCGCCGAAGTTTCAGCGCCATTAGAGGCTTGAGAAGATTCAACAACTAGGATAGTTATCGCATCACCAACTCTATTTGCTTTTTGATCTGAAAAAAGAGATGAGAATGAATTTTGCCTCATGTCTTGCCCATAGAGGTGCATTGAATAAATTATCATCATTAAAAAAATTATTCTTTTCATTTTATTACTCTATTATAATTACGTTTTTCGAGTCTACAATTTTTGCTTTATACAATCTTTTGTCTTTTGCAATAATCGTAATTACATCGCCTAAAGCTCCGTCCTGGCGGGAGAGAGCATTAAAAGATATAATTACATTACTCTCGATATATTTTGCAGTCACGGGGTCGCCCGCTTTAATTATAGGCATCCGTTCTACAAGGTCTTTAGTAAGAATTTCACCTGATTTAATGAACTCTTTGCTTCTTAAACTTTTTATATCATTTAAGGAAGTAAGCGGAATGCCTAAAACCTGCGAAATGTCAACTTTCTTTATACAAAAATCATTATCTTCTAATTGACGGCGCGTTAAGATATCTTTTGAGGCAACAACAACTTTTTTGAATATTTTCAACTTTACAGAAAGTATAGATTCTATTACCCGTGAATTCTTTTGAAAAATCTTTATTGGGACATAGACCATATTCCCGCTTAAATTAAAATCGTTTGTTGCCAGTAATTTTATTTTATCGTAAGACTTCGGCATCTGCAAGATTTGATATTCATAGTCTTCGAACTTACCAGATAAATTTTTCTTTAAATAATTATTTAATTCGTCATTAAATGAATTTTTCCCTTGACCTATTAAAGACAATATGATTAAAAAAACTGCGTACATAATTTTTAATTTTGTTTAAGATTATTAGCCATAGTCATCATATCTTGTACGGTTTGAACCGTTTTGGAATTAATTTCATATGCTCTTTGAGCAGCTATCATCGCTATCATTTCCTGGACAATATCAACGTTTGAAGATTCAAGGTAGCCCTGACTAACTGAGCCAAAGCCATCTTTGCTGGGTGTACCAATAATAGGTGTTCCTGATGCATCTGTTTGGGCATATAGGTTATCGCCCAAAGATTTTAGCCCACCCGGGTTCATGAACCTCGCAAGCTCGATATTACCAAGTACTTTTGAAGTTCCTCCTACCTGTTGGGCAGTTACAGTTCCATCCTGTCCAATAGATACGGTAAGAGAATTTTGATCAAGGGTAATAGGAGGATCTAAAGCATATCCGCTTGATGTAACTATCTTTCCTTCAGAATTAACCTGGAATGATCCATCACGGGAATACGCATATGTGCCATCAGGCTTGACCACCTGGAAAAATCCATCGCCTTGAATAGCAAGATCAAGCTGATTGTTAGTTTGCGTTACATCTCCTTGTGTAAATATTTTTTCGTCAGTAGTTGGCTGGACACCATTACCAACTTGAATAGTAGTAGATGAATTTTGCGCGACGCCTTGCACGGCAGAATTAACCGGATTAACATTTACCTGCTGATACATCAAGTCTTGAAACTCTGCTTGATTTTTCTTGAATCCAGTTGTATTAATATTCGCAATATTGTTAGAAATAACTTCTATATTTAGCTCTTGCGCATACATTCCGGACGCTGCGGTTCTTAGTGCTCTTGTTGGCATTTTTATTACTCCTTATCTAAACTTTTCCAATTTGATTAGCTTCGTCAAGCGACTTATCTAAGAAAGTGATCATCTTACTTGCCGATTGATATTCGTTATTTACCTGGATCATATTCTCTAATTCTTTAATCGGGTTAACATTTGATTCTTCTAAATATCCTTGTTTTATCTGAAAATCACTTTGATTTGCTACTTGGAACCCAGTTGTTGCAGAGAAATTGGTTCCTGAGTCTCTTGATGCATCTTGCTGACCATTCATTTTTGCAATCATTAGTTTATCTATAACATTATTACCGTATTTTACTTCTCCATCACTGGATATTAATAATGTTTTTTGTTTTTCAAATGATTGCAAGTCCAATTTAATTTCACCGTTTTGACCCATTACTTTATTACCTTGCTGGTCTATAAGGTATCCGCTATCCGAAAGTTTAAAACTACCGTTACGGGTAAGTTCGGGTCCGTTTCCAGTTTGAACTACAAAAAATCCTTTACCGGAAATAGCTACATCAGTTGGATTATTTGTCTGAGCTAAATCTCCTTGGCTAAAATCAGTGACCTGTTGGATTTGGGTTTGACCGTACTGATTCATGACTTCAGAAAAAGGCATTTCCTTTTTAAACCCAGTAGTGTTAAGATTTGCTAAATTGTTAGCAATAACATCAAGATTTTTCATACGGACATCTAATCCGCGGGCTGCTGTATATATTCCTTTAACCATTTGAAATATTCCAATTATTTTTTGTTATTGGAGAATTACTCTTCATCATTAAATTCCTATAATTCTTCTGTTTCTAAGTATCTTTAATATTAATGCATCCGTTTTAGTCTTTGAGCTAATAATATTTCTTCTGTAGATATATTTAACTTTTTAGCAGATCTTGATGCGTCTTCCTGATTTAAATTATATGCAGTTGCATTTTCAGTCAATCTATTTCTTACACTCGAAAGCTTACTATTACCTTTGATTTGAATTTTTTCTTCTCTCAAAGACTTTATATTTTCTCTTAAATTCTTATTAGCCGGTTGTTTCTTTCGCTTCATTTTTCTTCTTCTAACAAAAATAACTGCTGTAGAAAGGAACGAAGCAAAAATGAGAATAGATGCTTTCATCATTACATCTTCCGGTATTGATAATTTATCTTGTATTTCCTTGTAAATATTTAATAAACCTAGATTGCTGCTTTTGGAAATATGAGTTTTAATGTCAGCAGTTTGCGTGTAGTTATTTAGTTCTTCCTTTTTTCGTGCAGCTTCAATCTGCGAAGCGACCATTTGGGCAATATTTACAGAATCAGTATCAGCTCCGGCAGAATTAAACGCAGTTGTGTCAGGACTTACACTTGTAGTCAGCGGCTTTTCATCAGGCTCTTGCCCCATCGCAGAACAAATAAGGAATATTGAAATGACTATTAAAAAAGTAGGCTTCATTAATTTATTTTCCTTTTTAATGGGAATAGTAAAGTGACTATAGTACCTCTGCTATCATCAGATTCAATTCTTATCTCACCTTGATGCTGATCCATTAAATTCTTAACCAATTTTAAGTTCAAATGTTTTGCCGATCGAACATTTTCATCCTTGATTTCGTTAAGGTTATCAGTTGATAGGAATTTTAGAACTATATTTTCATTTTGAAATCTTGTTTGAATTAAAAAACCTCCCGGTTCATTTCCATCATTTACAATAAAGGAAAACAAGTTTGTAAGGATCTGATCAATTATATTCGGATGACTAAGCATAGGCGGAATTTTATCATCTAAGTCCAAAATACATTCGTGATTATTATTATTTATTGATGAGATTACCACTTCATAAAAATTAGTAATTTGTTTATTCAGATTGCATGATTGAATTTTTGATTTATTGTCGCCTGTGCTGGCAAATTTGACTAAACGATTGACAACGCTTTCGACTTTCTTGACTTGATGCTGAATTGTATCTACAATTTTATTCTCTCCGTTAATGTTATCTTTTTTAAGAAATTCGGTGTAGCTAATAATTACTTGCAGCGGTGAAAGAATTTCATCAACAATCCCGGTAGTAAGCTCTCCAATGGCAGAAAGTTTATGATCATTTGCAATTTTCGATTGGTAGGTTTGAAGATTTTCGTATGCACGGATAAGTTCTTCCTGCTTCGCAAGCAGCTCATTTTTAGCTAATAATATTTGCAGAACCGAAAGGATTATTGGAATTTCTATCGGAGATTCTGTTGATAATCTTATATCAGTTAAAATTGAGAGGACAATTTTTTTCTTAGATACTGTTATTGCAGGAATTAAGATGCAAACTTTATTTTTCGTTTCGCCGACAGATGAACTGACAGGAAACAATTTATATTTATTTGTCCTAAATATCTCCTCGAGAATTTCAAGAACCGCTGAATTGCCTAAATTTCTTTTTGCACTTAAAGAAACTTTGTTTAAGAAACCTTTTAGTGTTTTTTTGTGATTATCAAATATTAGGATATCAGCATCCTCATAATTGATAATGCTTTTCATACAAACATTAAATTCTTCTATGATTTTTGGAATATCATTTAAGCATTTAATTTTCTCTTCAAAATCTAGAATTGCAAGAAATGTCTTATAATACTTATTCTTATCTGCTTCTTTTCCCCCGCTGTTATTGTACTGAATAAGTCTTAGAGTTCGCCCGGATATTCCGCTTCTCGTCATGTTTGGCAATGACTGTTGAAAGGACTCATAGCTTAAGGTATTTTGTTTAATTACTCTCAATTGACAAACCTTACAGTATCAACTTGTTCACTGAATAATTCTCTATAACTCTCGATAAATTTGTCCACCTGTTCATGCTCTCTAAATCTTAAAACTCCTATTTCCGAATCGCTTAGAACTAGATTCTTATCCCAATATGAATTTCCTATGTCCAATTTTTCGGTCATATAATCCGCAAGATGCACAATAGAGGCTAACATTTTATTTTGTTTGGATTCCTCAGGATTATGATGAAATAAAATTGCTTCGCAAAGAGTTTCAGGAAAATTCCACTTGTCTGCTAAATAATTCCCAATTTGCTGATGAGTCATACCGAGTACTTCCAATTCTGCATCATTATAGCTTACTCCTTTTTCATTCACTAGCTTATAGATTTCAATAAAATCTGCATGGAAAAATCTATGGATTATAGAAAAACCAAAATCGTGGAGGAAGCCCGCAATGAAAGCTTCGCCACTATTTGGGAAATCAAAGTCTTCAGCTAATCTTTTTGATGCAGAACCTGTAAGAAAGGAGTGAAGCCAAAATTCTTTTTGATTAAGAAATGCATCCGTCTTATTCTTAAAAGCTTCAACAATTGAAAGGACCGAAATAATATTCCTAAGTTCGCTATACCCAAGAACGAGAATTGCAAATTCAACAGTAGTTACTTTCCTCTGCAGTCCGTATAAAGGTGAGTTTGCTATTGTGAGAATTTTAGTAACCAGTCCCTGGTCTTTCGAAATTATATTTGATAAGGAGTGGCTATTGAGTTCCGGTCGATCAAGCATTTCAAGGGATTGCTTTATTGCATCCGGAATTGGGGGTAAATTATAAATATTTCTCAACACCAATTCTGTTTTCTCTTTTTTCTTCTGCACTGTCATTGTAAATGCCATCATAATATTTTATTAAAAAATTGTTAATTCAGTTTGATTTTTAAATAGTTCTTCGTATTTATCGATGAATTTATTCAAATTTGCTTCGCTCCCAAAGTTCAAAATTGATATAATATTTTCATCAAGTTCTATATTTTCATCCCAATAGAAACAACCTATTCCAAATCTTTGAGTCATATAATCAGCCAGGTGAACGATTGAAGAAAGGACCTTGCTTCCTTCAGATTTGGAAGGGCAGTGATGGTTAAAAATTGCGTCTCCAAGAAACTCAGGTAAATTCCATCTACTAATTAAAAATTTCCCGATCTCCTGATGAGTTATGCCTAGAATTTGTTCTTCTGCTTTCAAATATCTCATCTGTTCTTTATCAACTAAATCACATATAGCCTTAAACTCAGTGTTAAAGTATCTCTGGACAATTGATATACCAAGATCGTGTAAGAGGCCGGCGGTAAAAGCCTCTCCTGATTTAGGAAAGTTTAAATCGTCAGCTATTCTTTTGGCAGCACTAGCTGTTATAATAGAATGATTCCAATAAGATTTGCTATCCCAATTCTTTCCATCTTCTTTTTTAAATGCTTCAATCATCGAAAGAGCAACAACAATATTCTTAATGTGCTCAAATCCTAATATGACGATAGCAAATTCAATAGTGGAAACTCTACGCGGCAGTCCATAAAGCGGTGAATTAGCTACAGTTAATATTTTTGCTACCATACCTTGATCCTGGCTAATCATTTTACCAAGATCGGAAGCACTGGTCTTTGGATTATTTAATAATTTGGAGACTTCAAAAATTACTATAGGAATTGAAGGAAGATTCCGGATACTTGATAATAAGCGGAGATAAATTTTCTTTTGATCAATATTTTGAGAGTAATTATTATTCATTTATAAACGCCAGCTTGTTTTTTAGCATATCAATTATCCTAGTATGAACTTGCGATACTCTAGAAACGGTAATGTTCAGGACTTTTGCAATTTCTTTATAATTTAAGTCTTCGTAATAATATAGTGTAATAATCAAACGATCTCTTTCTTCTAATTGTTTGATTGCGTCTGTAAGAATTTCCTTTATTTGATTTTTTTCTGTTGATTGGTCCGGAATTTCTGATGTTCCGGGAATTACTTCCACGAATAGGTAGCCGTCTTCTTCATCAACCGAACTTGTTAAAGACACATTTGAATAGAGATTTACTTGTTCTGAATCAGAGGTGTTTGGTCGAGGTTTAATCTGAAGTTTTCTTAATTCATCAATAATTTTGCCCCTTATTCTTTGTATTGCATAAGTCTCAAACTTTGTTCCGTACTGAGGATCAAATCTATCAATTGCTTCGCTTAATCCCTCTATACCAAACTGGAAATAATCACGGTCATCTAGAATTTCAAGATTTATAAATTTCGAATGGTGAATTACATAATGAACTAATTTTACATAGTTCATCACAATCTGCTTCTTTAGACTCGCAGTCGGCGTAGTTTTAAATTCATCCCAAAGTGTTGCAGTATCCATTTAAATTATTTCCTGATAATATTATTTGCAGTATCTTTATTTTTTTCGAAAGAAGTTTTATTTATTGCCCTTATAAATGACATGATTATGATACTTAGCAAAATTGTAGTAGCAACAAAGATTATAAATGACTTAAATAATAATTCTGTAATTGATAAACCCATTCGACTAAAGAAAATTACCGATAGAAAAAAGGTTAACATTCCAAGTCTCAATACAATTTTATTCATTTCATCCTATTTTTTGATATGAAAAGTCAAATTCTATACCAGCCAATGCTTTTGATTTATTTAGTAATATTGCTTAATTGGGCTTAAATAATGAGGTTTAAGGAAATGGCTATTTGTTTGAATGGTGAATATTAGCCACTTGAGTGATATCATAAAGTCTTTTTGCTGCTTTTACTATTTGCAGGCTAACTTCAGATTTCAAATATTTCTTAACAAAAAGTTCTTGTGCTTTGATTGTCTTACTTACATTATTATCAAATGATATTTCCCCAAGCAAATTAATTTTTTCTTTTAGGAAATGATTTGCTGCCATCGAAAGATTATTAAAAGTTGCTTGTCCGTCATTTCTGTCAACACACTTATTAATTATAACTTGTTTTTCACCGGAGTAATTACGACGGCTCAGAAATTTTACAATTACATATGCATCCATCACAGCTGTGGGTTCCGGGGTAGTAACTATTATAGTTTTGTCGGCATTCATAAGTATAGAAAGGACATCTTCTCCCGCGCCTGCTCCTGTGTCCAATAGAATAATATCATAAGCGTTTTGAAGATTTCTTATTTGGTTAAATAATTGGCCATATAGTTCAGATTTTGCTTTTGGATAATCCAATTTTCCCGAGTCACCGAATATAAAATGCAGATTTGGCTGGTATTCGGTTATCAATTCACTTATTAAACTTCTCCCTGAAAAAAAATTGTAAAGAGTCTTACCGGCTACAACATTCATTAATATATTAGCATTTGAGAGGTTTGAATCTAAATCAATGAACAAAACTTTTTTATTATTTCTTGAGAGTGCATAAGCTAAACTAACTGAAATAAAAGTTTTGCCTGTTCCTCCTTTGCCGGAAGTGAACGCTACTATTTTAGGGGGATAATCTAAAACTTTATTTCTTTTTAGATTTTCAAGTTCAATTACTCTTTCAGCTTGTCCGGTCATTAATTTATTTTACCAGTTAAAATCATTTTAGAAATGAACTCCGGATCGGCAGAAATTATATCATCCGGAATTACTTGACCATTAGTCAAGAAGGAAACAGGTACGTCAAAATTTGTAACAATATTTAATATATTTCCGTATGTAACAGCTTCATCAATTTTTGTAAAAATGACAGAATTGTAACCGAAGAGCTTAAATTTTTCTGCCACATCAAAAAGATTTTTTGAAGTACTCGTAGCGCTTAAAACAAGATAGGTCTCATCAACTTTTCCTGCCGTTAAAAATTCTTTTGCTTTTTTCAAGTGTTCAACATTTTTCTGGCTTCTGCCGGCTGTATCAATGAAGATAATATCTTTATCTTTGAATGAATTAATAAGTCTTGGTATATCAGAAGGCTCATAAGCCACAAGCATATCAATATTGCTGACCTCTGAAAAAATTCGCAGTTGGTCAATCGCGCCAAGACGGAATGTATCAACTGAGATCAACCCTACATTTAGATTATGCAATATTTTAGATATTACGGCAAGCTTTGCAATACAGGTCGTCTTTCCAACGCCGGTTGGCCCTACTAAGGCAACTTTTTTAGGTTTTTTATTTTTATTTACTTCAAAGTTATAAGTAGGTATCATTGAAGAAATGCTTGACAAAACATAACTTTCTAAGTCAGAAGAATCTAAATATCCTTTATATTTCTTTAATTGAGCTATTAGTGAAGTTAACACTTTCTTCTGCACATCTCGATGATATAATAAATCAATAATTTCCTTAAGTTCCTTTTGTCGAATGCTAACAATATCCTTTTTAACCGGCGATGACTTTATTTTTTTGTTAACTGTTGAATTCGCATTGTTGAATGAGGGTGGATTTATAAAGATTTTATTTGATAATTTTTTAAGTTCATCTGAAAAATTCTCGTTTAGCACAGGTTTATTGCTTTTTGTATAATTACCTGTAGATTCAAAAGATTCAGATTCGTCTATGCCGGCTGTAATTTCGAACGTCTTTTTTGAGCCATTATATTCTTTGTCATAAATTACTCTTGTTCCTAAAATCATAGCATCGCCGCCTAATTCTGCTTTCATCTGAGATGTAGCTTGTTTTAGAGTAGGAGCCAAATACTTTTTAATTTGCATTAATTACCTCAATTTTTTCAATGAACTCAATTTCTATGTGTGAAGGAAGTTCTGAATACGAAAGTATTACGACATCGGGAAAGCTTGCGTTTATTAGCCTGTAAAAATATGGCCTTATAGTAGCGGAGGTAATTACGATAGGGCTAAATCCGAGAATTTTGAATTTTTCTACAAAGTTTTGAATCCTATTATTTAGTTCACGTAATATTACCGGACTTAATCCTAGGGTTTGAACTGCGTCTTTTTGATTTTGCAATGCTTTCGTGATAAACGATTCTATTTCTTCTCCAAGTGAAATTGCATGAATAATTCCATTATTATCCTTATATAAATTAGCAATCGTTTCACCCATTGCATGTCTAACATACTCGGTAAGTACATCAATATTTTTTGTTACTTTAGAATAATCAATTAACGCCTCCAAAATTTGGACAAGGTCCTTGATGGGAATCAATTCTTTTAATAAATTCTGAAGCACCTTTTGAATTGTTCCCAATGACAGCGCGTCTGAATTTATGTCTTCTATTACTGCCGGGTACTCTTTCTTTAGATTCTCCAGAAGTTGTTTTACAGCCTGTCTTGTCAATATCTTGTCGAAATTTTTCTTTAATGTCTCTTGCAAATGAGTTGACAGTACTGAAATACTATCAACAACAGTATATTCCATAAGTTCAGCTTTATCTTTTTCTTCGCGCGTAACCCAAAAGCCGGATAGATTAAAGGCGGGGTCTTTGGTCGGAATTCCATTTAACGGCTCAATAATATTTCCGGGATTCATGGCAAGAAATCTATCTGTATAAATTTCGTATGATGCAACTATATTTCCTTTTATTTTAATTATATATTCGTTCGGTTCAAGCTGCAAATTATCCCTAACACGCACAGGAGGAATTAAGACGCCATATTCTAAGGCAATATATTTTCTCGTAGAAGATATTTTTTGAAATAGATTTCCTCCCTGCTTTTCATCTACAAGGCTAATAAGCCCATAACCAATTTCAATTTCGACAGGATCAACCTGCAAATATTGCTCAACCTTTTCCTCACCTGGTTCAACTTCGGCAACTTGAGGCTCTGCCAAAGCTGCGGAATTACTCTGACTTTTCTTTGTAAGAAAAGCGCGTGTTCCTAACAACGTACTTAGTAAAATAAAAGGAATAGCCGGCATACCCGGTATCAAAGCAAAAAGACCGATTGCCCCTGCAACCGTTCCTAAAACACGCGGGTTTGATAACAACTGACTTTTCATTTGTTTATCAAGTGCTGTTCCGGCTGCACTTCTGGTTACAACTAAACCAGCAGAAGTTGCTATTAATAAAGCGGGAATTTGAGAAACAAGACCATCTCCAATAGTTAATATTGTATAGGTATGGATAGCATCTGTAAAGGACATTCCCTTAGAAGCAACGCCAATAATAAATCCTCCGATAATATTAATAACATTAATAAGAAGTGCCGCAATAGCATCTCCCTTTACAAATTTGCTTGCTCCATCCATTGCACCGTAGAATTCAGCTTCTCTTGCAATTGATTCTCTTCTTTGTCTAGCTTCTGATTCGTTAATTAAACCTGTGTTTAAATCAGCATCAATTGCCATTTGCTTACCCGGCATTGCATCAAGAGTAAATCGAGCTGCAACTTCTGAAATCCTGCCTGAGCCTTTAATAATCACTATAAATTGAATAACAACCAAAATAATGAAGATAATAAAGCCTACGACATAATTTCCTCCCACCACAAATGCGCCGAAAGTGTCGATTACTTTACCAGCGTATCCATCCAACAGGATCAATCTTGCAGAACTGATATTAAGAGAAAGCCTAAAGAGTGTGAGAACCAAAAGTAAGCCCGGGAAAATAGAAATGTCCAACGGCGACTGAATATATAGCGAAACAATAAGTATCAGCACAGATAAAGTTATATTCAGTGCAAGAAAGAAATCTAGAATATACGCAGGGAGAGGAATAATCATTAACCCCAGCATAAAAATTAATGCAAAGGCTAATATTATATCTGTATTTTTTCCTATACTTTTCATTTACACTATAAGTTTTCTTTTCTTTTTATTCTTTAACTGATAAACATATGCCAAAACTTGTGCCACAGCCTTAAATAAGGTTGAAGGAATTTCATCGCCCACATCACATATCCTATATAAAGCTCGTGCAAGCTCGCGGTCCTCATGCAGAGGCACATTATTTTCTAACGCTATTTGTTTTATTCTTTGGGCTAATTCATCCACACCTTTGGCTAGAACTTTCGGAGCAATGTTTTTTGACATATCATACTTTAAGGCAATCGCATAGTGAGTTGGATTCGTAATAACAACATCCGCTTTAGGTACCTTTTGCATCATTCTGTTTTTTGCTGCTTGAAATTGTACTTTTCTTATCCTTGCTTTAATTTGAGGATCACCTTCGGTTTGTTTGTTTTCCTCTTTTACTTCCTGCTTAGTCATCATCATTTCCTTTTTGTGCTTAACCTTCTGATATACAAAATCAGCTGATGCAATTAAAAAGTACGCAAGGGCAAGTTTCCAAATCAATGTGTATGCCGAATCAACCATAAAAGTAAGAATCTGAGGTATAGACATCTCAACAAGTGTTTCAGATTTAAGCACAAATTCTGAAATGATAGAATAAGTCAACCCTCCGATTAAAGCCAATTTTATTAAAGATTTTGCAACTTCAATCAATGACCTTGGTGAGATTAACAATTTTTTTATACCCGTAATTGGATTAAACTTACCAAATTTTGGAGCTAGCGCCTTAACACTAAAATGAAAGCCCACTTGTCCAATACCGGCCACAAGTGCAACTACGAACAGCGCTCCCAAAATTGGAGCAAGAGTAATAAGAAAAGTTAAGATGGTCCTTCTAATTATTATGGTGAATGTATCCTGATTAATATTATGAATGTCAAATGAGTTGAAAGAGTTAGTTGCAAGATCTGTTATATGTTTACTCATATAATGTTGAGTAAAAAAAATCATTAACATGCCGGCTGAAAAAATGACAAAGGAATTTATTTCAATACTTTTGGCTACTTGGCCTTTTTCTCTGCCCTCAGTGAGGCGTTTACCGGAGGCTTGTTCGGTTTTTTCCTGTCCGTCAACTTCGGCCATTTACTGTCCCATTGCTTTAATTAAAGAAGCAAGATTGTTTTCATAACCGCCTAGTAAATATTTAATTACATAAAAATATATAGGAACTAAAATCCCCAGAAGCGTAAATCCAAGGCCTAGCATTATAGGCTGAGATACAAAGAATACTTGCATCTGAGGAATTACTCTAGCCATTATTCCTTCAGCTATATACACCAGAAAGTATGATACAATAAAAGGAGAGGCAATTTTTACCGCAATTATAAAAATACCAGAAGAATATCTAATCAATAACTGAAAGGCAGAATCTGTAAAAGTATTTTTCCCAATATGGATAACAGAGAATGAATAAAATAATCCGCTAATAATATACTGATGTCCATTAATTAATATAAAAAGAACGAGAGATGCCATTGATAGAAGATTGCCTATTATATTGTTGCTAAATCCGTCAACAGGATTCAAAGCTTCTGCCATTGATAGACCCATATTAAATCCTATTAAAGAACCTGCAAAAGAAATCCCATAGAATACAAAATTTAGCATAAAGCCAATTAAGAGGCCGGTAAATATTTCAGTCATAGCATTTGTAAATAGCCATCCCAAATTTGTCTCAACAATAATTTTAGATTTATCTAATGTCAGAAAGACAATATAAGAGATTATAACAGATAAGAATATTTTCACTAAAACCGGCACCGCTTTATGACTATATACCGGTGATGAAACAAAAGCCGAAAATATTCTCAAAAAGATTAGCAGTATAATTATAAAATCAACTTCCGGAATGGTAATCATTTTATTACGGTTATAAACATTGTAAACATTTTTGTTGTAAATGCTAAAATTTTATCCATAATCCATGGCATCAAGAATATTATAGTTATAACCGTAGCAAATATTTTTGGAACGAAGGTTAAAGTCATTTCCTGGATTGAGGTTGCAGCCTGAAATATTGAGATTACGATTCCGACCACAAGAGATACGCCGAGTATTGGAAGTAAAATTATAAATGTAGTATAAAATACTTCTTTTAAGATCTCTATTATTAACTCTTCTGTCATTATGAAAAGCTCCTGACAACTGACCCTATAACTAGATGCCAACCGTCTACAAGGATGAAGAGCAAGATCTTAAACGGCAAGGATATTAAAGTTGGCGGAAGCATCATCATACCCATTGACATTAAAATACTTGCAATTATCATATCCACCATGATGAAAGGAATGAACAGGAAAAAGCCTATAATAAAGCCGGCTCTTAATTCACTTAATACAAATGCCGGGATAACTACATAGGTAGGTAAATCTTTCCTGTCATTAGGTCTTTTTAAGTTTGCTAGCCCAATAAATAATTCAAGATCTTCATTTCTAACATTACGAAACATAAAGTCTCTAATTGGCTCAATACCAGTATCATATGCTTGTTCTGCAGAGATTTGACCATTCATAAACGGCTTTAACGCTTCAACATTTACTTTGTTCCAAGTAGGGGCCATTACAAAAAAGGTAAGGAATAGAGATATTCCAGCAATAAGCTGACTAGGGGGCATCTGCGGCGTACCCATTGCGGTTTTTAAGAAACTGAATACAATAATTATTCTTAAATACGAAGTCGTCATAATCATAATTGAAGGCGCTAAGGACAATATAGTCAACAGCAAAAGAATTTGCAGAGTTACTGAAACATCTCCGGGCTTACTTGAAGTTCCTACGTTTATACCGATCTTGGGGAAAGGTATTGAGGTTGATTGCTGCGCATGAATTACCGCAGGGCTTAATACGAGTATAAATAATAATAGGATTAACGCTGCCTTTTTCATTTGAGTCCAAGATTTCTTTTTAATACATCGAGAAAATTATTTTTTTCATCTAAGCTATTAGATTGTTTTTGAATCTCTGCCGGCTGATCTAATTCTTTTAATAATGTTATTGATTGTTCACTAATTCCCAATACTAATAGTCTGTCTTGTACCTTTACTATTGAAATAAATTTCTTAGGCATTATCATGTGTGAGCTTAATACATTGACAGGGATCGAGCCTGCTTTATTACCTTTTATAGAGACACCATACTTTTTTACGAATATTAGTACAGCATAAAGTAAACCCACTATTAATAAAAGAGGAATAATTGCTTTAATTATATCAAAGAATGACATCAGTATAATCCTTTAAGCCTGGTTGAGGCTTCATTTAAATTCGTTATTCTGATACCAAAATGTTTGTCGATAACTACAACTTCACCTTCAGCAATTTTTTTGTTATTCACGTATATGTCTACGGGTTCACTGGCAAGTTTGTCAAGTTCGATAACGTATCCTCTTTCCAATTCTAAAATTTCTTTAATTTGCATCTGGGTTCTGCCCAATTCAATATATACATTCAGCTGAAGGTCTTTTAGAAAGTCAAGTTTTTCATTTGTTCCAATGCCCTTAATCTTAGCATCATCGAACTCCTCAAAATCTGCAACTCCGGCTAAAACTTTAGAATTTCCATTGCGGTTATCAGCAGTTGAATAACCATCTGAATCATTAGTTGAATCTTGTTGATTCAATAAATTTTCTTCTTCTCTTAAATCTTCCATCTAAATTGCCTATTCTGTTTTATTATTTAACTCAAATTTTCTAGTAATCTTAATAGCTTTCTTACTATTTAATATTCCAGTTCGACCTAAGAAAATCGGTTTATTCCCGACTTTAATTGTTTGTTCGTCCCCTATCATTGTATCTAGTTTTATTATGTCACCTTTTTCAAGTTCAAATACATCTTTCATTGATATTTTAGCAGTACCAAATTCAACGGTTATTGGCAAATTGGTTTTATAAAGATGGTTTGTTAATATTTCGCCGGAAGTAGTGCCAGCATATTTTGTATGCCTTACTGTAGACAAATTTTGAGAGGTTAGCTTTGATAAGATCTTATCGAAAGCAAATGTGGCAAAGCACAGGTTCATCATATAGGCCTTTTCGGCAATAATTATTTCGAAAGTAATTAGCAATACCGATTCGCTTTGCGATGTTATTTGCGCAAAGTCAATGTCTGATTCGAACCTTTCTACTCTAAAGTCATAGGTATCAACCATCTGCCATGCTTTACGAAGGTCAAGCATAACTCTTTCGGCAATAACTTGAAGTACTTTTTGCTCAATCGGTGTAATAACTGAAGCTTGTTTTGTGCCCGTTCCGTTACCGCCTAATAGTCTTTCAACTAATATTAAAGCTAAATCCGAATTCAACTCAAGGATTCCTTTGATATCAGTGTTTCTTATCTCAAAAGTATAAAGGCAAGCGGGATTGGAAACTGAAAGGATATATTCCGAATAGTAAATTTGATCAATTGACGTTACATTCATATTAACAATGCATTGAAGCTTTGATACAAGAAAAGAGGCAAAGCTTTCAGCAAATGTTTCGTTAAGACTTCTTATAGTCCTTAGTTGAATCTTGGAGATTCTATTAGGTAAACGGAAGTCGAAAAGAAGAGCTTCCTTCTCGGTATTTTGCGAGGTGTTCTGTTCTTCACCGCTTTTTACTTTGTTTAGAAGTAAGTCTATTTCTTGTTGTGATAAAACTTCAGCCATAATTATTGCAAGATGTATTTGCTGAAATAAATATTGTTAATTGTAACGTCAGGGATAGATTTCTTTAATCTTCCTGTAATCTCCATCTTAAGGGTATCTCTGTATGCAATATTATCCAGTTGTGAAATATCTTTACTAGATAGAGTCGAGATAACTGCATCCTTTACCATTGCCTCTCTCGTCTTCAATTCATTCTCCATTTCTATCTTGGGTAAATCAAAGCCGACGGATGTAAGTAACAGGCGTTTGCCATCAGTATCTGCCGGATTTACTATAATATCATCAATTGAATAGATAAACTTGCCCAAGTCGACAGTCTGACTTTGTGCAGCTGCTGCCGGTGCTGAAATTGAGGCACTATTCTTATTTGCAGTTACTAATTGCCCCTCAAATCTTTTTATTAGGATATTAGCAGTGATAAAATAAACTGCAACTAACTGAATTATAAAAATCGGGATACCTATTAGTAAGACCTTCAAGTTCACTGCTGACTTTTCAGGATTTATTTTAATGTCTTCCGGTTTAATGCTGTCTAATGTTTCTTCTGGTAATGCCATATAGATATATATTTTTTTCTTAAATGGTTTCAATTGATATGCCAATTTCCTAGGCTGGAAATATTGAGTATTAATGAGCTGAAAGGAGAAAAATTGGTTACTATTAAACACCTGGTTGAATTTTATGCAAAACAAAGTTTGAGTTAGATTTTATATTGACTACAAGACTAAACTAATAACTTAGTACTAGAAACTAAAGGATTGATATTTTGCTATTTACAAGAAATTAAGGCAACTAAAGAATTATTACTTTAAAGGAAGAGGGGCTCTGTTAAACAGAGCTCCTCTTATTTGGAAGGAATCTATAGGTTTTATCTTACAAGATTAGTAATATCTTGCAATAGAGTATCCGAAGTAGTTACTACTTTTGCATTTGCTTCAAAGCCTCTTTGAGATACAATCATATTAGTAAATTCTTGAGAAAGGTCAACATTGGACTGCTCTAAAGCACCTGATTGAATAGTCGTAGCAGAGTTTTCTCCGGGAGTATCAATTCTTGGTGTTCCTGAATTTGCAGCTACCGAATACATATTACTGCCTGCGCTTACCAAGCCATTAGGGTTAGTAAAAGTTGCAACCATTACTTGAGCTAAAGTACGCGAATTTCCGTTTGAGAATACCCCGACAACATTTCCATACTGGTCAATATTCAAATTTGTAAGAGTTGCAGACGGCGATCCATCCTGACTTAATGCAGCTACCTGAGAAGAAAGAGATGTTTGTGTAATACCTGCAGTGCCTGAGCCAAAGTTTAGATTTATTGGTTCTGTTTCAGCGCCGTTACCCGGTGTATAAGTAATTTGAGGAATAGGAGGAATTCCAGGAACAGTTACTCCGCCTTGAGTAATTGATTGAATTTGTCCATTGGGGTCAAATGTCATTGAACCTGAAGTAGCTCCAGTGAAAGTGCCACCATCAGTTGCAGGTACGGATACTTTCCATGACCAAGTATTTCCATAACTGTGATCAAATTGAACGCTCAAGGTGTGCGCATTTCCTAATGAATCATAAACACTTACAGAGCCAATCACAGGTGCTTCAACCCCTCCCTGGTTCACAATCGAAGGAATGCTTGTGGATGTTGTTGAGCTTGCAGCTAAAGTGACTTTTGAAAAATCTAAACTGAAATTGATATTTTGTTGAGGATCTGTACTAGTTATTTGAACAGGAGCACTAGTGCAATTACCTGATGAATTAAAAGTTAATGCAGTAATGGCAGGAGTTACAGTAGGCTGAGGAGATAACAAAGTTTTTCCAGTAGAATCATAAACTTGATAACTAGGTGTCCAGGCTCCTGCAGTATTTGTGTAAGAAACATTCAACGTGTAAGCAGTACCGTCTTTTCCAACTATCTGAGTAGAAGTAGGAGATGGCGGAGCGGTATAAGGAGTGCTGCCAGCAAGACTATCGTCAAGATTGACAGTATTAGTTGCAATTGTAGCCGAGCTACTTTGAAGATTTCCGCCCCATGCAATATTAGAAGTCTTTATTGCGGGCAGCTTTAAGTTTTTATCAACAACTATATCTTGAATCGTTGTTCCTTGAGGAATTTGTCCTAAGCCGTTAGCAACTTTACCTTGCACAACTGCACCGTTCTGAGGGTCAACAAGTTTTCCATTGGAGTCAAACTCAAAAGCGCCTGCGCGAGAGTAAAAATTTTGACCGTTACTGTTAAGGATGAACATTCCAGGACCTTGCAAAGCTAAATCTGTAGATATGCCAGTAGTTTGAAAAGTTCCTTGGTTCCAGTTTCTGTCGATTGAATTTATTTTCATGCCCAAGCCGACTTGAAAACTGTTTGTACCGCCAGTAGAGTCAGTTGGGTTTGTCCCAGATTTAACAAGCTCATTAAAAGTATCGCTAAAAGTAACTCTTGAGCTTTTGAAACCAATAGTATCTACGTTAGCAATATTATTACCGATAACATCCATCATCGATTGCAAATTTTGCAAGCCGGAT
>JAJYDC010000040.1 GCA_021777835.1 Bacteroidota bacterium | reverse complement strand
TCGATATCAATTGGATTATAGAGGTCATAACTAACTAATTTCTAAAAAACAAAAAGAGAGGTTCACAATGAAAAAAATAATGCTTACTATTATGTTCGCATTTCTGAGCGTGTCCTTGTTTGCGCAAGTCCCAGTGACTTTCCAGGTAAACATGGGATATCAAATCAGACATAATCTTTGGGCAACTACTGATACACTAGTCATTAGAGGTGATTTTGAGAAGGCTGTTGATACGAGTTACTCCGACTGGGCAGGCTATCAATTTATGATGACACCACGAAGCGCTAATGACTCAGTTTATGTTGCAGTTGTTACTTTCCCGGCTAAAGATACAGTGGGATCAGTTTACAACTACAAATTTGTTGCGACAGTAAATGGTACTGATAACTGGGAAAGCGTTACAGGCGGCGGAAATAGAACTTTTACATTAGATACTCCATCAGTAACATTGCCAGTTGTAAACTTTTCCGATCAAATTGATTTATTAGTGCCTACAGTAAAGAATATTGTTACAATTACAGCTGATTTAACAAGCTATTATGGCACAGCACCTGGACAATTTGATCCTTCAAAGGATTCACTTGTCATAATGGGCTTTAGCAACTGGGGCGGCTGGAATCCTGATCCTAATACATTCAGCGGTAACAGAACACTTCAACCAGTATTCGGTCAACCAGGAATGTATTCAACAACATTGACATTTTACGGACCTGTTGGAGATTCTACAGCTTGGAAATTTAAGGCATATCCGGATGCAAATTTCGGTAACGGCGGCGGCTATGAACTAGGCGATAACAGATGGTATCACTATGTAAGCGACACAACCAATGCACAAGTTGTTGGTCCAATTGTTCCTTCACTTATAATTTTTGCCGGAGATATAACAACAGATCAAAAAATTACATTTAATGTATATATGGGAAATGCTGTTGATTTTCATAATAAAGTAGTAATTGATCCTGCAAAGATTAATTTTGTTGGATTAAAGGGCGGTATTAAACCTATTGGTAATTGGGGAGGAACTTGGACTGTTTCAGATACAGTTGATGCGCCAACTTATGTTGATACAATATCTACATTAAAAGTGTTGCACAAAGTATCAGCAGATGTTTGGTCAATTACACAAGATTTCCCGATTGGTACGCCCGCAGGTTCATTTGAATTTAAGTTTGCTTGTGATTATCCAGGCGTAGACACAGCTAACAGCGGAAGCACATACTTAGATAATGAAATGGGCTTTGGCATTAATCATTCATGGATTCTTGCGGATGCAACAAGTCCGGTTGTATTAAATTACATTTTTGGCACACAAGATTCAGTTGCTCAATTACCTACGGGAATAAAGCAATTGGGAGGCAATATGCCAATTCAGTATTCTCTAAGCCAGAATTATCCGAATCCATTTAACCCATCGACAATTATAAAATACAGTGTTCCTAAACAACAATTAGTAACGCTTAAGATTTATAATATGTTAGGTCAGGAAGTTGCAACACTTGTTAACAATCAGCAAAGTGCAGGAAATTATGCAATTACTTTCAATGCTGACAAATTGGCAAGCGGTATTTACTTCTATTCATTGAATGCAGGAAGCTTTATTTCCACTAAGAAAATGATCTTGTTGAAGTAATCCTAAATTTGATGTTTGTCATAATTCAAAAGATATATATACAATATTTGAATTAAGGACAAAAAGTTAAAATGTAAACCCAATCTCGCGAATAGCGGGGTTGGGTTTTTAATTTCAGTACTTTTATAGAAATTGTGATTATTATTTTAATAATAAAACTTTATTAAAATAATAAAGCAAAAACAAGCTACTCTTAGGTTTTATGTAATTTTCGAAACAAAACAGAATAAAATTAAAATAACTTGTTATTGGGACATGGTTGTCTGACAGGCATAATATTTGAGATTATAAATATTTAATAAGCATATTTACACCTATTCGATTTGTTAAAGGAGAAAGAAATTTTCAGTATAAGATTTAATAATAATCATGATAAACACAACAAAGATTGATGAAATAATATATCCAAAGTCCTCCTTTACGTTAGCGCCAAGGTCGGTCGAGTTAATCATAATTCTTGTTTTTTATAATTTTTTCTTTTCTATAATATCTCGAATAAAAAGATTAATATTGTCATAAGAATTTTATTAATAAGTCATCCGATTCATAATTATTAAAACAAGGAGAAATAATGGCTGCACCGATACCTACAGCAACAACCACTCAAGCAGTAAATAATACAAATAAAAGCTACACAACGGAATTGACGATACTAACATCGTTATTTTTTATGTGGGGATTTTTAACCTGTTTGAATGATATTTTGATACCGCATCTTAAAGCAGTCTTTTCCTTAAATTATGCACAGGCAATGCTAATACAATTTTGTTTTTTCGGGGCTTATGCTTTAATATCGCTACCATCAGGAATATTAGTTGAAAAGATAGGTTACAAAAGAGGAATTATAATTGGTCTAGTGACAGCCGGAATAGGATGTTTAGCGTTTTATCCTGCTGCAGCTACTCGTTCCTATCCACTATTTCTTCTTGCGTTATTTATACTAGCTTCAGGAATAACCTTACTTCAAGTTGCAGCGAATCCTTATGTAGCAATACTT
This sequence comes from Bacteroidota bacterium, assembly GCA_021777835.1. Classification (GTDB taxonomy): domain Bacteria; phylum Bacteroidota; class Ignavibacteria; order Ignavibacteriales; family Ignavibacteriaceae; genus FEN-1297. The sequence goes on along the minus strand of JAJYDC010000040.1, from coordinate 20,619 downwards.
GGCAAGCCAGAAACAGCATCAAGCAGATTAAACCTGACTCAAGCATTTAATTCATTGGGAACTACTATAGCGCCTTATTTTGGATCTCTTTTAATACTTTCAGTTGCTGTTAAGAGCACTGAAGAAATTCAGAAAATGAGCACTGTCCAACTTTCTGCTTATCAGTTAACAGAGGCAAGCGCCGTGCAAGTTCCGTACCTAGCGCTGGCAGCGGCCTTATTATTAATTGCCGGATTTTTTGCATTAATTAAACTTCCTGAAATTGAAGCTAGCACAGTGGCATCAAGCGGAGGTGACGGAGGCAGTTTTGATTCACATCATGACAGTGCATGGGGATACAGGCATTTAATTCTTGGTGCTATTGGTATATTTGTTTATGTTGGAGCAGAAGTATCTATAGGAAGCTTTTTGGTAAATTATTTCGGAAGTCCTGAAATAATGGGATTAAAAGCGGCAGATGCAGGGAAGTTTGTTTCTTTTTATTGGGGCGGAGCAATGTTAGGAAGATTTATCGGTTCTGCAGTTCAAAGGAAAATTAAGCCTGGATTAGTACTTGCATTTAATGCAGTTGTTGCCAGCATTCTTGTAATTGCCTCAATGCTTTCGTTCGGATACTTTGCAATGTGGTCAATCCTTTTAGTTGGACTATTCAACTCGATAATGTTCCCTACAATCTTTACATTAGCTATTAATGGATTAGGGAAACATACCGGGCAAGGTTCCGGAATTCTATGCATGGCAATAGTCGGAGGTGCGATAATTCCTGTCATACAAGGATTCATTGCTGACAACATTGGTATACACCATGCATTTATACTTCCTGTTTTATGTTACTTATTCATTGTTTATTACGGAATGAAAGGTCATATTCCAAACTTTTCAAGGAAATTAAAGGCACAGAATGTCTAATAGAATTGACATAACTCTCGGTATAGATATAGGCGGAACAAACACAGTTTTCGGATTTGTAGATAGAAATGGAAACTGTATTGCAGAGTCATCAATCCCAACTAATTCTTACGAAGCAGCGGAAAATCTTTTTGCAAGGCTCTCTATAGAAATTGTGAATCTCTACAAACAAATTGAGGGAAAGTATAATTTTATTGGAATAGGAATTGGTGCTCCAAATGCAAATTATTATAAAGGCACAGTAGAAATGCCTCCAAACTTAAGTTGGGGATATGTAAATGTGTTGGAAATTATTCAAAAGTATTTTGATGTGCCATCTGCAATAACAAATGATGCAAATGCAGCTGCTATTGGGGAAATGAAATTCGGAGCAGCTAAAGGTATGAAAGATTTTATAGTAATAACGCTAGGTACAGGTTTAGGAAGCGGGATAGTTTGTAATGGAGAGCTGGTATACGGAGCTGACGGATTTGCAGGTGAAATAGGGCATACTATCTATGATCCAAACGGACGACAATGCGGATGCGGGAGGAAGGGTTGTTTGGAAACTTATTCATCTGCAAGCGGAATCAGAAGAACTGTTTATGAGCTTCTTTGTGATTCTAATGAAGAAAGCGAGTTGAGGAAAATCAGCTTTGCAGACCTTACTGCAAAAGCCATATCCGAAGCAGCTTTAAAGGGAGACAAGATTGCATTACAAGCTTTTGATTTTACCGGAAAGGTTTTGGGAATAAAATTAGCTGACGCAGTTGCACATACAAGTCCAGAAGCGATTATACTTTTCGGAGGTTTAGCAGCTTCGGGCAAGCTAATATTTGAGCCTACTCAAAAATACATGGAAGAATATATGCTCAATATATTCAAAAATAAGGTTAAGTTGATACCATCCGCTCTAACCAATGGAAACACTGCAGTACTTGGAGCAAGTGCTTTAATATGGAATGAAATTGACAAACAGACAGAGTTTACTGCGAGTAAATAGATTATAGTTTTTAAAAGGCGCAATAAGAATCTAGATTCTAATAGTATTAGTTGGTTATTTTCTTAAATATTAATTTTTTGGAATAAGACAAGGATCTGATTACGGGAAAATTCATATTTAATTGTTGTGTGGAAATAATTTAAGGCAGAAGAATATAACAGAGGAGATGAAGCAGGGGAATTAAATAGAGCCGAGATTGATCATGTCAAAGTTTAACCTCTTATACTGCTAAATTAATGCTTACAAGGAGCATCAGGAAATTTTCTTAAAAATATTCAATTTGTAAAATGGAAAAGCAAGCTTTATAAGCGCTATGGATTCCTAATTGAAAACAAAATCCAATGTCTATTTCCAATAATTAAAGGATAGAGATATGAAAATTAGAAAAATTACTAAAGTAAAATATTTATTCCTTCCGTTTTTATTATTTATTATTTTTAATGGTAGTAAACTTCAGATGGAAAAGGAAATGCCGGTTTATAAGGATAGTAATAACGCAATAAATGATCGAGTAGAAGATTTATTAAAGCGACTAACGCTTGAAGAAAAGATTTCCCTTATAGGAGGGTCGGATTTTTCTACTAAAGCAATCGAAAGGCTGGGCATACCTAAATTAAAAATGAGTGATGGACCAGTGGGTGTAAGGTGGGGAAACTCATCGGCATTTCCATCAGGTATAGCAATGGCAGCAACCTGGGATACTTCTTTAATTAATAAAATCGGTATTTCAATTGGGCATGAAGTTAAAGGAAAAGGGAGAGATGTTATATTAGGACCATGTGTTAACATTGCACGCATTCCTCAAGGAGGAAGAAATTTTGAAAGCTTCGGTGAAGATCCATATTTAACAACTAGAATGGCTGTAAGTTATATTGAAGGTGTGCAAAGCCAGGGTGTTGCCGCAACAGTAAAACATTTTGCAGTAAACAATCAAGAAGATGAAAGAATGTTCGTTGATGTAAAAATCGGTCACCGTGCATTGAATGAGATTTATCTTCGCGCATTCAAAGCTGCGGTTAAGGAAGCAAAAGTTTTAGCAATTATGGCAGCATACAATAAAGTAAATGGGTATTATTGCAGCGAAAATGATTATTTGCTAAAAACGAAATTAAAAAAGAATTGGGGCTTTACGGGATTAGCAATGTCAGACTGGGGAGCCGTTCATAGTAGTATTCCAACTGCAAACGGCGGGTTAGATTTGGAAATGCCATACGGAACTTACCTAAATGATTCAACATTAACAGACGCAATAAAAAATGGAATAGTAAAAGAAGCAACGATAGACGACAAGGTAAGAAGGATTTTGAGAGTGATGTTCGAGCTAGGATTATTCGATAAGAAGAATTCAACAGACAACAATCTCATAAATACAAAGGAGCATCGTGAAGCTGCGCTTAAAACTGCAACGGAAGGGATTGTACTGTTAAAGAATGATAATAATATATTGCCGTTAGACAGGAATAATATTAGATCTATTGCAGTAATAGGAACAGGGGCAAAATTTGCACGAGTAGGCGGCGGCGGAAGTTCTATGGTGAATCCAATATTTGCAGTAAGTCCGCTTGAAGCTTTACAAAATAAAATAGGGAAAAATATTAAAATAGATTATGCAGAAGGGGTAATACTTAACGGTGACGGAGCTTCAATAGATTCCACAATGTTTTATCTGCCGAACAATCCCTCTAAACACGGACTCGTTACTGAGATCTTTGATAATAAAAATTTAAGCGGGAAACCTGTACTCACACGGACAGATAAGGATATAAATTTTAATTGGGGCAATGAAGCACCATTTGAAGGATTTAGGAATAAGAACTATTCAGTGAGATGGACTTCAATTCTTAAGCCGGTAAAGACGGGAGAATATTTGATAGATGTAACATCCGACGACGGATCGCGCGTTTATCTTGATAATAAATTGATAGTAAATGACTGGAGTGATCACGCAGCAGAGATTCATTCCTACAAAATTAAGTTAATAGCCGGAAGATCATATAAACTTAAATATGAATATTATCAAAATGGCGGGGATGCTGTTGCAAAACTTGGGTGGAGGCCGCCTAACGAGGATTTAATAGCAGAAGCGGTTTCTGCCGCAAAAAGATCAGACGTTGTAATTGTATTTGCGGGTACTTCTCAATTTTTTGAATCTGAAGGATTTGACCGTAAGAATCTTGACCTTCCAAACGATCAGGATAAATTAATTGATGCATTAGTAAAGGCGAACAAAAATGTAATTGTTGTTTTAAACTCCGGCTCACCAATCATTATGAGCAAATGGATAAATAAAGTAAGTGGTGTGCTGGAAGCCTGGTTCGGGGGAGAAGAAGGCGGTAATGCTATAACAAATGTTCTTCTGGGAGACTATAACCCATCAGGAAAACTTCCGATCACATTTCCCAGAAGTTGGGAAGATTGTTCTGCATATAAATCATACAAGGCACAAGACAGCGTTAGTAATTATTCAGACGGGATTTTTGTCGGCTACAGGCACTTTGATAAAAATAGAATCAAACCATTATTTCCTTTTGGGTTTGGATTATCATATACTAAATTCTCATACAGCAATTTGAGAATTGAGCCTGCAGTTGACGGAGCTGGAAATTTCAAAATATCTTTTAAGATCGAAAATTCAGGAAAGACAAAGGGCACTGAAATTCCTCAACTTTATTTAGGTATGTTAAATTCTAAAGTAGCCAGAGCAGTAAAAGAGTTAAAGGCTTTTGATAAAATTACTTTGAAACCCGGGGAAGCAAAAGAAGTTGAATTTAATATTTATAGAAATGCACTTGCGTATTTCAACGATAAAAATGAGTCCTGGATAACTGAGCCGGGGGAGGTAAAGGTAATGGTAGGAAGCTCTTCACGGGATATCAGACTTACCGGGCAGTACGTCATACGAGATTCTGAGGGTTCAAACAAATAGACTTTCAATAAAGTAAATAAAAGTGTTAAGTTTAAGCTGCATTAGAAAATCCTTAGAATGCAGCTTTTTTTATATTATAAAGCAATTAATGCTCTACTAGAAAAATTGTGCGGGCATTTATTTATGCAAGGTTTTATTTGGTCAGTCAGAAAAAGCATTTAGTTAAGTAAAATAACTGCAAAACGAATACTGATATTATTTTGACTTAAGGAATCATTATGAAATTATTTTTTTTATTAGCACTCTCCCTTTTTATGTTTCAATGTGCTTCTAATAATTTGCCGGCACTATATAAGAATTATAATTCAAGTGAATATTTATTTTGGTCGAAGGCAAGAAAATTAACCTGGGATGATTTTAAAGGTATTCCTATGGATTTATCAGGGAAAACCGCAAGCGGCATTCACGTTTATAATCCGGCATCTATAGAAATGGAAAATATTTTTACTCCAGTAAAGCTAACAGCTATATGTGTTTTTGATAAAAATACATCCTGGGTTAATCTGAAAGTCGCTTCTAATAGCTTATTGTTATACGATCAAGTAATTTTCGATATATATGAACTATATACAAGAAAATTGCGCGAGGAATTCGACAAAACAAACTTTAATATTAATGATTATAAAGAAAAATTTCGAAGGCTGACTGAGAAGAATAACCGGGAGCTAATTAAGGAAGTTGAACAACTCCGCAAAGATACATATTCAGGGCAAATTTCAGAAGCGACAAAGTTATGGAATTATAAAATATCCAACGAATTAAATAGTTTAGAGAAATACAGTTCGGAATATTTCAAATGAAGTTGAAATGACCAAAATGTTTAGGTAGAACAAATCATTATTAGAAAGTTAAAGAATGAGAATTTGAACTTCAGGCAAATGAGTATTAAATAAAGGAGGTAGAATATGGAACAAGCAATTCAAGATTTTATTAGCAGTAAAAAAATAGCAGTTGTTGGCTGTTCAAGAAATGGGCGAAAGTTCGGCAATTCTGCATATAAAGAACTTAAGAAGAAAGGTTACCAAGTATTTGCAGTTCATCCGACAGAAGAGGAAATTGAGTCCGATAAATGTTTTTCAAATTTAACCTCTTTACAAGGGGCGGTAGATTCTGTCCTAATTTCTGTTTCACCAAAGAATGTGGAATCAATTTTGAAAGAGGCAGCTTTAGCAGGGATAAAGAATGTTTGGATTCAACAAGGGGCTGAATCAAAGAAAGCAATTGAAACTGCAAGCAGACTAGGGCTGAACTTTGTTTCCAAGAAATGCATCTTAATGTATGCGCATCCAGTAAATTCAATACATAAATTTCATAGAGGAGTTACAAAGATTTTTGGAAGATTGTGAATTCCCATATTTTTAAAATGATATAGAAAAGGAAACTGATACAAGGGGCAAAGTAATAGTTAGCAATTTCCTAAATGGTTTCTACAAAGACTCAAATAGAAATAATCAATTCAAAGTGGTGAGGTTAAGGATAGATAGGAAAACTTCTTAGAATGATTAATTCTCCGGATATTAATAAATCATTAGTTTTTTTGGTTAGCGCCATGCAGTTGAGGGCGTTTTATTAGATTTAAATTTGCAGGGACGAGATTAGGGGACACCTTTGGAGCCAATCACATAATATTGGAATTTAAGCTGCCGTTGACGCCAGCATATAAATAATAAGGAGTAATTCATTTGAATATCGGCAGATATTATCTTGTGCGGGGTTAATAATATACAAATTAATGCATTATGATTCACGTAAGATAGCTATATGCTTTGACTAATTTTCTGTATTTTTGGACTTACAAAATTTGAGATGAAAGAAAGAGAAATGATAGAGCCTAAAATTTTTTACAGGAAATTAGATTTTCTACTTAACAAAATTGGACATGAAAAATCAGGTAAAGACTTTCTTTTTACGATAGTAAAGGAACTTGAAAATACGTTCGCAGCAGATCTTAATATTGTAAATGGCCGTATTTATGAAGAACAAGAGAATGATTATGTTCTGATTTCACCGGAGGAATATTTTAAGAGTATTAAGTTTACCACAATGATTTCAAAAGAATCTAGTCCAGTTTTGGCATTGATGAAATCGAAAAGTTACATTTTTGATAATCCTGGGTTTACAATTGATTCATCAATTAACTCAAACAGGAAAGAATATTCAATACCAGCGGCATTTACAGTAAAGGGAATTGAAGATAATTGGATTGTTCTATTTGAATTGAAAAGCGGCTGGATTCGGGAAGAGATTGAATTTTGTTTTAATGCGGTCAGAAACGCGATAAATTCTCGAATATACTCTGAAGCGGTTAAGAGTGAAATAGAGCAAGCCGTTTTAATTCAGCAGAGTTTATTGCCAACAACTGCACCTGTTATTCCGGGATACCAGATTAGCGGTTATTCACAACCGGCAGAGCTTGTTGGAGGTGATTTATACGATTACTTTAAGTTTGACGAAACAAGCTTTGGAATATGTATAGGTGATGCAAGCGGACACGGAATTCCGGCTGCCTTACTTGTAAGAGATGTTGTTACCGGGCTTCGAATGGGGCTTGAAAAGGAGATGAAAACAGTATACACTTTGAAGAAATTAAACCGGGTTATACATAAAAGTGTTTATTCTTCACTATTTGTTTCATTATTTTATGCAGATCTAGAAATTAACGGGAATTTATTCTATGTAAATGCAGGGCATCCAATACCATTTCTTGTATCAGGGAAAGAAATTACTTTGCTTGAATCGACAGGATTGATTTTCGGCGCTCTGCCAGAAGTTTCGATTCATCAAACATATGTGTTTATTAAGCCGGGTTCGGTCCTAGTTCTTTATAGTGACGGAATTATTGAAAGGCAAAACAAACAGAAAGAAGAATTTGGAATTGAAAGGCTACAGGAAGTAGTAGTTAAGAATCAGATGAAAACAGCTAATGAAATATTGAATGAAATATTTAACGCAGCAAAGAAATTTGGTAACAGCGGTAAATGGGAAGACGATGCAACCGTGATTATAATTAAGAGAGAAGACAACACAAAGAAAATATCCTAATTAGTTGATCAAGTGTAATAAAAGGGATTAATAGGAGACTCGAACCATTAATAAAGTATCGAGAAATGTTATATGGTAAAAGAATTAAAAATATTTGCGTTGGGAGGGAACGAAATATCCCCCGCCGGTATATTCGACATGAATACTGGAAAATTTGTTTTTCCCAGTTTATCAGAACAGTGGAAAAGAACTTCTAAGACTTGTGACCTGCTAGCCAAAATAATACATGATGCGCCTGATGAATATTATATTATTACACATGGAAATGGTCCACAAGTGGGCAATTTATTAATGAATTCAAATAATTCAGATCTGAGTTCAGAAATTGATATTTGCGATGCTGACACGCAAGGTTCTATGGGCTATATGTTATCGCAACTGACAAACTCATTAAGTATACTTGGAATAAAAAAAATTGCAGCGGAAACTATTTCCAAAGTTGTTGTTGATGAAAATGATCCTGCATTTCTTTCTCCCTCGAAATTTATTGGGCCCTCAGTTACTCAAAAAGATGCGTTTGAAATGCAGCAAAAAGAAAATCGTCCATATATGTTTTATAAGAAAGACGGAAATGGGGTCGAGCTTTGGAGGTGGGTTGTACCATCTCCGGAGCCAATAGATATTATCGAAACTGATATAATCGAAGCAAATCTAATTGCCGGAAATATCCCGATAGCTGTCGGAGGCGGAGGTATTCCAGTAATTAAAATTAAACCTGAAATTACAGATGGTTATGAAATTTATAGATGCAAGTTTGGGATAAAATACAGTAGAAAATTCTCGTCAAATAACTTGCCTGTAAATATTTATTCAGGTGTTAACGCTGTAATTGACAAAGACCTATCTTCAAGTTTGCTTGGTATTAAATTGCTGAAGAAGATGAGAGCGCGGGGAGAAAAAATTAATGCTGAGTTTTTCATATTTACTGATATTGATGGTGTAAAATTGAATTATCAGCAGCGGGATCAAATTGACTTGAGGCATTTAAGTTTAAATGAAGTTCGAAAGCTATACAACGAGAATATTTTCCCAGCCGGAAGCATGGGACCTAAAATAAAAGCAGCAATAAATTTTTTGGAAGGCGGCGGCAGGCGGGTTATTATTTCCAATTCAGATTTATATGAAGAAACTTTAAACGGAAAAGCCGGAACTATAATTGAAGAAAATTAGATATAAAATAGAATTACAGCTTAATTATTTTTTTTTGCAAAAGTTTATTTTCTATCTTTATAGAGATAAAATTAATGGAATATATTTGACAAGTTAATACTAATTGTTTTATTCTGAAGAAAGCACTTAATGGATTATAAGGTGGGAGACAGATCATTCCCTTTTCTTAGGGCAGCTGTTATCATATTTCTTTTTAGCTCATCTATAATATTTTCCCAAGGCAGAGGGACAATACGCGGAATTGTTACAGACTCAACCAACGGTGAGGCATTACCTTTTTGTAATGTAGTGATAAATGAATTGCATATAGGGACGCTAACAGACTCACATGGTCTTTACGTAATAACTGCTGTTCCTGCGCCGGGTAAATATACGCTCACTGTTTCATACGTCGGTTATCAAGCTAAAAAAATCCACGTATCTGTTGTAAAAAACAAAATAAGAGAAATCAATGTTGCTTTATCAGCGATTGGCATTAAGATGGAGACTGTGGAAACTGTAGGTGAAAAAGTAATTGGGAAAAATGCTACTGATATTGGCTTACAAAGAATTTCCATGAGAGATATAGAAATGCTTCCCAAAGGAGTGGAGGCAGATATTTTTAGATCATTGCAATATATACCGGGAGTTAAAGCGACCGGTGATGTATCTGCCAGATATTATGTACGCGGGAGTGCAAGCAACGAAAATCTTGTTTTACTCAACGGCATTACTATTTATAACCCTTTTCATGCATTCGGCATGTTCAGCGTAATTGATCCGGACATGATAAACAGCGTTGAATTCTATAAAGGAGGATTTACATCTGAGTTTGGAGATAGGCTTTCTTCTGTATTAGATATTATTACAAAAGACGGTAACAAGAATTCCTTTGCCGGTTCGGCAACTTCAAGCCTACTTACAGGCAAAGCTCTTTTTGAAGGACCAATTCCACATGGTTCTTTTATGATAACCGGTAGAAAAAGCTATTATAGTGAAGTACTTAAGAAATTTTTAAATGATAAAAGTGCGCCGATAAATTTTTACGACTTATCCCTTAAGCTAAATTATTCAAATCCAAATTTTATAAAAGGTTCTAAATTTGATATAACAAGCTTCGTGAGCGGTGATAATTTAATTAATGAAAGCCCTTATACCGAAAACATGAGTTGGTCAAATAAATTGCTTGGAGTAGATTGGTTTCAACTAACAGATTCTCCTCTTTATTTTGAGATGGGGATTTCGTGGAGCAATTTTAAGGGAGAAGTTGATCCCAAATTAAGCTCAGCAAAGCCTAAGAATAATCAACTTGATGACATTACGACGAAGATGGATTTTAATTATATTTTCCCGAGTAAAGACGAGTTAAGCGTTGGAACAGAAATAAAGGATATCAATACCACTCTTTATCTTGAAAATGCCTTAGGTGCAATAAGCAACCTTAGCGGAAACGGAACCAGTATAAATGTTTATGGGAAATATAAATTTTTAAGATATGAAAATTTCGGTGCAGATGTTGGAGCTAGAATTGCCGCTGTCAGTCTTTTATCTTCAAACAACAATCCGTATATGATACAGCCGAGAGTCAGCATGACTTATAGGATTTTTCCTGCAATAGCTTTAAAAGGTTCATGGGGAATTTATGAGCAAGAATTAACAACACTTTCCGATGAAAATGAAGTAATTTCTCTCTTCGAACCATGGATAATAATTCCAGATTATTTAAAGCCAGCTGGTTCTATTCAATATTCTATTGGTGCAACAACTGATTTCGCCTCAAATATTTCTCTTGATGTTGAGGGTTATTACAAAATTATGAAAAACATACCCATTCTTAATGACAATAAAATTGCATCAACAGATCCAGATTTAATATCAGCTACAGGCGAATCCTATGGTTGGGAATTTCTATTCCGATATAATAATAGTCGAATTGCATTCACCGCATCATACACATTAAGTTGGGCTTATAATGATGTTAACGGTTGGGTTTATTACCCAAGGTATGATTCGAGAAATTCAGTTGATTTAACATTAGAATATAATTTTGGCAATAATTGGAGGGCAAGTGCCATTTGGGTATATAATACGGGACTTCCTTTTACACAATCGCTCGGCTATTATAATAAATTATACTTTAGTGATTTATATAATGACTGGTCTATTTATGAAAACTATCAGCCATTTCAATTACTTTCGGACAGAGATTTGGGAAGGCTACCAGATTATCACCGACTTGATTTAAGCATATCTAAATCGTTTAATATTTCATGGGTCAAGTTCAGTTTTGATGCAAGTATAATTAACGTATATAATCGAGCAAATATTTTTTATTTCAAGAGAAATACCGGCGAGCGAGTAAATATGCTCCCATTTCTTCCGACCGCAACAATAAAAATGGAATTATGAAAAAATTCTTAGTTATAATATTAATTTCTATTTCTTTCTTCATATTGAATTCGTGCAGTGATACATTAAATCCTTATGCACCTTTCAGAGAAAGGTATGTTCTTAGCGGAATAATAAGAAGCGATACAACTTTGCAAGTTGTTACACTTACAAGAAGTTATCGACCCTCAGGACTTGATCCAATTGCAGACACTGAAAATGTTTCAGTTATCGGAGCTGAGGTTAATGTTTGGTACAACGATACATTGTACGTAATGAGAGATAGTTCTATAGCAAGAACAGACACATCACGTTATAAAACCAACGTGAATTTTTATTATTGTAATAATCTAAAGCCTGCACCTAATAGCTATGTCGAAATTCAAGCATTACTGCCAAATGGATTATTATTGACATCTATAACTAAAATGCCTGACGCAGGATATGGTTTTTTTGATCAGGCTAGCAATAATACTTTTGACCCGACACTAAATTCGCAAATTTATGTTGGTTGGAAAGATTTGGGGAATGTTTATTATGAACCTAGAATATCGATTATCTATTATCAGAAAGGCGATACTAACCCAAAGAATTTTTATATACCTCTTTCTTATTTCAATCAAAACGGTAAATTAACTCCAAATTATCCGCAGTTGACTAAAATTAACTTTTTTACAATAGATTATTCAACGCTTAATGAAGCTATGACAGAACTATCAGGAACTGATAAAAACAAGAGTGACTTCACGATTTCAAAAATTATAGTGGATGTAATTGCCTACGATGAAAATCTTTCGACCTATTATTCTTCTCTACAACAATCAGTTGACGGATTTACAGTAAATCTTGATGCAGCAGACTACTCAAATATTACAGGCGGTTTTGGAATTTTCGGTTCTTATTACAAAGCAAGTTTCAGAATTGATCTTGTAAGATCATACATAAATTCATTTGGATATAACTAATAAAATGAATCTTAGAAAATTAAATATTAGTATTCTAAAAATGTGCACTATTCTTGTAATCTCTTTCTTAAGTACATTCTCATCTTGCACAAAAGATGTTTCTGTTAGTCCGCCGGACATGCCTCCACCGAATGGTTATTTATTTATAAATTCTTATCCAACAGGTTTCCAAATATATTTGAATGGGCTTCCAAGAAGGAGGGTGACTCCAGATAGTTTAACCTGGTTAAGCACAAATTCTTACACAATTACACTTAAGAAAAATTTATTTCGGGATACTTCCTTTTCAATAGATATAGTGGAAGGGAAGAAGAAAGATATTTTTATAGACTTTTCCAAGAACCCTGCAATGTTAGGGAGCATTAATTTAACAAGCACTCCGTCTAAAGCCTCCGTCTTTATTAACGATTCAAATACATCTAAAATAACTCCGGTTGTTTTAACGGGTCTATTTCCGGGGATTTATTACATTAAATTCCATATTGCAAACCACCGTGATGATAGTGTTTTGGTATCAGTAAGCAGCGGCACAGTTGTTTCTGCTCAAAAAACTTTAGTAGACACAACATTATGGCAAGATTATACAACTGCTAACTCAAATATTACGACAAATCAGTTAACATGTATTGCGACAGATAAGAATAATGAAATTTGGATAGGGACACCCGGATTGGGATTAATGAAATTTGACGGTACAAATTGGTCAAACTTAATAGATAACACACCAGCTTCTGCTGCCCACGATACTATCAATTGTATCACTATTGACGATAACAATCATATATGGGCAGGAACTGAATTCGGAGGGGTATTAGATGTATCGGGCTCATCCATCCGCCAATACGGTTTCATGTCATCCGGATTGCCGGACTTTAGAATTAAATCAATTGCTGCGGATAATAATGGAAACGTTTATTTAGGGACTCCAGCCGGACTTTGTAGAACGTGGATTGATAACACTGGCAATAGAAACTGGCATACTTATACTACTAATGAACTTTCATTCCTGCAGTATGATAGTTGGATAACGGCACTGGCAGTCGATGCAAATCAAGTTGTATGGATCGGTTTAGAATCTGCAGGTATTGGAAATTCTACAGGTAAACTATATGAAAGTTCTCATTCTTCGATCATCAATAATAATATTACAGCTCTTGCTGCTTCAGGAATAGAAGTATGGGCAGGGCATGCGGCAGGGCAAGTATTTGGTACAGGGCTCTCCTATTTTGATGGTGCAAACTGGCAAAAATTGTATCCGCTTCCTATTCAAAGTTTTGCTCAAACTATATTTATTGATCATTTAGGAAATAAATGGATAGGAACTAATAAGGAAGTGGTTAAATTAAGTGGTTTAACTACTGCAAATGTTTTTGATTATAGCACTACAGGGTTAAATCTGACAGATATTAGAGGTATTACCGAAGATCAAAGCGGAAATATATGGATTGCAACATACGGAGGAGGTTTAATTAAGTATAAAGGAAATCATTAATAATTTATTTTGATGATTTTAAAGTGTTTTCTAGTAATATGGCATTGTCTTATTATTAACAAAAATGACAATTAGAATTCACTAACTAAACCCATGCTTTATCTTGTGAATGATTTAACGCAAAACAAAGATTAGTTTTAGCAGATAATCTTAATATATCATTATTAATAAGTCCCCCTGATTAAAACATTTTATAGAGGAGATCGTTGTTTTTTAATTACTAACAACTAGAAGAATTATTTCACTGCGGCAGAGTTCCATATTCTCAAACAAGTAATTACTTAAATAATTGACTAGGAAAGAGAAGCTATAATTAAAAAAAAGTCGTTGACAAACACAGTATTAATAGTTTCATGGAAAAAAGAAGATGTCCTTCCTGCGTCTTTCTTGATTCTGCACCAATTATTTTTTAAGTTAAAATTCTGAATCATTATCGCTTTAATACAGAAATGGAATTATTGAATTCTCTTAAAGAATGGACAAAATATATTTTTGAACATTAAAAAAACATACATAATAAACATATCTTAACAAGGCTATCAGATGAAAAAACATTTTCAATTCATGCCGTACTTCCTTTTAGCTGTTTCTTTTATACTCACATCGAATCTTTTTGCTCAGCAAAAAATCATGCTCAAGAACGTAAAAGATGCGATTTTTGAGACAAAAAAACTTCAGGGCAGTTCCGGACCCGAAGGGGTCAATTGGATTAACAATGGTAGTAGTTATTCCTACAACACAAAAAATGATTCGACTAAAAAAGAGGAAATTCGATCCTATGATCCAAAGTCAGGGAAGGATGAGTTAGTTTTTGATGCCTCAAATTTAACATTCCCGGATACAACAAAGCCGTTTGAATATAAATCATTTCAATGGGCAAAAGACTCAAAGCACCTGGTATTTGAAACAAACTTTCGAAAGATATATAGGCGCTCGGGCATTTCCGATTACTATATTTATTCTTTAAAAGATAAAACCTTAAAGCTCGCAGCTAAAGATGCCCGTACAGCAGAACTTTCACCTGATGGCTCAATGGTAGGTTATGAACGAAGCGGGAATATGTTTTTATATAATTTCAATAAGAAAAATGAAACTCAACTTACAAATGATGCAGCGACAAATGTCTTTAATGGGCATTATGATTGGGTATATGAAGAAGAATTCGGTCAAGCGCAGGCATGGAACTGGTCACCGGACAACAAATATATAGCATTTTGGCAATTCGATGAAAGCGGTGTTCCAAATATTAAACTGACAAATTATGAAGGACTTCATTCAAAGTATGTAGATATACCAATCCCGCAGGTTGGTGATCCAAATCCCAAAGTTAAGATTGGAATAATAAACGTTAAAACAAACAAAAAAATCTGGCTAGATACAGGCGAAGAAGGTGATTATTATATACCGAGAATTTATTGGACAAGTATTCCTAATACACTTGCGATGATTGTTCTGAATCGTGCACAAAATGATATGAAACTATTTTTCTTTAATGTAGAAACAGGTGAGCGGCATCTTGTAATGGAAGAAAAGAATAATACATGGGTTGCCATATTTAATTTTTATACAGATGTAAATGATATGATATATTTTCCAGAAAACCTTCACGAATTTTTCTGGGTATCTGATAGAAGCGGATATTATCATATTTATCGCTATGATTACAGCGGCAAATTATTAAATCAGGTAACTAAAGGTAATTGGGATGTTATAAAAGTTCTGGGTATTAATGTTCATGAGAAAACTATTTATTATTTGTCTGCTGAAGCTTCCCCTCTTGAACAACAGCTTTACTCTATAAAATTTGACGGTTCGGGAGAGGATCGACTTACTAAAATTAAGGGTTTTCACCAGGTAAACATGTCACCTAGTACAAAATATTATATTGATACTTATTCAAATATAAACCTGCCCCGACAAGTTGAACTTTGGGATACAAATGGTAAAATGTTAAAGAAATTAGAAAATAATTCAATCGTAACAACATATTTGGCAACACATGTTTACTCACCAAAAGAACTTTTTAGTTTTGAAACACCTGACTCGGTAAAATTGGATTGTTCAATGATTAAGCCAGTAAATTTTGATTCTACTAAAAAGTATCCGGTGATTCTATCAATTTATGGCGGACCAGAATCTCATTCTGTTTATAATTCTTTTGAGGCATCGGGTTGGAATCAATATTTGGCTCAACAAGGTTATATCATAGTTGACGTAAATAACAGGGGTAATGCAAATTACGGTAGTGAATTTATGAAAATTGTATATGGGCAACTTGGAAAATGGGAAAGTCATGACTTTACAGCTACAGCGCATTACTTAGCAACGCTCCCTTATGTCGATTCGAAAAATATGGCAATTATGGGAACAAGTTATGGTGGCTATAGCACCGTATTCACAATGCTAACGCATCCAGGAGTTTTTAAAATCGGAATAGCGAATTCGCCAGTAACTGATTGGCGATTGTATGATGATATATATACTGAAAGATACATGAATCTATTAGACAAAAATAAAGAAGGTTATATCCAGAGCGATGCGATGACTCATGCGTCAAATCTTCAGGGGAAATTGCTTTTGATTCATTCAACAATGGATGATAATGTTCATGTGCAGAATACAATGCAGCTATTAACGGCACTTACAAATGCGGGTAAAGATGCTGATTTAAGAATATTCCCTCCAGGAGCACACGGTGCAGCATACAATCTTGCAAGTTATACATTAATGTTGGAAGTGTACGACCATTATTTAAACAGAAATTTAAAAGGAAATTGTAATCAACCTGATATAAATAAATAGATCAAAATATATAGATAAAGAAAAAGGAGGCATTTGCCTCCTTTTTCTTTATAATTATTTTTTAATTGTTATTGGGGATAACACCATCTTCTGAATTCACAGGCATCTTTAAAATGTAAGTTTCATTTTTCTTATTCTCTAACGAAATATCTCTAAGCCAAGGGTTATAATATTTCAATGTTTTGTAATTAATCCCATGACTTATTGCATAGTCAGCCCAATTATCTACAGAAGAATCAATTTTAACATTTTTAGTTCTTAGCGGAGGATAAAGATCCCCAGGTTTTAAATAATAACCATATTTGTGAGGGTCAGAGAAAATGATTTTCATTGCAAGCATTCTAGCTACATATCGGGATGTTTCGTCGCTTAAAAGCAAATTATAATAACCACTTGCTTTTTCCTTCTGCATAAGTTTGACTATACCGTTAAGTCCCATATTATAAGATGCTGCAGCTAAAGTCCAACTTTTTAATTCGCTGTAAGCATCAAGCAAATATTTACACGCTGCTTCGGTTGATTTCTCAACGTTATAACGCTCATCCACCTCATCATTTATTTCGAGTCCGTACTTCTTTGCAGGTTCTTCTGTAAATTGCCAAAAGCCAACGGCTCCGGCATAAGAGGTAGTGTTTGATAAGTTGCTTTCGATCAAAGCAAGATACTTAAAATCTTCAGGGACGTTATATTTTTTTAAGATAGGAATGATAACGGGGAACCATCTATTAGCTCTTTTCATTCCTAAAATTGTAGAAGAAAACCAATATGTATTTACAAGTAATTCACGGTCAACCCTTTCTCTCACTTCAAAATTATTTAGGGGAACTTTTTCTCCCGCAAAGTATAATTCGGAAGGAATTTCAGGTGAGGTAATTCTAATATTTACAGTTGAATCTGTAATGAAGTTATTTGTGCCCGACTCCGCAAATTTTGAAATTCCAGTATTAATAAACAAAGTCAAAATAGTTAGTGCTCCAAAAGCAAAATAGAATACCTTAGAGCTAATCTTCTTACCAAGCTTCTGATTTTCCATATTATTTGTTTAGTTGTTTTACAAATGAAATATATAAAATTTATTTCAAATTAAAATTAAATTTATTTTGTGTTAGAGGCAGAAGAAATGAAAGGTGAAAATTTTATAATTAGCTGTTCCATTTCACTTACTGTGAAATGGAACGCTAATTAAGAAATACTAGCCTAAGTAGGCTTTTAGATTTTTACTTTTAGATGGGTGTCTTAAGCTGCGTATAGCTTTTTCTTTAATTTGGCGAACTCTTTCGCGAGTCAAGTTAAATCTTTCGCCGATCTCTTCAAGAGTAGCAGATCTTTCACTATTTATTCCGAAATAGAGTCTTAGTACGTTTGCTTCTCTTTCGCTTAAAGTTGAAAGAACACTTTCGACCTCACTTTTAAGAGATTCGTGCATAAGCTTTACATCTGGTGCAGGTTGTTGATCATTTGGTAGAATATCTATCAAACTATTTTTATCATCGTCGCCTGAAAATGGAGCATCCATTGAAACATGTCTGCCATACAGCTGTAAAGTATCAACCACTTCGTCAGTTTTCATTTCAAGTTCAGTTGCAAGTTCTGCAGCGCTTGGCTTTCTTTCAAATTCCTGTTCCAATTTGGAATATGCTTTACCAAGTTTATTCAAGGTGCCGACGCGATTCAAAGGTAGTCTTACCATTCTTGATTGCTCAGCTATAGCCTGCATTATTGATTGTCTAATCCACCACACCGCATAGGATATAAATTTAAAACCTCTCGTCTCGTCAAATCTTTCTGCGGCTTTAATTAACCCCAGGTTACCTTCGTTAATTAGATCTCCCAAAGATAGTCCCTGATTTTGAAATTGTTTAGCTACGCTTACAACGAATCTTAAATTTGCTTTTGTTAAAGCTTCGAGAGCATGTCTATCTCCCTTTTTAATTCGTTTTGCCAGCTCAATTTCCATGTCCGGAGTAATGAGGTTAACTTTACCGATTTCAAGCAAATACTGATCAAGTGATTTGCTTTCGCGGTTAGTAAATTGCTTCGTTATTTTCAATTTTGGCTTACTCCTTTTTAATTGAATATTTAAAAAACAAGCTGTAAATATAAGTGATTTTCTTGAAAATTTATAAGGCAAAAACTAATCTACTTTACCTTTTACGTCAAATTTCCATAAAAACGTTCAAAATACTTCATTTTCGAAATATTTTAACACTTGTTTAATAATTAGACGGGCTTATTTCATTTGGGTTTCAAAATAAATGATTGTTTTTTTTAGGAAAGACTGATAATTTGTCTAAAAATCAAGATGCGTTTGATTTTCGCCCATTTCTTTCTTTTTATGTCTCTGTTCCTTTAGAAAATTCCCAAAATTCTCCCGGGAAATAACATATACTTTACCAACCCGTACTGCTTTTAACTTTCCATCATTTATATAATAAAGAATAGTTGATTTACTCAAGCTTAAAAGTTTCGCAATTTCCTGGACACTGAAAAATTCCTTCATTTTCCGGATCCCATAAAGATTTAAAGCCAATAGACGTGGCAATTTTATATGTTAATTTAATCTTTTTAATTGACTTCCGAAACAAAAATATTTCTTTATGCTATTAAGAGAATTATTTTTATTCGCATAATATTATAATTATTTTCTATTTTTAAAAATATAATTATTCATTGTTTCCGACTCATGAATTTCGATAAATATTTTAATTTTATATCTCTAAAATACTTTCCGGCTGTTATTCTTGTTTTCCTATTCAGTTGTAATGTAGTCTTTTCTCAGGATTTGCCTCCTATAAATTTGCAGTACTCATCTTATGCTGTAACATCGGATGGACATATAATAGGATTTTATGGTGATAAGAACCGTGTTGATGCAAGAAGTACAGGTTATATTTCCAAATATGTAATCTGGTCATTGATAGCAACGGAAGATCGAGATTTTTACAACCATAACGGCGTTTCCATAAAGGGTATTATCCGCGGGATATTCAAAACATTAACGGGTCATATTCAAGGCGGCAGTACTCTAACTATGCAGCTTGCAAGGAATTTATTTTTAACGGACGAAAGAACAATATCAAGAAAAATTAAAGAAATAGAATTAGCAAGAAAATTAGAGGAAAAATACACAAAAGATGAAATTCTTTTGATGTATTTAAATACAGTTTATTTCGGGCGCGGAGCATATGGAATCTGGGCAGCAGCGGAAGAATATTTTGATAAGACTCCCGACCAATTATCTATAACAGAAAGTGCTGCACTAGTTGGAATGGTGCAATCTCCCGGCGGATATGACCCGGTCAATCATCCAGGGAGAATGTGGGCGCGAAGAAATATAGTTCTTCATAATCTTGTTGAAACAAATAAACTTTCAGAAAATGAATATGAACAATTAATAAAAACTCCGCTTGGTCTAAATCTAAATGATAAGTTTGGAAAATTCTTTTTAGAAGATGTTCGTAAGGACGCAGATAAGATTTTGACTCAAAAGGGATTGAGCCTAAATCGGGATGAGTTAAAAGTAACAACTACATTAAATTATAATATGCAGAAAGCTGCAGAAGATGCAGTTGCATTACAATGGCGAAATTTTCCTAAATCTATGCAAGAAGCACAGATTGGATTAATTTCTGTAGAGCCGGGAACAGGAATGATACGTGCTATGATAGGCGGGAATCCAAATTCAAGCCCCGGAGGTTTAAATAGGTCAGTACAAATATTACGTCAGCCGGGCTCATCGTTTAAACCTTTTCTATATGGAAGCCTACTTGAAAAAGGTTATACTTTAGCGGAACCGCTTTCAGATTCACCGATTATTGTTGATTCAGGTACTTCATTCGAATGGCGCCCAGAGAATGACGATAATTCCTTCTCAGATAAGCCCGTGTCAATGGAATATGCAATTCAAAATTCAATTAATTTATCAGCCGCTTATGCAATAACCCATTTAACTTCGCCCGATTCA
>JAJYDC010000039.1 GCA_021777835.1 Bacteroidota bacterium | reverse complement strand
CATTAGGAGTAAAATGAATGTCAGCAATAAGCGGAACTTTATATCCGCGCTTGTGTAATTCCTTCTTTATATTATCAAGATTTTGAGCCTCTGACTTGCTTGGTGCAGTTATTCTAACGTATTCACATCCTGCCTCAACCATTCTGATCGTCTGCTCAACAGTTGCGATAGTATTCATAGAATCAGTAGTAGTCATCGATTGGATTCTGATTGGGTTATTTCCGCCGAGAGGAATATCACCAATATAAACTTCTCTCGTTTTATATCGTGAATATTTTGTAAGACTGTTGCAATAGGATTTTACTGTAGTGATTGTTTCGAACATAAATATTGTTCCATCATCTAAAAATTAAAAAGTTCCGCTCTTTAAAGATGCAAATAAATGACATAATATGAAATGATAAATTTACTGGGATATTAGCAATAACATTACTTTACAGAATCAAATTTTATAATTTATTGTCACCTGAAAACCTAGTAAAACCCTACCTGCCTGACACCTAATATGATATTAGCAAAACAGGATATATTTCTCCAACCCTAAAATATATTTACATGATTTAGCTCCAACTTCTTATACTCGCTCCTACCGGAACTTTCCTCAATAACCTCATTCTTTAGTATGAGGTACATTCCTTCCCCCGTAGCCCAGACTATTAGTCTGGGAATCCTTCCCTTCTCCATAACCCAGACTTCAATCTGGGGAATATGATAGATAATCCCCAAAATAGCTTTAGTCCAATTAGTGAAAGTACGAAGTGAAACTTCCTTAATCATCCCACGTTTTAACGTGGAACCACTAACATCCAAAACAAAAGGGGCTTTACCCCCTAACTCCATAAAATACCAATCACGCACCTACTCCTACTTGTCCTTGTATTTCTTCCTCATTAACCCCAGGCTTCAGCCTGGGGTACATCGAACCTGCCTCAATCCGGGCTTTAGCCCTGATCTTAAAAATCATTCATTCAGAACACACTCCTGTTTGCCTTCCCATCCCTTCCTCCGTAGCCCAGACTATTAGTCTGGGAATTCTTCCCTTCTCCATAACCCAGACTTCAATCTGGGGAATATGATGGATAATCCCAAAAAAGCTATAGCCCAATTAGTAACGAGTGAGAAGTGAAACTTCCTTAATCATCCCCGTTTTAACGTTGAACCACTACATCCAAAACAAAAGGGGCTTTAGCCCCTAACTCCATAAAATACCAATCACGCACCTACTCATGCTTGTCTTTGTATTTCTTCACCAGTAACCCCAGGCTTCAGCCTGGGGTACATCGAACCCACCTCAACCCGGGCTTTAGCCCGCATTCCGTCATCTTATTCATTATATGTTATCAAAAAACTATTCCTTAAAAGAAAAAAAAATAATTATACGCCCGGTATATTTTAGCGCCTAAGAATCTAAAAATTATTGCCATGTAAATTGATACAACAATTGCTAACTTATTAAAGTTATAATAATTAGGTTTAGTGTTTTTAATAAACATCAGGTAAAGGGGAACTGTTTTTATGAAAAAGACATCTCTTATATTACTTCTCTCTTTGTTGTCCGTCATCAATTTATATTCACAAGACAAGTTTTCAATCGAGTTTGGCGGAGGGGTTATTTCACCATTTAAATCTTACGGAGGATTTAATGGAAAAGCACAACTAAATTATTCTTACTCGATTAACAATGATCTTTATGCCAGCTTTTCTTTTGCATCATGGGCTAGAAATATTGGGACAATTCACGACCCGGATGGACAGACTTTTTATAATATTTATTCTGAATATGATCATTCGTTATATTCAATTTTTGTCGGCAATAGAATGATACTTTTTAGATATAAAGCGTTAAGCCTCTTCAATGATATTGAAATAGGATATCAAATATTGAATTATACAAGAATTTTTCCTCAAAGGATCATTAATCCGGATGGTACGATTGAATATCTGACGGATTATAGTAAAAAAAAGAACATTACCGAAAATTTGTTTGGCTTAGGAGCGGGATTGGGAATAAAGAATAGAATAACATCTCAAATTGATTTATTGCTCTCAATCAAGCTGAACAGCTATGTAGGCAGCAATTATACTGGATTATTAGGAGGCCCGAATACATTCATAACATTTATGGGAGGGCTTATTTGTAACTTATAAATAGTGGAGAATTGCAGCAATAAATTAGGAGAAATAAAAAGCAAAGAAAATAATATAAAAAAGAGGAATGTAGTGGCAATACCGTTTCTGGTAGTGCAAATAATTTATTAGACTGCTCATCTAAGCGTGTTTCATTAAGCCCATTTTTATTTGCGTCACAATAATAACTGTTTTGCCAATTATAATAAATGTATTAAAAGGTGTATTATGAAAAACATTATACTTTATTTTAGCATTATTTATGGTTTTAAACATTAGAGCACAAACTATCAGTTTTGTAAAACCAACAAATAATCAGACATTTGTTTTATTAAACTCGCAAAATAATTATGACGTTAATGTGATGATTTATCAGCAGCAGTCATCAACAGATGGGTCTATTTATTCATATGATAAGCTCATTACAAACGGTTACGGTGATTTTGATAGCAAGGGTAGTGATGTAATCCCTCAGTGGTTTACCCTTCCTGCAGGAACATACTCCTTTCGCGCCGAATTATGGGAAGGTTTTATTGATGGACAGGAATATATGAAAGCCTCGCAAACGATAGCATTTTATATTGTTAATTCGCCGCCTCCACTATCTGTCTCTATTTCCGGGCCGACTTCTATTACCTACGGTCAGAATGGAACATGGACTGCATATGCATCAGGTGGAAATTCGCCTTATTCATATAAATGGTATTATGAGTACCCAAATACGAACTCTTTGATTGCAAATAGAATAAAGCCTAATTTGCCTCCTAGAAATACCTGGTACACACTTGGTTCTAATAGTTCAACATTAACAACTTCTTTCGTTCAGCAAGCTAACATTAAATGTATAGTTACCGATGCTGTTGGTTCAGCCGTAACTTCCAACATAATATCTATAAGTGTAAGTAATTCTTCGAGTAGCTCTAAACAATCAGTATCTTTAACTGCTGGGCAATTAACCGAAGCAAGTACTTCAGCGAATAAGGATGCAAAACAAATAACGCAAATAGAAATACCTGAGATTTATTCTCTTGATCAAAACTATCCTAATCCATTTAATCCCTCGACAATAATTAAATATCAAATACCTAAAGACGGTTTTGTCACTTTAAGAATCTTTGATGAGCTAGGAAATGAAGTTAAGACTCTTGAAAATGGTTTTAGGGCAGCAGGAAGTTATTCCGTTAATTTCAATGCATCCTATCTTCCAAGTGGTGTTTATTTCTACCAGCTTCGTTCTGGTAATTTTGTTTCAACCCAAAAGATGATTTTAACAAAATAGAAAAGAGCAAGAGGGAAACTGTAAATACAATATTTCCCGGAGATGTCATTTTTTTAGGAGATGACATCTCCAATTCATAATAATAAATTCATATACCAATATATTTTAATTCAAAATAACAATATAACATCATAAAATGCCCTTCTGTCATAATCATTCAAAAAGGAGAATTAAATGAAAGCATCCATAGTTATCTTATTTGTCTTGTTCCTATCAGTATCTGAAATCTTTGGGCAAAATTATTACGTAACACTTCACGGCGGGTATGCCTTTGGAGCCGCACCAAGCCAACTTTTAACAATTACGTCAACTCAATCAAATTCAGGAAACAGTACTTATACTTCCAACGCAATGAATTATTCTTTAGGGGAAGGCTTTCATTTATCCGGCGGCTTTGGATATAATATTAATTCAAATATTAGCGCTGAATTAGAATTAGAATATTCAAACGGCTCTTCACAGGATTACGGTTACAATAGTAATTATCCAAACGGCTATTCCAATTCAAATTATAATATTTACGGAACCACATATCTTGTGATCCCTTCAATAATAATTTCAACAAATATTAGTGAGTTTAAACCATATCTTAAAATCGGACCAGCAATAGGAATTGCGAATATAAAGATTACTGAGGTAGACAATAATGGTAGTCCTAACTCTCTTACTATAACAGAAAGGCAGACTTTTCTTAATGGGGGATTAGCCTTCGGATATAATGCTGCCATTGGAGTTGCATATGACGTTGCAAAAAATATAGGGATAACTTTTGAAATAAATGATAGAAGTCTTTCTTATGCACCTACACAAGGAGAACTGCAGAAGTATACAATAAATTCAGTTGACCAATTACCGCAAACCCAAACATATTTTAAGAAATTTGTATATAAAGAAAGCATTACAAGTAATTCAAATACAACTCTGGACATGAACAGTCCTAGTCAGCAGATTAAGATTAATTATCCTTTTAGCAGTGTAACACTTTCAGCAGGAATAAAATATTCATTTTGAAAGCTGTATTTATTTAGAAACATAAATTATTTGGTTTAGCCGCTTTTACTAATGGTAGAGAAATTGATGAGCTTAAAGCTAGTGCAATTGAACCATGAAGCGGCTCCTTTTTAACCAAATAAATCCATCTTTCTTATTGAAGAAGCTTCCGCAACCTTGGTTATTGAAGAAGTGCATAAACAAACCTAAAAGTCTTTTCTACGATTAATGACCAATTTGTCATGCCAATTGTCGCTTAATGCCAAAGTAACTTTTATAAATGGAAGCAATTATATAAATTCAGTTTTGAAAATTTTGTAATTCTTCCAAATAAAACTTCACATGCGAATATCCGAAAATAAAATAGAAGAGATTAGAGCTGCGGCAAATATCGTTGATATTATTTCCGAGTTTGTCCCGATTAAGAAACGTGGGAAAAACTACCAGGGACTATGCCCGTTTCATAATGAAAAAACACCGTCCTTTTCAGTAAGCGATGAAAAACAGATATTTTATTGTTTCGGCTGCCATGCTGGAGGAAATGTTTATAAGTTTCTTATGAATTACGAAAAGATCTCCTTTGTTGAAGCCGTTCAAGATGTTGCAAAACGTGTAGGCATTTCACTTGAGCTTGATGAAGAAGCATCAAGTGAAAAACAAAGTGAGCAGGAGACTCTCTACGATGTCAATACTGTCGTTGCTAAGTATTTCTCGGATAATCTGTTAATTAGAAAAGAAGGGGAAGTTGCCCAAAATTATTTCCATAATAGGAAGATTAAGCCTCAGACAATGCGAACTTTCGGACTTGGCTATGCATTTCCTTCTCGTGACGCTTTGGTTGATTATCTTAAAGACCGTAAAGTTGATTTGAATAAAGCCCTTGCTCTAGGTTTAATAGGTAGTAATAATGACGGAAGACTATATGATAAGTTTTCGGGAAGAATCATTTTCCCCATCTTTTCGCCGAATGGAAGGGTTGTCGCTTTTGCAGGCAGGGTCTTTAATGAAAGGGAAGGTACAGCAAAGTACCTCAACTCTCCAGAATCTTTGGTTTATACAAAAGGCAGAATATTATACGGACTTTCTCACGCTAAAGATGAAATTAGAAAATTAGACCGCGTTATTCTTGTTGAGGGTTACATGGATTTAATCTCCCTATACCAGGGGGGAATTAAAAATGTAGTTGCGGTATCGGGAACGGCTCTTACTGAAGAGCAATCAATTCTTCTGTCTCGATACACTAAGAATGCGGTACTTCTCTTTGATGCGGATACTGCAGGTATAAAGGCCTCCATGCGAAGTATAGAAATTTTGCTTAGACGCGATATGGAAATAAAAATAGCTTCCCTTCCGAAAGGAGAAGACCCGGATTCATTTATTAACAATTTCGGAAAAGAAAAGTTTGATGAAATCATAAAGCACGCACTTAACTTTATAGAATATCAATCCGCTTATTATGAATCACAAGGTATGTTTGAAGATGTAAGCAAAACTGCGGACGCTATCAGGGAATTAGTAAAACCTATAGCTCTGATAAGGGATGAACTGAAGAGAAGTCTTTTGATTAAATCAATTGCAAGGAAATTTAATCTACGTGAAAAGTTGCTCGAAGCTGAGCTTGAGAAAGCGTTAATTCAAAAAGGCAAGCAATTAATGTCGGAAGAACGAAAAAATAATAATGAACAAGCGGACAGCAATATTATTGCTGCTAAAAAACCAACTAAAATTGCTACACCTGCAGTTTATTATCTTGAAAGAGAAATTATAAAGCTCCTTTTCGAAGACGACAGGAAATTGATTGAATTTATATCTGTACATATTCCGCCGGAAGAATTCTTAATTGAGGTTCATTCAAAAATAGCGGAGATAGTCTATGAAACATGCTTGCGAAATGAAGACATTAACGTAAGTTCGTTAATTGAAAAGATAAGTGATGAGAACCTTCAATCATACATTTTTGAGCTTACTTTTGATAAATACCAGACTAGCAAAAAATGGGAAGACCTGTATCCTGGAATGGCTCGAGATAAAGTATTAAAAAAAATAGCTCGAGATACAATAAGAAAATTTAAAGCTGGTATAATAGAAGCCCAAATTGCAGTCAACCATAGAAGAATTGCATCTTCCGAATCTGAAATTGAAAAGCTTGAGCTAATGCGTGAAAATGTAGAATTAGAACACAACAAGCAAAAATTAAAAGAAGAATTAGACGCTGAAGAGGGATTTTGATAATTAAATCGCGGGGAAAATTTAATAGTAGGATACTAAAATGCTGAAGGAAATACTAAGTAATTTAGTTACTGAATTGATAAGAAAAAGAGGATTTCTTTACTTCGCGTCTAAGAAGGTAAGTGAGATTTCTATAGAAGAAAATATTGTTACAGCCAAAGTAAAAGGCACAGATGATTATTATATCAGATTAGAGTTTAACTATGATAAATCGCTTAAATCGTATGCGTGTACATGCCCTTTTATGGAATCCGGCACAGCGTGTAAGCATATTGTTGCTGTGCTTTATCAGTTAAATGAAAGAGGAATCTTTTTCAAGTATTTCCAATTTGAAAATCCTGCCATAAATGATTATATAAAACCCTTTCGATCATTAGACAGCAGCTACAGTCAGATTCCGATTGAGAATGAAGAAAAATTTAAATTGATCGAATCTGTTGATAATTTGGACGAGATATTACAAAAGCGAAATCTTTGGATAGATGAGGTTAACAAAAGAAAAGAAGAAGAGAAATTTGCAAAGCTAAAGGGGAACTTTGATGTATTTCTTACAAAGTCAGACAACAAAAAATTAAAAGTAAAATATAAAATAGTATACGGCATGGCTGCTGAACATTCTGATCCGGTACTAAAAGTATTTAAGATAAAGCAGCTTCAAGACGGAACTTATTCTCCAACTGCAGAGCCTGTCTCTAATATTAATGCACAGATGTTGGAAGGACTTCCCTTCCAGGAACGATTGGTGCTTGAATTTTTTGCTGAAAAGTACGGTAAAATTCGTTTAAGCAATACATACAATTATGGTATTTATAAAGAACGCGATCTGGAAAGACTGACAAATCTTCTTTCAGATATTCTTATGTTTTTAGCCGATAAAGAAGTCTATCTAATGGGAGCATATTCACTTCAATTAGAAAGTAGAATCTTCATTCTTACCGAACAAGCAAATGCTGTGGTCATAATTTCCGAAGAAGAAGAAAATATTTCGATTACGCTTAAGCTTTACCTTAATGGCGAGGAAATAAAAATTACGAATAAAATAAGCTCGTTTCTTGATGAGCCGCTCTGGTTGAAGATAGAAAATAGAATCTTTAGAGTATCAAATTTGACGCGCGACCAATTTCAGAAATTTCAAAGCAACGAAGGAAAGATTCTTGTCCCAAGAATTTTTACGGAATATTTTGAGAGAAATATACTGCCTAAGATGGTTTCTAACTTGCCCATAGAAGCAGAGAATTACTCTATTGATAAAATTGAAACAAAACCGGTAAAGAAAATATTCTTAGAAGAATCGGGAAATTTATTACAGCTAAAGTTGCAATTTGGCTACGGTATTTACGATTTGCCATATAATTCAAACTTAGGTAGTAGCGTTTTCTTTAAAGATGGAAAACTGGTTACAATTAAAAGGGACAATATTGTTGAAGATCAAGCACGGAATGAAATTAGAGATTTTAATGTAAAAGAAATAGGAGCCGGCATATTCGTTCCGAGGAAAGACCCTCTTGATCTTCTATTTAAGCTTATTCCGGGCGTAAGGGATAAAGGATTTGAAATCTTCGGTGAAAAGAATTTAAATAAATTTAAAATTAACGCATCTAAGCCAAAGATTTCCTTGGTTGTATCTTCGGGCGTAGATTGGTTTGATGTTCAAACTAAAATAGATTTTGGAGGCTCGCTAGTTAGTTATGAATCTTTAATAACTACCTTAAAACAAAAGAAAAATTACATTAAACTAAATGACGGTTCGGTTGGGATATTACCCGAAGAATGGATGAAGAAATTTCAAAGAACTATTATGTTCGGCGAGGCTTCCAAAGATAGAGTAAGATTCTCTAGAGCACAGGCTAATGCTCTTGATATGCTCGTTCAAGATGCGGATGAGGCAAAAACTGATCAAATTTTTAATGAACATATCAGCCGATTGAATTCTTTTGATAAAATAAAAAAGCAAAAACTACCCGAAGGCGTCAAAGCTACTCTCCGGCATTATCAAAAAAGCGGCTTCGATTGGTTTTACTTCCTTAAAGAATTTGGATTTGGGGGAATTCTTGCTGATGATATGGGACTGGGTAAGACTATTCAGGCATTAGCACTGCTTGCAAAAGAAAAAAAGGCGAAACGCACTAGTCTGATTATTGCACCGACATCTGTTGTTTTCAATTGGGTAAATGAAGTAAAGAAATTTACTCCAGGTGTTAAAATATTAAATCATACCGGACAGACAAGAATTAAAGAAGCTACGGATCATTTTGAAGATTACGATGCTGTGGTTACAAGCTATAGTATTATGCTGAGGGAGGCAGAAGCATTATCCAGAACAAAATTTTATTATCTTATTCTCGATGAATCTCAAAAGATAAAAAATCCGCTTTCAAAAACTGCAAAGGCCGTAAAGATGCTTTCTGCAGAGCATAAACTTTGTTTAACAGGAACCCCTGTTGAAAATAATTTAAATGAGCTCTGGTCGCAGTTTAGTTTTCTGAACCCCGGAATGCTTGGCTCGTTAAAAAAATTCCAGGAGAATTTTTCAACACCTATATATAAACAAGGCGACAAATCGGCTTCTGAACTCTTGCGCAAATTAATTTATCCTTTTATCCTAAGAAGAACTAAAGATGTAGTTGCAAAAGAACTGCCTAAGAAAACCGAAATTATTAGCTATTGCGAGATGGAACCTGAACAGGCTGAGATATATAACCTATGGCGGGACTCTATCCGAGATGAAATTATGGTGGAGATTTCGCGTAACGGAATAAAGAAATCTGGATTCAAAGTATTAGAAGGCCTTTTGAGATTAAGACAGATTTGTAATCATCCCGTTCTGGTAAATAAAACCTATAGAAAAAAATCTGGTAAGTTTGAAGAATTTAAGGAACTTACTGAAAAGGTAATTGAGGACGGGCATAAGGTTTTGGTGTTTTCTCAATTTGTTCAAATGCTGGATATTATAAAGACTTATCTTGATAAACAGAAAATCAATTATGAGTATTTAACCGGTAGTGTAACTGATAGAGAGCAGCGCGTAGATAATTTTCAGAATAATGATAATATAAAAATATTTCTAATTAGTCTTAAAGCCGGCGGGTTTGGGTTAAACTTAACTGCTGCGGATTATGTTTTCCATTACGATCCATGGTGGAATCCTGCCGTAGAAGCACAAGCAACGGATAGAACGCATCGTATAGGACAGGATAAAAACGTTTTCGTCTATAAGTTTATTACGAAAAACAGTGTGGAAGAAAAAATCCTGTTACTGCAGGATAAAAAAAGGAAATTAGTTGAAGATATAATTACTAGTGAGTCCGGCATGCTTAAGAATTTGACTAAAGAAGATATTGAAACATTATTTGGGTAACTTTCATTTATGGAACGATTTCCCTAAAGTATGATTTAACTTATTCTTCGTTGTGCTAAAATTTTGTAGATTTATTATTAAAATATTTTAATTCAATTCAATTTATATTATGAATTATCGACAAGCAAAAACAGGCAAATTATTGATAGATATACTTCCGGATAAATGCGACTTCTGCGGATGTTGCGTGGGCGTTTGCCCGGAGGATGCAATTGAATTAAAGGAAGCTGAAATATTTATTATTGATGAACGCTGTACTAATTGTGCTAAATGTATATGGAGTTGCCCGATTGAAGTGATAAAATTTAATAGAGACGGAGTAGTCAGTAAGGCAATATAGAGTGTAGACCGCAAGGCTATGCGGATTTGTATAGTATACCTCAGTATTCAAGATGTTTACAAATAATTAAGTGTGATTGCCTAAAGCATGGTGCGCTCAAACGCAAGTTTAATTTCAAGAATAAGAAATAAGCAAAGAAATTATCTTGTCTTAAAAAAACAAATATATTGATCAAAATACTATAAGCTTAGGATGTATATATAGAATGAAAAATGAATATGATGTAATCGTTGTCGGCGCGGGTCCTGCAGGATCAATAGCTGCCCGTTATGCTGCAGAGGGCGGTGCTTCGGTTATAATGCTTGAAAAAGATAGAGATGTCGGCTATCCGGTACGCTGCGGTGAAGCTATAAGTAAAGTAGGCGTTTCTGAATTTATTACCCCCGACGAAAGATGGATTTCTGCACACATAAGTAAATTTGCTCTAATATCTCCCGACGGAACGGAAGCTGTGATTGAATTTGGAGACGCTGGTTATGTACTTGAACGTCGGATATTTGATTATGAATTGGCCAAAACCGCTGCTAATGCAGGTGCTGAAATTGTAACTCGCGCCTACGTAAACGGACTTTTATTTGAGAATGGAAAGGTATCCGGCGTAAAATATGAATATCGCGGCGAGCAGAAAGAATTAAAAGCAAAAATTGTTATCGGCGCCGACGGTGTTGAATCAAGAATCGGAAGATGGGCGGGGTTGAAAACTTATGTTGATTTTAGAGAGATGGAATGCTGTGTCCAAGTAACTGCTTCAAATATTAATGTAAAAGGTGATACCCTATACTTTTACTTTGGCGAGAATGTGGCTCCGGGCGGATACTTTTGGATATTCCCGAAGGTGAACGGGGCTGCCAATATAGGTTTAGGTGTGAGCGGTATGGTCGGTAAGAAAAGATCAGCGTTATCCTTTTTAAATAATTTTATGGAGAACAATTTCCCGAACGCTCCCGTACTTACAGCAATTGCCGGCGGCGTTCCAAGTTCTATTACATTAGAAAAAATATCTGCTCCTGGTATTATGTTAGTCGGCGATGCAGCTCGGCAGGTTAACCCCCTTAGCGGAGGAGGAATCGCAAGCGGTATGATTGGGGGGAGTATTGCTGGTAGAATTGCAGCTGAGGCTATTGAAAGAAATTCACTCGATCATATATTAAAGTATGACAAAGCCTGGCATGAAAGATTAGGTAAACGCCATGAATTATTTGAAAAAATAAAAAACGGTATTTATAATTTCTCCGACGATAAGTTTAATAAAATTGCCCATTCATTTAATAAAATACCGTATGAGAAGAGAACATTAGGTAAGTTATTTACGACCGCACTATTTAATCAGCCTTCTCTTTTAGTTGATGTAGCTAAGGTATTTATTATTTAACATTTTCAACTTGATTGGATTATAAACTGAAAAGAAATATTTCAAACGAAACTCAAATTGAGCGAGAAAATAGTCCTTCACTACTGAATAATTTTCAACAACAATGCAATTCACTGGAAGACGTTTTCCTTTGGAATTCTTCATCTGAGAGGAATGCAGATTCAATTTTATTTTCAGATAGCATTGAACAAGTTACTGGTTACACTCCTTCCGAAATAAAACAATTCCAGGAACTGCTGTATAAAATTATCGTAAAAGAAGACTTGCAGAGAGTTAAAAAGCAATTTGACGAATTCATCGAAGACCCTTCGTTAAACACATTAAAATTATTTTATAGAATTCTCCGTAAGGATAAAATAATTATTTGGGTAAAAGAAATTATTACTGTAAATAGAGACGAAGACGGGAAGATAAAAATATTCAACGGCGCAATTATAAATATTACTGACGTTAAATCGGAAATGCAAACCTTAGAAAAGACTCTGGAAAAATTTCAGCGGATTAATGAATCAAAGGACAATTTCATATCCATGCTTTCACATGACTTGCGAGCCCCATTTACAAGCATCCTCGGCTTTGCGGAAATATTAATAAGCGAACCTAATCTATCGGTATCAGAACGAATAGAATATCTAAATTACATAAACGACTCATCGCAGCATCAGCTGCAATTGATAAATTACCTTCTTGACTGGTCAAGACTTCAAACTGGAAGACTTAAAATAGAACCTATCCGCCTGCATGCTCAGACTATTGTCTACAATTGCGTTTCTTCTCTAACGGGAAATGCAATGAGAAAAGACTTGGAAATAAAAGTAAGCATTAAGGATAACCTTTACATTCATGCCGACGAGCGCTTGCTTATGCAAGTGATAACTAATTTATTAAGTAATGCTATTAAATTTTCAAGAGAACATGAAACTATCGAGATTATTGCTGATGTATTTAATAATGGAATGGCTGAGTTTATTGTGAAAGATGAAGGAATTGGAATATCGGAAATTAATAAGACAAAGCTTTTCAAAATTGAAAAAGTTTTTTCTACTGAAGGAACAAAAGGCGAAAAAGGAACGGGCCTTGGTTTATCCCTTGTAAAAGAGATAGTTGAAAAACACAATGGGGCAATCTGGCTTTATTCAAATATCGGCGAAGGTAGCGAATTTCACTTTACTGTCCCGTGCTCACAAAATGTTATCCTAATAGTCGAAAATAATCCTTTAAATAGAATTAAGTTCGAAGATTTAATTCAGCAAAGCTGTGCGTCTTATAAAGTAATTAAAGTGGAGAATGGATATGAAGCTACGGAAATCATTCTTGATAATTATCCGTCGCTTATTATTATAGGGTGCGATCTTCCGCTTATGAATGGCTTACAATTTATAGAGTCAATCCGAAAGATTGATACAAATTTTAGTATACCTATTATCTCAATAGTTCCTAAGATTTCGCATGAGATAATAAATTCTTATAAGAAATTCGGAGTTGACGAAGTATTTCAGAACCCTGTTGATCCGCAGGCATTTAGCGATAAGATTCAAAAAACATTGAAATAGTAATTATTAATGGCGGGAATATTTTAAATGAACTTCCTTCCAACTTTACAAGTCTATTTTTATATTTCATAAGAAAAAACGGAGGATACTTGAAAATTGCTGTTGTAGGAACCGGCTATGTCGGTTTAGTTACAGGTACTTGTTTTGCAGAAACAGGGAATGATGTTATATGCGTGGATATTGATTCTGCAAAAGTTGAAAAAATGAAAAAAGGCACCGTGCCTATCTATGAACCCGGACTAGATATACTATTTGAAAGAAATATTAAAGATGGGAGATTAAGTTTTACTACCAACCTTCATGATGCAATCAGAACATCTGAGATTATATTTTTATCTCTGCCCACACCACAGGACGCGGACGGAAGCGCAGACCTTAAATTTGTTTTAGGTGTAGCAGAGGATCTTGGGAAATTCTTCAAAAGTGAGCCGAACATAGGATTTAAGATTATAATAGATAAAAGCACTGTGCCGGTCGGAACTGCTGATAGAGTTAAAGAAAAAATAAAATCTTATGCCCCCGATTTTGAATTTGACGTAGCATCTAACCCTGAATTCTTACGTGAAGGTATGGCCGTAGAAGACTTTCTTAAACCGGAAAGAGTGGTAATCGGTACTAGTAATCAAAAAACAAAAGAAATTCTCACTGAACTTTATGAGCCATTTGTTAGATCAGGTAACCCGGTTTATTTTATGGATGAGCGCTCTGCTGAAATGACAAAGTATGCTGCCAATTCATTTCTTGCCGCAAAAATCTCTTTCATGAATGAAATAGCTAATTTGTGCGAGCTTACAGGCGCAGAGGTTGATAAAGTTAGAATCGGTATAGGATCTGATTCAAGAATCGGCAAGAGATTTCTATTCCCGGGTGTGGGGTACGGCGGATCATGCTTTCCGAAAGATGTTATTGCTTTAGTAAATACTGCAAATGAAAATGGTTATGATTTCAAAATCTTGAAGTCGGTAGTTGCAGTAAATAAAAATCAAATTGAATTATTTTTCAATAAGATATCAAATCATTATGGCGGTGATATTTCAAAAAAGCACTTTGCAGTATGGGGACTTGCATTTAAGCCCAACACAGACGATGTGAGAGAAGCACCTTCAATTGCGTTAATTAAAAATTTACTCGTTGCCGGAGCTACAATTTCTGCCTTTGATCCCGAAGCAGCTCAAACAACAAAAGCAGTATTAGGAAATAAAATAGAATACGCCGAAAGCTCATACAAAGCTTTAGAAAATGCTGACGCATTAATAATTGTAACTGAATGGAACGAATTTCGTAATCCGGATTTTGCAAAGATTAAAGCCTTTCTTAAAAAACCGGTTATATTTGATGGAAGGAATTTGTACGATCTTGATAAAATGAAGGCAAACAATTTTATTTATTACTCGATTGGCAGAGCACCAATTAAATAGTGTGCCGGTCATTGAATCTATTACGGAGAAATTTATGAGCTTAAATACTTCAAGCGATAAATCCTGGTTTGCACTCTATACAAAATCAAGATGTGAATTTAAGGCAGCCGGCGAAATCGGCTCCATCGGTGTCGAATATTATCTCCCAACTATAACAAAAGTAAAACAGTGGAGCGATAGAAAAAAGAAAATTTCGGAACCCCTGCTTCGAGGATATATTTTTATATACACCGACGAAAGGGGAAGGATGATATCACTTGAGCAAGAATCTGTAGTACGCTGTATTTTTGATAACGGAAGACCCGCTAGAATCCCTGAATGGCAGATAAATAACCTAAGATTATTCCTTAATGGGAAATCTGACTTCTTTGTAAATGAAGGATTGTTGCCGGGAGAGAAAGTGCTGATAAAGGATGGACCTTTTGAGGGAGTTATAGGAACTATCGTAGGTAAGGGAAATGAGAAGTCAATTGCAGTGACTATTGACTTACTTAACCGGTCTATCGTTGCGTTACTTCCCAAAGACAGCTCAATGGAACTTGTTAAAGACCCAAAAGAGTAATTGCCTGAATAGTAGTGATATTGAAAAATTTATTTTATAATTTAATGCTGAAAAATTCATTGAAAGTAGTGCATGCTAAATCAAAGTGATTTATCCACCTTAAATAAGAATGATCGCGTTGATCATTTCCTTCTTGTTAAAAAAATTGAATCACGTTTGACTAAAGCAAACAAATCTTATCTGTTTCTGGAATTAGGCGACAAATCTGCAACTTTAAGCGCAAACATATGGGATAATTTTGATGAAATTTCGGCAACGTTATCTGCCGGTGATATTGTTAAAGTAATTGGGGTAATTGAAGACTATCAAGGTACACGGCAAATAAGACCATATTCAATTAATAAATCAACTTCATCAGAAGAAGTATCATCGATTGATTTCTTACCTTGTTCCAAAAGAGATCTTAAAGTAATGATTTCAGAATTCACAAAGCGAATTGAAAAAATAAAGGAGCCTTTTCTTAAAAAACTGCTAAAGAATATTTTCAATGATGAAAACCTTAATAAATTTGCCTCAGCGCCTGCAGGTAAGTCTTGGCATCATTCATATCTTCACGGATTGATTGAGCATACACTAGAAATAATTAGGATTTGCGATCTGATGTGCGATATTCATCCTGAAATTAACCGTGATTTATTAATAACGGGCGCTATGATGCACGATTTCGGCAAGACGTCAGAGCTTAGTTATAATAATTCCTTTGATTATACAGATAAAGGTAAATTGCTGGGTCATATAGTAATCTCTGCTATGCTTATAAACGAAGAAGCAAAAAAAATTCCCGGTTTTCCTGAAGTAACAAAAGAATGTTTGCTGCATCTTATTCTAAGCCATCAGGGTAAGCTCGAGTTCGCATCTCCTGTCGTACCTAAAACTTTAGAAGCAATTACCTTGTATCAAGCCGATGAGCTAAGTGCTAAAGTAAATGCATATAAAAATGCTATCTTTTCACAAGTTAATTCAGAATCTGGGTGGACAAAGTTCATAAGTTTAGCTTCAACAGACTTGTTTAAGCATAGTATGACTCCTGATAAAGATAATGAAATTAATAAATCACTTTTCGATTAATTCAAGAGGAACGTTTATGAAGTCAAACAGATTTATTTTAGCTGCTCTTACTTTTTTTACATTTATAGTTTTCTTATCACCATTTGTTTATTCACAAAATGTTCAGGATCTCATAAACAAAGGAGATAATTATCTTGATGTAAAATATGACAATCAAAAAGCATTGGACACATTTTTCGAAGCCGATAAAATCTCACCGAAAAATTGGGAAGTTTATTGGAGAATAAGCCGCGCGTATGTTTACATTGCCGAGCGTATGCCTGGCAATTCTGATGCTGCAAAAGATGCTCAATTAGCGGTTTATCAAAAAGCACTATACTACGCCGATCAA
The DNA here is from genome assembly GCA_021777835.1 of Bacteroidota bacterium. Classification (GTDB taxonomy): domain Bacteria; phylum Bacteroidota; class Ignavibacteria; order Ignavibacteriales; family Ignavibacteriaceae; genus FEN-1297. The sequence goes on along the minus strand of JAJYDC010000039.1, from coordinate 6,689 downwards.
GCCGTTAAACTTGCGCCGACGGAAGCTGTAACCTATCTAAGACGCGCAATTGCTAACGGAAGAATCGCACTGTTTAAGGGGATATTTTCAGTTGGCGATGTAGTGAATTCAGTTAAAAAGGATTGTGATAAAGCTATTGCATTAGGTAACGGCGGAAATTATGTACAAGCGCTTGCCTACTATCTTCTTGCTAGAACAAACGCGGAAGTAAGCAAAAAATGGAAACCAGCAAGATCATTATTGGGATTAGGCTGGGCTGATCTTGACGTTGCAATAACAGACTATAAAAAAGCTATTGATCTGTACCCAAATTTTAGGATGTTTTATTTCGATCTAGGATATGCCTACATGAGAAAGGATGACTATACGGATGCGCGCGATATGTTTAACAAAGTCATTGCTTCACCTAAAAAAGATGAAAATGACGACAGTCTTGTTATAAGCTCTAAAGCAATTTTGGAAAAGATAAAGGATAAGTAGTTTAAGTCTAAGTTTTAGGAATATTGTAATTATTCTTTTAAGCCTATTAACTTACACATTCTTTGAAATTCTATCTGCTCTTTAATTGTTAGTACGGAAAACTCTTTAACAACGGAACCTAAAAATGTAGGGAAGATCTTTGCAAAAAACGTCTTCCCTTTCCTTGTAAGGTGAATTATAAAAAATCTCCTATCGGCTTGACTTCGTTCCCTTTCAACTAAGTTTTGCTTTTCAAGATTATCAATAACCATAGTAATATTTCCACCGCTTCGTAAAATCTTTTTTCCTAAGTCCTTTTGAGAAAGTGGACCTAAATTATATAGCGCATCCATTACAGAGAACTGGCTGATTGTTAAACCTTTCTTATCAAGGACAGCATTTATTCTATTGCTTAAAGACTCGGATGCTCTTATGAGCTTAATGTATACATCAAGTGCATTAGCTTCCTTTTCATTACCTTTGAAATTTGTTGCCATAAAGTTTTATTATTGCTTCCTAAGTTATTATACTCATTCAAAATTATAACGTTCTTAAAACTAATTTTTAACGGCCAAAGAATCAACTTATCTTTTATGACTTGATGGATTATTAATGAATTATTTAACATTTTACTTAAATTGTATAACCAAAAAAAATCAAATTAAAGGAACCTAAATTGAAAATTGCAATAGCTGCTGATCATGGTGGATTTGAGCTGAAGAGTTTTTTGCTGAAATGGCTTACTGATAATAATTATGAAACTTCAGATCTAGGAAATCTTGTATATGACAAAAATGATGACTATCCCGACTTTGCCGATAAGCTTGCAAAATATATTGCTGGGGGAAATGCAGAAAGAGGTATTTTAATTTGTGGCAGTGGTGTCGGAGCCTGCATTTCAGCTAATAAAACAAAAGGCGTTAGAGCCAGCATTTGTCACGATACATATTCAGCCCACCAGGGAGTTGAGCATGATGATATGAACGTACTTTGCCTCGGAGCTAGAATAATAGGTGATGAACTAGCAAAAGAACTAGTAACTGCCTTTCTTAATGCAAAGTTCATTAAGGAAGAACGCTTTAAAAGACGTTTAAACAAGTTAAATTCGCTTGATAAATAACCGGATATTATTTCTTGAATTATATTATTCAACTATAGCTTCTCGTTTCCTTTTGAAAGAATAATACCGCCGACAAAAAACAATAATAAAATTATGATCGAAAAGACCATTACCAACATGTCCGATAATACAATCATTTTTTTCCCTCTTTTTATACCAAAATTTCTGAACAAAAGTTAATTCATGTACCAAGTTGAAATAACATAGAGAAAAATATGTGCCATCAAATTTTGACTAATTAAAATTGATTTTCTTTTAAATTAAGCCAAAAAACGCCATTTTTGCTTAGTTTGATATATAAATAATAGTCCCATTATAATACATTTCACCAAAGTAGACTAATAATCATACTCACCGGTTAATAATTAAATGATCGCCCTAGATAGAAAGAAAATTGACCTTAAGGATTAAAATAGAATTGTTATTTAGATTTGTAGTGCAATAAAATTATTTTATAAGAGCGAGGTATAGAAATGAAAATTGGATTTATAGGTTTAGGCTTAATGGGAAGCCGAATGGCAAATAACTTACTTAAACGTGGAAACTCCCTTTATGTTTATAATCGTACAAAGGAAAAAGCAAATTCTATTATTGAAAACGGAGCTGTGCTTGCAAGTTCAATTCCGGAATTAGCAATGCAGTCAGAAGTTGTAATTACAATGCTGTCTGAACCCGGCGTAGTTAAAGAAACAGCACTAGGAGAAAATGGATTTTTAAAGCATCTTAAAAAACACTCTGTCTGGATTGATTGCTCTACCGTAAATCCGTCTTTTTCTAAAGCAATGGCTGAAGAAGCAAAGAAACACGAAGTCCGCTTTCTTGATGCACCTGTCTCAGGAACAATTCTTCCTGCAGAAAAAGGTGAACTTACATTTCTTATCGGCGGTGAAAAGAATGATGTTGAATTTTGCCTGCCCCTTTTTGAAGCTATGGGAAAAAAGATAATTCACGTTGGCCGGAACGGAAAAGGCACATCGATGAAAATGGTAATAAATCTATTGCTTGGACAAGCAATGGTAGCCTTCTCAGAAGGAATGCTCCTAGGCGAATCACTTGGAATCTCAAAAGAACAATTAATGGAAGTAATATTAGGAGGACCGGTCGTAGCTCCCTTTCTATCTGGGAAAAAAAATAAACTGATTAAAAATAATTTTGAAACTGAATTTCCTCTTCAATGGATGCTTAAGGATTTGCGACTTGCATTAACCTCCGCTCAAGAAAATAATCTTACTCTGCCGTTAACTTCAAGCGCGGAGAATGTCTATAATCTTGCGAATGAATCAGGACTTGGAGAAGAAGATTTCTCTGCCGTTTATAACTTTTTAAATGCTAAAAGTTAAAATGTTTTTTCTTGCTTCCCATTTTTTCGTTTTATACATTTGTTATAGGTGAGATTTAGTTCCTTTCAATAGCTCTGTATAATTTTATTGATGACGGGAACAAATAATGCCATAGAACCTTAAGGGGAATACACATCAAAACAAAATCCCAAAATTAATTTGAATGCACTCTGAATGCACTATGAATACACTCTGAATGCACTGCAACACCCATCCAAATAATCCCTACCCCCCACCACTATAATATCACCCCACTACATTCCTCCTCTTCCTTCATAATTTCACCCATACATTCATTGCACTTTCAACTTTATACACTATTTTTGAAAAAGGTTTTGTCTATTTCTTGTGCAGTAATACTGAATAATATTAAAAGGAGCCTTAATGAAACAAACTCGTGAACCCGCAACTCAATCCAGCCCAAAGTATCGCTGGTTTGTAGCCGGTGACATAAATGGGTTCTTCGGCTTAATGGTTGATAACCTAACCGTCCTTTCTTTCCTTGCAGGAATTCTAATTTTCGTCTTTAAATACCCAGCCGAAATTGTATACGGCAAAATGTTTCCCGGCACTGCTTTCGGAGTTCTCTTCGGCGATCTTGTCTATACGTATATGGCGTTTCGTTTAGCAAAGAAAACGAATAATCCCAATGTTACAGCAATGCCTCTTGGGTTAGATACCCCCTCCACAATTGGAATCGCTCTAACTGTACTCGGTCCTTCCTTTATTTATCTAAAAAGCCAGGGAATGGCTGTGAATGATGCTGCAATGATGACTTGGTATATAGGCATGGCGACTATGATGATTATCGGTATTGTAAAAGTAATCTTTTCCTTTATCGGAGGATGGATCCAAAAAATTGTTCCACAGGCAGGTTTGCTTGGAAGCCTTGCAGGCATCGGTCTTTTACTTATCGGTTTCATCCCCTTGTTAGATGTCTTTGGTCTTCCAGTAATCGGAATGATCTCACTAGGACTAATCCTCTATACATTAGTAGCAAAAATTAATTTACCCAAAAAGTTCCCGGGCGTACTTGCGGCAGTTCTGGTAGGCACCGTGCTTTATTATATTCTTGCACCAATGGGATTGGTAGGCGGAAGTTTTACTCCCCCCGCAATGCAGCTTCATTACGGAGTTCCCTTACCCACACTTGGGTTTGTCCATGGCTTTATTCAAGCCTTAAAATACATTCCTATTGCCCTGCCATTTGCAATTTTAACAATTGTCGGCGGAATAAATACTACTGAAAGCGCTCGTGTTGCTGGTGATGATTACAATACAAAACATATTTTGTTAACTGAAGCAGTTGCTACATTAATAGCCGGATTATGCGGAGGCGTAGCACAAACTACCCCCTATATCGGACAGCCTGCATATAAAGCAATGGGAAGCCGTGCCGGCTATACAGTTCTTACCGGTCTGTTTATAGGTCTTGGAGGAATCTTAGGCTACGTATCATTCTTTGTGGAACTCATCCCACGCGCTGTATTAGCACCGATATTAATATTTGTCGCCCTTGACATTACTGTGCAGGCTTTTAGGGCTTGTCCACCTCACCACATGACGGCGGTAGCCTTTTCCTTATTTCCAAACATTGCCCGAATGCTACAGATTAAGCTAAGTAACCCGGATGTAATTCCCGTAGATAAATTTAATCAATTGCTTACTTTACCAGGGAAAGTCTTACCGGAAACCCTAGTTGTGGTTGCCTTAGGAAATGGATTTATATTAACAGCAATGCTTTGGGGAGCGTTTGTCGCAAAACTGATCGACCGAAAATTAAAACAAGCGTCTGTTTATCTTGGCATAATGGCGGTGCTTACTTTCTTTGGAGTTATTCATTCGGCTATTCCCGAAGGTAATATGTATTTCCCATGGCAGCTTCAAGATTTCATTAGACAAATTCCGTATCAATTTTCCTCAGCTTATTTAATTCTTGCAGTAATGTTGTTCCTTCTGTCATTCACCAAGGAAAGTAAAGAAGCTGTCAACTTTTCTGAATATTGAAGATGAAAATAGTGCATTGTATGTGACTTTATGTGAAATTAATTTAGAAGTACAACTTAACAATTATGTGAGGCTCCAAAATGTTATTAGGAAAATGTAACAGTTCAAATAGAAGAATAATAGTTTCTTTTATATTAACCATTTTATTTTTGTCTGTTATTATAGTTAATGCACAGACAAAAAAATCTTCAGAGAAATCCAATAAAGCAAAGACTTCAAAAATATCAGACCAATTAAGCAATAAACAAACAATCAACGCAAGTACCCTGGCAAGTGAACTAAAAGGATCAAAATTAACTAAACCCTTAGTGCTTCAGGTTGGATTTAGTTTCTTATATAGCCAGGGTCATATAACCGGAGCAAAATATGCGGGAGCTGCTTCATCTAAAGATGGAATAGGCATGCTTAAGAATGCAGTAAAATCTTTACCTAAGAATAAGGAGATTGTTATCTATTGTGGATGTTGTCCATGGAGCGATTGCCCAAATATCCGGCCGGCTTATAAAACTCTTGTTGATTTAGGCTATACAAACGTAAAAGCTCTATATCTTCCCAATGATTTTGCTAAAGATTGGAAAGAGAAAGGATATCCTGTAACAAAGTAACAGTAATTTAATCCATTAGTAAAGAAAAGAGGTAAGTATGAGAGCAAAAATTGTAATCGTAATGATCCTGGTAATTCTCTTCACAGTATTCGTATCCCAAAACACCGATATGATTGACGTGAGCGTTTTCTTGTGGAAATTTCAAATGTCTACAATTGTTCTAATGTCTATTTCTTTTTTTATCGGAATAATTCTGGGATTTATAGTTTCAGCAATGTTCGGCTCACCAAAGAAGGATATTTCGAATGAAAGTAAAGCAACAGTATAATATTTATTTACAATGAGCATTTACCCTACAAAGTTAGTTGAAATTGTCGAAATGCTTTCCACTCTATCCGAGCAGGATAGAATAGAAATGCTTCTTGATTTCTCCTCAAAGTACATAGAAGTTCCAGTAGAGATAGCGAAACCTCCCTACCCGGAAAAGAATAAAGCTCCTTTTTGTGAATCCAATGCTTATGTTTGGTCGAATTTAGACCCGGAAGGCAAAATAAGGTTTCACTTTGCTGTAGAGAACCCACAAGGGCTATCAGCAAGGGCGTTGACAGTTATTCTGAGCAATACGCTTGCAGGAGAGTCACCGGAAGCGATAATTAATATACCGTCTAATATCATCACAAATATTTTCAGTGAAAATTTATCTATAAGAAAGCATCTTGGGTTAACAGGCATACTTCAGCGAGTTCAGGCCGAAGCAAAGAAATATTTGAAAGAATGATTACTAGGTTTAACAGGATTTAGTTAATAAGCCTACTCTATTTGAAATCTTCTCACAACTTGATTTAAATACTCACCTTGAATTCCTTGATAAAGCGAGCTTTTGGTCGATAAAAAACCACAATACCCTTATATTTATATGTGATCGTTCTGAGGCTGACTGTCAAAGCTCCTCTAATGTGATTTTATGAAACACGGCACAAAATATTGTCAGCTACTCATAACTAGATTCTGAGGATGATCACTCAATCCTTTTGGCTTTGCCCATCCATTTCGCTTACTTTAGCAAAGACTGAGGCGAGTCAATAAACCACTGCTTGAAAAATTTCTTACAGGCAAGATCTTGCATATTGGTGTAAATAGTAGTAAGTTTGAACAACTTTTTCGCCCTCTTGAGGGCGATTTTTGTTTCTATGAATTTATTTGATGAAAATATTAGTA
>JAJYDC010000012.1 GCA_021777835.1 Bacteroidota bacterium | reverse complement strand
ACTCAACGGCATCAGTACTCCTGTTTTTGGGATTTCCTGGAATCCAAAGGGAACCGATAAGGATTGTGCAAAGGGAATCATAGCCTTTTTAGAAGACAGAAGAGTTCTGTATAATCCAAATGAGATGGAAATGCCGGATCATTGTGTTCAATCTGTATTAGAAATACGACAGTTTCTTACTCAAAAAATTGGTACCGTTGAGAGCACAGACTTACAAGAAAGCTTGAGAGCAATGCGAGCTTCGTGCAGGAAGTTTTTGAATACAGTGAGAGCCAATGATAGCATCATCAGGTTTGGCCACCAAAGCGGTCATTGGGCGAGTTGGGAATTTAATGGGGCTGTTGGAGAGTTAAGAGGCGTATTTGGAATTCATGTTGCAAGAATTGCCGTGATGTATGGGATTGATGTTGAAGAAGATTTGGCAAAAATCCTACCAGCAAATGATATAGACGCAAAGGAGTAAATTAATTTTATGAAAATTAAAAAGATACAATTTAAAAACGGCTACAAAAGATTTAAAGACCTCACTATTGATCTTGGAGAGACACCTTCAAAAATAATTGCCTTGGTTGGACCGAATGGTTGTGGCAAAAGCAGCGTATTTGATGGGATGCTCTATTTAAATAACGCACATGAAGTTGTTGGTCAATTTGGGCAAAAAGACTTCAAATTTCATTCAATGGAGAGCGTTGCAAATTATAATTCCCAAAATATAGAAATCACTTTTGATAGTGGAAATTTTGCAACGACGCGATTTGCTAAACAAGCAACTGGAAAACAAAATACCATTTTTAATTATCGAAATCCTTATCGCTACAATTCGAACCTTAACGTGACTAACCTACAAAAGATTCCTGATATCAAAATGAATAACATCGGTGCAAGCTCCTCGATTGATCTTGATGATAAAATGACCAATAACTACCAAAGGTTATATATCTATATCACTGATTATAGAAAATCTAACGACCTTACGGATAAGCAAGTAAAAACTCAAATTATAGGTGAGTTAAACGAAATATTAAAAAAATGTCTTGGTCTAGAAATATCAGACGAAGGCGACATTTTATCTGGCAAAGGTTCTTTATATTTTAAGAAACCAAGCCAGCCGAAAGAGTTTGAATTTAATGTTCTATCGTCCGGCGAGAAGGAAGTTGTGGATATTCTTTTGGATTTGTATCTTAAACGTAAAGAATTTGATGACACTGTATATATTATTGATGAGCCAGAATTACATTTAAACACTGGTATCCAGAAAAATTTACTTATTGAAATTGAAAAGATTATACCAGATAATTGCCAACTTTGGGTCGCGACTCATAGCATAGGTTTTTTGACGGCACTAAAAGAAAATTTGAACGATAAATGTTCCGTAATAGCTTTTGACGGCGATTATGCAGCTGAACCAAAAATTTTAACACCTATCGTTAAGAGTAGAAATAATTGGCAGAAAATTTTTCAAACAGCATTAGAAGACTTAACTGGTTTAGTGGCTCCCAAAAAGATTATTTATTGTGAGGGCAAAAAAGAAGCTGATGGTAATGGTGCAGAGGCCGGAATAGATGCTCAGGTTTATAATCAAATATTTGAAGAAAGTGAACCGGATACTATTTTTATTTCAAGCGGTGGCAACACAGAGCCGGATAAATACTCTGCTGTAGCGCTTAAGATTCTAAATAAGGCATTTAAGGATGTGGAGCTTTGTCTACTTAAAGATAAAGATATTAATGCTGACGGAACGCCAACCACAGATAAACAAAGAGAAGATTTTATTAAAGCAAATTCAACAATGAATAGAATGCTAAAGAGAAAGGAAATTGAGAATTATTTATTCGATTTTGAAATTGTGTCAAAACAATATCCTACTGTGACCAGCGAACAATATGCTACAAAAATTACAGATATTCAGAATGGAGATGTTAAAAATATTACAGGAGAATTAATGTCTTTGTGTGGTATAACAACTGGCATTAATCAGAATAATTTTAAATTATTGCTATCAAAGCAGATCGTGCCACCGACAACTGTTTATAAAGAATTACTTGATTGCATTTTTAATAAAACAATATGAAGCACTACAAATATATTGAATCAGATTTAGAAGAAGCAATCCTTGAATGGTTTGAAGAAGACCTCGGATATTCCGTCGCCTTTGGGCTGGACATTGCTTTTGATGGTGAACATCCAGAACGCCAATCGTATAAGGATGTTGTTTTGGTTGATCGTCTGCGTAGTGCGGTGGCTCAGATAAATTCTGGTATTCCTTTGGTAAAAATACCCTCTAAAAAGGGATATTTTTCTATCTGATTAATGTTTATGCGGTTCTAACCTTCGGGCTTTGTTACAAAGTTAGAACTTTTCTCTAACTCACCTTAGGGCTTTCGTTTTGAATACTCTCCTATTTCCGGTGTGGTTCAAACCTATCTGCTAAATTGAGTTTCATTTGGAAAAGCATATTATCTAACTATGGGAATTGTTGAAATATCGTTCGACCCTTTGAATATAGGGGAATCCTATTTACATTTACTATTATGAAAATTGCAAGAGTAAAAATAGAAAATTTTCGGGGTATAGCTAGTGGGGAATTATTATTCTCGGATCATAGTGTTCTGGTTGGCGATAACAATACAGGAAAATCAACCGTTCTCGAAGCCATAGATCTCGTTTTAGGGCCGGAGCGTTTATCAAAACATGCAGTTATAGATGAACATGATTTTTATGCCGGAAAGTATATTGACGCAGAACGAAACCCGATTGCTATAAAAATCGAGGTTATTGTTATTGATCTTAATGAGGAACAGACGCGATATTTTAAAGATCATTTAGAATGGTGGAATAAAGATACAAACACTCTTTTGGATGGCCCCCCTGTTGAAATGACAGATGCCGCTAATGTATCTGCTGTGCTTCGAGTTGGTTTTACCGGAAGCTACGATGTAGAAGAGGATGATTTTATCGCTAGCACATATTTTCTTTCGCCGGTCTTAGAAAGTGGAGAGCCTATTTCTTTTAAAGCCGTTGACAAGCGACTCTGCGGTTTCCTCTTTTTGCGCACGCTTCGCACGGGATCACGTGCGCTTAGTTTGGAGCGTGGTTCACTGCTCGACATCATTCTTAAATTACAGGAAAAGCGTCTTCAGATGTGGGAGGATGTGCTTAATGAACTAAGAAAACTTTCAGTTGCTGAAAAACCAGAATTAGGGATCAGCGACATACTTTCAACCGTCCAGGATTCTTTGAGGTTATTCGTGCCTTCTGAGGCGGGGGATAATCCCCATATACGAGTATCCGATTTAACACGGGAGAATTTACGAAAAACATTAACAGTGTTTATGGATACAGGAGCTAAACAGGAAGATGGATCAAGTTATGGAGCACCATTTCATCACCAAGGTACAGGCACGATCAATATGTTGGTTCTTGCTTTGCTTTCGCTAATTGCAGAGCTCAAGCAAAATGTCATTTTTGCAATGGAAGAACCGGAAATCGCAATTCCGCCACATACACAGAAAAGTATTGTTGATAACCTTCGAAAGAAATCAACTCAGGTCTTGTTTACATCGCATTCACCCTATGTTCTTGAAGAATTCAAGCCCGATCAAGTAATCGTTCTTCGTAGAGAGAAAGGTTTTTTATCTGGTGTTCATGCTACGTACCCCCCAACGATTAAACCAAAATCTTATCGAGCTCAATTTCGTGCAAGATTCTGTGAAGCATTGTTAGCTCGTCGAGTACTGATTACTGAGGGAAGAACAGAATATGATGCTTTCCCCGCGGCGGCACGTCGATTAAATGAATTACATCCTGAAGAATTTAAAACTCTGGAGGTTCTAGGTGTTGCCGTACTTAATGCAGAAACGGATTCACAGGTAGCCCCCCCTCGGTTCTCATTTTTCTAACTTGGGTAAAACTATCTTTGCAGTCTTTGATAAACAAACACCAGAACAAAAGGAGATAATTGAATCAGTTATAACTTATGCATTTGAGGCCCCGGAATGTGGGTTTGAAGAAACAATATTAAATGGAACCGCAGAATCGGCACTTATACGTTATTCGCTTTCTTTGGTTTCAGATGGTTTATGGCCGTCTCATCTAAACTCAAAAACACCTACTGTAAAAAGCTCCATTTTGAAGATTAGAGATTCATTATCTGATTATTTCAAACGGGCGAAAGGTGCTGGTGGTGCAGCAGATTTATTGGAACAATGCACACGAGACGAAATGCCGAAATTTATTGTTGATACTCTATTGGCAATTCAGAGAATTATTGAACCAAACACGACTCTTTAGAAAGAAGTTTTTATTGTCTCTTCCATATAGTTTTCAATGTAATTTGCTATGCCGACAACCCTATGACTGACTTTGATTTAACGCCTGAGCGAACTAAGCTTTTAGAAACTAGTGGTCATATACTTGTGTTGGGTGGCCCCGGTTCTGGAAAGACCACTATTGCACTTATAAAAGCTGCTAGAGAGATTGAATCTAAATCATTAAAAATTCATCAACGGATATTATTTTTGAGTTTTGCACGGGCGACCATCGTTCGTGTTACGCAACTAGCGGGACAATTAGCCTCAATTCCCGATCAGAAAAAAATACAAATAGAAACCTATCACGGCTTTGCCTGGAATTTATTAAGAAGTCACGGGTATCTACTAAATGCAAAACAGCCTATACGATTATTACCGCCGCCCGAGGCTGCGTCTCGTCTGGCTGATATTGTAGACGAAAAAGAACGCTTAAATGAAAAGAGTCGTTTGTTTGAAGAAGATGGATTACTTCACTTTGATCTTTTTGCTAAGAAAACCTGTGAATTACTTTCAAAAAGTAAAACCTTAGCACGTATTGTTAGCGATGCATATCCTGTGGTTATTCTCGATGAATTTCAGGATACGAATGCTGATGAATGGCTAATGATTCGAGAATTGGGTAAGCGAAGTCGGTTGATTGCTCTCGCTGACGCTGAACAGCGTATTTATGAATTTCGAGGTGCTGATCCACGACGAATTGGCGAGTTTGTTTCTGAATTTAAACCTGCACAATTCGACTTCGGAGTTGAAAATAATCGTAGTAGCGGAAAGGACATAATAGCATTTGGTAACGACCTTTTATCCGGTAATAATTTAACAAAAACATATAATGATGTTAAAATCGTTTATTATGAAGCTAGGAAAGGTAGCTTGACGCATTTAGAATTGAAATTAGCTATTTTAGCTGCATCTAAAAAGTTGAGAGAATTAAATAAACCAGATTGGTCGCTTGCAATTTTAGTGCCGACAAAACAATTAATGCTAGATGTTTCTGCGTGTCTAGCTACTGAACAGAAATTTGCTTCGGGTAAACATTTAGGCATTGTTCCTCACGATGTTGCTTTTGATGCTTCTGGCCCCTCACTCGCTGCAAATTTGATTGGTAGGTTGCTTGATGGCGGCGATTCGGTCCAGATCATTGTGGAAAATTTTATCAACGATCTGTGCTCACATATTCGAGGTCGCAAGGGTGATGATATTACAGCTCAAGCACAACTTGAACTTGCCTTAGCCTTAAGTAATCATATAACCACGGGTATTATCCCAAGGGGGGCAACGCGAAAAAATACTATTGTTGAATGTCGTCGAATAGCAAACGAAAGAATTTCTATGCAATTTACTGGCGACCCTAGCCAGGATTGGCTATCAATTCGCAATCTTTTATCAGCTTCCTCTTCAGAATCAATCAATAAAGTAGCAGAAGACGCTAAATATTTACGCTTACTTCACAGGGGGGCCATATTCAGGTCTCAACTAAGTGAGCTCTGGCGAAAGAATGGAACATATTTAGGCGCTACTTCTTCAGTGCGGAACGCTCTAACACAAGAGCATTTTTCGGCATCTGTCAGAGACTATAAGGGTATCCAAGTTATGACAATACATAAATCAAAAGGTAAAGAATTTGATCACGTTATTATCTATGAAGGTAATTATCAAGGACGAATTGTTCCAAGCAACGCGAAAGAAAAACGTATCTCCCAAGCGCGATTAATATTGCGAGTTGGTGTTACACGAGCAAAAGACAAAGTAACGATTTTTACACCTAAAGCCGATCCATGTAGCTTTTTATAATTAGCCACCAATGGTTGTAAATCACTCGCAAACGGCAATTCTAGAAAAGGTGTATAAGATCGTATGGTTCGCGCGGCGGCCTTTTTATAGAGTTTCTAACTTCAGCAATTTTACCCACTATAAAATGTGCATAAAAATTTTGTATGATAGAGGCCTACTCACCATGAATTGAGACAGGAATTTCCATCCCCTCTGCTTCTTTGGCACATTCAGCCCATTTTTCAAGCTCATCTATAATCTGGTTCCAACTGATTTCGCCGGGGAGTACCGAAAAGGATTGTTGACTAGTAAAAGTCTGAATTATCTCGAAAATTAGCGCCGTTTTGACGGTTCCAAATCCTTGATTTCTGAAATAGGGAATTCCTTCCGGAAACAGTAATTTCTGGAACCTTCTTCGCCATAATGGGTCTAAAACGGGCCATTTTTGAGCTATAGAGCCAATGAAGTCAATCATATAGGTCAAAGCCTTATTAATATCAAAGTCGTCAATTTGATGGCTTTTTAGAGCGTTTTCTGATGTCTCTATTTCCACTTCTACCTCCGTCTTTCTTTGTTGAAATTCTTCTATTGTATATGAACCATCTTCCCGCATTTCAAAGATACGCTTCCGTTTCGCCTCAAGTAAAGAAAGATACGTCTTATGCCTTTTTATTTCTGTTTGGAATTGAATACTCCTCTCTTTCCACAAGTCCACCATTGATTCTTTGAATACGACAAGCAACTTATATTTTGGAACGATGTGTTTTAAAAAGTCCATAAAGTCCGTTTCAATGACATGTTTGGCTATTCCTTTTCCATACATTGCGCATGCTTTGTTTTGGCAATGATAGTAAAAATATCTCCCGCCGTTTCCTCTCGGCGAGCTCCCGGTAAGAGGAATGCCGCACGTACCGCAATTCACCGTACGACGAAGCGGAAAGCTAGGATTATATTTATCATGTTTCGTTACAAGTCCTCGTGATTTTTTAGAAAGGACAAGTTGTATTTGAAGCATTTCTTCCTTTGTAATCATTGGTTTATGCAATCCCTCTTTTTCTTCACCTGTCCATGGATTCATAACAATACCGGCATAAAATTTAAGATTTTTTCTAAGTAACCTATCCACCAATTGCGGAGTTGGGTTTTTACCTGTAACGGTTTTGAGCCCCCATTGTCTGAGTAATTGAAGAATCTCTTTTTGTTGATGAATTCCACGAGCATATTCTTTCAAAGCTTTTTGTATAAGTAGGAATTTTTTTTCATCCGGAGGATCAGGCTCATTTTTTTTCTCGCCCCGCTTTTTACAATGCTGACATGTATATCCTATCGGAGGTTGATACGGATAGATACCCTGATTAATGCGAGCAAGCATCCCGTCCTTGCATCGCTGTATCCTGATGGCGTTGTCATATTCCGCAGCTCCAGCGAGAACTGTTTCAATAAACTTCTCAGCGGGCTTGTTTCCAATGGGCTCAGTCACCGAATGTAGAGACGTACCATAGGTGTGTAAAATCTTTCGCACGGCAAAATGATCTTCGGTGTTCCGTGCAAATCTATCTACGCGTAACACAATAAAAGCTTCTATTTGATTCTTATTTTTTCTACAAAACTCAAGTGCCCCCAGAAATTTCTTCCGGTTGTTCAGGCTCAAGTCTTTTGCCGATTCTCCTTCCTCCCGAAAAACTTCAACGATTTCAATTCCTTTCTGTTCGCAGTATTTGCGGCAAAGATCCTCTTGAAATTCCAAAGAGGTTCCTTTCACCTGTTCATCGCTTGATACTCGTGTGTAGATAATGCCTTTCATAATGGCTGGGTTTTTTCTCGTCGTCATTAATACCGTTTAAAAGCTTTAAAGTAAAGTTTAAACCAGCTTGTCGACTGAGAGCATTGTTTCCTCGCTTTGTTGGCTGTTTGTTTCCCTTTCGGCCTTCCATTGCTCAAAGATGATCTCAGCGAGCAAATAAAACTCATCCCTGATTTCTTTTATCTCCTCGTCGGTCAAGGATGGATCGTTTACTAATTCTTTTACGCGTTCAATGCTAAGCATAATGAGAAAACATAATTAATGACTAATCTCGTAATCTCATAGTGCGATATTGGAAGCAATATCTTAAGTGAGACTGTTTTGTCGTGATGGGAAAATTACTCACTCATAATTTCCTCAACAACAAGATCTTTTATTCTTGCATTTAAAAAATATTTTCTGTGCGGGGAGACTTTTTTATTGAAGCGGCAAAAAATCATTCCTATAAAATGAGGAATTAAATTATTACTCTGATGTTGAAGTCATTACGGATAAATAAAGTTTCTAAAAAATGATTCCTTATTTTGGTGGCAAATCGTATACAGCTCGTTGGATTATTTCCACTTCTCGGAGAATTATAAAGACCTTACATACTGTGAGGTATTTGTCGGCGGTGGTTGGGTGCTCTTTAAAAAGGAACCGAGTAATATTGAAATCTACAATGATCTAAACCGGGATTTAGTAAATTTATTTTTAGTAATTCGTAGTCGCTATAAAGAGTTCTCACATCTTGCAGAATGGTCTCTCCATAGCAGTGCAATGTTTGAGTTTGTTAAGAAAAATTAGTTCACGAGGGTTACCTTTCACAGACTGAACGGGTAATTGATTGCGCGATAAATAGAGTGCCGTCTTTCTCTGGTTCCTGATCAACATGGGCGTACCAAATCGCTTCATCAAAGTTTTTGGCAAGTGACTGCCCTTCTTGAATCGGCTTGAGCTTATCAATGCAAGATTAAAGAAGGTTCAGATAGAATGTCTTGATTTTGAAAAGGTAATTGAAAAGTATGATTCAAAATCTACGTTATTTTATTTAGACCCGCTGTATATCGGCGGAGAAAAATATTATAAAAGGAGTGCTGTTAATTTTAAGATGGAAGATCATCTACGATTAGCAGAGTTATTAAAGAGACTTAAGGGAAAATTTATCTTGAGCTATCATGACCATGAATTCGTGAGAAAGACTTACAAAGGATTCAAAACAGTAATGAAAGGCGTGCCTAAGTACAGTGTTAGCAATTTTCAATATGGCACCAGGCAGCACAAGCCAATCGGACATGAATTATTGATTATGAACTATTAACCATAATAGTGATTAGAAAACGAAATAATTGTAACACATTTATTTCTCTAAAGTGATTGTCAATGTATTTGAGGAATCTCGAATGAAATTATAATTAGCACTAATCGGTTCAAACTTAGTAATAATTATTCTTTTCAATTCTTCATATGAAGAGGACTCGAAATTTATTAAATCATTTTTTCTAGCGTTCAAGAATTCAATCAAATCATTTGTAAATATAACTCTGTATATGTGTGCAATGTAAATTTCAAATAAACTTTTTGAAGCAATGCTATACATTCGCTGGGCCGTACCAAGGAGATTATCAGTTTCAATTTCCTTCGCAGGTCTATTTCTATCCCAAGCGATTACATTGTTGTTTGTAAGATTATAGGTATAACTTGCGTGTGTAGCAGCATTTCTAATCCAGCCAGCATCTGGCTCAATTAATTCAAGTGAATCAAACTTGCCAAGTCGATCAATCAAACCGTCAACCAGTTGCCCAAAAGTACCCGTGGTATTAATCTCTTTTTTATACTCTAATACGGAGGTAATCTCCCAAAGGATGCGTATATAATTATCATACTGATATTCACATACGTCTCGAAATAACCTCATTACTATTCGAGCTTTATGTTCACCACGACTTCCTTCAACCTCTTCAAATAAATCACAAGGTTCAATCATTTTTCTTAAATGCTCAAGAGGTTTAATCCTGGTTAATATAATGAAAGACATATTCGGTATTATTTTATCCACTTCTTCGAGAAGATAGAAGAACTTTTCAATTCTAGGATCTGACTTTTTAAGCTCATTTATTTTCTTGTCGTTGTAATCTTTGAGTTCTCTCAATACATCATTGATGTTAATAGACTTAATGAAATCAATAACAGATTGAAGAATCTCTTTATTATTTACGACTTCGGAAAATTGTTTCGCAATAACAGTTCTTAATTCATTTATGAATTCACTAAAGTACCTAAAGTCAAAATCTTCTGACCTGATATTTATGTAATTAAGAAGTGGTTTAAAAAAACTTTCTAATAATTTATAAATTTCATCATTCATTTTAACAATCCAATTGTTTTTAATAACTTCTCTAATATAAAAAATTTTTGCGAGTCTTATCTTTAATAAGTATATTTTACTGTAAAATTTATAGAGGTTTTTTATGGCTTCAACTGGTGATAAATGTACTGTATCGGGAGTTTACAGGGTTATAAATCATATTCAACACCCCAAGGAAATTACCATGGTCGCAGGAAAAGAATTCCCACCTTGTGCTGAATGCAGAACAAAAGTTCAATATCAATTAGTGAGAAAAACTCAACATTGATTTGAATGAGTTTTTCCTCTCTTCCAATACATATACATATTAAAAATGCGGAGAGTTTATAGCTCTCCGCATCCTGTACTAATTCAGCATTTCAACTGCACATCTAAATGCTTTTTTCTTTATACCGTCACCGGAGCCATACCACATCGATTTAAGTCGCATCGAATCAGATCGTGCCCCAAGACGATAATGATCGACATACTCCGTCACTGCATTGTAGGCTCCCCACAGCGTTCCCCGTGATAGTTCGGCGCCGACTCCCGTTTCATATAATTCGATTATTTTCTCATGCACGTCTTGCATGTATGAGGAACGCATGGTAAAGAGCGGCGGTGGAAATACCTTGTTGACGTACTGATTGAACATGACGGCATTGAGTACCTTGTCGCTCATATCGGTAAAATAACGTTTGACAATCTCAAAGAGCTTGTTGCTGAGTCCCAATATTTCATGCGCTTGATTGAGCTTTTCTATCGCCTGCATCGTATGCCGTATGCGTACCTGCTGTTCGGTTCCATTGAGTGCAATTGACAGCGTATTCTCACATACCACACGAATAGGGGTGAGCTTGACCGAGACCGTGCTGCTGCCATCGTGGGTATTGGTCAAGAGAAGGTATTTCTCAACGATGTCATCGCCCCGCACCCTGATGTAATCGGGGAGCTTGGCGAGTATCCAAATCCGCACTCCCTTCCCCAAGGCTCCGGCGGTATGGTATATAGCTTGCCCTTCACCCACCAGCGCATCGAAGGTGCTGAACGCATCCCTATTCTGTACTGGAATGTACCGCGACCCGACCACACCGAGAATATCATTGGTATCGGTTCGCATCGTAGCGTAATGGTCATGCACCGGTATATCGAGCCCCTCGATTTTAAGTGGCATCTTTTCGACATGGAACCCCAGCCCCGCCGCCGCAATCGCTTCGGATGCGGTTGCCGGCTTCTCAAGCTTCGTTCCCAGATGATGCCAGGGAGTCTCTCCCACATACATCATGGAAACAACCCCGTTTACGACATTTAAATTATGACTCATAACTTTTTGTTCCTTTCTTGTTGATTAATAAGAGAATGCCCTGCGGTTTGCAGGGCATTGAGTTTTTTCACTGGACATTTGCCTCAGCATAAACAGGCTCTTTCTGAGTGGCTGCAACCTTATGTTTCCAGAGCGGGCACAACGAAGCGTACTCACATTCCTTGCACCAGAAGCCTAATCGTGGCGGAAAGACTTTCGATTGAATGCCGTGCAGGACTTCCTGTGCGGTATAGAGAAACCCTACCGAATCGTTTCGATCTCGAGACGTCTCAATCGAAATGATCTTTGGTTTCTTTGCTTTCACAAAATTCACCACACGAATTTGTTTCGGAGGATTGCGGTTTAGAATCTGATACGCATAGCTGTAGGCGGTGAGTTGCAGCCGGGTATCGATGTCGCTCATGTTGAGGGAAACGGCGGACGTTTTGAATTCAACGATGGTGCCATCCGTTTCTATGAGGTCGAAGTAGCCTTCAAGTGCGATTCCCAACTCGTGCCCGTTATCGGGCGCGTAGAGAGGAACGGTGAAGGGCACTTCGCATCCTTTGATCTGCTTGTGTTTTTCCTGGAAATACCGGGAGAGCAGTTCCCGCCCCATCGTAATCAGTTGATCCTCCGTTTCATCCGGTTTGTACCGGATATTGGCATCCATGCGGAGCGTATACCAATCGACATCGAATATCTGATACAGGTTTTCAAGCGTGGTGCTTTTACCCTGTATCATTCGCTTATGAAACCAATCAAGCGTCGAGTGGAAGACACCGCCAAACGCCAGCGCCGACACCGTAAACGATTTGGGTATGAGGTCGATATACTGGTATTTGTACTTCAGCCCGCATTGTAGATACAGATTTATTTGGCTGCTTGAAAGGTGGTCAATCATTGGCCACCTCCCTTCTCTTCTTCGAGTAACCGTTCGATCGTTTTGCTCGCTTCAAACTTGGAAACATCCTTGAGATCATCAACCCCAAAGAGCTTTTTGAGCTTTGCGTGGGCTTCATCTCCTTCAAGATGATAATTGGTTACCATGAGCCGAAAGAGCATCCGCCGTTGAGGGTCCGTCATGAATTCTCCGTTTGATTTCCCGTTTCCCTTTTCGTGCCTCCCGTTGTGCCCGTTGGCGGGTTCGGATTTTGTTTGAGACGACACATTCGCCTCGGTAATAATCACTTTGAACAGCAATGTACCGCTTGCAGTGTAAATCTCAAGTGACTTTGCGTTTTGCATAAGAGTATGACTCCTTTCTGTTATTTGTTTATAAAAGATCTGCTCTCATGGTGCAGGAAAGTCGATAATGGTGTAAGGAAGGAGTTTTTGCCTACATGAAACAATTCACCGTTCTTTTGGTGTGGATAACGGCTGCGTATGATGAACATATATGGATATCATGTCGAACGAACACAATCATATTACGCCCATCGCCGTAACCAACTGGCGGGACATTCGAAAGAAATTCGGCATCAAAGAAAAGAACCGCCGGGGGCACATGTACGTCATCGGCAAGACCGGAACCGGCAAATCAAGCCTCTTGGCCAACATGGCCATTTCAGACATCAACCAGGGAAATGGCATAGCGGTCATCGACCCGCATGGGGATATGGCGGAGACGCTGCTGTCGCATATACCGGAGCATAGAGTAAAGGACGTCATCTACGTTAATCCGAGCGATCTGAGCTATCCTATCGCCTTTAACCCATTGTCGTCTGTCAACGCGGATATTCAGTATCAAGTTGTTTCAGGACTCATTTCCGTATTTAGGAAAATATACAATGAATTTTGGGGACCGCGGCTCGAACATATTCTACGGCATTGCTTTTACACGCTGCTCGAATACCCCGGAGGAACGCTGTTGGATATACCCAATCTCCTTACCGATACCGACTTTCGAAAACACGTACTGACGTATGTAAAGCATGAGCCGATCAGAGCGTTCTGGCTCAATGAGTTTGCGCATTATTCGGCATGGCTGCGTTCGGAAGCGACTGCACCGATACTCAATAAAATGAGCCAGTTTCTTACCAATCTTCCGTTGCACAATATTGTTGGACAGTTTCATACGAGCTTTAAATTCCGGGAGGTTATGGATACGGGCAAGATTCTTATCGTCAATCTGTCGAAGGGAAAATTGGGCGATGATAACAGTTCGCTCTTGGGCTCGATGTTTACCACCATGATCTTTCTTGCTGCCATGAGTCGAGCCAATACAAGTGAGGAAAACCGAAGACCTTTCTATTTCTATGTCGATGAGTTCCACAATTTCATGACCCTCTCGTTTGCCAATATTCTTTCGGAAGCGCGCAAGTACGGCTTGAACTTAGTATTGGCTCATCAATATATCCGGCAGCTTCCGGAACAAATCAGGGATGCGGTGATGGGCAATGTAGGCACCATGATAACCTTTCGTATCGGTATCGACGACGCTCAGTATTTGAAGAAGGAGTTTGCCCCTCCCTTTGACGAATCCGATTTAATCAATCTTCCCAATTACCACATCTATGTCAAACTCATGATTGACGGCGTCACCTCAGCGCCGTTTAGCGGTATGACGCTGCCGCTACCGGATATCGCACACTCGTATAAAAAGGAAATCATACAATACTCACGAACAACTTTCGCACAGCAGAGAAGTGTAGTTGAGAAGAACATCAGGCAAAACAATGTCCGGAAGTTCGTTGAAGAGCCATCACAGCATAGACTATTCTGATTATTCCAGTATCGGGTAAATAATTTTTCACAATACACAAAATCACCCCACTTCTCACATTCCCTTCATGCGCTACGCTTGGTGTAGTACATAAAAAAATTAATGAGGTAGTGGTATGTATAGCCCAAAAATATCTGAAGAACATGTGAGAAAGTTATATCGCATTGCCAAGCATAAAGGGATACACATGACAACGTTAGTGAATGAATTGCTTCACCACGTATTGGATGACTTAGATGAGGAAGCCATACACGAACCTTCTGCCGTTCATGAAGTCAAACAAACAATGTATAAGACGAAGATACGTGAACGGAATGCTCACACGTTATCTGAATCATAAATAAGGGTGAGAATGAACAAAGGAGATGCATGCATCTCCTTTTATATTAACCAAAAAATTAATAACTTCTGCCTGTACAAAAAATTTGTCCGGCACAAGGAGTAACTATGACATCGGAAAAATCAGTAGGTATCTGGATTCGGGTATCAACGGAAGATCAGGCGAGAGGGGAAAGCCCCGAACACCATGAGAAACGAGCGCGGTATTATGCCGAATCAGAGGGATTAAATGTACAAATTGTGTGAGGAATTACTTTATTTTACAAAATATTTCTAGCCTTAATTGCAGTTTTACTCTTTAGGAATTTTTATATATGCAGAAAACATAATGATACAAAAAGGGCCGCAGACAGCGGCTCTTAATATTTAAAGTTACTTCATCTCCCTTACTTCAGTAAAACCATCTTTTTTATAGAAGTATAATCACCAGCTTTTAATTGATAGAAATATACACCGCTTGAAAGTTGTGAGGCATCAAAACTTACGGAATATCTGCCTTGAGATTTAAATTCACTGACAAGTGTTTTTACATTTCGGCCAAGCAGATCATATATTTTAAGAGATACGAAACCATCGTTTGGTATTTGATAACTAATCACTGTTGTTGGGTTGAATGGATTTGGGAAGTTCTGTAACAAAGAATAAACTTTTGGTTTATCCACTACTGTACTTGACTGCTGTATTGAGGGAAGTGGAGTACTTGTCTTAGCAGCAATCATATTACCATATACATTATAATCATTTTCAGCTGTAGCAACCTCCATTGGCGTAGATAAATCCGAACTATTTTCAACTTCATTCAATAATGTTGAGGCAGTTTTTAGATCATGATCATTATAAAGTGCAATGTAAAAATTATTAAGCGTTGCCCTTTCTGAAAGAGGTGTATTTGGGTTTTCAGTATTAATATCGTTATTTACTTTCTTTGCCATATCTTCATTACCTTCTTTGAGATATAAATACGAAAGGAGAAGCTTCTGCTCCTTAGATGCTTTTGAGGGAAGCGAGTTGAAGAAACTTATAATATCTGGGATTGTACTGCTGTCTGCACAACTATAAAGATATGTATAGGCTGCTTGATTGTCTGGATGATTTTTCAAATACGAAATAAATAACTCTTTTGCATCACTTAATATGTTTCCATCTCTAAGAACAATTCCGGTAAACAGTGAATCAGTAAGACCAGGAATATTGACGGAAGAGTTTTGGATCCCACCGTCTTTTGAATCTTGTATGACTGCGATTTGATTTCCCAATTTGACACTTGCAGTATCAACCGGTACTTGTTTTATAGAAGGTTGTGGAATGCCTGTCCAAGGATCACTTTGTTCGTAAGGTGTGTAGTAAAAATATGATGCTGATCCAACAGAAAATAATGAAGCATTAGGAGGATTGTTGCCCCACCAGTTATAACACCCGTATAGTCCACTGCCAATGGTAGGATAGGAAATACCGACTAAAACATTGAATGTATTGCTATATATACTATTCATTCCATAAGTATCTCCAGGTGTTGGAATGCCAAATGTGGGATAACTGTTATAATATACGTCAAGTCCAACGCTACAATTTGTAATACGATTATTCCTAGCCGGATAATTAACATTATGAGAAGATGGCGATGAGCCCCATATTGCACAGATACCCCAATTAAATCCATCAATGTCGTTTTGTGCTGCGATGCCGGTTCCACCTCCGCCAAAGTATATACCAACGCCTTGCTGATTTAAATTTGTTTTCTTAAGAACATTGCCAGTACATATTACATTAGCTCCGTTCTGGATAACAATGCCATGGGCAGTGTTAGAGTTTTTAATTGTATTATTTATTACTGAGCCTGATCCACCAGAAAAGCTTATGCCGCGCATTGATGAATTAGTGATATTACATCCTTGAATTGTTACATCGTTAGCGTTGGCCACATCTATTTCTGTCCCGTACTGAATATCAGCGTACTGAATAGATGAACCATTTGCACCAGATCCGTTGAAAGAAATTGTGCTCCAACTGCCTGGATTTGTGCTGCCGGTAGAAGTAAATGTACAGAATTGTGCATTTAACTGCCCGTTTACAACTAACGAAGCATTATTTGGAAATTCGATATTAGCTCCTGCATTAATAGTCAACATTATTCCAGACGGTACGGTAATAGTGCCTGTAAGTGATACATCTCCGCACCAGGTAGTATTTGATGTTAAGGTGCCGGAAGTAATAAAAGTATTAGGGACATTACCAATTTTAATTGGCATTGAAGCCGTATGGTGCACGCCATCATTATCGGTACCTCCAATACTAAGGGTACCTATTACGTAACCATTGGCATCTCTATTCCATAAATACCCAGAAGGTAAATTTGGTAATTCAAAATCAGGACTCGGATTATCATACAATAAAACTTCTCCACAACTATAACTAGCTTTGATTTGCCAATTATCCCAACTTGTGATTCCTTCGCTACCTCCATCGCCGTCCTCATCAACAAAGCTGGCATGGATATAATTCAAATAGTATTGATTTACATTATAATAATTTAAATCTTCAGTTATAGTAATG
This sequence comes from Bacteroidota bacterium, assembly GCA_021777835.1. Taxonomy (GTDB): domain Bacteria; phylum Bacteroidota; class Ignavibacteria; order Ignavibacteriales; family Ignavibacteriaceae; genus FEN-1297. The sequence goes on along the minus strand of JAJYDC010000012.1, from coordinate 67,046 downwards.
TAATCCTTTATACCAGTTATTGCATCTCCGTAGATAGAGATTATTCCATCTTTATCATCTTGGGTTAGGTATCGGCGTGAAGTATTACCATTGGCTAAATACTTATACATTACATTTTGAGAACAAGAAGGATCGGTCTCATCTAATAGATCAAGCCAATGGCCAAATTCGTGTGCAGCAGTAGTCCAGATATCAAGCTCATCACTATTTGGATTAGCTGAGAAAATATAGGCTTGGTTGAGATAAGTCTCAACTTTCGCAAGCGTATCGGTACCATCCCAAACATAAGGTACAGTGATTGCATTGCTTGAATCTTGGTCATTAATATAATATCCAACCTGAGAGATGTCGCTGGGTTCGTTGCCTTGACTATAATTTACATCAGAACCTTTGGCGAATTTAAAGTTGGCGCCTGCATTATCCCATTGTGCAGCAGCCGAGTCGATAGCATTTTCATAATCTTGTTGAGTGGCGAATGAAGTAGCAAGACCGCTGTTTATGTGGTACGTAACCGTGCTCGCATTAGCTGGCCATCTCACACCATTAGCGACATAACATTGTGCAAAAATCCAAGGTGAATATAAAAGTGCAAAAAAAATAAATGTCCACGTAAGTTTAAAAGAGCGCAAATTCATGATATCATTCCTTCTAAAATATTAAGCTTTTATTTATTCGACAATTTAGGGTGTATGGTTGTTAGCACTGTCTTAATTTCGCTTCTTACATTATTTAAGTTTCTTTCCCTGTTTCGAGAAATCACTTTTCCAGTTTCTATATTAAATTTAGCAACAATACTAAATTTTATTGTTGAATCATTTATCAATTGATTGTACAAATTATGCATGTGATTATTTGAGGCAAAACGTATTAATGAACAGGCGCTAAGATAAAGCAAAACATGCTCACCGATTCCAAGTGTATCTTCACCTATCTCAATTGCTGTTTGTCCTGTTCCTGTTGGTCCTGATACTAACAGTACAGGGATTTGCATTTTAGGAAGGTTATAATCATTTCTAAGAAACTCCTCTACCCGAACATATGCTACCGTATGAAACCAAGACTTTTCGCCAAACGGATGCTCAATACGTGAGACCGTACCTATAATAATACAGTCAGAAAGTGCTGCCCATGTTTTCTCATTCCAATGCCCAGATCGTTTGTGTAAGGATAAGAGATTGACACCAGCTTTTTGAAGTTTTGTGACTGTGGTATCGTTATACCCCATGCTGACGAGAACTTCTTTTTCGTATTGATCGGGAGTCAATTTTCCCAAATCTTTTTCAAGAGGAGAAATCCATCCCCTCAGTTTCATTATTTTATACACAGGATTAATTTGTGCTTCACATGTTAAAGTAAAGACGAAAACAATCAAGAAAATAATATGCACAAAAATTATTTTAAAGTTTTTCATTGTATATCTCTTTTTAAAAAATTTATTAAAATGATTGAAGTTTAAAAGATTTTCCCCAACCTTTCCTGTTATTGAGAGTAAAAGATTTGATTAAAAACATATGAAGAAAAGATAACTTACTCGAGTTGCTATATAAAAAACGAAAGAGACTCTTAATTTCATAAACCATACTTTTATTACTCAGAATGGTTGTTAGTAAAATTGCTTGTGATGAAGTTATGGAGAAATAAATTGCGAGTCAATAAATGGGGTAGAAATTAATAATAGCTTAATATTCAAAATAACCCGGAAAATCATTTTTCCTATAATTAAAATGCAACAGATTCAAACTAGCACTGAATATTTTCTATTGTTTTTGATAGATTAATTCTGTTTTAATAGTACATTTAATAACTATTGCTTCTAAGTCGCAAATTAAAAATTTATAAAAATTCTCTATTCTCAGGAGGAAACATGATGAAGCATGCGTATTGGGTTTTTATTTTTAAAAAATGAACGCCTTTTGGGAAATCAATGTCATTGTTTTTGTGCCCCGAAATTCTTAGATATGCAGCATTGATTTTGAAACTCTGGAGGAAGGGATGAAACATATAGCAGACGATCATGGAAAATCCGTAGGAATCTGGATTCGAGTATCAACTGAAGATCAGGCGAGAGGGGAAAGCCCAGAACATCATGAGAAACGAGCCAGGCTCTATGCTGAAGCGAAAGGATGGAACGTACAAGAAGTCTATCATCTTGAAGCGTTGAGCGGAAAGACGGTGATGGGATATCCTGAAACCAAGCGGATGCTCGAAGATATCAAGAACGGCCGGATTACCGGACTCATATTCTCAAAACTTGCCCGGCTCGCACGAAACACGAGAGAGCTTCTTGAATTCGCCGAGATATTTAATATTTACAGTGCAGACCTTGTTTCGCTTCAGGAAGCGATTGATACCTCTACGCCGGCAGGGCGTCTTTTCTACACCATGATAGCCGCCATGGCTCAGTGGGAGCGTGAGGAGATTGCTGAACGTGTTTCTGTATCAGTTCCCATACGGGCAAAGTTGGGAAAACCGTTAGGAGGACGGGCACCATTCGGATATCAATGGGTGGAGAAAAAACTTGTGCCGAATTCAGAGGAAGCACCGATTCTAAAACTTCTCTTCGAACTTTTTCTTGAGCACAAAAGAAAAAAAACGGTCGCCCGGTTATTGAATGAGCAAGGGCATCGCACTCGCAACGGATCAGGTTTTTCCGATACCACCATTTCTCGATTACTTCGCGACCCCACATCCAAAGGAGAGCACCGTTTGAACTACACGAAAAGTTTGGGAGAGAATAAAAAATGGGAACTCAAGTCTGAAACGGATTGGGTAACCTTGCCGGTACCTCCAATTCTCAGCGAAGAACTTTGGAACGGATGCAACGCAATCCTGGATGAACAGGAGAAAACTAATAAGAAACCGGGCAAAAGAGCGGTGCATCTTTTTAGCGGATTCACCTATTGCACCTGCGGCGCCAAAATGTATGTTCCTTCAAATTCGCCCAAATATACGTGCTACCAATGCCATAATAAAATCAGCGTAGAAGATTTGGAAACGATATTCCACGAACAGCTGAAAACGTATGTCTTTTCACCTGAAGAAATTATGAAGTCTTTACGCCAAGCGGATATCCAAATCAAAGAAAAAGAAGAACTCTTGGAATCGCTCGTGAAAGAATCAAAGAAACTCAAAGAGGAATTGGATCATATGATGCGTCTCTATCTTGACGGCGAAATTCCTAAAGAAGGCTTTGGGTCACATTACCGACCAATAGACGACCGACGGCAACAAATAGAAAAGCAAATTCCGGAACTCCAGGGCGAGCTTGATTTTCTTAAGATTCAATACCTTTCGCAAGACGAAGTCATCCATGAAGCGAAAGACCTTTATTCCCGATGGAACAAATTGGAGCGGGAAGATAAACGCAAGATCATTGAGACCATAACGGAAAAAATAGATATCGGAAGCGATGAGATCAGCATCAATCTCGCCTACATCACCCCTTCTCAGAAATTGATGTCAAATGGGCAACGCAACTTCACGGATTCATTGCCGCAGCAAGCATAAAATTTGCCGGGAATTCTAACGATAACTTCGAGCGGCTTACTGTTACCCTTGAGTCCTCAAGCGGCTGACGTAAAACTTCTAAAACATTCTTTTTAAATTCCGGCAACTCATCTAAGAACAATACTCCGTGATGTGCATAAGAAACCTCCCCTGGACGCGGGAATGATCCGCCTCCAACTAGTGCAGCATCCGATACTGTATGATGCGGACTTCTAAAAGGACGCTCCGTTATCAGCGACTGTTCCTTCGGAATTATACCTGCAATCGAATGTATCTTTGTTGTCTCTAAAGCTTCGTCAAATGACATCGGAGGAAGTATTGAAGGAATCCTTTTTGCAAGCATTGTTTTACCGGACCCCGGTGGACCAATCATCAGAATATTATGTGCACCCGCTGCAGCAACTTCCAATGCTCGCTTTACATTCTCCTGCCCCTTAACATCGGAAAAATCTAAATGATATAAATTGATCTGAGAAAAGAGCTCATTCCTATCAGTGAAAATTTTCTCTTTGTCTATTTCATTGTTTATAAACTTAACTACTTCAAGAAGATTTTCCATCCCGTAAACATCAATACCATCAACTATCGATGCCTCCTTAGCTGAATCCATTGGCAATATAATTCTTTTTATCCCTCTTTTTTTTGCTTCTACTGTAATCGGAAGCGCACCCTTTATCGGGCGAAGTGCACCGTCCAATGAAAGCTCACCAAGGAATACTGTATCGCTTGTATATTCTATTTGAACAATGTTTGTTGCTGTTAAAATACCTATTGCAATCGGCAGGTCAAACGAACTCCCCTCTTTCTTAATATCGGCAGGCGCCATATTAATTGTGATTTTCTTTATTGGAAATGCAAAGCCACTATTCTTAATAGCGGCAACTACACGTTCTTTACTTTCCTTAACAACATTATCCGGTAATCCGACAATGATTATTACAGGTAATTGTTTCTCTACATTTGTTTCAACTTCAACAAGGTAGGCATCAATACCAATAGTTGAACTGGATAGTATTTTTGAAAGCATCTCTCCCCTTTCATAATAGCATCTAAATAGAATAGAACTAAAACAAATTCATTAACTTAAATTTTATAAAGATAAAACTCAGTGCTATCTCCTTTTACTTGTAATTCCGAAGAAAATCGATCCGATCTTGGAGCTGATTTACCGGAGTTAATAACTTATCTTTTCCATAAAGAGCATCACCTCTGTTAGTGAATGCGAGCTCATAGTCTTTACTCATAACAATTGCTTCTTCAGGGCAGACTTCCTCGCAAAGTCCGCAGAAAATACAGCGAAGCATATTGATCTCAAATTTAATGGGATATCTTTCTTTTTCCCTCTCAGTCTCAGCTGCCTGAACTTCAATTGCCAGTGGCGGGCATACTCGTGAGCATAGCCCACAAGCGACACATCTTTCCACTCCATTATTTTCCATAACAAGCACCGGCCTACCCCGATATGACGGAGGTGGTATAAACTTCTCTTCCGGATATTGCATAGTGAACTTCGGCTTTAGCATATTCTTAAATGTTAATGCTAATCCCTTTGCAATCTCAGGTATATATATTTTCTCTAAGAATGTTAAATCTTTTTTTCTTCTTTTTAAAGCCATTACTACTCCGGTCTAAGAAATTCTTGTTAGTCTTAAAATCACAACTTAAATACCATAATCAAAACAGCGACCCAAATAATATTTAACAACGAAAGCGGGAACATTACCTTCCATCCTAAATTCATTAACTGATCATATCTGAATCGTGGGATACTCCATCTCACCCAAATAAAGAAAAATAAAAGTGCAGCTATTTTCACTGCAAAAGTAATAACTGAAATTACTGCAAACCATCCTGAAGAAAGTCCAAGATGATCAAGGTAAGGGAACTGCCATCCTCCGAGATAAAGTGTCACAATCAAAGCGCTCGCAATAAACATATTTGCATATTCAGCCAAAAAGAAACCAGCGAATTTCATGCTGCTATATTCCGTATGATAACCGCCTACAAGTTCTGGTTCGGCTTCAGGTAAGTCGAAAGGAAGTCGATTTGTTTCAGCGAATGCCGATACAAGAAAAGTTATAAATCCTATTGGTTGAAGAATAGCATTCCACATCCAACCCGACTGCGCCTGAACAATTGCAACAGGCCTTAAAGATTCTGATAGTAGCAAGACTCCGCCTATAGAAAATCCCATCGATATCTCATAAGAAATCATCTGAGCTGAAGAACGAATTCCTCCAAGTAAAGAATATTTACTACCCGATGACCATCCTGCTAATGTTATTGCATATACACCAAGAGATGTTAATGCCAATATATATAATATTCCAATGTTTACATCTGCAACTACTAGAGGAACTGAAAAACCAAACACGTTTATATTAGGACCGAAGGGGATAACCGCATAAGTAGTAAATGAAACAAAAAGAGCAATTATTGGGGCTAATGTATGTATCGGTTTGTTGGCTGCGTCTGGTACTATATCTTCTTTTAACAACAGCTTTAGAACATCGGCAAATGATTGCAACGCACCATGCCACCCAACACGGTTTGGACCGATCCTATTTTGAGCCCATGCACTGATTTTTCTTTCAAAATAAACTAAGTAAGTTACGGCAAGTAAAATTACCGTCACGACAATTAGTATTTTAACAACAGTAAAAATAATTATTTGCAGAATGTTCATTAAGTTATTAACTCCGTTTAAGCAATTGCTGGTTTTGAAACAGAATCCAATTTTAACTTCGCACCTAATTCCCCTATAACCTCATAGTCTAGTCCGTTAAATGCACTAATAGACTTAGCTATATCCATAAAGACTTCTTCAGCTGTTCCATATCTATATTTATGACCCATTGCCCCGGACAGACCTGCTAAAATTCTCCAAGAAGAACGAGCGTCTCTCTTATTGCCTTCTGCCCACGAATCAAACTTGGTACCGAATTTATCCCACCTGCTCAAAGACATACCTTCTAAAGCGCGGTCTACATCGAAAGTCGCAACGGCTGGCCTTAATCTTTGAACCCGTCCCTCAAAATTAACAATGGTTCCATGCTTTTCTGCGTAAGTCGATGCTGGGAAAACTATATCTGCAATCTCAGTAGTCTCGTTAAAATTTGAAGAATGAACAATAAAAAGGTCAAGCTTTGAGAATATTTCTTTTAGTTCCGGCCTCAATGCAATCAGATTATCTTCCATTAAAAAGACGGCTTTTATTTGACCATCTTTAACGGACTTAATTATTCCCTCAAGATCTAATCCGCCTTTGCCGGGAAAAATACCAACAGTCTTGGCACCCAATGAATTGGGAGCAGTATCTCCCTTACGAAGGAAATTATCACCAAAGCCAGAATCGAAATGCGGCATAAAATCCATATGCTTTGTTCCGATTATTTGAGTAGCAAATTTTGATAAAAGAAAATTATCCTCGCAAGTTGCAAATGATGAACCGATAAACGCAATTTCATTCTTTGAATATGATTTGAGTTCCGAGGAAGCTGCTGCGAATGCTTCATCCCATCCGCTTCTTGTTAATGTACCTCCACGTCTCAAGTAAGGGCTATCGACTCTATCTTCGGCATTTATAAATTTATACGTATTAACTCTACCATGATCACACATCCAAAAACTATTCACATCCTCATTTTGACGAGGAGTCAATCGTAATACTTGATTATTTCTCACCTCAAGATTGATATTACAGCCTCGTGAACAACCATTACAAATAGATTTTGTGGAAGACAACTCCCATACCCTTGCCTTAAATCTGAAATCCCTGCTAGTGAGAGCACCCACCGGACATATATCTGTAACATTCATTGAATAAGGGTTATCCAACTCTTTTCCAGGATAGGTTACAATTGTAATTCTATCGCCCCGTTTTATAAATGTCAATTGAGGATCCTTGGCGATCTCATCACAAAATCTTATGCAACGAGAGCATGATATACAGCGATCGCCATCAAACATAACAAGCGGTCCAAGAGGAACTCTTTTATCTTTATGAATCTTTTCTTCATTAAATCTACTTTCTCCCGATCCATGCGAATAAGCATAATCCTGAAGTTTACATTCACCGGCTTCATCGCAAATAGGACAATCAAGCGGGTGGTTTATTAGCTCAAATTCCATCACCGCATTTCTCGCACTTAGTGCTTTATCCGACTCTGAATAAACTACCATTCCTTCAGCAGCGAGAGTAGAACATGCTATGGCAAGCTTAGGCATTTTTTCTATTTCAACCAAGCATACCCTGCAATTACCCGAAATTGACAAGCTTTCATGCCAGCAAAAATGAGGAATAGTTATTCCGCTTTTCTTTGCAGCTTGAATAATTGTTTGCCCTTGTTCAAATTCTATTTCTTTTCCGTCTAAAACAAATTTTGGCATTCACTAACCTTAAATTAACTTGATAATTTTACGATAGAATTGCGGTAATTATGAATTACCGCTACATTTAAAACTATTTTATAATAGAATCAACAGTATGATATTGGAAGTCAAAAGCTTCCGCAACACCCTTGTATGTTATTTTTCCGTCAATCATATTCAAACCAAGTTTTATTTCCGGGTTTGTTTTGATTGCCGCTTCATATCCTTTATTAGCAATTTCAATTGCATAAGGTAGAGTTGCGTTAGTCAAAGCTAAAGTAGAAGTATGAGGAACTGCTCCCGGCATATTTGCAACGCAATAATGAAGAACACCATCTACAACAAACGTAGGGTTCTCATGAGTTGTTGGATGACATGTCTCAATACAGCCTCCTTGGTCTACCGAAACGTCTACAATTACAGAGCCTTCTCGCATGATTTTCAGCATATCCGCCGTAACCAATTTTGGAGCTTTTGCTCCCGGAATTAATACAGCTCCAATAACTAAATCTGCTTTTGAAAGTCCTGCACGAATATAATATTCGTTAGACATCATTGTTGTGACATTCTTCGGCATAACATCATCTAAATATCTTAATCGATAAAGATTATTATCGAAAATTGTAACTTTCGCTCCTAAACCAGCTGCAATTTTTGCAGCGTTAGTTCCCACAATTCCTCCTCCAAGTACCATTACTTCAGCAGGTCCTGTACCAGGTACGCCACCTAACAATATGCCTCTACCCCCCATTGCTTGTTCCAAATATTTTGCACCTTCTTGCGGAGCCATTCTTCCCGCTACTTCGCTCATAGGTATCAACAATGGCAAGGATTTATCTGCCTTCTGGACTGTTTCATAAGCTATAGCGACACATTTCGAATTTATCATTGCTTCAGTCAAAACTTTGTTAGCAGCAAAATGGAAATAAGTAAAGAGTATTTGCCCATTCTTAATCAACTTATATTCTTGCTCTATTGGTTCTTTGACCTTCATTATCATATCAGCGGCGCTAAAAATTTCTTTAGGAGAAGAAGCTATTTCTGCACCTATCTCTTTATAATCTTCATTTGAAAAGCCGCTTCCAACACCAGCGTTATTTTCTACAACTACTTTATGTCCATTTCTAATTAAAGTTAAAGCTCCTACTGGTAATAGGGCAACTCTATTTTCATTGGCTTTGATTTCTTTTGGAACTCCGATTAACATAATTTTACCTCTTCTTTTTTTCAGCTATGCGGCTGATTTTAATAATACATTTTTTGATTTTATTATCAGCTTAACGAATTTGTTTTCATCAAGCAAATGGTTTGCAGCTTCAAGGATGTTTTCACTTGTAACCGCTTCGATACTCTTAATAATTTCTTCTGTTGATTTTATTCTATTAAAATATAATTCTGATTGAGCCATCCGGGTCATTCTATGCGAAGTACTTTCAAGACTTAAAAGCATACCACCTTTCAAAGATTCTTTAGCTTTGCTCAGTTCTCTATCGGAAATTTTAGTGTCTCTCAGTTTCTTCAATTCTTTTGATATGATTGTGAGTGCTTTATCCAACATTTTTTCATTTGTCGATAAATAAACTCCGAAGGTCGAAATATCATAAAAAGAATTTAGGAAGGAATTTATTTGATAGGCTATCCCGTTTTTTTCACGGACAGACTGAAATAATCTCGAACTGCTTCCTTCCCCTAAAACTTGATTCAGTATTGCAGTATTTATACGGGAATTATTTTTATAACCCTGAGCTGTTGTCCCTAATATTGCATGAACCTGTTGGATCTCTTTTTCTATAGTCTCAGATTTTGGAATTATTAAATTCTCTGGGAAAGCTTTCCTTCTTATAGGCGAATGACCTAGGTCAACAGTAAAATACTTTTGTGCTAATTTGACAATCTGTTTATGATCGACATCTCCTGAAGCCGCAATTAAAAGTCTATTAAAACCATATTTTTCTTTTACAAAACTGAATAAATCAAATTGAGAAAATCCCTTTATGTTTTTTTCAGTTCCAATAATTGGATGTGACAGGCTGTTTCCCGAGAATACTGATTCTTCAAATTTATCAAAGATCAATTCTTCTGGATTATCATTAATGTCGTTTAATTCGTCAACAACAACACTTGCTTCCTTGGATATTTCATTAGGTTTAAATGCCGGGTTTTGAATCATATCAGAGAGAACATCAAATGTTTTTTCTATATGCTCGCTGAGTCCTCTTCCGTAATAACAGGTATGCTCTTTTGACGTGAATGCATTCAAATAGCCTCCAAACGATTCAATATCGTCCGCTATTTTTCTTGCAGTTCTCTTTTTGGTGCCCTTAAAAAGCATGTGCTCAATAAAATGTGTAATTCCATTATTCTTAGCACTTTCATCACGCGAACCTACATTAAACCAGAATCCCAGCGAAAAGGATTTCACGTAAGGAATAGTTTCTGAAATTATCTTAATTCCATTAGGAAGGATTGTCTTATTATTCTGATTCAATTCGTTTTTTTCTGAAAATGTGCAAAATTTCCCATGAAATATAGAGAAATGACTAAATGTAGTCAAGGAAAGATGGTATTTGCTACATTATTATTCGTATGTCATTTGCAATATTTATAAAGCAATTTAATAATCAAATTCGAAGCTATTTAAATCTTTTCATTGGATGAGCTTCAGTATTAAAAATAACTGAGCTAAAATTAAGAGTCTTTGGCGGCGCAAACATTAAGTATAAGTATTTAAAAGTTTCTGCAAGAAAAAAACTTTCCATTTCATTGTCTTTTTCTTTTGTAATTACACTCTTTAATCCTGAATAACCATTTTTAGTTCTGCAATATTTCACAATGCTGTCAAAATAAATTTTTCCCATTTGTAAATATTTTTCTTTGTGTGTATAATGATATAAATAATAGGCTGATTCAATATTTTCAGGCCTCAAAACATATTCTGGAGAAATAATCTTCATTGAATCATAATTAATTTCTTCAGGCTCAATTCCGGCAAGATTCCACATTTTGAAACATGAGGCCTGAAGTGCTTCAGCTCTTTTTAGATCGCCACTTAATGCCAATTCAGCACCAAAGAAAGCATCAAGGGATCCGAAAAGGCTTGAAGTCTTTCTACCGGTATTCATATCTGCCTGCCCATACCAAAATCCTGTTGATGTAGAATCGGCTAAATATTTATTAATTGCAATTATACTTGACTGCCACATTCTCTTACAATCCTTGTCGCCGAATAATTTCCAGCCTTTTAAAAGATATTCATAGTACGAGTCTATTCCTCCGCTAATATGACTTTCTGTATCGGTCCACTTTCCTGTTTCAACATTTATCGAGGAGCCGACAAGTCCTATTTTAGAACGGCGGTTATACAATGCCACAAGTGCCTTTTTTGCTTTCTCAAAATAGATTGGTTTCCCTGTAAGTCTGCTTAAAGTACCAAACTCAATTAAACATGACCCAATCTCGGCAGGATTACTTACCTTGCCGCTTACTTCACCGGTTTTTAAATTAACAAAACGATACGGCATTCCAGTCTTTGTACTAAAGACAGGCAAAAGCCTATTTGCAAGATCTTCAGCTAATCTTAAAAACCCCTTATCATTCGTTAATTCATAACTCGAAAGTAATCCGCCGACAAGCCTAATATTTATTTCAAAAAATTTTACCGAAATATCTTTGTTGAATGAAAGGCTATCAAGTATTAATTTTTCCGTCTCGTTTGCATCCTTCTTCAGCCCCATTAAGACCATTGTATCAAATGCATCCACAGGAGTCATAAGCAGAGAAGTACCGTACCAGTCTTTATATGTCTCGGAGATTGGCTTCAGTTCGTCATGCCCCCAGGCATATTTTTTGTAACCGTCCCATGCGTGAAGAAACTCATTTTTAATTTTAGTAGCCATCTCCTTCTTATCAATCCTATCACCCTTAGATGTAATCTTTTCCTTTGCAAAAGGCTTGGCTGGCATATTTGCGTTATTCAATAATATAATTGTTATCGAAATGAAAATAATTTTCAATATCATTTTAGATTTCATTATTTGCTCCTAATTCAGAATTTTCAATTTCAGTTGACGCTCATTGACGGCGGATAATCCTTTTTTGATTTCGCCCATTTTTTATTTGGAATATCTCCCATATTAAATATTAATGTTCCGCCTTTAAGAATTTCATTATGATAAATATAGGACCTGCTTAGTGGCTTACCGTTAAGCTCGGCATTTTGAATAAACTGATTTCTTTTAGAAACATTATTTGCAATAATTGTAAATTGTTTCCCCTTGCCTACTTGAATAGAAACTTTCTGAAAAATTGGGCTTCCAATAACATATACTCCATCAGCGGGATTTACAGGATAAAATCCTATAGAACTAAAAATATACCACGCAGACATCTGTCCGCAGTCATCATTACCGCAAAGACCGTCTGTAGAATCAGTATATAAAGTTTCCATGATTTTCCTAACACGCATCTGAGTTTTCCATGGTTCTCCGGCATAATTATATAAATATGCAATATGATGACTCGGTTCGTTTCCTTGGGCATATTGACCGACCATTCCGGAAATATCCGGAGAAGCTTTTGTTCCTTCTACTACAGGAGACTGTTCAAAAAGCGAGTCAAGCTTTTCTGTAAAATGTTTTTTTCCTCCCATAAGTCTTATTAACCCCGCAACATCTTGCGGAACGAACCAGTCCCACTGCCAAGCGTCACCTTCAGTGTAATCATCATTACGGTGATTTGAAAAGCGAGGATCAAAGGGAATTCTCCAACTACCGTCGCTTTCCTTCCCTCTAAAAAAATAGGTCGATGTGTCAAATAAATTTTTGTAATAACCAGCACGCTTCATAAATAGATCATAGTCATTTCCTTTATTAAAATGCTTAGCTACTTGAGCAATACACCAATCATCATAAGAGTTTTCTAAAGTTTTGGATACTGATTCATTTTCTTTGTCAGCGGGTATAAAACCAAGCTCCTTATAATATTTTAACCCAAAATGATTTTGCATGGCGCTTTTTTTCATTGCTTCATAAGCCTCTTTGATATTAAAGCCATGAAATCCTTTTAAAATTGCATCTGCAATAACAGGCACGGCATGATATCCAATCATGGTGTTTGTTTCATTACCAACTAATTCCCAAACCGGAAGTAACCCTGTCTCTTCATAATGAGCAAGCATCGAGAGTACAAAATCATTTACAACGTTTTGTTCAATTAAAGTAAACAATGGGTGCTCTGCGCGGAATGTATCCCACAAAGAGAAAATCGTATATTGATTATAGCCAATTGCTTTATGAACTAGGCTATCCGCTCCCTTAAAATCTCCATCTATATCACTAAATAGACTTGGGTGTATCATAGAATGATACAATGCAGTATAAAAAATCTCCTTTAAGTTTTTATCCGGAGTATCAACCCGTATTTTACTCAATTCTTTCCGCCAAGCATTGGCAGCCGATTCTTTGACCTGTTCAAAATTCCAGCCCGGGATTTCTGCATTTAAATTTTCCAAAGCTCCCTTTATACTTGCAGAAGAAATCCCCGTTTTAACCAATATAACCTCATTTTTAGTCGTTTTGAATTTAAAAATTCCTTCAAGCAATTTCCCTTTAGCTTCATTTTTATTTTCCTTCAACTTATTCTCCAGACTTATAAAATAACTTTGAAATGGCTTGGAGAACTTAGTTGCAAAATATACACGTTGATCTTTTGCCCAGCCGGTCGACATCCTATACCCGACAATTGTATTGCTGTTAATTATCTTTAAATAAGCAGCAGTAGTTTTATCCCAATTTAGGCTATGTCCGAGATTTAATACTATTACAGCATGATCTGTTTTGGGGAAGTAATATTTTTGAAAACCTGCTCGCTTTGTCGCAGTTAGCTCTGCTTTAATTTTAAAGGATTCTAAGAAAACAGAGTAGAAGCCTGGTTTTGCAGTTTCATATTTATGTGAAATCCATGAATGAAGTGAGATTAATTTTGATGAATCAGTATTTGAATTTATAGACATTACGGCAGGCATAAATAAAATATCGCAAAGGTCACCTATTCCTGTCCCGCTTAAATGAGTATGGCTAAAGCCGATTATTGTAGAATCGGAATAATTATATCCTGAACACCAGTCCCAGCCTGAAGTGCCGTTATCGGGACTAAGTTGGACCATTCCAAATGGCACTACCGCGCCTGGGAATGTGTGCCCATGCCCAGCAGTTCCGATAAAAGGATTAACAAAACTATTTGGATCAAAATTTTTTAATTTTATCTGTGAAAGAATGTTGTTAGTAAAAATTAATACGAGAACGATAATTAGATTCTTATAGACAAACTGTATTCCGCGAAAAATCATAACTATGCTTTCAATAAATATGGTTTTTCTTCATACAATTTGATTATCAATTCCCCGAACAAAGTATTTGCCCAGGCAAACCACTTTCTTGAGAATTTAGCCGGATTATCCTTATCAAAGGACTCATGCATAAAACCTGTCCCTGCAGTATTATTCTCCAAGGTTTTCAGGCATTGTGATATTTCTTCATCATTGGTGCTTGTTAATGCTTGAATAATAATACTTAAAGGCCAAATTTTATTAATACCAGTATGTGCGCTTCCAATGCCTTCTCCAGCTTTGCCTTTGAAAAAATATGGATTTGAATCGCTTAATAAAAACTTACGTGTATTTTTATATAAAATATCTGAGGAAGAAATACATCGCAAATATGGAAGTGCAAGTAAACTCGGAACATTGGCATCATCCATAAAAATTTGGTTGCCGAATCCATCTACTTCATATGCTAGTATTTTACCGTATCTAAGGTGAATTGCATTAGCGTATTTTTGTAAAGCAATTTCAACTTCCGAGGCAAGTTCTGAACATTGTCTTGCAATATCTTCACTCTTAATTATTTTTGAAAACATCTCAGCTAATTGTTTAAGCGATGTAACGGCGAAATAATTTGAAGGAATTAGTAACGGAAATATTGTCGAATCATCCGAAGGTCTGAAAATTGAGCAAATCAATCCAACCGGTTTAATTGGATTTCCATATCCCCCGCCTGCAACTGTATCGCTTTGCCATGCGGTTATCCTTTGAAATTTGTATGGACCTTGGTTTTTCTTTCGTTGCTGCTGCTTAAATGTCTTTAAGATTAACTCCATTGCTGACTTCCAATTACCATCAAAACATGAGACGTCTCCGGTAGTTTTCCAGTAGTTATATGCTAATCTTATTGGATAACAGAGGGAATCCACTTCCCATTTGCGTTCATGCAGCTCGGGTTTCATTTCGGTAAGATCTTTATCCCATTCACTCCCAGTCGGTCCGTAATTAAAAGCATTGGCATATGGATCAATCAATATACACTTTGTTTGACGGTTAATTACACCTGCTAAAAGACTTTTCAACTTCTCATCTTTATTTGCCAGCGGGAGGTAAGGAAATACCTGTGCACTCGAATCACGAAGCCACATCGCATTTATATCACCGGTAATTACAAAAGTATCCGGTTTACCATTTAGCATCTGAAATTTAACAGTTGTATCTAAAGTATTTGGATAGCAATTCTCAAACATCGAAGCAAGTTCTTTATTCCCTATTGCATCTTTGACTTCCTGAATCTTGTCGTCTACTGCTTGACTTATAAATTTACGTTCAGATTTTTCAGGTCGTTTATTTCTCAGATTAATCGAGTCGTTGTTCCTATTATTCGACCCATTTGAAATTGGCAGATGAATATTAGGAATAGTAAGCGCCGCAAGAGCAAACCCACCAGTTTTAATAAATTTCCGTCTTGATGTCATTTGTTTGCCAAAGAATATTTTTGTTAAGCAATAATAAAAGCTACCTTAATTTTCTATTTTAAGCAATAGGAAACTAGTTAGCAAAAATTCATATCAAGTATCTTTCTATATTAGTTTCAAAATGAAGAAGGATATTATTTTTAGAAGTTTATAAAAATTATTGTGACAATATATAATTGAACAAATAGCAATAATCTGCATATACGCAATGTTCTTAGTAGTAATAAGAATTATGCGTTAGTGAAGTTAAGAATTATTATCTGAGGTTTAATGATTTTAAAGTTATAATTGATGCGAAAAAAACAAAAGAATAGCGATACAATACAAATAGATTGTAAATATCTGAAACTTAGAAAAAATTACTCAACATATGCACCCATTCTACCAAATTTTTCAAGCCTGCCTTCTATCAATTTTTCAGCCTTTATTTTGCTAAGGTTTTCTAGTTCTTCTTTCAGTACTGTTTTGAGGTTGTTAGCCGCTTGCAAGTGGTCTTTATGCGCGCCTCCGAGGGGTTCGGATACAATACGATCAATCAATTTTTGTTCAAATAAGTCTGGCGCAGTTAGTTTTAATGCCTCGGCTGCTTGCTCTTTAAAATCCCAGCTTCTCCACAGAATACTAGAACATGATTCAGGACTAATAACTGAATACCAGCAATTTTCAAGCATTAAAATTCTATCGCCGACACCAATACCTAAGGCACCGCCGCTTGCTCCTTCACCAATAATAACAACAATTATGGGTACACGAAGACGGCTCATTTCAAAAAGATTTCTTGCAATTGCTTCAGCCTGCCCTCTCTCCTCTGCTTCGAGTCCCGGGAAAGCTCCGGGAGTATCTATCATAGTAATAATTGGCTTTCCAAACTTTTCTGCAAGTTTCATTAAACGAAGTGCTTTACGGTAACCTTCCGGGTTTGGCATTCCAAAATTTCTATAAACATTTGATTTTGTATCACGTCCTTTTTGATGCCCGATAATCATTACTTTATGTTCATCTATCGAAGCAAATCCGCCGACAATTGCTTTATCATCTTTAAAACCTCTATCTCCGTGAAGCTCGACAAAGTTATTAGTCATGGCATATATGTAGTCAAGTGTATAAGGGCGATCCGGGTGTCGTGCAAGCTGGACACGCTGCCATCTAGTTAAATCTTTGTAAACACTTTCTTTAATTAATTTCGCCTTTTCTTCTATCATTGTGATTTCATCTTCAATATTTATTTTATCGGAAAGCTTTTTCATCTCTTCAAGCTTTGCCTCTAATTCTGCGATTGGTTTCTCAAAATCTAATATTGTCTTTGCCATAGTTATTTCCGTTTGTCCCACATTTTAGTCAATGTCTTGCTTAAAATTTCTAAATCCAGCCAGATGTTTTGGTTTTTTGCGTAAAGAATATCAAGTTTATCATTTTCCGATTCTTGAGGGCTTTCAATATACCACAAACCCGTTAACCCTTTTTTACCAAGGTAGATAGTCTTTTCCTTTTTGCTGAACTTGGGTCCAACGAAGCTAACTTTACCGCTAAAAATCAAAGGGGTGCTAAGTACAAAGTTTTTGAATTCACTTCTTTCAGCGCCTGCCTTCGAAATCAAATATATGAAAGGATAAATAAAAAACAAAACTAAAGAAGCTAAAGTAAAGTCGAATACACTTTTAAATAATCGAAGTACTGGGTTTGATATATTGTATTTAATTTCAAATATCGGCATATCATCTAAAATTGAAACTGAAGTTTTGCCGACCAAAAAATCCAAATTGTTCCCGATTAGTTTAAATTCAACTGGTTCATTTCGACAATTTGACACTATAGACATCATTTGATTGTATGAAAGTTCTTCTGTAGAAAAAATGATTTCGTTAATTTTTCTTTCACGAATCACTTTAATGATATTTTCAACGCTGCCTAATACTTCAAATTCATCAAATTTATTTCCTATTTCTTTATATGAAAAACCAATTAAGCCGGAAACAGAATGGTAATCGGATTCCCGCATCCTTAATTTTTTTGCTATTTGTACAGCATTATTGCTCGTGCCGACTATCAATGTCCTTTTGCTCGTAAAGCCATCATGACTAATACCAACTCTAAAGAATATTTTTAATATTGATCTCCAAAATGCCAGGCTAAAAAGTAGTATAATATAGGTTATAATTACTGCGGCTCTGCTGTATGCGTACTGTTTAACAAAAAAGGTTAAGGATGACAACAGAAAAAAGCTAATTATTGTTGCCATATAGTTTTTAAGTACGGAAAGGGAATCTTTCTTATATACTCCCGAAATCATTGCAACAAAAATGTGAAGTAGCACCGGCACAGAATACACTATCGGTATGCTAAAGGCCGGGAAACCTCGCCAATGCCCAAAGTGCGAATAAATTTTATCTGCTGCATATATTGAAAGGTCAAAGAAAATTATATCAAAAAAAACCGACATAATTATAAGCTTTCTTTTCCCAAGAAAAGCAAAGAACTTCCTAAAAGTAATTGCTGTAGTTAAAATTAATTCAACCAGAAAGGAATTTGATAGATGCTTTTTTACAAAAAGTTTCATTGCATCGTAAAAGATCTTTGTTTCATCTATACTGCTGCGTTTTGTACTTTCGCCTTTGTAATGGATAATTTGAGTTGAGTGAACGTAGAAAACTTTAAACCCGGCTTTTTGAATTCTATAACAAAGATCTAGGTCTTCTCCGTACATAAAGAACTGTTCGTCAAGTCCTCCAACCAATTTCATGGCTTCTTTTCTTATCATCATAAAAGAACCTGATATGGCATCTACTTCATAGGTTTGATCTTCATCCAGATATGTTAAATTGTAGCTCGCAAACATCTTGCTATTAGGAAAGATAGAGCTAAGTCCCGTTACTTTGCAAAACGAAGTCCAGGGTCCCGGAAAACTCCTGCGGCAAGCAAGTTGAAGAGTTCCATCCGGATTTAGAATTTTACAACCAGCCATACCTGCAGTCGGAAATTCTTCAAAAAATTTCAACATTTTTTGAAATGTGTCTTCCCTTACGATTGTATCGGGATTTATTAAAAGGAGAAAATCACCTGACGCTGCTTTGAGACCTATGTTGTTAGCTTTACTGAAACCAAGATTTTCTTCATTGACGATGAGTTTAACATTAGGAAAATTCTCTCTGATTAATTCCGGACTACCATCGTCGGAAGCATTATCTACAACAATGATTTCACTTATAATATTTTGAGAAGCCTTTGCAATTGAGTGCAGTAAATTCTGAAGGAATTCCTTTACATTATAATTGACTATAATTATGGATAATTCCATTACCAATCCTATTTATAAAAGTCCAAAAATACTTCTTAAACGAAGTTTCCAGACCATAAAGATTGCTTCGCGAACAATTCTCTTTGACATCTTAGAAGTGCCGGTTGTACGGTCTATAAAAATTATCGGTATTTCAAAGACACTAAACCCGTTCTTCCATGCTTTATAAGTTATTTCAATCTGAAAAGCATAGCCATTGGACTTTACCTTTTCAAAGTTTATAGATTTAAGAACCTTGTTTCGAAAACATTTGAACCCTCCGGTAGCATCTTTAACAGGCAGTCCTGTAATTATTCTTGTGTATAGATTAGCTAAATAGCTTAGAATTAATCTCCTCATTGGCCAATTTACTACGCTTATGCCCGCAATATATCTGCTGCCTAACACCAGGTCATAATCCTTTACAGCTTTAAGGAAGTTTCTTATTTCCTTTGGGTCGTGTGAGAAGTCTGCATCCATTTCAAAAATAAAATCATAATCATTCTTTAATGCAAACTTAAATCCTTCCACATAAGCGGTGCCTAGGCCGGATTTTTTCTCTCGTCGAATAATTTTTACTCTGTTATTCTTCTTAGAAAGCTCTTCAACAAAACTTCCTGTGCCATCAGGTGAATTATCATCGACAACAAGAATGTCTAAGTTGTCTTCATATAGCCCAAATATTTCAGGTATCATTTTTTGAATATTTTCAAGCTCATTATAAGTCGGGATTATTATTAAACTTTTCTCCA
Source organism: Bacteroidota bacterium (assembly GCA_021777835.1). GTDB lineage: Bacteria > Bacteroidota > Ignavibacteria > Ignavibacteriales > Ignavibacteriaceae > FEN-1297. Next base: position 47,345 of record JAJYDC010000012.1, on the reverse strand, counting down.
TAGAACTCCAAAAATTAAATTATTCATAATGACCTTTACCGAGAAGGACAACAAACACTGTTCTAAACAAAATCTTAAAGTCCATCCGAAGAGACATATTTTCAATATAAAAGAGATCATATCGAAGCTTAATCTTTACATCTTCGATTGTTTCATCATATTTATGTTTAACCTGCGCCCATCCGGTAATACCGGGCCGGACTTTTAACCTTCTTTTGTAGTAAGGAATTTCTTCTGATAATTTTTCAACGAAGAAAGGGCGTTCAGGTCGGGGACCGACGATACTCATTTCACCCTTTAATACATTTAACATCTGTGGAATTTCATCAATACGAACTTTACGAATAAACTTACCAACTTTGGTAATTCTGGGGTCATCCTTTTGTGACCAAACCGGACCAGTATTTTTTTCAGCATCCTTTTTCATTGAACGAAATTTATAAATTTTAAATACCTTTCCGTTTATCCCGCATCTATCTTGCTTGAAAAAAATTCCTCCTTTGCTTTCTAAGACAATTGCAATTGATGATATTACGGTAGCAGGCAATGTTATAATTATAATTATTAATGAAACAATGATGTCAATTATCCTTTTGATTTTCTTTTCCCATTCCGGCATTAACTGAGGAATAATGTCTATTAAGGGAATGCCGTAGATTTGTGCAGTGCGCGCTTGTCCGCTCAAAATCTCATATAAATCAGGGACTATTTTAAGTCCAACATTTCTCGATTCACATTTAGCAATAATTTCGATCAGATAATCCCTTTCATCCTTTTCAAGTGCAATAATAATTTCTTTTGCATTGTTTCGATCTATGAGCTCTTCAATGTCTTTTATAGATCCGGCAATTTGGATATCATTAAAGGTTTCATTTAAACTTGATTTTGATACTGAAACATAACCTATAACATCTAAACCAAGCGCCTGATGTTTTTGAAGTTGATGATGAACTTCTGTAGCTTTTGAGTTTATTCCTACAATGAGTGTATTTTTTCTGCCAATACCTTTTATTAATAAATTTCTTTGGAAACTTCTAATAAAAACTCTACCCGTTCCGACAAATACAAGGAAAAGCCCCCAATAAACGAAAATAAGTATTCTGGTTGCTGAGCCCACGCCATGCACGTAGTCATCTATAAAAATTAAGAAAAAGAGAATGAATATTCCGACAAAAGAAGTTTTAAATAGAAGTGAAATTTCATCGAACCTTGAAGAAGCAAACCATGTCCTGTACATGCCGACAAAAGTAAAAAGTAAAAGCCAATAGAAATAGATGACGAACATCGGAATATAAAATTCAGGCGCTGTTAATATTCCGAACCATCTTGTTTGTACACGAAATTGATAATAAATATACCAAGCCAGATTTATGGATAGAAAATCGACAGAAAGAATTAATATTTTTTCGATTTTTTTATTCACTTCAACATATTTTCATTAGATTTAATAATCAAAACTTAATCTAGTTTTAAAAGTTCGCTTGAAAGATATTCCTCAAATTCTGACACAACCTTTTTCCAATTTAATTTTTCTCTAATTATTTTCTTGCCTTCTTCCATCATTTCAAAGCGTATAATAGGGTTTTGAATTATATAAATAATTTTCTTAGCAAAGTCTTCAGGATCATCAGCAACGAAAATATATTTATTTAGTTCTTTAGGCAAACCGCCTACAGCCATGGATGTTGCCACTACAGGCACTCCTAATGCAATTGATTCTATTACTTTGTTAAGTGTACCTGCCCCAAAGCGCATGGGTGCAACATTAACTGCGCTTTTTAAGTACTCTAATTTTATATCTTTTACAAAACCAGTCACAAAAATATTTTTGGATTTCAACATCTTAATTTTTTGCGGGGGCTTTTGTCCGACAATATAAAATTCTGATTCTGGAATTTTTTTTAAGACTAAAGGGAAAATATCCTTAGAAAAATAAAGTGCAGCATCGTAATTTGCATAGTAAGGCATGTTGCCCGTAAAAACAATTCTATTTTTTTCAAATGATTGTTTCTCTGAATAGAAATATTCTATGTCGATTCCATTTGGTAAAATGTTAACATTCTTATTTATGCCTTTATTAATTAGGAAATTTTTATCAACGTCTGAGCATATAAATAATGAATGAAATTTCTCAGCTATTCTTTCATATTTTTCTATTCGCTTTTGTTCTATGTTTATAAAATATCTTTTTATTGGATTAGCTTCAATCTCTGCAAAACGTTTTAAGTACAATGATACATCATCAGTAAAATCAATTACATTTAATGGCTTGCTGCCTGTTTTATTTGAGTACAGATATTGTGCGCTCCTAATTAAATGATAATAAATAACGTCAAAATCACCAGCTTTAACTTTCTCCACAACTTTCTTTTCCATTTTTGAGGATTTAAAGAATGCAGCCTGGAAAGGCAGATTTCCAAAAATAGCTAGAAAGGTCTGTAAAAGCGATCCGAATATAGAAAACTTAACCACCTCAATTTGAATTCCATGCTTTTCTAAATTAACCAAATCCTTTTTTTGACTATTATTTCTTAAAAAAGTTAGAATCGTAACTGAATTATTATTGGATAGAAGTTTAGCTAAATTATAGACTTTTAATTTATCTCCGCGAAACGGCGGATATGGAATTCGCGGTGTAATTATTAGAATTTTCAAATTAAAACAAGCTCAAAATATAAAGTTTTTGTTGAATTGAATTTTTAGAAATATCAGAAAATCAAAATGACATTTAATTATCAAAGTATTTTCATATTAATTTCATTGTTAAATATAACTAATTGAAGTAAGAATTTTCAATTGTTACAATATATTTATGAAAAATTCTTATAAATTTATTATATATTTGAATTCGAAAATAAGAGAAATAAAATAATGCACATAAATTTTGATTGTATTCACTTCCGTGGTGATGTTCCATGCAAACCTCATAAGGAATTCGGTTATCATTGTGAAGGATGTCCTTCTTATGAAAAATTTTCAAAAAAGATTTTAATTATAAAATTAGGAGCGATTGGAGATGTTATAAGGACCACTCCCTTATTAAGAAAAATCAAAAACGAATTTACAAACGCTCAAATTACATGGCTAACTTATTCGCCTGATATTCTAAGCAAAAATTGGGTTAATAGAATTCTAAATGTTTCAGTAGAAAATATTGAGCTACTTAAAAATATTAATTTTGATTGGCTGATAAATCTCGACAAAGACCCAATTTCAATTTCATTGACTAATTCTCTAACAGCTAAAAAGAAAACAGGTTACAGTATTGACGAATTTGGCCATGCAAAGCCTATTGCAACTGATGCTGAGACTCATAAATGGCTAACTGGTTTATTTGATGACTTAAATAAACAAAATGCCAAACATTATGTTCAAGAAATTTTTGAAATTTGCGGCTATGATTTTAAGGGTGAAGAATATATTCTTGATTTACAAACTACTGACAATCAATGGGATTTAAATAAATCAAAAAAGATAATTGGATTAAACACTGGTTGCGGAAACAGATGGACTTCAAGATTGTGGCCTATGGAATATTGGATTAAACTAGCCAAGGATTTAATTTCTTATGGCTATGAGGTCATACTTCTTGGAGGCGAACAAGAAGATGAAAAAAACAAATTTATTCAAAAGGAAAGTGGAGCAAAATATTTTGGTTATTTCTCTCTTAATATTTTTATTGATTTATTAAACCAGTGTAATACTATTGTTACGGCAGTTACTATGGCAATGCATCTTGCAGTAGGTTTGAAAAAGAATTTGATTCTTTTTAATAACATATTTAATAAAAATGAATTTTATCTTTATGGCAGAGGAGAAATTCTTGAGCCTGATTTTGACTGTGATTGTTATTTTTCACCAACTTGCCCAAATAATTGTATGCAATATTTGATTCCGGAAAGAGTACTGGAAGCTGTAAAAAGCATACAATAGCTAATTAACTCAAAAGTTTGACCCGACGCAATCTTTCTTAGGCGTTAACACCGTTGAAACAGTTAATATACATGGTTTTATACAAAGCTACTCACAACTTTTAATCGCTGGTTGCTTTTCGGCAAAGTATAAATTCCCCCTTTAACAACTTACATTCAACTATAGTCAATTTGAGTTAATAATTTATTTTTCGCTATTTTTGGTTCCCGTTATGTATATGCACCACCCATATATATTCCAAAACGAGGACAAAATTCGCCACCTATTCCCTGCAATAACACCAAAGAGAATAAGAAAAAAATCAAACGGCAATCTTGGCCAGTTACGTGCAGTTCCAACTTTTAAAATTTTCAGTTTACAAGAATTAAAAACAAATTCATATAAACCGTTTTTTGTCCAGGGTTTAATATGGGTTGGATCATCAAAAAAATTAAAAGGATAATGTTGGTCTCTTTTAAATCCAAACGAAGGTATTAGAATTGTAGTCCAGTTAGGTGTTTCAATATAAATTGAACCTTTACTATTTAACACTCGATTGATTTCTGAACCTAAAAGAGGTAAATTATTTAAATGCTCAATTACATGAGTAAAAATTATTAAATCGAAATTTCCATCAGGATAAGGCAATAAATCTTTATTTAAATCAGTTTTTTTATATTTAATATTATCAATAACCTCCTCCTTTTCAAATATATCTACACCGTGATATTCTGCCTTTGGAAAGACCTTATGTAAAATATCGTAATTACCATTATGACCACATCCTAATTCAAGCACCCTGATAGGCTCAACTAAATTTTTAAAAAAAAGGACCCGGGTTCGCTGAATACTGAAAAAGTATTTTATTTTTTCAACCATATTAAATGTGTCCAAATATTTTAGAATACAATATTTTGAAAATATATAACTAAAAATTAAAAAAAATAGTTACTTAGTATTATAATTTTTGTTGATTGACAAACAATTCTTTACCAATATTTTTAGAAAATAATTTGACCAATTTGTCGATTTGAGTCGATGAACTTACTTATTTCCTTTAATAATAATCAATATTCAATAAAAATACTACTAGTATGATTTTACCACATCAAAGGAAGTGCTTTTACAAATCCATAAAAAGCTTTACATGATCATTAATTAGAAGATACTGAGTATATCTTTCTGCTCCCAATAAAGATCTGCTGCAATATTCACTGTATAGTATATTGTTGCGCAAAAGTGATTTTATGCTTTGCGAAAATCCATCTATATCATCTGGATCATGCATTATACCGAAATCTTGTACTATCTCCGGTAAGGACGAAGTATTTGAAGTGATTACGGGAATTCCAGACTGCATTGATTCCAATACAGGTAATCCAAATCCTTCATATAATGAAGGGAAAATAAATATTTTTGCTAAATTATAGAGTAATGGTAAATCTTCATCGCTAATATAATTTAGATAAATGACATTTTTCTGTCTTTTTTCAATTTCACTTTTAATATTATTAAATCCATATCCCGGTTTACCTATTAATACAAATTTTAGATCGATATTTTCCTCTATAAATAGATCTGCAATTTTTAATATACCCAAAATATTTTTCCGATTTTCAATTAAGCCAACATACAAAACAAACTTTCCGGATATTTTATATTTTAACCGAATCTTTTGTTCCAGTTTATCTTCAATTATCCTTGGTTTGAATTTTGAATCTGCTGCCCGATGTATTACTTTTATTTTATTTTCGGAAATCCTATAATATTTCATTATATCTATTTTAGAACATTCTGAAATAGTAATGACTTTATCTGCTTCAGCTATTGCCCTGCTTAATAATAAATTCAGATAGTTCCTATAATAATAAGAATAATAGCTTTTATCTATTTTGAACATTACATCATGAATTGTAATTATTTTTTTTAGTTTTAATGATTTGTTTAGAGGACAAAGATTATTTGGAGAAAAAAAAAGATCAAATTTATTATAGAGCAGATAATTACCAAGGACATAATTAAGCCAAAAAGGAGAAAATAATTTTTTATAATTATTCAAACTCTTAAGTATAATATTATTATAAAAATTTTGGTCAATCCCATTCAGGGCAACTGTAGAAAACAAAACATATTCATTTTTATTGTCAATTTGAGGAATCCCATTTAATAAATCAAATAGATATCTGCCAATTCCAGTCATATTTTTTTCTAATGCTCTTGCATCTATAGCAATTCGCATAAAATTCCTATCATTTATTCAATCTTTAATTAAAAAAGAGATCTATAAACTTCAAAGTGTTTTTTCGCTATTCTATCATAACTATACATAGAAATATCTCCATAATTTAAATTTGCTTTAATCTTATCATAATTTTTATCCAAATTATTCATTAATTCTATCAGCATCGACTCATCGCTAAGATTGAAAACCAGCATTTGATCCCCATGTCTTTTATTAAGCGTTATACTTGTAGGAATATTTGAAATAATAAGAGGCACCTTTTGACTCATTGCTTCAATAATTGGGCTGCCGAATCCCTCATAAATTGATGGAAAAACCACCGCTTTAGAATAACGATACAAGACAACTATATCTTCTTCGCTAAGATATCCCAAAGCTATTATTCCCAATTGAGCTTTAATTAATTTTTTTATATTACTTGATCCCCACCAATTTTGACCTCCTAAAACTAATTTTAGATCTTTATTTATAGCCCCATTTTCCTTCGCTTTTATAAAGGTTTTTAATAAGAATTCAAGATTTTTTCTTTTAGAAATACTACCTAAAAAGAACAAGTAATTATTTTCTTCAATATGATTATCTTCAAGTATATTCGAGTTAATCCTTTCTTTTAAGAATATTTCTCTTAAACCTGATTCACATGAATAAATTTTTTCAACATTTGCATGCGGGAAATGGGATATTATTTCCTCTTTAGTAAATTCCGAAGGGGTAATTACTGCATCGGCTTTTTCAATTGAATCTTTTATAAGCTTTTGATTATGTTTAATATATATTGTTGGTACTGTTTCAGGAAATTCATAAACGCTAAGATCATGAATAGTTACAACTCTTTTCGCAATTCCCTTGATATATGGCAGATTGTGATTCTGATAATGTATAACATTATATTTTCTATATAATGAATGAAAATTAGTTAATCCTTCATAAGTGAATTTCCTTAATACTTTGGGCACAACTCTTAAATACCAATAATTTGTAATATTACAATCGCAATAATTTTTAAGATGCTTAAAAATATTGTGCCCATGTTGACCGATTCCGGTAAAATTGTAAAGTGAAGCCATCCCGTCGTCAATAAGTACTTTCATATAATCTTTTTAGAATCTCTTTCTTTTAGTACTACAAATGTTATAAAAAATATTAAACTAGTGTTAAAGAAAAAATGTAATTGCCCTATTGGGTCAATAAAAAATGAAAAAAGTATTACAAACACTCCAATTGAATACAATGAAAGTGTATGCTGATTCGGTTTGGTTCTAAATTTATAATATAAAGTAGAAATTAAGAATCCTAGACTAAATGAAATTACGCCTAATCCTAAGGCTCCAAAATCTCTATAAAAATCCCAGAACATGGTATAGGTATTATATCCGCTATTTAGAAAGGGAGCGTCATCTAAATTGGAATAACCTTGTATCCAATGCTTCAACCCCGTTAATGACATTATAAAATTGAATGTATAATAGCCAAAAGTATGTTGGGTAATTTTAGTAACTGCATTAGTAAAATTTTCAAGATTCATTACTATATACATGTAAGGTTCAGTAAAGATGGCATATTTAGGGCTAAACTTCATTTCAGAAAAGACATAAAGATAGCCAGCAAAATATTTACTTAATCTTATATTTTGAATAGCATACATTATTGATAGTAATCCTAAAACAAATAAAAGCACACTCCTAATTCTTACTTTTCGTGAATAATAATAAAATACTAAAGATATAATAATCCAAAAGACAAGATCATATCTTTGCAGGAGTGCAAAGTATGTGATAAAAGTAATTAAAAGAATAATAACTAGTGTAATCTTTCTTGAGCTATTTTGTTTAATTAATAATAAATACTGCACAATAAAAAACATAATAGATGTTGCGCCATGAATTATAAGGCCAAATCCAAAAACATCTACCTGTGTTCTTGATTCTGAGGGATGGTTTGATAATATTGGGACATAACCCCTAACTAGCACAATAACTATATAAGAAATAATATAAGCGACAAATAAAATTATTATTACATAATAAAATTTCTTTTGATCTACCTGAGTATTCTGAATAATATTTCTTATTTCATCGAAACTTAAGATTTCCTTTTTGTAATATATTACATAAACTGCAAATACACCTATAAGGAAAGAAATAATACTTAGCAGTAACATGGCCCATCCATATAAAGACCACTGGTGCTGGAATCTGCTGAATTTTAATTCTGCTAATCCTATTGCGAGAGACCAAATAAAGACAAATAATCTAGTTGGTGAAAATATATCCCTCTGTTTACCAATACAGCTAAGTATAGTAATTGATGTAATTATGAAACAAAATAAACTAATCAGATTCATTGATTTTATTAATTTTTAATTTAGGGAAAAGAGCTGGGAAGTCTATCCCTTTCTTAAAGACTAAATTTCTTTCTTCTTTACTAAAACTAAGTCTAATTAAAAGGAAGTAACAAATAACTATAATGAAAGGGATCATAAAAATTGGCTCAAATTCCTTTATTGGCCATAAAATAGATGATATGCCTGCAGCAATTATAATTGGTAAAAGATAAGAGAAATTCAATGACCATTTATAGAACAAAGGCAAAGTGGTTATAATATATCCGAAACCAACTAACAAATTGGTTACTAGAGAAATAACTGCTGCACCGATTACCCCATATTTCGGAATAATATATAAATTTACGCCAAAATTAAATATCGTCCCAATTAAAACTATGAACATTCTAATCTTCTGTTTATGTGAGGTTGTTAACATTAATGCATAACTTTCAACTGAAAAACGGATGAAAAGAATTAATGCAAAAATTCTAAGGAGTGGAATAGTGGCTGCATACTTGCCAGTTGGATAAATTAAATTGATTACAAAATCAGGATAGGTAAATAAAACTATCGAAATTGGTAATATGATAATCATTAAGGTCTTATTTAATATTCCTCCTAGCTTAACCCACAACAGTTCATTTTCTGTATTTAGTCTTGAAAGTACAGGAAGGAGAGTATTTATCAAAATATCTGGAATAACAAGGGGTAAAGCAATTAATTTTATGGTGGCCTGATATATTCCTACTGATGAATCTCCCTTCAAAAAGGCTAACATTATTGTGTCTATTTGAAAAAATAGATTCCCAAAGATTAATTGTAAGCCAAATATCAATACTTGGCTCATTAATAGGCGCCACTCCTTAAAATTTAAATTATATTTTATGTCGGGAAGAACTTTGAAAGAATAAATTATCGCAAAAATAAATCCAAGGAATCTTGTCGATACGAAGGCAACTGCTATATAAATTATATCAACTTTTACAATCAATAAAAAAAATACTAAAATAAGCAGACTAACATTTACAATTAAAGATACTTTAGTTTCATATTCTAGTCTTTCTAAACCCTTATACAATGCATGCAGAAAATTTGTAAGTGTAGTTAATATTACATAAAAACTAAAAATTAATATTAATACTCTTGAAGTTTGACTAAAATGAAGAGCTAGAGATAATAACCACATAGCAATTAAAGCAGCAAGTGAGAAAACTATCTTTATCGAAAAATATCTCTGGAAAATTGTTGATGCGGATTTCCTGTTCTTCGCAACTTCGGTTGTCAACAATACATCGAAACCGAAATCGGCAAATAAGATAAAAATTATGGCAAAAGTATGTGCAATAGTAAATTGACCAAATATTTTCGGCCCATAATGTGAACCTACTATCAAAAAAACCACAACATTTGAAATTAGTCTTGATGAAATAGAAAGGAAGGAAAAAAGAGAATTCCTTCGAATTCTCACCGCTTCGGACATTAAACTTTCTCCTTTTTCTTTATCCCAATTTTAGCAAGGTCCGATCTTAAACTTGTAGCTATAAATAAATACTTATTTGGAGAAGTAACCCTTATTTTATTGTTGAATTCCTTTAAAAATATAATAAAAAATCCAAGTAGTAATGATACCACAAAAGCTATTAGGGCATACAAACTTGCTTTCGGCTTAGATTTTCTATCGGCAGGTGCGGCTTTATCTAATATCAAAACAGATGGAGTATTCCGCACTTCTTCTATCTTTGCCTGTTCGTACATTGGCTGCACGAATTCTAAAATTTTATATTGTATTTCTAAGTCTTTGTATATTTTTAAATATTTATAAGCTAATTCTGGTGCTTTCTTAAAAGGAATTAAAAGGTTTATATCTTTTTGTGAATTATCGGATCCGGTGTTTAGGCTGCTTATTTTTTTCTGTATCTCTTGAACTTCTATACCTGCATTTGCAGCTAATTGATTATTTGCTCCATAAGTTCTTTTAATTACATTATATGCTATTTCCTTTTGTGCAAGCTCACCGTATATAACTGACATCTCTTTTATCGTAGCTTCTATCTGTTGCGGGACGGCAACTACTCCATACTTTTGTTGAAAATCCTTCATCTCGTCTTCTAAATTACTGATATCATTTATATTTTGTAAGTATCTTTTTTCAATAAATTGACGGTTTGATTTAGCATTTGTAATACTTAACCTTGAATTAATTTCATTGAGCTTCGCAATCATATAATTTGCAATATCTGCAGCTCTTTGTGGACTTTTATCATACACTGTAATTGTAAGATCACCCTCATCTTGAACCGTTAATTCTAGATTTGAAAGGAACATTTTAACAACTTTATCATAATATCCGGTCTTCATATTATATTCTGCTCTAAGATCAAAATTATTTACAACATCATCAATCATTGTAGAGCTTTTTAAGATTGCCATATACTTATCAAATTCTGTATTCCCCGTAAGTGCAGCTAAGCCTTTGGAAGGTGAGAAATTTTTAACTAATGAAGATATACCGCTAAAAGCACTGAGGAAATCAGTATTTTCAGCAGGTAATACGGATGCTGTTGACTTATACCATTTGGGTGATAATAATGCAAATGAGATTGAAGCAGCTGTAATTATAAGAACAAACCAAAATAAGAACCATCTATATCTTACAGTTATAGTTAAAAATTCCACAAAAGAATTGCCTACTGTATTTTTATTAGAGATTACTAATTCTTCTTGAGTTTTATCTGTTTCCATGAATTCCTAACAATTAATTATTATTAATACTAAAAAATTTATCCCCAATATCTATTAGCAAGAAGTGTTCAATTGAATGTAAAAAATATAAATAATACAGGAATATTTACTATCAATATCTTTAACAAAGTTAACAATTTTATTTGAATTATAATAATATCATATTATAGCTTATTATATTCATGCTATATTTTCTATTTTGAATTAAAATTAACTAAGTTTTTGATCTGATTAGAATATAATCTTTATACTTAAATTTTGAGAATAATTGTCAAAATAATTGTTATTCAAATTAAATGAATAATTAAAATAAGTTGTATAGTAATCATAATCAGAATAACATGGTAAATGGCCAAAAATCTCTCAGCTATTTGACTTTTTCATTTTTCCTTGTATCTTTACTCACAAAAAAAGGACTTGTAACATAAAAGATTTGCTACCAAGAAAAATTTTGATATTTTTCTAATCAGAGTAGCAAAGGTGTGCCGATTTGGGAACTTCTCTGATCGGTTTTTTGTTGTAGTAATATTAACGGAGTATGCGTCTAAATAAATTGATACTTGTTTTTTAAGCAACAGATTAAACACAAACAAAGGAAGGCAGCTATGGCAACTTTAAAAGCAAAAATTGATAATCCCTTGTCTGACTTAATTAGCGACGATATCTATGAGCTATTAAGCGCTCAAGGTCTGATTGATGAAAAATCAGTTAGAGACTACCAAATAAGAAAAAAATTCAAGCAGCTTAGGGCAAGCAAAATAAGCGCCGGAGATGCTATCGACTCAATTAGAGAAGAATATCCTTACCTACAGTTTGATACTATTCGTAAAATAGTGTATCAAATAAGTAAATAGAGCTTTCTTCTTGACAAAATAATCTAAAGATTATATATTTAGTTCGACTCTTTCGAAGGGTTCTCCCCTGCCCTTTGAAGCAAACAGAGTTAAGCCCGGTGTCACCCCCATCGCCGGGCTTCTTTTTTAATACATGGAGTTTATTATGGCTAAAACAATTAAAAAGAAAAATATTCCTAAGACAAAAAAAACTTATGTCTCGCCCTTTTCTGCTTATTGGACTAAAACTAATTATGCAATATTCTTTACTGGCATTGCAGTTATTGTAATTGGCTTCTTTTTTATGTCAATGGGACCCTGGAATAGCGTTTCTTCATTAGATATTTCACCGGTTCTTTTAATTATAGGTTATTTAATTATTCTACCTATTTCGATATTATATACCAAAAAGGAGTCGACTGACCCAACTAAGGTTACTGATACTCAGGTAAAATAATTTATTCAGGGGTTGGTCTTAAAGGGTGCTTTATTTCTTGGCAATTCCATCCGGCTTGTATGGCTAGTTGAAATTGGGGTCATTTGTCCCGGCTTGCTTTTGTATTGCGGCCGCGGCCGTTAAAAATCAATTTATCCTAACATCAATTATTATCAAATTTACCTAGTTGAAAATTGACTAAGCTTAATATTGAACAATTAACTGATCTATTCTTGCTCCTTTCCGTAGAAGGAATTGGCCCTGCAAAATTTAGGAGCCTCCTTTCAAAATTTAAAACAACTGAAAATATCCTCTCTGCAAGTTATGATTCACTTTTAGAAATTGAAGGAATAAGTACTAACCTCGCTAATCGTGTTTGTCAAATTAACCGCAATCGCAAAGCAACAAATGATATAGTTTTAAAACAACTTGATAAACTTGAAAAACTTGGCTGCCATATTGTCACTGTCTGGGATAATGAATATCCACCTATTCTTAAAAAAATTTATGACCCGCCTATTATTCTTTTTTATAAAGGAAATTTTTCCGAATCGGATAATTACTCAATTGCAGTTGTAGGCACTCGTCAGCCTACCAATTATGGAAAGCTTCAAACTGAACGATTGGTTAATGACCTTGCTTCACAAAAAATTACAATCGTTAGCGGTCTCGCTCGCGGTATTGATACTATTGCTCACATTACATCCTTAAAAAATAACAGTAGAACAATTGCTGTTATTGGATCGGGATTAGACGTAATATACCCGCCTGAGAATAGAAAATTATTTAATGAAATATCTGAACATGGGATAGTAATTTCAGAATATAGTTTGGGAACTAAACCGGATGCTGTAAACTTTCCTAAAAGGAATAGAATTATTTCCGGAATAAGCCTTGGTACAATAATAATAGAAACAGGAGTTACCGGCGGTGCAATGCAAACTGCAGCCTATGCACTTGATCAAAATCGTGAGGTATTTGCTATCCCCGGAAACCTAGGCGTAAAACAGTCGGAAGGAACTAATCTAAAAATTCAAAGAGGCGAAGCAAAACTAATTAGGTCTTATGAGGATGTCTTGATTGAACTAGAATTGAAACTAAAACCTGTAATCGGAAAGAATATTCCGCAACCACAGGCTAGTCTAAATTTGTTTGAAGAAAAAATCATAGCTTCTTTAACAAATGAGCCCATACAAATTGATAAGATAGCTTCAATTACTAATCTTTCAACTTCCGACTGCTTAGTTCATCTTCTCTCTTTAGAATTCAAAGGCATAGTTAAACAGTTACCCGGGAAATTGTTTGCAATTCTTTAACCTTCAAACCTTCTTCATAAAAAGTACAGCCTGATCTCCTTCCCCGGTTTTATTTAATCTTTCTGTTTCTTTTTCGAATTTTTCAACCTCATCTTCTGAAAAAATGGAATTATCCCTATTAACAAAGAACGACCTTTCATCCATTAACGGTATGTCCCTTTTATATTGTTCGCTCCCCCAAAACTGAATACTGCGCGAATCAAATTCGGTTTTAATAATCTCAAATCCATATTTATCAGCAATATACTTTATGCTTTTTAATGAATGATTATAAAAATGCCTCGGAGCTTCTAATGCAAACCAATCGTTTCTATATGTATTCCAAGCATAAGAACTGCATGTCGGAATTCTAATCAATAGATTTTTCCCGCATTCAAGCATATTTGAAAGTTTCCTGAATATTGCATGCTGGTCTACCATGTGCTCCAAGGAGTGATGCATCATTATTAAATCAAATTTTTCATTGAGTTCATCCAGGTCCTTTTTAAATATCCTAACACCATTAGGATAATAAATATCTTTTTCGATAAATGCATCAATTCCCATTAGATTCTTAAATCCGGTGCTCCCCATCCTGTAAAGAAGTTTTCCTGAACCGCATCCGATATCTAAGATTTTACTTTCTAAATCAATATTGAATTTTCTTAGCCATCCTATGTAAGTTGGCTCCCCGTATTTATTAAACAATAATTTTCCCAGACTATTGCTTATCCCGAATGCATAACGATCCCTAAAAATGTTAAGTCTTCTCTTCAAATAATTCTCCCTATGAATTTGAAAAGAGAAATATTCATTAGGATAATATTTTGATAAATTCGCCGGAGGGTTAACTAATTGAAGGCATCCGCAACCGGAACACTGGCAATATATAAATTCATCTCTTGTTCCAAACTGCATCTCTCTGACATTGTAGAATTGATTGTCATTTTTATTGCCGCATATTTTACAGGAAAATTCCATTAATATTTTTTCCTGTTCTTCCATAAAAAAGTTAGCCTTTCTTTCAAAGACTTTTCCTGCCCGTTCTCCGTTGGAAAATAATACTGCGCGTTTTTTAATTCTTCAGGAAGATAATTTTCCGCGACAAAATGATTCTCATAATCGTGCGGATATTTGTATTCCTTTCCGTAACCGATATCTTTCATCAATTTCGTTGGAGCATTCCTTAAATGAACCGGAACATTATAGAGAGGCTGATTTTTTACATCTGCAAATGCCTTTTCCATTCCCATATAAGAAGCATTACTCTTTGGAGTGGATGCAAGATAAGTAGCACATTGAGCTAAAATAATTCTTGCTTCAGGCATTCCAACCTTGTCAACAGCACTGAATGCGGCTTCAGCAAGCACTAATCCGTTTGGAGAAGCATTCCCGATGTCTTCAGAAGCAAGAATAACTAGCCTGCGAGCAATAAATAATGGATCTTCACCGCCTTCGAGCATCCTTGCCATCCAATAAAGTGCTGCGTCGGGGTCGCTGCCTCTTATGCTTTTTATGAAAGCAGAAATTACATTAAAATGTTCTTCCCCGCTTTTATCATAAAGAATGTTTTTCTTTTGAACTACATTCTCTAAGACTTCCTTATTAATTCTTATTCCCCCGGAATGTGTTTGCTGAAGTACTGCAGCTTCAAATATACTTAGCATTGAGCGGGCATCTCCGCCTGATAAGTATAGCAGAAAATTTATATCAATTTCTACGAAGTTTAACGAAGCAAGGAATTCATCTTTTTTTATAGCAGAATTTAGAATGCCTGTTAAATTGTCTTTTGATAGCTCCTCCAGGATATATACCCTTGCTCTTGAACGAAGTGCCGGTATTACTTCAAACGAAGGATTCTCAGTTGTAGCACCAATTAAAACAATTAATCCTGATTCCACTGAATTAAGCAGCGCATCTTGTTGTGCTTTATTAAACCTGTGTATTTCATCAATGAATAAAATAGTCTTTCGATTCATCAATTTGTTTTGAGTGGCTATATCTATTACGGCACGAATATCTTTTACGCCTGAAGAAACTGCATTTATCTGATGAAATTCTGATTTTGTATGCTCGGCTATGATTCGTGCTATTGTTGTCTTGCCAGTACCCGGAGGTCCCCATAATATAAATGAGCTTAAACTGTCTTTCTCAATCATCAATCGAATTGGCTTCCCCTTACCAAGCAGCGATTCTTGACCTTCAAATTCATCTAATGTTTTCGGCCTGACTCTCTCAGCAAGCGGAATTTGTGGAAAGTCGTTTTTATTCATTTTGTTACTTACTTCTCTATTATCTTAATTGTTTTTTCTCCCTTTCTTATCATTCCGTATTTTTCACGTGCAATCTTTTCTATCTTTGCGGGTACCTTATTTTGCAATGAATCAATCTCAGCTTGAATATTCTTGTTGTCTGTATCTACCGTTGTAATCTGCTGCTTCAAATTGTTCACCTCATTTTTCAACTTTAAGTATTTTAAGATTCCTTCATCATTGAAAAATATATACACTGCACCTACAAGAAAAATTAAACCTAAGATAATAAATAAAGTCTTATTGATTTTTGTTGATGCCATTTAAAGTGACAGCTTAATTATTTTATCAATTAATTCCTCAAACGTAATCCCTACTGCCATTGCCATTTTCGGCACTAGGCTTGTCGATGTCATCCCGGGTAATGAATTCACTTCCAGACAGTAAGTCTTGAAATCGTTGCTTACTCTAAAATCAATCCTGCCGTAACAGCTGCATTCTAGCGCCTCAAATGCCTTCAACGATTGAGATTGTAACTCGGCTTTAACATTTTCAGGAAGGTTCGCTGGCACTTCGTACTCGCTCATCCCGTGGGTGTATTTACATTCGTAATCATATATTCCGTGCTTCGGCTTAATTTCAAGTACAGGAAGTGCTTTGTTATCAATTATTCCGACTGTTACTTCGTGCCCCGAAATATACTCTTCTATTAAAACTTTTCCTGAAAATTGAAATGCTAACTTAACCGCCTCCGGAACCTCACCCTCAGTTTGACAAATAGTAAGTCCCACCGTTGACCCTTGATCGTTAGGTTTTATTACGCAGGGATATCCAAATTTCTCCTTGATTTCTTTCTTTATCTTTTCAGCATTAAGATTTCTCTTTTCAATTGCTATCCACTTTGGTGTGCTAATTCCGTAATGCTGAAATAAAATTTTCGACATAATTTTATCCATCGACATAGCACTTGATATTACGCTCGAGCCAGTATACTTTATTCCACGAAGTTCAAGAAGTGACTGAATTGTACCGTCTTCACCCCATTTTCCATGAAGACCGAGAAATGCTATATCTACTTCATCAAATAAGGAGGAGTTTATAGCATCCACATAATTACGGTTCGATAACTCCGTATAATCTTTCTCGGCAAAAAAATCATCTTCATTCTTTGGTTGATTCTTTCCGTATGCCGGATCAACTAATCTAATTTGATACCCTAAACTCTTTAATGCTTTATATATTGATTTACTTGATGATTTAGATACTTCTCTTTCAGGTGAAGTACCTCCTAAAATTAAGGCAACTCTTATTTGTGAATTTTCAACCATTAAATTCTATATCCTATTTCTATTTTTAATCTTTTTTTCTTTATTATTTTTCAATCCCATAAGTTGCTTTCGCAATACCTAATAGTTCAGTAACCTTTTCTTGCGGAATTTCTTTTTCTCCCCCGAGCATTCTCGCTATAAAAATAATCTTAGCTGATTGCTCTAGCTTTTCCATTTTAAAGTAAGCTTCTTTTAATGTTTTCCCAAAAGTTACCGCACCGTGATTCCTAAGAAGCATCGACCATGAGTCATTTATAAATGGCTCCATATTCTTTGCAAGCTCATCTGTAGATGGTGTCCCATATTCACATAGCGGAACTTCTCCCAGCGTTAAAATTACTTCGGGAAGTATATTCTTTGTTAATCCTTCTCCGAATGTAGCAAACCCCGTAGCATAAACCGGATGACAATGTACTACCGCATTAACATTTTCTCTTTTAGAATATGTAAACAAATGAATCTTTGCTTCGGTTGTTAGCTTTCCATTTCCGTTTAATATTTTCCCGCTAGAATCAATTTCTAAAATATCGTCTTCCGATACTTCTCCTTTACATACTCCGGATCGGGTTATTAAAAATCTATTATTATAAATTTTTACTGATATATTGCCGTCATAAGCTGAGACATAACCCCTTTCATAAACACGGTGACAGATTTCAACTAACTCTTTTATCTGCTGCATTGCTTCTCAAGTTCTTCCATTAATTTCATATTAACTAAGCCATCATAACCTGTTATGACAGGCTCCTCATTATTTATGAATGATTTTTGCACTGACTTTAATAAGTTAAACAGTTTGTTTGCTCTTTTACGAAAAGATTTTCTTGCTTCTCCTTCAAGTAAAATATTTAGCTTTGAAGTGGCGTTTTTTGCACCGATTAAATGATCAATGCTAATTGCCCCCTTGTGCCCCAATATTTCTATCCTGTTAAATCCTTTTTTGCTGTTGAAGGAAACATTAAAATATCCATAACCGCTGTCTTTAAAATTACATATTGCCGCAGCGAAATCTTCTACTTCACCGCCATAAATAATATTATCCATTACACCCTTAATTTCCGTTATTTCACCTCCGAAAAACCTTAGGAGGTCAATCATATGAGTGCCTACATCTCTTAATGCCCCGCCTCCGCTTTCTTCTTTTTTGAATCTAAAATTCGTATCCGGCGGTAAATCAAAATTATATGAAACACTTATTGATATTAATCTGCCCAAAAGTTGATTATCTAATAACTCTTTTGCCTTTAATATAGAGGGGTGGAATCGCAGCGGGTAGTTAATACTCAATAAAACATTATTCTGCTTGCAGACTTTCACCATCTCATCAGCTTGTGCATAGGTAATCGATAAAGGTTTTTCACATAAAATATTTTTACCCGCTTTTGCTGCCTTTATTACTTCCTCGTAATGATTATTGTTTGCGCTGCCGATATATACCGCGTCTATATCCGATTGAAGAAATTCATCATAATTATTATAATAATTCAGTGCTCCGAATTTTTCAGATATAAATTTTGCTCTCTCCCCGTTCGTGCTGAAGACAGAGTTCAGTGTGCTTCGTCTTAAAAGATGAAGCGCCGGAATGAACGTAAACTCACTATATTTCCCGCAGCCCGCTACGCCCCATTTGAGCTTTTTGAGTTTCGATGGTCTTATTGTTTTCATTATTAACTATAATTTCTTTCTTAATATATTTTCTTATGAAGTTTTAATCTGTCCATTAGCTTTTTTACCGGTCCTGAATTTTGCATTATATAAAAATGAATACTCAAAACTCCTTTATTAAAAAGATCTTCTACTTGCTTTGCTGCCCACTCTACACCTATGTCCATTACATGTTCATTTTTTGCTTCGTAAACTTCGTCCACTAACTCTGATGGAAGATTAATATAAAAGTTTTTGGGAACATTAATTAAATGGGTCTTATTTGTTAGTATCTTTAATCCCGGGATTATCGGTACGCTGATCCCTTCCCGCTTGGATAATTCGACATAATTAAAATAGGCTTTGTTATCATAAAACATTTGTGTCACAATATAATCCGCCCCGGCATCCACTTTAGCTTTTGCAAATTTTATATCCGTTATTAAGTTTGGAGCTTCATAATGTTTCTCCGGATAACCGCCTACCCCTACGCAAAAATCAGATGGCTTTGCATCAAGGAGATTTTCTTCCAGATATTTACCTTTGTTCATCGAAACTATTTGAGCAACTAAATCAACGGCATGCTTATTTGCACTCTTCCCTATAGGCACAGGTTTTTCATAGCCATTGTCGTCACCCCGTATAGCTAGTACATTATCTATACCCAAATACCTCAGCTCAATTAAAAAATCTTCTGTTTCTTCTCGCGTAAAACCTTGTGTAAGAATATGTGGCACCGCATCAATGTTGTATTTATTCTGAATTAACGCGCATATCCCAAGTGTACCGGGTCTCTTTCTCTTTATTTTTTTTTCAATTCCATGAGCCGTTTCTTCGTAATAGATTTCAGCAGAATGACTTGTTATATCTATAAATGGAGGATTGTATTTAGTTATGTCGTCTAATACAGATAGTAAACTTTTTATATCACCGCCTCGCTTTGGTGGTATTAACTCAAAACTAATTAATGGCTCTTTTGCTTTCGAAAGATGTTCTGTTACCTTCATATTTTCCTATCATTTCCAAAATTTTATTAACAAATTTAATACTTTCGCAGTTAATCTACATTACTATTATGTTTTCAAATAAATTAAAATGCTGACAATCAATCAAATCTCCAAACGGAATTATGACGGGATTATTTACTTTTGCATTTTAAGTTCAATAAGTTTAAATGGATTTGCTTTGGTTGGGTATTGAGAGCTTAGACTGTATTACGCAGTATTTAATTATTCAACTTTTGATGTATTAAATTGACTAACAAAATTATTTGTCTACTTACTTAAACTAAATTTATTATATAAATAAGTTGCAATAATTTTAGGCATTGTAAATCGTTAATCAATTCATCAATGAGGAAATTCTAATTATTGCATCTTGAGCATCATCGAAATCTGGATAAAAATCAAGTGAATGGTTGTAAAAGCGAAGAGCTTTTACTAAATCCCACTTTTTTTCGTATATCCTTCCAAGGTTTAGATAGGTTTGATAATTCATTGTGCAGTCTTCGAAAGTTAATGCTTTTTCAAGCCATTCAATTGCTTCATCAATTCTCCCGAGGCTCATTAAATACTCACCGATATTATTGTACGGTAACCCAATATTATGGTTAAGTTCAATGGCAGTCTTACATTCTGAAATTGCTTCATCATAACAGCCGCGAAGACTATATGCAACACCCAGATGGACATGAGTTTCTGCTGTAGGAAATATTTCTATTGATGATCTATAGTTTTCAATTGCTGTATCAATTTTCCCTTTTACTTGAGAATTAACTGCTTTATTAAAATACTCTGCAGCAAGTGTGATGTTTTTATCCTTTGCCAAGAAAGAATTCCTTATTATTTGAAATTTTTAATAACTTGCTAATTTTTACGATGCATAAATACTCCACAGAATATATATTATCAAAACACTTTCGCTCAGCGGTTATATAAAGTAAAATTGCGGTCAATTTGACGGACAAATAAAACTCTTTTCCCAATTGCCTTACGTTACTTAAAACTTTAATTTTAAGCATTACTAATTAAATAAAATAGGGTTTTTATGAATATTCAAAATAAAACAGCGCTCGTCCTTGGCGGCTGGGGCTTAGTTGGCAATGCAGTTGCAAGAAAATTGGTTGAACAAAAGCCTAAACAAATTATTATCACGTCTTTAAAATTATCCGAAGCTGAAGACGCTGTATTAAAATTAAGTCAAGAATTCCCTGATAAAGGACAAAATTACTTCATTCCTTGGGGAGGCGATATCTTCGTACGCAATGAGTTTAAAGACTTAAATAGACTCGCAATTCTTTCCGATAAAGATAAACGGAAAATATTAATGCAGGATACTATGGATGAACTCTCCGAAGATGTTTTGACAAACTCTGCCCTTTATAACTTGCTCACCCTTTATAAACCTGATATTGTTATTGATTGTATAAATACTGCCACAGCTATCGCCTATCAGGATGTATATACTACCTATCGTAGTATATTCAAAGCCATTAAATCCAAGGCTGATTATGATGACCTTGTTACAGAAACAGAAAAACTTCTTTGCACTCTTTATATTCCTCAGCTAATTAGACATGTCCAAATCCTCTACGCGAGTATGAGCCGTGTTAAATCTGAAATATATGTTAAGATTGGAACAAGCGGTACAGGAGGAATGGGTCTTAATATCCCTTATACTCACAGCGAAGAAAAACCATCGCGCGTTTTGCTAAGTAAATCCTCTATCGCCGGAGCTCATACTCTATTGCTCTTCTTGATGGCTAGAACTCCGGACGGACCTATAACTAAAGAAATAAAACCAACCGCCGCTATTGCCTGGAAAAAAATAGAGTACGGCGAAATTAAAAAAAGAGGACAGGCAATTGACCTTGTTGACGTTCCAGTTACTGAAGCTGTTCCGCTTAAAGATAAATTTGTACTTTTCCCCGATAAACAATACAGAACCACCGGCGAAACTCTAAAATCTGTTTTCATCGATACAGGCGAAAATGGAATTTTCTCTAAAGGCGAGTTTGAAACTATTTCTGCTCAAAAACAGATGGAATTCGTTACCCCCGAAGAGATTGCTGATGTTGTCATTTATGAAATTAAAGGCGGCAACACCGGACATGATATAGTCAGTTCACTTGACCACGCCACAATGGAACCTACTTACCGGGCAGGCTATTTGCAGCATATGGCTGTTAAAAAACTTAATCAGCTTGAAAAGCTAAATAATGTTAGTAGCGTTGCTTTTGAATTATTAGGCCCGCCCCGCCTTTCAAAACTATTATATGAAATTCATCTGATTAGCTTAATCTGCAATACTTTGAAGGATATTTTAACTGTATCCCCGGAAGTACTATCAGAAAGAAGTTTTGAAATTATCACTGAGAATTCTAAGCTGAGAAGCGAAATAATATCAATAGGAATTCCTGTGCTTCTTCCTGACGGAAAATCATTGTTAAGAGGGAATATGATAAAAATCCCGGCATTCCGCGGAGAAAATATTCTGGATATTTCAAAAGAAAACATAGAAAAATGGGCTAATGAAGGATGGGTAGATTTGCGCCTGGCTAACATGCGCAAGTGGCAGACTAGAATTTCTGAGTTAATAGATGAAGCTGAAAAAATTCCGCTTAGTGAAACAAGTTCTATGCACGTTCGCACAAAAGAATATTGGAATAATTTCGAAGAAATTAATATTGGAAAAATCTGCAGCTGGCTCTTTATTCATGAAGAACAAGGCACTAGGATGAAAGCATAATTATATTATAGAGACGACATTGTCTTATTAAATAATTGCTTCGCAATTAAATTTGATATGTCGTCTCTAATTATTCCAAAAGTCTTTTGCCTACGCTTTAGGACCTATCATTTTTTCCGGTCGCACAACTTCATCAAACTTTTGACCTGTCATTAAATTAAGCTCTATTGCTACTTCCCGTAATGTCTTGTTCTCCTTATGTGCCTTCTTTGCAACCTTTGCTGCATTATCGTACCCTATATGAGGATTTAAAGCAGTTACAAGCATTAAGGAATTTTCCAAATTCCTTTTAATATTTATCTCATTTGCCTTTATTCCTACAACGCAATTGTCTGTAAAACTTTCACATGCATCTGCTAGAAGTCTAATTGATTGGAGAACATTAAAAATTATTACCGGCTTAAAAACATTAAGCTCAAAATTTCCACTTGCTCCGGCAAATGTTACCGTTGCATCATTACCGAATACTTGAACACAAACCATCGTCATTGCTTCGCTCTGTGTAGGATTTACCTTTCCGGGCATGATCGAACTTCCTGGCTCGTTTTCCGGCAGCGATATCTCCCCTATTCCGCAGCGCGGACCTGAACCTAGCCACCTTATATCATTAGCAATTTTCATCAGTGATACTGCAAGTGTTTTTAGTACTCCGCTTTCCTCCACTAATGCATCGTGAGTTGCAAGCGCTTCAAATTTATTACGAGCCGATATAAAAGGACTCCCTGTTAACTCCGCTATTTTTGCCGCTGCTTTTACTGCAAATTCAGGGTGAGTATTTAATCCTGTGCCTACCGCAGTTCCTCCTAATGCTAATTCATATATATGCGGAAGACTTGCATTAATTCTTTCGAGCCCGTTTGTTAATTGCTGCACGTAACCCGAAAATTCCTGCCCAAGTGTAAGAGGTGTGGCATCCATCAGATGCGTTCTACCGATTTTAATAATATCTTTAAATTCTACTGCCTTTTTTTCAAGCGCGTCTCGAAGTTTCGTAACCATTGGAATAAGTCTTCTATGAATTTCTTCAACAGCGGCAATATGCATTGCCGTCGGGAAAGTATCGTTAGAGGATTGAGCTTTATTCACATCATCATTCGGGTGAATGGGCTTTTTACTTCCCATTTCTCCCCCTGATATTTGTATTGCACGATTAGAAATAACTTCATTTGCGTTCATGTTCGTTTGTGTGCCGCTTCCCGTTTGCCAGACAACTAAAGGAAAATGTTCATCAAGTTTTCCCTCTATTACTTCATCTGCTGCTTTTACAATAAGTTCAGCTTTTTCTGATGTTAAAATTCCTAGCTCTTTGTTTGTAAGTGCTGCAGCCTTTTTAAGAATACCAAGTGCTCTGATCAATTCGCGTGGAAATCTTTCACCGCCTATCTTAAAGTTCATCAATGATCTGGCAGTTTGCGCTCCGTAATATTTGTCAGTAGGTACTTTTATTTCCCCCATACTGTCGGTTTCGATTCTGTAATCCATTTACTTTTCTCCGTTAATTTTTCATTGAAAAAAGATTTTAATGCGAAGCTGATTATGTCAACTTCAAAAAAATTATTACTACTAATTTACTATAAATTATTAAGAGAAATAATCTTAATGAATGACAGTAATTAAATTATTGAAAACTAATGCACTTTCAATTAATCAAATTATTATCGAAATTTACCCAGTAGTTCTTCCCAAATTAAATTTTAGTAGATGTAAGCTTAAGCAAGTATAATCCGGAAAGTTTTATATAAGTTTTTTGGTTGTTTTTCTAACTGATTTTTTGGGAGAAATAAAATGACAACAATTGGATCTTTTGAAAAAGCAAAGTTGTATATCGAGTCGCACTCTACGGATAAAGAAGTAAAACATAAGAGAACTCCTAGCGGACCCTGTATTACAATTTCCCGGGAAACCGGCGCAAGAGCTGATAAAATATCCGAGCTATTGATAGGTATTTTTCAGAAATTAAATAACAGAGCTCATTGGGCTGTATTTGACAAAAACTTAATCGAAAAAGTTATACAAGACCACCACCTCCCCGAAACTCTATCTAGGTTAATGGAAGAGAAAAGATATCCGAGTATGAATTCTATCCTAAATGAATTGCTTGCGGGGCAGCTCAGTGTCTGGACTTTGGTTCATAAAACGACTAGAACTATATTTGAACTTGGCCAAATTGGTAATGTAATTATTATCGGTAGAGGAGCTAATATTATTACCTCAAATTTATCGAATTCTTACCATGTTAGGTTAGTTGCTCCAATTGATTCCCGTGTTTTACATATACAAAACTTATTAAATTGCGATAGAAAAGAGGCTCTTGATCATATAAAACGTGAAGATGCCGATAGGAGAGAGTATTTGCTAAATTATTTTCATAAAGATATCTCTGACCCTCTTTTATACAATCTTATTATCAATACAGGACTTCACAGTAATGAAGAATGCGCCGAAATTATTAAAACCGGTCTACTTAAAAAATTTTCGAGTTCCTCTTTCTTCGACTGAGTTTACGTATAAATAATTATATTAACAACTTGGTGTATTTTGGATTACTTGTAACAATTTTAGAATTTTTCTCTTTGTTATTTTTTTGTAGTTTAACATTCAAAATTAAGCGGAGTTGGAATGGAGCTTACACTTCAAGATAAAAGCAATTACTTAAAGGGGCTGCTCATCGTAGCTAAAAAAGATAACCAATTAACTGAACCTGAAAAACAGATTATTCGCGACGTCGCTCTAAAACTTGGATTTGCTAAAGAGTTTTATGAAGATACATTAAAAAGCTTATTGGTAAATAAATATATTGCAGATGACCCGATTAAATTCTCAACAGTAAAAATTGCTCAGTCGTTCGTATCCGACGGACTGAAATTAGCCTTCTCAGATTTATCAACAAATGATAAAGAATTAAAATGGCTAA
Organism: Bacteroidota bacterium; assembly: GCA_021777835.1. Classification (GTDB taxonomy): domain Bacteria; phylum Bacteroidota; class Ignavibacteria; order Ignavibacteriales; family Ignavibacteriaceae; genus FEN-1297. Next base: position 21,674 of record JAJYDC010000012.1, on the reverse strand, counting down.
AATCAACTGCCTTAGTTAACAGTATTGAAGAAGAATGGCTGGCTGAAAAAATTAAAAGATATAAAGAATCATCAAATATTGAGTTTGCTCTCTTTTCTATTATCTGATCCCTTTAATCTATCCTAATTAGAATTGCTTTAGCCAATCCGCTTATTCATATCTTCATTTGTTGTTTAATGTCTTAATCTATAATTTTGAAACACAATAAATCTCCAAAATAGTTCTTCAAAAAGGAATTCATAATGAAAACAATGAAAGCGCTGGTAAAGAAATATTCCAAACCTGGACTGTGGCTTGATGAAGTCGCTGTCCCCGAGGTTGGCATTAACGATGTTCTAATTAAAATTCACAAAACTTCAATTTGCGGTACTGATATTCATATTTATAACTGGGACGAATGGGCTCAAAAAACTATTCCGGTTCCTATGGTTACAGGACATGAGTATGTCGGCACTGTCGAATCTATCGGCAGTAATGTGCATGATTTGAAAATAGGTGAATTGGTCAGCGGTGAAGGTCATATCGTCTGCGGCCATTGCAGAAACTGTAGAGCCGGCAGAAGACATCTTTGCAAAAATGCTATGGGCGTCGGTGTTAATCGACCTGGCGCTTTTGCCGAATATCTTTGCATCCCGGTTTCTAATGTTTGGCAATGTGATCCTAATATTTCAAAAGATATTTTATCTACCTTCGATCCGTTTGGTAATGCTACTCACACTGCCCTTTCTTTTGATGTCCTTGGCGAAGATGTTTTAATTACAGGAGCTGGCCCTATAGGAATAATGGCTGCCGCAATTGTTAAGCATGCAGGCGCACGGTATGTGGTTATTACGGATGTAAACCCTTACCGCCTTGATCTTGCTAAAAAGATGGGAGTAACTCGCGCCGTTAATGTCTCAAAAGAAAATCTTAACGACGTAATGGCAGAGCTTGAAATGAAGGAAGGCTTTGATGTTGGATTGGAAATGTCAGGTAATCCCGCTGCATTAAAAAGCCTAATCAATGCTATGTGCCACGGCGGCAAAATTGCTCTCTTGGGCATTTTACCCGAAAGCGCAGCTATTGATTGGAATACGGTCGTTTTTAATGGACTTACTCTTAAAGGAATATATGGCAGAGAAATGTTCGAAACCTGGTATAAGATGACTACCATGATTCAAAGCGGATTGGATATCTCTCCTATAATTACTCATCGCTTCCCCTACGAATCATACATCGAAGGTTTTGAACTAATGAAATCGGGAAATTCAGGGAAAATAGTTCTAGACTGGATTAAAAGTTAATTATCCAAATCAATAAAGAGGATTTCAATGGACGATAAAATTAAAAAACATTATAGCGCGATCCTTCAGCAAATAGAAAGTGAAGGTCTTTATAAAAATGAAAGAGTATTAGGCAGTCCCCAAAATTCTTATATCCAGGTTAAAGGACAAAAAGTCCTGAACATGTGCGCTAATAATTATCTTGGCTTAGCTGATAACCCAGAGGTAATTCAAGCCGCAAGGTCAAGTTTTGATAAATGGGGATATGGACTTTCTTCTGTCCGTTTTATTTGCGGAACTCAAGAAATTCATAAGGAGTTAGAGTCTAATCTTTCAGATTTTCTCGGAACTGAAGATACTATCTTATATTCTTCTTGCTTCGATGCTAACGGTGGTTTGTTCGAAACTATACTTTCGGAAGACGACGCTATAATTAGTGATGAGCTGAACCATGCAAGTATAATTGATGGTATACGACTCTGCAAAGCTAATCGTTTTAGATATAAAAATGACGATATGAATGACCTTGAAAATAAGCTGAAGGAAGCTTCGCATTATAAGATAAAATTAATTGCTACCGATGGCGTCTTCTCTATGGATGGAAGTATCGCCAACTTGGAAAGCATCTGCAGTCTTGCTGATAAATATGGCGCTCTGGTTATGGTTGATGATTCACATGCTGTGGGATTTATGGGCAAAACCGGAAAAGGTACTCATGAATATAGAAATGTAATGGGTCGCGTTGATATAATTACCGGTACTCTTGGAAAAGCTTTAGGGGGCGCAAGCGGCGGGTATACTAGCGGAAGAAAAGAAATTATTGATCTTCTTCGGCAGCGATCTAGACCTTATCTGTTCTCTAATACCCTTGCACCAAGTATCGTCTCTGCTTCTCTTAAGGTTCTTGAAATTTTGAAATCATCTACCGACTTGCGCGATAAACTTGAAGCTAATACAAAGTATTTTAGAGAAGGTATCGCAAAAGCAGGACTTAAGGTCAAACCGGGTGTTCACCCTATTGTACCTATTATGCTCGAAGATGCCTTGCTTGCTCAGAAAGTCGCTTCCCGTATGCTGGAAAAAAATGTCTATGTTATAGGATTTTTCTTTCCTGTTGTCCCTAAAGGAACCGCAAGAATAAGAGTCCAAATTTCGGCAGCCCATTCTAAAGAAGACTTAGATTATGCTATTAAAATGTTTAAAGTTGTAAAATTAGAACTGGGTATTTAATCCGGTAGAAATTAAAAATAAGGCGATTTGTATCCGTCTACTATTGAAGCACATCTTTTGCAGTAGTCACTCCCTTTGATGTCTACTTCTTCGATTCCCGGTGAGGTGTGCATTACACAATCCCAGTTTACACAATGACGCAGTCCATAAGTATGCCCAAGTTCGTGTAATATCTCTTTCATTAATCTTTCAAATAATATCTTGTCATCGGATTTACCTGAATAAAATTCTTCATGAAGCCTGCACGCCGATACTATTGAATGCTTACCGTTTAGCTGCGCTTCTCCGAAAATAAATGTAAGTACTGGAACATATAAATCGATTTCTGTCAGTATAATAATCTTACCGCTATAGTTTCCTGTAATATTCATAGCGTCGGCTATTAGTCCGGTAGAATAATATTGCCCCCTCTCTTTCGACAAATATTTCCCAGCATTTAACTGCATTTCAATCACACTGATTTTGGAAACAAATCTATTCGATAATTCAGAAATTATGTCTCCGAGTAACAATGCATTCGAGAATTTTAATGGTGCAATATAAATATCCATCAATAAGATACTTTACGTAACCCGTATTTATTAATTTTGTTATACAGCGTCACCCTGTCTATTTCAAGTATAGAAGCACTTCTTGATATATTCCAATTATTTTCATTCAGAATTTTATTTATATACTTCTTCTCCATTGCCGATAAACTCTTGTAGCCGTCTTCACTTACAAAATTATTCGAGGAAACATGAAACGGCAGGTCATCAACTACTATTGTATCCATCTTCCCTATTACCATCGCTCGTTCCATCGCGTTTTCCAATTCCCTTACATTACCCGGCCAATCATAATGAACCAAAAAGTCTAGCGCTTCCTTTGATATCTTCTTCAAAGGCTTATTCATTACAACCGAGAATTTCTTAAGAAAGAAATTTGCTAACAGCGGAATGTCATCCCGTCTCTCTCTTAATGGCGGAATAACTATTGAAAACACATTTAACCTATAATAAAGATCTTCTCTAAATTTGCCAGCCTTTACAAGTTCTTCTAACGGCTCATTTGTAGCGACAATAATTCGGAAGTCACTTTTAATTAGCTCGTTCCCTCCTACTCGGTTGAATTGTTTCGACTCAATGACTCGCAATAGTTCAATCTGCATTTTCAACGAAACAGATCCTATTTCGTCTAGAAATATCGTTCCCCCGTCAGCCATTTCAAATTTGCCTTTTCTCTTAAATTGAGCTCCGGTAAATGCACCCTTTTCATGCCCGAATAGCTCGCTTTCTAAAAGTGATTCTGCTAAAGCACCGCAATTAACTGGAATTATTGGAAAATATTTTCTTTTACTATTAATATGTATTGCCTTTGCTACTAATTCCTTTCCTGTTCCGCTCTCTCCACGTATCATTACAGTTGTGTCTCCCGGAGCTACTGTATGTATTAGTTCATAAATCTTTTTCATCTGATAGCTCTCACCTATCAAATTATCCGGCTTAATTATTTCTTCGATGTTTTCCTTCAGCTGCTTGTTTTCAAGCTTCAACGCTTTCTGTTCAAGTGCTTTTTGTACAAGATGTGCTAGCTCATCCGGGTCAACAGGCTTTGTTACATAATCATACGCACCGTTCTTAAGCGCAGAAATAGCCGTTGGCACTGATGCAAATGCCGTTATCAGAATTACTACTGATTCAGTGTCAATTGCTTTTATGCGAGCCAATAATTCCAGTCCGCTCATACCCGGCATTTTCATATCTACTAAAAGAAGATCAAATTTGATCTTCTCAAATTTTCTTAATGCGCTCTCCCCGTCTTCCGCAGTGTCTACTTCGTAACCTTCTTCTTCAAACCAATGGAAAAGAGATTCTCTGACTATCTTTTCGTCGTCGACTATTAAAATTTTTTCTTTAGTATTCATGTCTGTCTCTTTAATTATTGTTCATTTAACGGTAAATTAACTTTAAATGTTGTCCCCTTTAGAGAAGTACTTTCAACTGTTATATGACCATTGTGATTGGCTATTATCCCATATGCCACAGCAAGACCTAGCCCGGTGCCCTTTGATGCTTCTTTAGTTGAATAGAATGGTTCAAATATGTGAGGTAAGTCTTTCTCCGAAATACCCGTGCCTTCATCTATCACTCTTATAACTGCCTGATCCTTTTCTTTACTTAGCTTTACTATTATTTTCCCTTCATGCGGCATAGCTTCAATTGAATTGATAAACAATGACATCAGAGCTTGCTGAATTTTCTGCGCATTACAATTTATCATTACTCCTTCTTTAAGGTAATCTTTCTCTAAAGTTATTTTTTGAATTTCAAGATGATGATTAATAAGCCTTATGCTTTTATCTATTATTGCCGGAAGACTCTCTAACGCAAAAACATCTTTTTCTTCATGAGAAAATAAAAGAAGGTCTTTCACTATTTTTCCGCAGCGTGAAGATTCATCTGAAATAAGTGCAAGATATTCTATCATCTTTGAAAATTCCGATTCCTTTTGAATCGCATTTAATTTCTTCATGATAAGCTTGCTGTATGTTAATATCCCTTCAAGTGGATTGTTTAATTCGTGCGCCACTGTCGCTGAAAGTTTGCCGAGTGAAGCTAATTTTTCAATCTGATTTACTTGGTTATATATATTCTTTAACTCCTCTGTTTTTTCATTTACCTTATCATTTAAAGTCTCTGACCAATTCTTAATTTCTTTGTATGCCTCATTTAATTTTTCAGACATCTCATTGAATCTCTTTGCCATCTGACCAAATTCGTTCTTTGACTTTAACCCTATTTTATAATTCAAATTCCCTTTGCCTACCTCATCTATACCTTTTGTCAATTGCTTCATCGGCTTGTTGACAAGCAAAATGATGAATAGCCCGCAGAAGAATGAGATAGCAATTGTGATTAACACTGCACTAAGTATTGTACTCTGCCTGTTCTGGGATATTATTTTGTCAAGTTCATCAAGTGTTACTACTACATCTAGTACTCCGAGAATCTTTACTTTTGGCGAGTGTGCATGACAATCTCCGTTTGAACAATCAGGCTCGTTTTGAATTGGATTTATTAATCCAAGCACTCGCTTGTTTTCTGTATTCTTATATATTCGGATCTTATTTTGATTAGTTATACTTTGTATAGGAATTGTGCTGTTATGACAAACTATGCAGGCTTCTGCAGTTACGTTTACTTTCTTTAGGATTTCAGAGGAATCCGTTGAAAAAATAATCAATCCCTGTTTGTTATATATTCTAATGTTCTTTACACCAATTTCCGTCCCCAACGTCTTGATTATTTGGTGCACATCTTCTCGCCTATTTAGTAACATACTATAACGTGTTGACTTTTTAATCAAATCGCTAATGTTGTATGCACTCTCAAATCGAGCTTCGGTTAAATATTTGTCGAGATTCTTTACAATTATATAGGTGTATACTGAAAAAATGGTGACTAATATAAAGGAGATTGATATTATAAGGCGGACGCTTAATCTATTTAATATTTTGGTTTTCACTTAAAACCCTTCCCAGTTGCTCTAAATTTAGGAATTACTTTTGCTAGTGTCAACTAATTCCATAAAAAATCCCGTATTAAATACGGGATAATTGCGAACTAACAATATTATATATAATTTCAAATGCCTAAGATTGTGTTCAATACTTCTCTAAATTTTGATACTCCTATCAGTTCGTATAAATATCTTATCTGGCATCCGCCGTCTTGCATCGTAGCACCAACTGCTGGGGGTGCCGTTTTAATTGCCTCCACAAATTCAAATGACTTGTATAATGTTTCATCCCAATCTTTCTTCGTGATTATACCTATTGATACTTCTGGTTGAATTATTCCCACTATTGCAAACCATTTATTCTTAAGCATGTCACAGCTTCGGTTATTCATTATATCGTACATTAAAAAATTAATTGGCGAGCTTAGGGTTATCTCACCCCATTCACCTCTGAATTGAAGTACCGGATTTCCTTTTAAAATATATTTCCCTAGTTCACATTCTTTTATGAATTTTACACCCTCAAGGAATGGCTGCAAAATTGGATTAAGCCCTAAATAGAATGTGTTGCCGAATATCTGCTTTATCATCAGACTATTTTTAAGATAAATAACCTTTTCATCATATTTAATATTTTGAAGCTTATCGCTTAATGAATCGAGAATACTCCTCTGATTGATATCTGTCTTTTCATTATTGAAATCGCTATTCCTTACCTCCCGATCGAACTGGCAGTCGTCACAATTGAATTCTCTATCGCATAATTTATATTCTACCGTCCTGGAAGCCATCCATATACATTTCAGATTAAAAAAGCGATTGTCTTGATACTCGTCTTTATTGTTCATTTTATTCACTTGTAATAATTTTCTTTGTTTCAACAACTCCATTTTCTTGAATAACATGTTCCTCTGTGTATGTGAATACCTGGAAGTTCTGTACTACAAGGTTAAAAGCAATCATGGCTAACACAACAAGCATAAAAGTTATACTGATTTCATCAAATGATGGAAAATAACTTACTCCTGAAGATGCCGCCATACCTGTCATGCAAACATTCATCCTGTTAAGAATGAATCCGCATATTACACAAATCGCCCCTATAAATAATATGCCCTTGTTCTCCCGGTTTCGTTTGCTGCCTAATAATATTATCGGCAGAAATGTTCCTATTATGATTTCAAGGTAGAACAAAAATGATTCCATGTTCAGGGTAATTAAATAATTGAATTTGCCTGATAGAAGTAAATCGGAAATCTTTAGTATAAATTCAATTGCTAATACAATTACGACAACAACTGCAAGCTCAGATAATATATTTAATCGAAGACCCGTGTTAAACGCTCTTGCGTTTATGTACGATTCAAATATTATCATTGATATTCCTGCCGCTATACAGGAGATATAAAAGTGAACAGGCAATAATGATGAATACCACAGCGGGTAAAGCCTTCCCGGAACAATTAAATAGAGTGAACCGAATGATGATTGATGAAGTGTAGAAAATAAAACTCCGGCAATTACTATAGGAATCGATATTTTCTTAAGAAGCTTAATCGGTGCTTTCAGATTAAACTTCTCTAAAACTACAGGCGCGAATTCAAGCATAAGCACTGTTGTGTAACATATTATGCACCACGTAATCTCGAACATAACTGAATGAATATTCCACATTACAAGAGGATGCCAAAAATTTTCAGGACGACCAAGATCAACTACTAACAACCCTACAACAAGTGAATATCCGATAAATGCAGTTAATATAGCCGGGCGAACTATCGGCTCAAACCTATGAAGATTGAAAATATGCACCGTCGCTGCTATCGTAAATCCCGCTGCTGCTAATCCTACTCCAAGAAAATCAAAGCCTATCCATAGTCCCCAGGGAACTAAATCACTTAGATTTGTTGTGGCACCTAATCCTTTTGTAAATCGGTAATATGTTGAAATAAATCCAGCAACTATAATTATAACCGCTACTATCTTCCAGAACGTAAATTTCAGCAATGAATTAGTTTTCATGTTCTTGTAATTCCTTCTTTATTTCATTTTTCTCTTTTGCAATTTGGTTCTTCCTTTTTGTTAACCAATACATTCCGCCAAGGAAAATTCCTCCCACTCCTACAACAGGAGGAATCTTTTCCATGGCTTTCATTGTTAACATAGGCATCGGTTCTTTTGGCAAATGCGGTGTGTAGCCGAGTTGTTCAAACGGAACCGGCGAAAGTATCAATACGTGACTTCCGCCTGCCTCATCTAATCCATAAATATGAGGATAGTAATTCCGCTTATTTTCTTTTATCCGCCTCTTTGCTACTTCAACTAATTCGTCAATATCTCCGAATAAAGTAGCCTCGGTTGGACATGCTTCAGCACATGCTGGAATTTTTCCTTCTTTGATTCTATCATCACACATATTGCATTTTCTAACTCTCGGCTGCGTCTTTCCCCATTCATATCTTGGAACTTTATGAGGACATGCCTGCATACAATACCTGCACCCAATGCACTTATCACCATCATAAAGAACAGCCCCTGTTTTACTTTTAGAAAAGGCTCCCACAGGGCAAACCGATACGCATGATGGCTCATCACAATGCATACAAAGCTTACGAGCATAATATTCATTGTATTGTTCTAAAACTGTAAATGTGTTTGCTGAAAGATGATCACTTAGAAAATTCTGATTAGTCTTTGGTAATTTATTTTTTTGCTTACAAGCATCATAACATGCTCCGCAGCCAATACAAAGTGTTACATCAAACAATAGTCCCTTAGTTTTCGACATTTTCCTGCTACCTATAATGTGAGAAATTCTTTTTGAAAATTCTGAAATTCTTTATCTGTCAAAATTGTAATAACGCTTTTAACTGCAGTACCTCCATCGTACATCGTTAAACCGGCTATATCAGCTTGCTGAAACGTGCCTTTCATAAAACCTTTTAGCCTCTTTACTTCACCCTTCATCCATGCGGCAGCGTCTTTTGAATAAATTAATTGACGAAGGTTGTCTTCATTATTCTTAGGCTTTACTTGCACACCCCAATCCTGATAAGGACTTAAGTTTGTTTTAGCAAAAACCCCTTCGTTTACTGACTTTAATGTACAGTCAATGGGTGATGGAATTTTTATTGATCTGTTGCCGGATGATATTTCAAAGATTGTGTCTCCTCTTTTAATATCCCTGTCAACTCCTGCGAAACTTGAAAAGGAATAAGCCCCTATTGCTTTACCTACAAAATCATCTACTCCTATTTTAATAAGCCCTTTATCATTGCTCTGCAGCCATGTGTGAGACCTTGAAAACATCAGATTATCAGGAATATCAAAATTGTAATCGTTGAATACAAGTAAATTTGCTGCTGTAATTGTCCCAAAAGCTGGATGGGGTTTGTTTTGCATTTTCAATACTACTACGTCTATTATCAAAAAAATTATAAACGTCACTACAATGAACATTCCGACCATATTATCTCCCTATTGTTAATTTTTTTGAATAATTAAGAAGACTTCTTTTCGCTAGAATCTTTTTCTTTTTCCTTTTTAATTCCACCGTCGTACATTGTTGCCCCTACAAATCCCATCGTCGGAATAGTTCTTTCTTGATATGCTGACTGACGAGCTTTTCTTATTTTCTCCTTTTTTGCCAGCGGCTCTATAACTAGTAATACTAGTAGATCAACTGCGGCAAATACTAAAACAAGTACTAATAAAAACGTTAACATGACATCCTCCTTATAACTAAATTTTATACTCTTTAGTTCAATTAGCATACCACTAAATTTTTTTAAAATTATTATTTCTTAACTTATTTTGAACGATAAGGTTAGAAGAATGATGATGAATTTATTATAAGAATTGCTTGAAAATACTGTAAGGATTTTAATCAACACGCTGTTGAATATACCAACAGATATTTCTATCAGTAGTTAAAAGTTGAAATGTAAATCAACAAAGTGTTCAATATTTTATTTAAGGAATCTATGATAAAAACTCCTTGATGCTTTTCTGAGTTGCTAGCTATTAACAAATAATAATTGGGAAATATAATAATTCAATTTTCGGTTTTGATTAATACCTAATAATTTATTATTATTTATAGTGCAAATCGTGATCGCTTTTTCTTGATTACGTAACTTGAAAGTCGGTACAATCAGCTTTTTCAAGCCCTTCTCAAATGCATGGCAAATAAAATAAGAATCCTGAAAACGTTATGAAAACGTTATGAATACGTCATGAAAACGTCATGAAAACATCTTGAAAACGTTCTGCTCCCCATCCTACCCCCATCTACCCCCTCTATTACAAAATTATGTCATAACCCCAAAAAAATAATAATTTGATTGGTATGAGATATTACAAATTATTTACTTACTTTTGTTTAAGTAATCTATAAGATTACAAAGAATTAAATAATTAGTTGGCTAACTATAACAAATTGACAAATTTTGACTGTTAGAGTATACTTTTATTTTCCCATTCCAAACAGGATGGCCTTTAAACCAGCCGGATGTTTTACCATATTCTCTAGAGTGTTATATTTTCTCAATAAGTAAAATTTACCTCGCTTTATTAGTTATTAATTATAGGAAAATACTATAATGAGTATTTCTGATCTTCATCATTTCCACATACCCGTTTTGGGAACCGGATTTTCTATTGATGCTCCGGTAAAAGTATCAAAGTATGGTATATCATCTGTTATGTCTTTAGCTGACGATACACTAATGGAAAAATTGCGTAAGCATTATGCTGAAAAGAATAATATTATTTATTCGGAAATAGGCGATAAGGAAAACGACTCTAGAGCGAAAAGAATTACCGCATATTTAAATTTGATGAATCGCCTTGCTAAAGAACAATTCCAAATACTAAAACAATCCGTGTTTGAGCATGGCAGCGAAATAAACAAATACTTTGAAATGCTCCCCGATATCTCAACGTTAAAAATTAAATATAAAGAGATGCTTGAGACCAAAGATTCAAGCATACTGCTTTCTCTGCAAAAGTGGCTCCGTGAAAATATTAGACTCGGCGCTATCGACGTTAATATAATGACTAAGCTAGACAAAGCTAATTATGATACTCTTGGCGCCCAGCTTCCAGTAGAATATAACGACGCACATGCAGCTCTTAGAGGATTTGCAAATAGCGACCTTGAAAGCGCTGTAGTCTTTTCTGCTGGTATAAATACACGATTATATAGCTACCTTAGCACATTTAAGGACTTCTTCCCAAAACGCGACTGCAGCTTCACTAAGAAAATAATTATCAAAGTAAGTGACTTTCGCTCTGCATTGATTCAAGGGAAGTTTCTTGCTAATAAAGGTCTGTGGGTCTCCGAATATAGGATTGAATCAGGACTAAATTGCGGAGGTCATGCCTTTGCTACCGATGGCTACCTCTTAGGCCCTATTCTTGAAGAGTTTACCAACAAGAAAAATGAATTACTCGAATCTCTGCGCGAATTGCTAAAGAAGTCATTATCTAAAAAAGAAATTTCATTTGATGAATCTATTCTCAATTTCGATATTACCGTCCAGGGTGGAGTCGGCAATGCAAGCGAGCATAATTTCCTTATTAGAAAATATGGAGTCAAATCAGTTGGCTGGGGAAGTCCTTTCCTTCTTGTCCCTGAAGTCATGAATGTTGATGATGAAACTTTACAAAGACTTTGTGAAGCAGGAGAAGATGATATTTACTTAAGCGACGTTTCACCTCTTGGCGTCCCTTTCAGCAATCTTAGAACAAGCAGCAAAGAAGTTGAAAAGGCTGATAGAATTAAGGACGGTAAACCGGGAGCTCCCTGTATTAAGAAATTCCTTGTCTCTAATAAAGAGTTTTCGGATAAACCGGCCTGCACTGCATCCATTTCTTATGTAAATAAAAAAACTAATGAAATTAAATTAAACTCTAATGACCCTATTGAATCGCAAAAGGGTGTTGATAAGACAATGGAAAAGGTTTGCCTTTGTGTCGGTCTTGCAGCTTCTGTCTTAAAAGTAAATAATATTGATACACCTAAAATCAGTAAAGCAGTCTCTGTCTGCCCCGGCCCTAATTTAGCCTATTATTCAAAGGTTGCTACCTTACATGAAATGGTTGATCATATCTACGGTAGAATAAATCTAATTACGAATCATAATAGACCAAATATGTTTATTAAAGAACTTAATCTATATATAAATTTCTTGAAGAAAAAAATAGATGAGAATCTTACTCCCCTTTCAACGCATGCTGAGGAATTTATAAATACTTTCCATACAAACCTAATGGATGGGATCAAGTATTATAAAAACCTTATTCCTGAGATTATAGAAGAGACGGAAAAGACAAGGCAGAAAATAAAAGAAGACTTAGATGAACTTGAAATTATGCTTAATGAGTATACTCATCAATTAGCCTAATTTGTTTCAGAACTTCCCGACTAGAAGCCCAAAATTGAAAGATAGACCATTAATAAGCTTTGAATTAATGGCTTTATATGAATCATTCCCTAATGTGAAATAGTAAGACGGGCCCGCATATAACCTTACATATGAAACAAGATTAACTTCAACATAGAACTCTGGTGCAAGAAGAAGATAATTCAGATTGATGTTATTATTCGGATTTACGTCCTTATCATTAGTAACTATTCCACTATAAATTTGTGACCCTATAACAAAATGCACAACGTTAATGGGATTCAGACAATACCCGACACTTACGCCAAGTGCATTCAGAATATATTTATCATTATTCCCGGAACTAAGCTCAATGGGAAATGAGGTAGTTTGAATATATATATCATATTTATTGTATAAATAAAACCCTGCTCCCCCTCCAAAGGCATTGACAACATTAGAATTTCCAAAACGCTTATTCCGCAAGAACTGTCCCGTAAAGAAGGTAAGATTATCCCCTTCCTCTATAACAGTCTTAACACTGTCAGCCTCTGCGAAGACTGCTGAGGCAAATAACATCCAGATAAAATAAAAAGCTATTATCTTTGGTTTTATGAATCACTCCTCCCTTTAAGCAACGGTAATTTTACTATCTTTCTAACTTTGTTTAAGTCTGATAAAAACCAAGATATAGTGCCTATATACTAGCTTTATGAAAGTCTAAATATTCTCTAGTCATTGATAACTTCGAACTCAACTTCATAATTGCAGCATCTGAAAAACACAAATTATAACATATATTCTCTTTCACTGCGGTTCGTTAAATAAAGTCTTTGCCTTTAGTTACAACCTCGCAAAGACTATTATAAATTAGTCATGACTATTATGCATGCCGGATGCTTCTATCGGATCTCCCTTTTCCCTTATTGCTGCTATTACAATTCTTCTTAAATCACCGCGTATTTTTACAAGCGTAAGTTTTTCCTTATCCAATGATATTATAAACATAGCCCCAAGTGTTTCCTCTTCATTACTTCTGTAATAAATAATATTCACTTCATCATGATCTTTTTCTCTTACAAAATATTTCCAGCCATTATTCTCTAACTTATAGTTAATTCTTTGAAATAAATCAGTATCGCCTTCATCAAGCCTGATCCTTTTATAAACACCTATTTGAATTCCTGAAATATTCTTTATTATTTCGTCATCATTGTTATCAAGGCTTGCAAATGCCCTGACTATTGAAATAGAAACCTTCCCAAGTGCAAATTCAACATCCCTGTTATAACTACTTCCGGTTGAAGATAATATTTCATTTTTTAATTCTAAAAATTCACCATTCACCTGATAACATCCGGAAGTAACAAATCCCATTAAGATTACCGGTAATATCAAAAGCATCTTGCGATACATCTTAATTAACCTTCTTATTATCTTTTCCGTCAAGAGATGGAATGTTAAACTTATGACTTAATTTCCCTATATCGCTCATATTAATATTCCCAACAATATTTACGAATGTAGCTTTGCCGTCTTTTTCAAAAGTAGCTACAACCAGCCCTGATATTTCTTTACTGTTGACCGCGGGTTTAATATATACGAATGTATATTCACCGGGCTCTTTCACTTTAACTATTCTATTCCAACTATTTGATGTAAGGTTTTCGTCCATTTTATTCATTTTACTAAGTAATTCTTTTTGTTCTTTCATTTTTACATCAAATGAATAAACTTTAACAAGCTTTAAGCCGTGAACGATATTTGAGAAATCATCGTTGCTATCTTCAGCTGATCCGCTCATCATACCAAGTAAGTGACTATCAATATTTACTTCTGTAACATTATCACCTTGAATGAAATGTGAAAGATCACCGAAATTGAAATATCCCGGGTATTTTGAATAGTTATCATCCTTTTGCGCAAATGAATTAGATGCGGCAATTAAACAAATTACCACAAACATTTTAATTACGTTTTTCATTTTATCCTCCGTTAAATAAATTATCTATAATTTCGTTGCTCTTATTTATTGGTCGGGCAACCTCTTTAGTCATCACTTCATTTGTTATTTTGTTTTGCGTCCTTGCAAGTATTTTACCTACAATCGCAAACGATTCTTTTACCTGTTTTTCTGCCATTACAACTTGCTCATTTGAATACGTTGGCTCAGGTTTCGGCTGTCTTAATAATAAGAAAGCAGAAACACTTATAATAACTATTACTGCAGTGGCTGAATAAATTGGCTTTGATACTAGAGCATTAACAAAATTTACTGATAAGGTCATAAATAAATTATCCCGGCTGTTCGTAACACCTTGAATATTCTTCAAAAGTTCCGGCGATAAATATTCATTCGAAACTACCTTAACTGCCTTCGCTGTTGCCTTATAATCATTTAATAAGTTTCTAACCCGGGAATTTGAATAAGCTTTTATATAAACTCCAATTTTATCAAACAGGCTTCCGTCTCCATATGCTACGGAAATAATTTTATCGACATAATCCTCATCGATATTATATTGCTTCTTCATTTACCAATTCCTTTAATACTAACTGTAATTTCTTCCTTGCACGAAGTAAATAAACTTTAACACTGTTAATAGGTATATTCATTACATCACTGATTTCTTTATATTTCATTCCTTCTAGTTCGTATAGAACGAATACACTCTTTAATAATTCCGGCAGTTGTTCAATAGCTTCCTTTATCTTTGATTTAATAATTTCACGCCGGAAAGAAATTTCGGGATCGCTTAACAAATCTTCCTCCTTAAAACTATTTTCAAAAGTTTCATCTATTTCAATAAATCTCTTAGTCGTTGATTGACGCTGTCGTAAATAATCCAGACACAAATTGTGAGTGGTTTTCATTATCCACGATTTCGCCTTGTTGATATTAAAGTTGTCTATATTCTTCCAAATACGAATTAAAACTTCCTGCGTTATATCATCAGCATCCATTCGATTCTTCAACATCAAATAGGAATAACTGTATATCCTGCTTTTATGCTGTTTTACGAGTATTTGATATCGTAGAGACTTTAACATCTTTTTACTTACTAGACGAAATGAAAGATAAAATTGTTACAAGAACTGAATAAATTATTTCTCTGACTAAAGTTAATTATTATTATTTAACTCTATCAATTTAATTGATAAAAGGCAGCAATAAGATTTTCCGCAGTGATAGAAAAATGTGTAAGCGACAAATAGATTATTAAGGTATTGCCATTTTAATCTTTGTTTTTTATGTCAAGATATTCTTATGATAAATTTCATTGCGTTTCATTCAAAATTCAACATTCATAATTCAAAATTGCGGCTTGCCGCGATATGCTTTAAGACTACAATGCCTTCTCTCGACAACTCTCGATATGGTCTCCATAATGTGCCGTGTTGCACCCAAAGGCTTGGGATGTAATTTATTGGCTCAAGTCTTACTGTAAATAAAATTTAAATATTGAACCAATAAGAGAATTTAATAATGAAAGTATTGTCAGGATGTATATTCAGCATTCTATTGAAGGAGTTATTAAATTGAAATTGTCCCAATATCTCTTGATCAGATCTGGTTTGAGTCCAAACAAAATATATAACAGACCCTGGCTGATATTCCCACCTTAGTACAGCATTACCTCTTAGTGAAACTAAATTAAAATCGGGATTATCAATGACGAATGAAGGAGCAGGACCTGAGCCATCCGGATCAACTTGGTAAGTATTATTATTAAAAGTAGAATTCCCGACACCATAAATATTAAATGAATATGACCCAGGTTGCGCTAGTTCCTTAAAACTGCTGTAATTTCCCGAAGATATTAAAGGCTGCATATATAGCTGTAAGCTTAACTTCGGCGAGAAAGTCCAGTTTAAGCGAATGCCGGCAGATAAAGTTGTTTGATGAAAAGCAGCAAAAACATATCTGGTTCCAAAAGTAGCTGCATCGTACTTGTCAGTATAAGAGTCTACCCACATTGCATTATCATCATATCTATCAATCCCAGGAATAAAACTAAAAGAAATATTAGAAGTCGGATTTAGGTCGAACTCGCTGTTAATATACCACTGGTTTGAATAATGCGTCCAGTAAGTTCCGCCATTAAAAGATAGTACCCATGAATTTCTTGAATCTGAACTAATATTTAAGTCCACCTGATGTCCAATTGGATTAAGCATCGACGGACCGCCTCTAGTTGCTCTTATATTTATTGTTTGCGGATTATAAGCTAAATCCCAGTTTAAATTATAATAGTTAAGAAATTGAACTCCTCCGTTTAGAAAAACACCGTCCGATGTTACATCTCCTTCGTAATCGTAATTCCTGAATATTGCACCGCCTACTGTAGCATTTCTAAATAATTTTGTAGGATCTGTCCAGCTATACCAACTTGCAAAATGCATATTTATTACATCGGAAATAGGAAGGAAACCAAGGTCATTAATCTCAAAACCCGGGCTTATAAATCCAATCGACGAATTAACACCCCAATTGCCTTTTTGCTTACTTAAAACAAATCTTCCAGCGTATCCGCTTAATGAAGTAGCAGAGCTATCTATATGCAAAAGTTTTGAGTCCGGTCTCTGGAAATAATGAACTGATCCCTCTTGTAAATTGATCATATGTACAGAGTCACCTTGAACAAGACTTGAACCTAGCCAGCCATTCACAACCCATGTACCGGATGTATCAAGATAAGTCCACCCGTCCAACCCTCCTACTAAAGCATTTCCATTTAATTGATCTCTTAAATTTTGATTATTAATAAAACGATTAGTGAATGTAGTTATTATTCCAATACCCTGATGACCGTCGTTAAGTTCCTTTTGGATGCGTGCGATACCAAAATAAGTTAACGGCTCAACTTGAATATTGTATTTTTGACCGGCAATCTGATAATCAGCATTTTCTTGTGAAGTTAAAGCTTGTAATATCCCTATGCTCCAATTGTCTTTTAACTTACCTGTAAGTTTAGCTGCACCAAGAATATGAGTACCTGCTGGTTCATTTACAAAATCTGCTGTAGGAATTGATCCTTCGGGGGCTCTGCCTATTCTCCTGCTGTAAAAGAAAGTTGGGGTCCACCAATTGAAATTCCAATAATTGGTTACGCCTCCGCTTCCAAATTCATATACATTAGAACCTTCAACAAAGAACGGTCGCTTCTCATTAAAATAAGTTTCTACATCACTTAAATTAATAACTGCCGGATCAATTTCCACCTGACCAAAATCCGGATTTACAGTTGCGTTTAATGTAAAGTTTGATCCGATACCCATTTTAAAATCCGCACCCAAACTAGGCTTATATGTCGAACCATTATTAAATGGGTTTCCGGTGCCTGGGTCTGTATATTCTGCTTTTGTAGTAATGTAAGGAAGAAATTCAATATCCTTTGGAGGATGTATATCGCGTATTCCCTTTAACACCGCAAATCTAGAAACAAATGCATTGCTGGTCTTTGGTATATATACCAAATAATCAGTTTCATGTTTCCTTGCAATTACTCTTTCAAAATCTATCCCCCAAATATTTCCGTCTTTTTTGAGGTCAAACCTTAACTGGGAAAAGGGAATTTTTATCTCAACCGTCCAGCCTTTCTTGTCGATATGAGCTTTCCCCTCCCATACCCCGTCCCACGAGTTATCATTCCACGAGTCATTGTATAATGTTCCGTCGTATAGCGTCCCGGCGGCATTTACTCCGAAATAAAACCCCGTCCGCAGGTCATGATAAGGATCTAAAAAAACGTAAAATATATCCGCGTTTATGTCAACGTCGCGCCTCGCTAAGTTTCTTAATATTGAATCGGGAGAAGCGTCATGCATTCGGGCACCGATATAAATTGCGTCGTTATCATATAATATCCGCACATCTGTCCTTTCAGTAGCCTCCTTCCCTTCAATCGGATCTCTCTGAATAAAATTAGAAATTACCTTTGCTTCTTGCCATTCCGGCTCATTAAGTAAACCGTCAATTTTCAGAGGTTGATTTACTCTGGTTGCATATGCAATTATTTGCGATGTATCGCTTACACTTGATGCTTTAATATATGAGATACTGCAAAGTAGAAATAAAGATAATAATATTGTTTTAATCCGCATAAATTTTCTATAAGTATAATTTAAATCAATTATTCGAAAGACGAGGCTAAACACCTAATTGTTACATCTGCAAAGTGAATTTTACCTTTAGGCAAAAATATTCATTGCAAATTATTATTCACTGTATTTTTGATTAATGGTGCTAATAATAATATGTGCGGTGATTTCCGGTTATCAGTATATCAAAACGAAAACCAGCAAGCCATCAATATTTTATTCAAATAAATATAAAAGTATAATATTTTGACTTCGACTAATTTCAAAAGGTTGGCGTTACCCTAAATTATTTTATTTGATATGCCCCCAACCTTTTTTATCTTATGAAGTCTAACATCTTAGAGTGAATAAGCAATATGACAACTGAAGAAAACAATTTAATAATAGCAGCGCAAAATGGCGATAAAGCATCTTTTGAGAGGCTGATTTATTGCTATGATAAAAAAGTTCTAGCCATTGCTTATTCTTATATAAATAACCGGGAGGATGCTAAAGATATTTATCAGGAAGTTTTCATTAGAGTATTTAAGTCAATTGAAAAATTCCAATTCAAAAGCGAGTTCTCTACATGGATATACAGAATTACGGCTAATGTATGCCTAACATATAGGGCACGAAGGAAAAAATATTCTTATGCATCACTCGATGAATATGTTGAAGATGAAGACGGAGGTGAGAAGCCTTTTTCAGAAAATATTCCGAGCGATCTTAATACGGACCAGGTCATTTTGAATTCGGATATTAAATCCAATATTGATGCAGGATTAAATAAACTTTCGCCCCAACAGAAACTCGTCTTTACTCTGAAGCATTTTCAGGAGTTAAAATTAAAAGAGATTGCTGCAATCATGAATTGTACTGAAGGAACAATAAAGAATTATTTGTTTATGGCAACACAAAGAATGCGCGAACACTTAAAAGATTTTGCTGCGTAAGGAGAAATGATGGAACATTATAAATATAAAGAATTAATTCAGCTGGCTTTGCTGGATGAACTAGCAGACAATGAGCTGGATAAACTTCACAAGCACCTTATCGAATGCAATGAGTGCCAATTGGAATACGATAACTTAACTAAATTTTATTCCGGGATAAATCAAAAGAAAATAGATGACGTTGACGATGATTTTCTATCCGAAGCCCGTCAGCAATTTAAGGATAGGCTTAATTTCGAACTTTCAAGCCAGTCGTTTATTCAAAAACTTACTGATTTTAGCAGAAGAAATTTCAGAATTCATCGAAGCCCTATACTTGCCGGCGCTTTTTCATTAGTTGTTGGTATTTCTATTGGGTACTTTGCCTTTTCATCGGGCAAATATTCTATTAACAATTCTTTTCAAAATAATAATGAAGGAAATCAAAGGATAACTAACGTCAGAATTTTGAATAAGGATACGAGTAATGGTCAAATTGAGTTTTCTTTTGATGCAATCAAAGAAATAACATTGAAGGGTGAAATAAATAATCCTGCAATTCAAAAGATATTGGCTGAAGCTCTTGTAAATGAAAGTAACCCGGGTACTCGTATTCAAACTGCAAGCTTATTGTCTAACCAAATTACTGATAACAGCAAAATTAGCCCTAAAGTTAAAACGTCTTTAATTACCGCAATGAAGTACGATAATAATCCCGCAGTTCGCATGGAAGCAATGAAAGCTCTCCTTAATCTTCCTTATAGTAATGATGTAAACGAAGCATTATTATTCGTTCTTCAGCATGATAAGAATTCCGGCATGCGAGTTACCGCCATAAATGCTTTAGCATCAATTAAACCTGTCACTGGCAGTATAAATCAAGAGACAATAAAAGTATTAAATCAAAAAGCAAAAGATGATATTAACCAGTACGTTCGTATACGTGCTGCTTCATTACTCAAGGAGGAAAACATACAATGAAAACATTTATAATTTCAACAATAATATTGCTTATATCTGCACTCACTTTCCCGGCACAGATAAATGATAATGCTGGTAACGTTGTTTCGTTCAAAGTTAGTAAGGGCGGAAAACTTAATGCTACGTTGATGTCAGGCAATATTAACATTTTAACTTGGAATAAGGATGAGGTCACGGTTAGAATGGAAAATATTGACCGGGATGAGGCTGCTCCCTATAGCATTAATCAGTCGGGTAATACTATAAATATAAAAAGCAGCATAGGCATAAATAGAAACAATGCCGATATCCAAATAACCGTCCCTACCGAATTTAATATTTATATAAAAACATATCAGGGAAATGTAAAACTGCTCAGCAGCCTGAAAGGAAGTTTCCAAGCTTCTATAGGAGGCGGAAATATTAGTTTGGAAGATGTCAACGGCTATGTAAATATTAAAACATCCGGCGGAAATATTTCTACTGCAAATATTCTCGGTGATGCTGATATTTCAACAAGCGGCGGTAATATTACTACCAGTAATATAAGCGGTAAGGGTGATATCAAAACAATGGGAGGAAATATTATTTTAAAAGATGTTGGCAAAGATGCTAATGTTAAAACAAGCGGAGGCGATATTTCAATTAGAAATATCGGTGGTAACGTTGATGCTAAAACTTTTGGCGGCAGTATTGATATATTAAAAGTATCTGGCAATGCAAGCCTTAAGACAAGCGGAGGCGACATTAAGCTGAATGGAGTTTCTGATTACATCGATGCGGAAACTAAAGGCGGCGATATTCAACTTCACAATGTTTATGGATCCGTTAACGCTGAGACTCTAAGCGGTGATATTATTGTTGAATTGAAATCTGCCGGTAATAAACCCAGCAGAATTTCAACACTTAATGGCAGTATAAAACTCTATGTCGACCCAAATCTTAAAACTACAGTAAGTGCTAAAGCAATTGGCGGTGGAGATGGCGAAAGTCTTATCAAATCTGATTTCTCACCAATTACAGTTAATAAACATCCTAACGGTGAGGACAATGTTTATAAGATAAATGGAGGAGGCGTGTATATTAATTTATCGGCTATCAATAGTGGCATCGAAATTAAAAAGTTAAAGAAATACTAGTTAATCTTAACTAGTATTTGAAAATTGGAATTTTAATGCATTGCTGCATTGAGGAGACTGTAAAATAATTTGTGTAAACGGCAATTTAGTATCATAAGAAAGGCTCTAGCCTTTCATCAAAAATAATAGAAAAATTAGAAAGAACAATTGCCCAATTTCTAATAGGCATAGTCCACTTTT
>JAJYDC010000038.1 GCA_021777835.1 Bacteroidota bacterium | reverse complement strand
AAAAATCCGTGTTGTGTATGCTTTTTCATTGCTTGGATACTCATCTTCTTTATTGTTATTGGGTTTATTAATATAACAATATTTCTTTGACTTCTACTTTATTTTATTTAGTTTTTAGAAGTGCCCATAATATATAAGAAGTGCGATCTGTATACTACTAAGCAGGGATCCTGCTTAAAAAACAAATACCTATTAGCGTTAATCAATAGGATCAATCTCGCCCCGGCTTTCTGGACGCCGATACTGTTGCACACTGTGGGACAGGAGAATATTATAATAACGATATTGCTCATATTGAAGAAAAATCTTGGACTCATGTAAGACAATATCTTGGATAGCAAAGATTCGGTACTCCTAAAATTACTCCTTTACTTAATGACTTATATATTTCAGAATAGAGATTGTTTTCTTGTTTCTTTATACCTTGTTCTAAGCTGATCGATAAAAAAAAGTTAGCTCTAAAATCTTTAAGCTCTATGATATACACAAAACTCCTTTGCAAAGATTATAGTATGCGGGGCTGGCATAATACTTTTAATGTGAGAATTACAGATCAGTTGGCAGAAGTACTTTTTTTGACTTTGCCTGATAGGATTAAAATACAAGAATTTTCGGATTCGAATTTTTTGTTTTATTGAATATAAGCTGTTAGTTAAAAATAAATAGAGAATGGTAAAAAAGCGGGGATTAAAATATCATTACGTTAAGCAATAGATTTTATAATTACCGCAGATTGATCGTCTTGCTGTTTTCCAAAGTTGTTAATTTCATTCATAATAGAATTGAAAATATTCTTGGAACTTCCGGAACTATTATCTAATAAGATTTTTTCAATTTTATCGAGTCCAAACATTTCCCCATTATTGTCCATAACCTCAACAATGCCATCAGTTAGCAAGACGAAGATATCTCCTTTAGAATAATTTATGGACCGGCTAGAAAAAACGAAATCGTCCTTTATGGCAACAGGAATTTGTTTTATTAAAAGAAGCTCAACTGTGTTTAAGTTTTTAGAATAATACAAAATGGGAAGATGCCCTGCAATCAAGAATTCGAGAGAATAATTGGAATAGAATCTAATAAAACTTCCCGTAACGAACATGTTAGGCTTTTTTAATTTGTGCAGGGTTTTATTTATTTCATTTATTATTTTCGGCAAAGAAGAATCGCTGCCAAGCCAAGAATGAATTGCAGACTTAAACATTCCCATTAGCAAACCGGCGTCAATACCGTGCCCGGATACATCAGCAACATATACCGTTATATGATTATCGTTCTTGTATAAATCAATCAGATCTCCGCCTATATCCAGTGCAGGATTAGATTTGCCGTAAACCTCAAATTTTCCATTATTAAAATCGATTGAAGGAACAAGTATATCATGCATTTGCGCAGCAAGGTCTATTTCAGTTTTCAACCGGAACTGCTTAATACCTTCACGAGTAATAAATATTACGAAGAAAACGTATCCAATTGAAACCCCAAGATAAATAAGTATAGCATCGAATATTAATTTTGAAGATTTGGAGAGAATACCAAAACCGGCAAAAATACGATTCCAAGGAATAAAAAGCAGACCAAGCTGAAAAATGATGACTAAAACTAACGCTTTACGATTGCGGCTAAAAGTATAAGCCCAGCCGACACCAACGCAACCGGAATATGCAGACCAAAAAAGCGTTAAAGAGATGGGGGGCGAAAGGTTTTGCAACATGTCGTATGCAGTGCCAAAAATGGAAAAACTGAAGAAGACAGATAAAATGAAGAAAAGATATGCACGAGCCGGAAGTGTTTCCCAAAAAGCATGACGGTATGTATGTTGAGAATTTTTCAAAATTCATTTTATATTGTAAAAGTAACCTAACAAAGACCGGCTGCTGTATATTGTATAATACTATATAAAAACCAAATTGCTGTCGTTGTCTTCTTCCAAAAGCTGGTCAATTTGAGGATCAATGAGAATCCATTCCGCATTAAGTTTTGAAGGATTGAAACTCTTATAGAGTTATCGTTGAATCCAAGCACCAGATTTGAGGTATTTAATATCTAAAACCAATTCCTTATAAAACTTTTTGCTAATCTAGTAAAAGATTTTGAATATTTAAAGGAAATGTGATATCCTCAACTAAGTGATTTTCTTAGTAAAAGAAGATTTACGTTGTCCTCAAATTCAAGGTGAAATTTCAATTTTCATCTTGGACACGATTCATTATTCCCTCTTTCTAAGGGCGCCGCATTAAGTAAGCGGCAAACAGCTGAAAAGAAACCACGATAGGATGAGGGACCGGCCCCGTAACATACACTTAAAAAGAATTGCTTAAATTCATTTCGTTACGCTTAGAGAAAATAACTCGCAAGGAAAGTAAAAGCGTAGGCATTTTTTCTAAGGTGCAAAAATATAATTGATTCGTGTAATTTTGTCTAATAAGATCCCTCATTCTGAATTCAATTTCTAAATTGTATCTAAATAAAAAATCTTACTCGCTGCCAAATAACAAAAATTGGTAATTTCAAATCCTTGCAAATAAATATCGGCAGATTATTTTCATATGGCATCGCATACTTGCTGTGAATTGTACCTGCCTGCTCTACTGAATCGCAAGATTTTAAATCGTCTTCTTTAGTGCCGCCGATAACAATTATAGTTGTAAACGTTGTATCGCCCGGACCCCAGTACCAGTAATTATTATGT
Organism: Bacteroidota bacterium; assembly: GCA_021777835.1. Taxonomy (GTDB): domain Bacteria; phylum Bacteroidota; class Ignavibacteria; order Ignavibacteriales; family Ignavibacteriaceae; genus FEN-1297. The sequence continues at coordinate 21,294 of JAJYDC010000038.1, read as the reverse complement.
CCACATATTACTCTCGGCAGCGGAAAATCTTTTCTGAAGAAATCAATTGCGCCGGCTTCACCGTAATTCTGTGCAAATACAACGGTCTTCTTTCTTTCTGATGGTGATAAAGTTAAATAAACTTTTGAAACAGAGTCAGCCATGTTTTTCCAACCGAACATGTCTGCATAAAACTGAGGGAGGTTCTCCAATTGTTGTGCCTCGCTGGTTGACGGGGCTATACCCAAAGTTCGAGAATAGTGTATAAATGTTTCTACTGGAAGAATAGGAAGCGCTAACGGCATAAGAATCAATCCAATTAAAACTATTATTGCCGGAAGTGCATACTGAATCCAGGCAAAGCCTTTACGAATGGCAAGCTTTTCAAGCATAACCCCGCCGGCGGCAAATAGCATCGGGAATGCCGGTGCAATGTATTCAGCTTTCGAATGCCAATTTATTATTAATATTAAAAATGAAACCAGGAAAATATAACCGATGAGTTTATATGTTTTCCCTTCTTTATGGAAAAACAGAAAATAAATTCCGGCAAGCCAAACTGGTATAGTTACCGGATTCATTACAAGCAGAATGTCCGAAATAAAAGTAAGCGGATTCTGTGAGGAATATTTTATCGTTGCCGCACGATGCATGAATTCAAGAGTTGCAAAATTATGTGTAATATTCCAGACAACATATGGCATAAACAAAACAAAAGCGATTATTCCGGCAGCATAAGGCTGCAAAGTTTTAAAATACTTTCTTTGCGGGGTAAGAATGAGACCAACAAACAATCCGGCGCCGAACCAGAGAAGATCAATTTTATTTAGAAGTCCAAGTCCTAAAATTAACCCGAGCCAGATCCAGAGTTTTTGTGTTGCTTTCGGTCCTGCGGAGTGGTCAAAACGAACAATTGATATTACTAAGTAAGCAGCAAGGGACCAGAACAACCAATCAAAAGTATTCATGGAATAATATGTATTTGTACCTAGAAACTGCGGTGCAAGTGAAAGCGAAATACAAGCCGCAGTAATTGCAAAATATCCTCCGTTAAGTTTGCGTACCATTAAGCCTGTTATAAAAACAGTAAATGAGGACGCAATAGCCGGAAAAAGCCGCAGGGCAAAGATTGAATCGCCGAAAAGTTTAATGCTTATGAAAAGTAAGTAACTTGAAAGAGGAGGCTGATCAACGTAGCCTGCTGCTAAATGGTTGCTGCACGCAATGTAATATAGTTCATCACGAAAATAACCGTAGCTCGCAAATGCGTTTGTATATAAATGAATTAGCAGCTCAAGGAAAGCAAATGCGGAGATAAGATATAGACTATTACGTTTGGAATTTTCATTTAGCTTACTAATATCCATTCCTATTCTCCTAAATTTTATTTTAATATTTTCTTAAGCAAAACTATTCGTCTACATGATAGATATCATGCTGCACTAAGCCTTTTACCATAAAATAATTTAAGTAATTTTGTCCTGCGGTGTTATTACCAAGCTTGCCGGGTTAAGCTTTGAGAAATCATCAATTAACTTATGGATTCTTTCTCCTAATTTTATTAACTCATCTTATGCAAACATTATGTAAAAGATAATAAATTTAGAAAATAAACACCACAAATTATTTCTTGGGATTAGTTTGGTTTCTCCCCTAGGTGAATAATTTAGTAAGACATTTTTCTGCTGCCTCTCCAATACCCCTGCTTAAACTTGTAATAACAATTGTGTAATTACACAATATATGTTTTTTAATCTTCACATTTTATTTAGTTAAACGACCGCCTAAATTCCAAAGGTGAAAGATTAGTTTTTGTCTTAAATAATTTGCTGAATGACTGCGGATGTTCAAAGCCTAATTCATAAGCAATTTCACTTACAGATAAGTTGGTTGTGGATAATCTCTCTTTTGCCTTTTCAATCAGTTTGTTATGTATATGCTGCTGTGTACTTTGACCTGTTAATACTTTGAGCAAGCTACTTAGATAGTTTGGTGATACATTTAGTGATTCCGCAATAAATTGTACGGTTGGCAATCCTTTTATAATCAAATCATCGCTGTTGAAATATTCCTTAAGAATATCTTCCAGGCAGTTAAGGATTTTATGGTTCCATATTTTACGTGTTATAAACTGCCTGTGATAAAACCGTTCTGAATAATTCAGCAATACCTCAAATTGCGAGATAATAATGTCTTGGCTAAACTTGTCGATGTTTGAGTGATATTCCTGTTGAATGTTCTGCATAATACCTATAATTGTTGATTCCTCTTTCTCAGAAAGAAATAGTGCTTCGTTCACCGAGTAGTCAAAATATTCATACTGCTTTATGGACTTTGCTAAAGGAGTATTCCAAAGAAAATCGGGATGAACAAGCAACATCCAGCCTGATCGTTTTAATGGCTCATCATTGCCTGGCTCAATTCCAAAGACCTGGTTGGGAGCCATAAAAAACATCGTGCCTTCATCAAAATCATATTGCTGCTGACCATATTTGAATTTGACATTACAATTTCTTTTCAGCGAGATAGAATAAAAATCAAACACCAGATTTTGCGGTACATTGCCGGACGAGCTCGTAACTGATTCAAGATTTATCACACTTATTAATGGATGCTCCGGTTTAGGCAGTCCTCTGAGTTGATGGAACTCGCTTATCGTTTTTATTCTTAGAATTTGTTTGTTATTCATTTTATATAGAGTGCGTTTTATACATTATCGTCATTTTGTTTAAAGACAATTGAATTTAACCGTTTTGTATTTTCTGTTCATAAAATTACCAGGGCAGTTCTTCTTCTCTGAAAAATTTTCCAGTAACTCCGTCATTGTCTAAAGTTGCATATTTTACAATTGACTTTGCACCTTGCTCAACTGTTTGTGTCCCTTTGAATTGGTTAAGATCGGTTGCAGTGTAGCCCGGCGAAACACTATTGATTCTAAAACCTGTGCTTTTAAGTTCATTTGCCAGCATTACGGTAAAAGCATTAAGTGCCGTTTTGGAAATGCTATATGCATCATAAATTTTATAATTAGGATTTAACGTACTATTATGTGTAGTTAATGAACCCAATTCACTAGAAACGTTTACGACTACCGGTACGTTTGATTTTTTCAACAGAGGAATAAATTGTTGCGTTGTTTGTACTGCGCCAAAAAAATTTGTTTCAAATACTTTTCGTAAATCTTCAATGTCTACTGTTGAAATATTTTGATGCAATCCTCCGCTGATACCTGCATTATTTATTAAAACATCCAGAGCCTTAGTTTTGTTTTCCAAATCCTGTCTTGCCTGTTTAATAGAATTGATATTTGTAACATCTATTTCAATCAATTCGACATTTGAGATTCCCATATTTTCTAACTTATTAATTGCCTCTAAGCCTTTCGACCTATCTCTGCTGCCCAGATAAACAAAATAGCCCAGTTGAGCCATTTGCTTTGCTGTTTCGAAACCAATTCCTTTGTTGGCACCAGTAATTAATGCTGTTTTCAATTTTCTTCTTATTTAAAAGTTATTCAAATTATTCTTGTTTATAGACCGTGGCAAATTCTTTCGCAAATTCAGTAAGCTTTGTTTTCCCCAGTACAGGTTCATTACGGTAATAATCTTCATATAATTTACCGCTACCTCCGGCTGCATTCATCTCTACTAGACCCGATGCAATTTTCGGATTCATACCTGCAGCGATCATACCTTTCAACAGCTCTTCATCCGGAACAATTATCCACTTCAGATCAGGCTTGCCTATGGCAGATCCTAAAATAGCGGCTGCCTCATTGCAACTGATTTCATCGCTGGCTACATAACGGATTTTTCTACTCACTGGCTGACTGATAACGAGTTCCTCAGCAACAGCAGCAGCAATATCTATGGGAGAGACCCATGGTTTTTTAACATCTCCGCCATAATTTGATGCGATAACTCCTTGAGTTTTTATTGTATTTACAAAGGCATATAAATTATAATAGAAACCGACTGGGCGCATAAATGTAATCGCTACATCCTTCGGCAATCCGTTCAAAATGTTCTCGACAACAAAATAAAGGGCAAGAATACCATTACCTTTATCCGTATGCGCGCCTATACTGCTTAGAAAAACCATTCTCTTTATGCCGGATTGCTCAATTGCTTGCTTATAGTTCTCGCCGGCTTTTTTTGTATATGACATTATGTCTAAATTTTGGTCAAAAAAATTATCGGGGGGAATCATACAATAAACTGCATCGGCACCGGTAAATGTTGTGGTAAGAAAGTCGAGGTCTTTTACTGTACCTAGGGCAGCTTTAGCCCCTAACGCTTCAATGTGTTTTTTCCTTTCGGGACTACTGCTAATTACCGTTACAGTATGACCTTTTTGCAGTAACTCTTCTGTAAGCGGTTTGCTGATATGCCCTAACGAGCCCGTTACTATAATTTTCATTTTTTTATTTCCTTTTTTTGATAGTGTAAAGCTACGAAGCTATAAATAAACATAAGTAGTCTAATCTACTTTTGTTGTAGCCAAAATTACAAGCTGTATTAGACGGGTGTCAAGATTTGCGCCATTAACATATTGTTGCCGGTGGCTTGACCTGAGCTTGGTTGCCGGCGGGGTTGAAAGTATAGATTTATTTAGGGGATTTTTTCCCGTAAATGGGAGAAACCTCAAATTGAAATTATCAGTTAATAACACTTACTTTTGTCTTGACGCAATTTTTTTAATGTGTGACAGCATCTATTTTTTGGGGGGAAGTAAGTGATTTATTTGAGATCATTATTATTAATTTTGTCAACTTTTTTCAGGACGTCATTTTATTCGGAAGACTCATATTGTTAGCTAATTTTAACTTTAGTGACATGCAAGGCTCGCCCGTATTCAGAAAAATAAATTATGGGAGAACTCACTAAGAGTTTCAGCTTAGTGACTCATTGGAGTTAACGAAACAAGTAGGCTTGATTTGAGTGATTATCTGCATCTCCACAGCATATCAACTTTAAATTTCTTTTTTGTATCCATCTTTAAGTCAAATACATTATCCTCATAAATTCTAAATCCATTCTAAATAATTTATTTACATGAAGCAAGAAAATTCCGAATTAACAAAGGCGTATATTTTACTGCACGTCCCTAATAAATATTTCTAAAACAAAATTATTTCAATAATAATAATTTCTTCGTTTCGACAAAACTTCCAGCTTGCATTCTGTAAAAATATATGCCAGTTGCAAGCCTGTCTGCATTAAATTCAATATTATAGGTTCCCGCATTCTTTTGCTCATTCACCAATTGTGCTATCTCTCGTCCTAAAACATCATATACTGTAATTGTAACTAGGCCGGATTTGGGGACTGAATAGTTAATGATTGTTGTAGGATTAAATGGATTAGGATAGTTTTGATTCAATTTATAATCCATTAATTCTTGGGTATAATAATATTTCCTGTCTTTAACTTCTGTAATTCCTCCATTAGTTGTTGTGAGTATTAATCCGCTGTCTCCAACCGCTACACCTGATGTGTCATCAATAAAATTAATGGAATTTAAATTTAAATTAGTACCGCTTAATTGTTTCGACCACAATGTGTCGCCAGCGGCTTTTGTAATTATTTCCCCGTTTTTTCCAACAAGCCAGCCTGAAAGATCAACTAATGGATTAATACTTATTTTAATTATTCTCGAATATGCTTGATATGAGGATGGATTTTCCAGAGAATTGAATGCCATATATAAGCCTTTTTCCAATTTTCCACCTAAGGTTAAATAAGCTTCTTCTATATTACCAAAATTCCATGCCGGGTAATAATTTTGTAAAAGTGATTTAAATGATTTATCCGGATATATAATATCAATTACATCTGATAAATTAGAGCAAATAATTAAATTACTATCATCAAATGCATAATCAAATATAGTTGCCGCTTTATTTGCAGTAATTTCAGATATACTAAAAAATAATTCTGGCGTACCAAGACTATCACTTGATATTATTTTATACCGCCAAATTACGTCCGTTGAATCAACATTATGAACTAACGCATATAGGTATCCTTTGTTTATTCTAACCTTGCCAATATTCGGTTTACTTTCGAAATAAGTAATATTTTTCGAAGGAGTAATACAGTATAAAGAATCTTTGTTCCCACTTGCCCAGATATTCTGCAATGAATCGAAATCCAAGCTTGATATTTTTGTAGTGTTATCCGGGAAAATAATCCATGGTGTCGGCGGACTTCCCTTTTGAGGGTAGTAAAAAATACCAGGGAGATTTCTAACAGCAAATAAAGTATCACCCTGATTAAATTTTAAATCTGTAAATATCTGCTCATTACCGGGTGGAGCATAATTATTAATTAAACCGTTTTCACTTAAATATTTTATTCCATAACCCATATTATTTAACTTGTAATAAAAATAATTTGTTCCATTAGAATCTGAAACTAAAGAATAAATCCTTTGATAACTTTCAAATTGGTTAGAATTATAAATTAAAGAGTTCAAAGAATTAGATGAAAAATAACCACCTGTAAATTCGGTGCTTAAGCTTGAAAATGAGCTACGCCATTCATTACCTCCGTCAGATGTATTTAATATTGTCCCTTTATCTCCGGAAGTCCATCCATTATCTTTATCAAAAAAGTTTACTTCAGTTAAATTATCTGTAGTATTACTAGTTTCGTTTGTCCATGTTTCTCCCGCATCAGTCGATTTTATTATTGTACCGTTTGATCCAACAGCCCACCCTATACCATCATGCGTAAAAGAAATGGAATTTAAATTATAGTTCTTTTCTCCTGATATGATTCTAAAGTTAATATTATAGACGCTAGACTTTAGAATAGTTCCGCTATCTCCCACTATAATAACTGTTGAATCATCATTCGTAAATGCAATATCTCTCAAATTATTTGTAGTATTACTTCTTATAAAATTGGCTAATATTCCACCAGAGTACTTATCTAATATTATAGTACCAGAATCACCTACTACAAATCCATATCCCGCTGAATTAAATTTAATTTTGTTTAAATTTTGTGTGCAATTAAAAGGGAATGCCTGATAATTCCGAAGTATTGTTCCTTGGTCTCCCACAATCCAAACATCATTTGTATATGTTTGTGAGTATGATGTTACAGAATTTAGTTTGGCAGATGTTCCGCTTGATTGTTTTTGCCATCCCATATTTTGAGAAAATATTGGATTGCTTATAATCAATAAAATTGAAATAATCAGTATAATATTTTTTTTCATTATGCTCCTTTTTGTACATAATTTGTTAGTAATCTTTCCTTTTCATATGCAATTATTTTATTAGCACCATCTTTTTTAACTGAATAAAATTGTTTTCTTGAATTTTATAAAAATAAACACCGCTTGAATAGTTAGATAAATTAATCGTGAGTGAGTAATTTCCGCTAGATTTATATTCATCAATTATTGTTTTAATTTTTTCTCCCAGAATATCATAAATTGTAATTTTTACAATCCCGGGAGAAGTAATTTTATATTCAATTTTGGTTGATGGATTAAAAGGATTTAGGTAGTTTTGGCTTAAGTAAAATTTATTTAATGATATTGCTTGAGGTTTATTATAAATAGAAGATAAATTATTTTGGCCGTTATATTTTAAAATTGTTCCATTATTTCCAACAATCCAGCCCGAAGTAGAGTTTGTAAAAAAGATTGAATTCAGGGATGTTACGGTTGGATTATCACCTTGAACCCAGCTGTTTCCGCCATTGTTTGTATATAACATAATTCCATATTTACCGACAATTATTCCGTGCTTTGAATCTCTATAGCAAACAGAGCTAAAGTAATTTTGATAATTTCCATCTTGAATAATCACCCATGAATCTCCTCCGTCATTTGTCTTAAAAATCGCCCCTCCATTGCTTATTGCTGTGCCATTTAGTGAGTCTGAGAAAGAGATGGAACAAATATCCTTAATTGTCCCATTTGCTTTTGCCCAGCTATTTCCGCCATCGGATGTTTTTAGAATAAATCCATTTCCACCTATAAAACCAATTTTAGTATTTCTAAAGAAAACAGTATAATAAGTATTACTATTTCCAATACCTACATTAAATAAATACCAACGACTACCGCCGTCGGTTGTATTAAGAATTTGATTATAAGATACTGCCCATCCATTATTCTCATCTGGAAAATATATTGAACTTATTTCTGAAGAGTATTGGGAAACCCAAGTTTTGCCGCCGTCTGTTGTTTTAATAATTCTATTAAAACCGCCTGCCCAGCCAATTAAGTTATTTACGAAACAAACTGAATTTAAATATCTTGACGAATCATTTAACTGTAAATTCCAGTGATTTCCCCCATCATTCGTATTATATATTAACCCAGATAAATCGGATGAATTACCTCCTACAGCCCAACCATCGTTTGGATCTGTAAAATAAATTGACCTAAACGATTCAATATTAGCTGATGATAATTCCTTCCAATTAATTCCCCAGTCGCTTGTGTAAACAATTCCGCCTGCATATCCTACTGCATATCCGGTGCCTGATTTACTAAAATCGAATGAATTTAAAGCTTTCTGAGTAAGATTGGAATCAACCGACCAATTAATTCCGCCATCTGTTGTTCTAATAATAAGTTTATTTGTGGGATAAGATTGATAGCCCACTGCCCAGCCGGTTTTATTGTCTTGAAATTTTATAGCAGAAAATATGTTTGAATTCTTTAATGTAGTGATTACATTCCAGTTAATTCCGCCGTCTGTTGTTTTATAGATCGATGAGTTTCTTGTAAAAAATCCAGTCAAGCCGTCAACAAAGCACATTGAATCAAATATATTATTATATCGGGTCCATGTTTTGCCGCCGTCCTTAGTGATATTATACATTTGCGAATTACCAGACTCAATCAAGCCAAAATTGTCATCTAAAAATGTTATATGCTGTAATGAGCCGTAAAAATTACTGTATTCCCAGGTTTTTCCTCCGTCTGTAGTCTTTAAAAGTTCTCCATACGGTTTGTCATAAGTATTAACATCGCTTCCTGCCCATCCTGTATCAGCATTAATAAAATAAACTGATAGTAAATTTAGATCCAGCGTATCATTCAGTGATTGTCTTCCCCAGGTATTGCCTTTATTAGAAGTCTTTAATATTAGTCCAGTATCTCCGACAATCCATCCTGTGCTGTCGTTAATAAAAAATATTGAATTTAAATTGTTGTTATAACCTAAACTATCTGTTATCCATGTATTTCCATTATCTATTGTCTTAAGTACAGTCCCATTACATCCTACTGCCATAGCAGAACCATCACTAAAAACCTTTATATCGTTTAATGTATTACCTTGTGGTAAAGGATTTTGCCATATCCATTGTGCTTGCGAACTACTTAATCCAATAAATACTATATAACAAATAATTATTGACTTTTTCAAATTAACTAAACTCCATTTATTACTTTTTCAAAGCAGAAGTTGTCAAACAAATGATATCTCCTCAATTGTTTGTTTATGATGCATTTTAGTTTTAGTAAAAATGTTAAGAAAATGTTGTGATTTACTTTCTTGATATTCCTCTATAATTCTCTCTTCGGGAATTTTACTTTGGAATAGCTTTATTGAATCCATAAGTTGCGCTAGCATTTAAGCTGTGTTCCGCGCATTTAAATCCTATATTTATTTCCCATGCCCATTATGTTGTCAATTGCTTAATCCTACTCAATAAAAAAAATTAAATAATTAGTAAATAATCAAAGTGAATAAACTCTAGTATTCATAAATCCTGAATCAACAATAGCCCAGGTGGCTCCATTGGCTGGGGAAAGCAAAATACAGTCATAAGTTCCCCCGAATCTATTAGTCCCAAAGACTGCTAAACAATTTATATATTTTTTATATGCTCCATTAGTTTGTCCCCATTGAGCATTTGCTTCAACTGAGATCTGATTTACTTGATTGAGTGTTTGTTGGGAATTAGGTGATTGCTGTGCGATTGCGATCGCCAAGAATAATATGAAATGAATCGGTAATTTTTTTATCATGTACTTTCTAATGATTCTTGTTAAAAGAAGGAGTAATCCTTATCTGGACTATAATAGTTAGACAAATCTAAGTGATAATTAAACGTGGAAGTTTTCATGCTTTCATTTATTATAATTTTTATATAACACACGAAAACCTATTAGGAATTTTCCCCCCAAGCAGGAAGTTCGGAATAAGTAATTATAAAATATTTGAATTAAATGAATTATTGTCAAGAAAATAATTTCCTTAATCTTAATAAGCAGATTGTGGAGTCGAATCCCGCAGATTTCACTTAGAAACATTCAAAATGAACCATTTAAGACGCTTTTTGTTTTACGAGTGTTTGAGAATCCTGATAATTTTCAGATATAAATGTATGAAATTTGTATGGAGCATGGGGTAGGTGACGAGCAGAGAAAAATCAGTGACAAGCACGGAGAAATTAGTGACGAGAAACGAGTAACATGTGACAAGTAAAGAAGTTGGAATGGCTTAGGCGTGGCGGATGTTAGTTTCTATTAACCTGTAAGTTAAATTATATAAGGAGTACTTTAGCAAACTTCAAATAAAACGTCTCTCATAGGTGAAGCAGCCAGAGAATTAGAGAAGGCGCTAAGATGAAACGATTCTAAAGCCAATAGAATATTGATGAATTTGCCATTTCTTTTGAGGAAAAGGAAACTTCGATTTCAGCAGGACAGGCGCCAAATCAAGACTGCAAATAAATTGCTATCCGCGGCGGATTGTTCCATTAGGCTATAGAAAAATAACTAGCCCGATAGGAATCGGTCTCAGACAGCTTTTTTTGTATACACTCCATTACACAAAATTTCTAAACGGAATTTATTTGGAGTGGCTTGAGAGTCAGGAAAAGGAGAATGTTATTCATTTATGATGCGTATGGAAAATTGATTCCAGCCTCCTGGCAACTGTTGAGTACCATTGGACATTGCTTGACCTCCGCCGCCGGAAGGATTTGAGAGCTAAGCACTAATCGAAGGTCATGATATGATAGCACATCAAATTGATGGGCTGAGTGCATTACTAATTTGAAACCAAGATGTTCAGTGCAAAACCTAATTGCACTATCTACATCGTTCACTATGTATCGAACCTGGACTTTAGACATTTCTTTATTCTCCCATCTAATACATAAAAGCTTACTACTAAATCAATCATTGCTGAATATAAATCTTGAATCTTAATTTCATAATTTTACTAAATAATGTTTTTAATAAATCAATTCTGTTACAATATGGACATCCAAAAGATTATACAAAATACTGCATTACAATTATTTTCTTATTGGGGCTGAATAAAAATAGATTTCTCTTGTGTTTTGTTTGGCATCCCAACCTTGAGCAAATAGCCACTTACCTTTATACTTTATAATCCCGCCCCAGCTTAGTGTACCGCCTTTATTTATTGCTTGCTGAGAAAAAGGACTTTCGATAGAATATTTTGTTTGAGCTCCGCATTGTATTCCATTCTGATCATGATAAAAAAAGTCAAGCAGTAAATTATTTTCATCAGTATGATATCGTGCTACAGCACAAGCAACTTCGCGAAGTATACCCATTCCCTTTATATCAAGAAAAGTAATTTGCTCAAAAGTCCAATCAATAAGGTTTTGGGAAAATCCAGTATATTGTTTACCGCCGCAGCCCTCGCTTATATACATTATATATTGCCCGTTTATACGTACTGCTTTACCAGAAGGTTCTCGAGGAATTACAGCCGCTTTTGCCCAGTACTTTGAAATAGAAGTAGGAACGACAGCTCCAATTTTTTCCCAATGATAAAGGTCAGTAGAAATAGCTGCCTTTATAGAGCAGACTAACTCCGGCACTTCAACACCGGCGGAGGCACAATTTGTAAGTACTTCTTCAGTGATAGGAGAAACTGCATTGTAAAACATTATAAATTTTCCGTCTTTCCGTTCATATATCTTTGGATCTTCTACACTTATAATCTCGTCTTCAGTGGTTGAGTAAATAACGGGATTGTTTTGATAATCTTCCCAGCCCGAAGCAGGCTTATAAACTGCCAGTCCTATTCGAGAAGACAGACCTTCTTTTTTCGGTGCTGCACGATAATACATGAAAATCTTTCCGTCATGTTCAATCAACGACGGATTGAATAATGACTCGCTTTTCCAGCCAATATTAGTTGGATCATTCCATTGTTTTGTGTTTTTGAAAGTAAGTCCTGTTTCAAGATCGTAAGGACCAATGCACCAATCAGGGTAACTTTCAAATTGTTTGCCTAGTTCGACCATTGAAATGTGAGAATGTGCTTTTACCTTCACCGCTTCTTCGTATATCTGTTTCAGTTTTTGTTGATAATCAACCGTCATGAATTCACTCATAGATTTATAATTCCCAAAATATTTGCTTAACATTTCCCTGCTATCTTTAACATAGTGTGTCCTCACAAAAATAATAATAATCAATCTAGCGGTAAAGAAATTGATTCTGCTAAAATAGCAGTCAAGTTCAGTTTAAGAATCAGCTTTCACACAGCCTCTTCGGCATTGCTACGCAAGAACATGCGAATTAAAATTTATGGCTTTCCAAGTGAGGCCTTGAGCTAAATTTGAATTACTTTGTGTAAGAATTTCTCATTGAGATCTGACTTTCCCGGGCTGATGAATTACAAATATTAAGCAGCAATTGGCAAGGAGATAATATGAGAGTACATCCAAAAATCGGCAGCGCGACCACGAACAATGCGATAGCTGCGAAGTAAACCTTCACGTTCAAAATCGCACTTTTGCAGGACCCTGGCTGAGCGGTAATTTGATTCGAGAACAGTTGCTTGCACGCGAAGGAGTCCAACGTGGGAATGCGCCCAATTGACAAGGAGCCCACAAATAAAAGTGGCTATACCCTTTCCCCACATAACCGGCGAGAGATCGTACACGATTTCAGCCGTCCTGTTTTGAGGCATGACTGTATGAAAACCGGCAGTACCAATAAGTTCGTTTGTCGATCGAAGTGCTATAGCAAATCGAATGGGACTTGAGGGCGTAACTTCCGAGGGGAGCCATATATTATGAGCTAGTTCATCAGGCGAATGGACATTCCAACTGGTATGTTCAAAAACAATAGGCATAGACAGATAGTTGAACCAATTCTGCAAGTCCGAAGATTCGATTGGCCGTAATGAAACCATTTCGTGAGATGATTCCGGAAACGTTGCGAAAAGCATGGCAATTTTATTATTAATTTTTTGAACGTGTTATTGAAAATTGGAATTTAGATTTGCGATCAGCTTCATATCTATATTCCATTTTGTACCATATTTATTAATTTACAAATATTTTAAAACAGAATCGTGTATAAATATCTTCTACAGTTTAACTGTTTTACTTACTTCTGACTTCAACATGTAAATTCGTTACATACGATAGATTATCGTACTTTTTTCGGGAAGTACACTCAAATAACTTTTGCAGCAATTTTTTTCCTATATTCATCTTTTATTCAATAACCTTTTACATAAAAGATATGTTATTAACTCAATATTCAGTTGAGAAAGCGGTCTATCCCTCAGGCATATCTTCCTAAGCAGAGCACTGCATAAAGATAATATTTTTTTAGCAGCCCGTGCTTTTAGAGCCTATCCTGATCAAATCAGGAGGATTAGTAAATTCAACTCCACCTTTGGACATTAGTCAATTATCGAACTCATATTTTTGCTTAAGCCGCATATGCTTACTTTTTAATTCCCGCAAAAGCCATACTATTAAATACACTCATAAGTATAATACCTGCGAAAAGTACAATAAGCGCCCAAATTTTCTTGTCGGATATTTTTGCTGCCCTGAATAATAAGTATCCTATAAGCAGATTAAACAAACCCCAATAAACATTTACAGTCGGGGAGGACATTCCTTTCCCCGGCGGATTGGAAAACGGCGACGGAAATGATTCGCCTGATATGCCGTGAACAAAATGAGGAACAAAATTTGCAAGGAATAAACCCGCAAAAAAACATTCTACGTAATGATACCATTTCATAATTAGAATCCTCCAATCATCAGGTCTTTTCCTTCACCTGCATCAATTAATTTAATTTTTCTATAATGCACATTTTAGGAAATTAATCTACCAGCATATAGCGTTTCGGAATAGATAGATTATTTCACGTTTTATCTAAGATCAACAGCTAAAATATATTATAACCTATTCCAAATGTAAATGCGCTTATTGCTGAAATGTTAACATCGGTATTTAAATAGAACGCACCTAATGTATAAGATGCGCCGGCTAATATTCTATATGTGTTTTTCCCTTTTATATTAAAGTTAACATTTATACGGTAATTAGAATTTTGACCGGACCCGGAAGAAGGCACATATTGATAACTAACATTAAGATTGCTTGCCTCATATTGCAATGCTGCATAAAGCTCAAATAGCCCGATGCTTTTACTAAACTGCAAATTTGCCGCAATAGCAGAAACACCTATAAACTGCTTCCCTGTTGTATCATCCATAGTAAAATTTTGGTAGTAAAAACCGCCGGCTAAATTAAACGGGATAGCAGTTAAATATTGACTGAAATTATGCCTTACGCCTACACCAAAAAAGTTTGTTGTTCCATAGCCGCCTATTCTTATGGGAGGAATCCATCTTAAAAACATTTCCGTGCCGAATAATGTTCCAATATTCAATTGGGGCACCAGTAAAGGAGCAACATCCGTGCTTACAAGTCCCCCAAAAGTTTTATTTACTCTAGTTTGATGAACAGGATAATAAAAAACCCCGCCCACAATTACAGTATCATTCATTTCTGTTGTTACCGTACCTTTTGTTTTACTGCCGAAAATTGTCGGAGCATTATTAACCGTCGCTTTAGCATTTACGATATATTCCTGCCCGAGCGTATCGTAAGCGGTAGCTGCATAATACATAGCGCTGAAGTATTTCTCGCTTGAAGGGACAAAGCTTCCCATAGATTGGATGCTGAAGGAAACATTAAATTTTGAATCCTCATTGGAGTACATTCGTGCTGAATGGAAAAAGCCCGAATTCATTCCTGCTCCATAGACATCAATAAACGGTTGTAAATAAGACTGGGCGTATTGTCCCGCTACCATACTTAAATTACTGCTAAGATCCTGCGCCTGTATATTTACAATTATTGCTGGTAAAAGAAGTATAAGAATTTTCTTCATATATTCAAACTCTGTATCTAATTATCCATTTCTCAAAATATACAATAAAAGAGGTCGTGCTGCTTACAGAGAATATTTCCTTCTATGAGGAACAGAAGTCCGAAAATACAGATACTCTATAGAAGAATTCTTTTATTAGAAGGATTCATCGGGTTGTCAGAACCCAACCTCGTTCATTGCGAGACAATAATATATACATGATTTTTTAGTCGGACCCAAAGGACTAAGCCTACTATTAAGCAGATCATCTTCTATTATTTTGAGCAGTGTTTGATACATCTCGATATTTTTTGTTTACACCTTCCGCAAAAAGGTGTTCAATAGTTATTTTAATATTATTAACTGTTTCATAATAACTAACATTTCCAAAGACTGGTTACTTATTATGGTTTATTGAATCGTTACTTTAAGTGAAAAGAATAAATTTGGGCGCAGCGCAGCATTTAAGTTATATAATCCCGTAGCAACTGAACTTCCTGAGGTATCAGCTATTATTTGTTTGATAAAATAGATTTGCTTTGTCTGTCCGGGATTTATAGGCAACAGCTCGACAACATTATTAGAGGCGCCGCCGAGCATTATTGTTTGACCTTTATCATTTTGAAGAGACCATCTGAATATACCATCTCCAACTGCTATTGTATCAACAGCAGAGCCGTCATTGTACACTGCCATAGCTGCCTTTAATGTATCCTTCGCTTCATAAAATGATTTTGAAGTGGTAAACGCATATTTAAGAGATCCGGATGTAATAGTATTTGTAGTAGATACTGGGTTACTATTTCGCCCGCAGCCTGTAACAATCAGCAAAAATAGAAAAATTGGTAATTTCAATCTCATCATATTATTTAAGGAAATAAATATTCTGAAAAATAATAAATCATTGTATTATAGAAAATCCAATGAGTGAGGTACACTTAACATTTACTCCATTGAAAGTAGGATAAAGCACTTTAGCTTGATATGAACCCGGAGGAAGAATAAGAGAAGAATTCTGAGTAACCCCAATATAATTCTGGTCTTTCCACATAACCTGGATGGTATCACCCACCTTTAACGTATCGGGAGAGTTAATCAGTATATTAGGAAAAGAATAAAAAGAGCCGGCTATATCGCTATCGTTTTTCATAATTTGAAAATGAACAGGCGGTGCTCCTGCATACTTGTAAGTTATTGCATGACTGGTTGTATTAATCAACATAAAGCGCATATCAAATTCTTTCCCTGAATAAAATGTATTGGTCACATTCCCGGAAGTGTCTGTTAATTTAAACGAAGCATTGATAGCTTCGCCTTTGCTAGGATTAGAATCAATCAATCCGCAGCCATTTGCTATCATTGAAATAAAAATAATAGAAATTATTATCCTTATCTTATCAATCACTACTTCCATATTTTATAAAATTACGATAACTAGAAACGATTTATTCTTAGCTATTTAATTTTAATCAATCATAAGAAAAGAATAAAGTCAAATTGAAAAAAACTTAGCCCGCATGCCTCCGGAAGTCTATAAAATATAATCATTTGTTTATAAATGCCAGAATTACATCTAATTGTCAACTGTTGAAATGAAAAAGGTTTTAGAATAGGAAAATTATAAAATGTTTTAAATTCAAGAACTGTGTTTTAGGGGAAATTATTTTTAATTGTATTTGCATAAGATTTTTTTGAAGATAAAGAAAGTTGTGGTTCTTTATCTGAATCAAAACGATAAAAGCGGGCATCATTTGGGAAACTATTCATAAAATCTTCGTATCGTCCAGATACTATATGCTTGTATACTGCGGCATCCATGTTCTTGCGGAGTCTATCAACAGTTTTCCAGAGTTTTTTCTCTAAAGGCTGGTTGATAGGCGAGTTATTATTTTTAGGCAATAGTAAAGGACCCCCAATAGATTTAGTATTTCCTAAAGTATTTACATTTCATGAATTTATATTAAGAAATTTTGAAATAATGCAAAACAGAAGGTTAAATAAATATGGAGGAAGGAGTATGGAGATGCGGAAATATGTAAATATCGATTCTGAGGGAGATTTATTCATGGGTATAGGTGAATGTAGGGTACATAGAGAGATCGAGGCACTGAGAGGAAAAAACTGGCTAAAACCTACGCTATTTCGTATGGTTTTTTAGGGCTGAGTTATCGAAATGAGGTGCATTTCTTTTAATATTACGAGAACATCACGTTTTTTGATTGGAAGTTTTTCCTTGTAAAACGGGGAAGGCTTTAAATTGAGACCTACTTTAATTAATTGTACTTTTGACTCGATGCAAAACTACTTCCGCCTTTCAGCGGAATAGGCGCCAAATCAATGCTACAAATAAACTCCCCACCAAGGCGGTCGGGAAAGTAATGAGCACGTAAAACAAAATACCTGAATAGAAATTTGTTAACTAACTGTACTTTGCGTTGATAGTAATGTTAGCAGTTCTGATTCATCTTCAGTAAAAAGTGATTCGTGTATCGTTTCATCATTCGAGACATTTTTGTATTCCTTTTCAGAAATAGGAAGAAGAAATATTTTAACTATATCGCCGTTAATTTCAATAACTTCTTTTTGTTTTAGCGATTCTAATATTTTATTAAGTTTCTTTTGGTCCCACCCGGGAAGCATACTTATAAATTTTTCTTTATCCAAAACTGTTTTGTTGTGCGTATAGATACGTTCACGTTTTTTATCGTCATTAGTCTTCATAATAAATATCCCAGCATTTTATGCTTAATAATATAGTCTATTGACGATCTATATACTAGTCGATTAGATGAACGATGAATTTTCTGTACTGAATAATATTTTTATCAATAATGCATATTGCATAAGTAATTTTGTATTAATAAGGATTTCTTAAGGATAGTGCCTGGCGGCAGGGTCGAAATGAATATTTTATTTTTGAGTGAATTCTCCCAAAAACCAGGAAGGCTTTAAATTATGTTTTACATTTATATGTACTTTTGCATTGATGCAAAAAATATTCTTCGGGTTCTTAATTCAATTCTTTTAATGTGCGAAGGCATTTTAAAATAAATTTGTTTGAGATCGGGACTTTCTATGTCGCTTCCTGCAAAATGTTCAAGCGGGTAAATCGAGTTGAATGTTTGTTTTTTTTAATAATATCCTTATATTAAATAAAGGAGATTAAAATTAACAAAAAAGTTAAGAGCTATGAAAAGGGAAATTTGCTCTAAATTTTTATTAATATTAAGTGATTTTATTTACTATACACTCACCTTACGACTACACTTTTACAAACTAACTCCCCAGCGGAATATGGAAAATCATTTCAAATATCTTGACATAAGATACAATCTGCCTATGGCAGATAAACGGTAATAATATGTTGCTCTTTCGGAAGGAGTCTTTTTTTAAGGGGTTATGTGCAACGGGTCGACTATAAGTAAAATATTTCTAATAAAAGGGACAACTTAAAATGAAAAAATTATTGCTTATTCTCGCTTTAACAGTAATTACTTCTTTTTCCTTTGCTCAGGTTACTCCGGAATCGTTTATCGGTCTGCTCCCCGCTATTCCTAATAATGCTTGCTCAATGAAAATGGATGAACGTAATCAATATTCTAGTTACGTTGATTCATTACTTCAATTAATTGACAGTGAACGCGAAAGACGGAATCAAGTAATTGATGACAATGCTAATATTTATGAGAAACAGGCTATGAATAATGTATCAGAACAATATGGGCTTTCTCAAGAGGACATAAATAAATTGCAGAGTGAAGATGGAATGACTGATGAAGAAAAAAATGCAATAATTAATAAGGCTCTCCGGAATAGCGCCAACGTGTCACTTGATGAAGTAAAAGACTTAAAGAAAATGAATAAAGAAGAAAAAAAGGCTTGGGCAGAAGCGTATGGCAAGGAGAAGATGGCTGAAATGCAGGCTGATCCTAAAAAGTATCAAGCGCAGCAGTTGAAGGCTAAAAGTTTATATGAGCTAACTACAATGCAAAAAAATATTATAGATAGCATAAAAGCTATAGAAACGAAATTTGCTGACGAATTTGCTCAAATTGGTAAAGACCCGGGCGCAAAGATTATGCTTGACAATATCGCTAAATGGGATCGGGAAGCCAGTGATTTGATGGGCGAAGCTAGCCAGGATGATATCAAAAAGATGGAGGTATTAGACCAAAAAATTAATGCAGAAAAACAAAAGTACTGCAGTAAATACACCCCTCAATATCTTGAAATTCTAAGAAGATATGAAACATATACAAGATCTTCCCTGCCTGTTTGGTACCGCCTTGAAAGTATATCCGAGCAGCAATCGAAATTACAAACAGGGGTAGAAATGAAACAAGAACCTGGTCTTCTCGGTTTGGGAAAGGTTTCAGATTATCTTCATTTATTAAGAGGAGTTTTTCAGTACAATTTATTTAATGAATAATCGCAAACACTTTATTGGAGTATTAATAAAGTACTTTCAGGAAAAGATACCATTGAAAAAAATAACCCCGTATCGGGTGAAGATAAAATTATTTCTTATAAATTTAATCTAAGAAGAGATTAGCCTAATTAACTATATAATAAACATCTATATATTAATAAAAGGGATAATAAAATGAAAAACTATGTTTTTATTTTCGTTTTTTTGTTCAGTGCATGTTTTATAACATTAGCACAACAGGATGCGGAAGGATGCAAAGATCATCCTTTATTTAACAGACTTACAAATTTCTACATCGTAAGCTGCTCTCAAAATTATAACGAACTTCAGCTGCGAATGAGCGGAAGTAAAACCGAGACGAAAGAAGGTAATCTTTTTTCAATAGATTACGCTTTTAATTTTGATGCCGGACAAAAGGAATTAAGCCCATTCCAGGTAATTAAAAATTATGAGAATGCAGTTACTAAAAATGGCGGCAAGATGCTTTACAAAAATACAAATGTACAGGATGCTGATATTGAAGCAACCTTCTATCTCCCGACTAAAGAAAAAGATTATTGGGTTAAGCTTGCTAGTTTCGGCGGGACTGCGAATTCAGTTGAACACTTTTTCCTTTATGTGCTTGAGATGGAACCGATGAAACAGGAAATCCAGGCAAGCGAGATGATGGAGGCCCTTAATAAAGAAGGCTTTATTGCGCTGTACATAAATTTTGAAACCGGTAAGTCTGATATTAAACCGGAATCGCAGCCAATAGTTGATCAAATAGTTGAATTATTAAATCAAAATCCAACTTTAAAGATTAGTATTAACGGGCATACTGATAATGTTGGTTCGGTTAAGTCAAACCAAATTCTTTCAGAAAACAGAGCTAAATCTGTTATGAATGCTTTAATTGCTAAGGGAATAGTTAAAAGCCGGCTTTCATTTAAAGGATATGGAGATTCCAAACCTATAGCGGACAACAATACGGACGAAGGACGCGCAAAAAATAGAAGGGTTGAAATTGTTAAAATATAGGCTTTAGATATTACTATTTTATAATTTAAGGTAAATATATAATCGAAAGGCAAGCCTAATAGCTTGCCTTTCGCATGTGGGGTAATGGCTTACTAATAAATAAAAGAATGTGAACAATTATACTTCACAAACTTTTTCAGGCAAATGATTTATATTTATCTAGTGTTATTATAGCACAACGGAAATTTTATAACTAAGCAGGCTAAATATTAATATGAGCAAATTATTTTCATCTATAAAAATCAGAAGTGTTGAGATAAAAAACAGAATCGTTGTTTCTCCGATGTGCCAATATTCCAGCAATGACGGAGTACCAACTGATTGGCATCTTGTTCACCTGGGAAGTCGTGCTGTTGGTGGAGCAGGGATAGTATTTACAGAAGCAACAGCCGTTTCTCCGGAAGGGAGAATTTCTCCTGAAGATGCTGGAATTTGGAATGACTTGCAAGCTGATGCATATAAAAAGATTACATCATTCATAAAGTCACAAAACTCCGTTCCGGGCATTCAATTAGCACACGCCGGACGAAAGGCTTCAACATTTTCACCCTGGAAAGGTAATGGTAAAGTAAGTACTGAAAACGGTGGATGGCAGACATTGGCTCCAAGCGCTATACAATTTGGAGATGACTATCCTAATCCTAAAGAAATGGATTATAAAGATATTAAGGATATTATTGATCAATTCCGTGAAGCAGCAAAAAGAAGTATTGATGCTGGT
>JAJYDC010000037.1 GCA_021777835.1 Bacteroidota bacterium | reverse complement strand
TTAAGCCTATTAAAGTTATAAAGGCTCCAGAACATAACACCGATCATTATTAAAATAACGACGATATAACCGGTGAGAATTTTTGCCTTTAAGGTTGTAAAGAGAGTTCTAAACATTTTTATTTCAAATTATGGCTGTAATAATTAATCAAAAGTTGAAATAAAAACAAAGCAGAAAGAGTTCTGATCTTTGAAATTAGAAATTGAATGTTATTCCTTATTAAAACAGTTTTAGATAATCCTGAATTTCTTTTATCTCTTTATCTGATTTTATCTTCTTATAATATTTTAATGCGCTTAGCAGTAATTTCTTACTTTCTGCGGTCATGCCTTTTTCTTTATATAAAATAGCAAGCTCAAATTCTGTTTCCGATTGATTAAGTTCATTTTTCAAATCTTTGTTAATCCTAATGCTTGTAAGCAGATAGCTTTCTGCAAGAGAATAATTTTTTATGTTCCTTTGTATCATCCCCTTAATTTTGTATGTGTCGGCTATTGTCAATTTATCATTTACCTGGAAACAAATTTCTAGGGCTTGATTGGCAAAAGCTTCAGCTAGATTAGTATCATTTTGCCTCGCATATATAAAAGCCTTGCTAGAATAGGACATCCCAATAGAATGCAAATAATTAATCTTTTGAGCAACGGAAATACTTTTGTCAAACTCTCTCAAAGCCGCTTTGTATGAGTTCTTTTTTGTATAAAGCATTCCGATATTGTGATGAATTTCGACTATGCGCTGCAGATTGCGAACTTTTTCAAAATTCACAAGTGCTCTATTATAATAAGCAAATGCTAAATTAAGATCGCCTTGGATACTATTAATTATACCTAAGTTAATTTCAATTTTTCCAATTAAGGAGTTGTCCTTCTCTGAATTTAAAAGTATAAGGCTTTTTTCAAAATGTATCTTTGCATTCCTGAGATCTCCGAATTCTCCATATATAGTTCCAATGGTATTTTCACAATTTGCAGCACCTTTGAGATCATTTTGTTTTTTGAAAAGTGCGTTTGCCTTTTTAATATAACTAAGACTCAGTTGCCATAAAGCCTGGCGGCTAAAAACATCCCCAAGAGCTAGGGCGGCATTTGCTGCAATTCCTTCAAAATTCTTTTTGTTTTTAGTCTCTTTTAGTATTTTTTCGTGTATATAAACCGCAGAAGGGAATTCACCTGTAACAATTGTTAGCTGGCCGACTTGAAGAAGTAGTTCAAGAAATTTCACTTTATCAAGTTTTGACTTTGCGAAAGTTAATAGCAAGTCAATTTTTGATTGCAGTTTAGATTGATTAAATTCTTCTAAGTTGAATTTTATGTCGGCAGGTTTCCCAGAAATTGATTGTCTTTCAGATGAAAGTTTTTTTTCTATTACGGAGAAATCCTTTTTATCCAGAAATTTTTTCAGTATTTCAGATAAAAGATTGTCTTCTTTTTGGTTAGGATTTTTCACGAACTTCCGATTTTATTTAGAGTTAAAAGTTGCTTAATAAAAATAGCTCAACTAACATTCCTAATCAACTCGTCCAATTTTATATAGATAAGTTTCATCTAATTATTTGTGATATTTCTTTGAACTCATCTGTACCGCTTACTGTGAGCAATTCAAATAAAATGGCCTCTGCGGTAGTTACTTCTGCCCCATGTTCTCTCATTCTTTTTAAGGCGAATTTGTAATCAATATCTTTCCTTGAAGAAACTGCATCTGCTGCAACATTTACTTGGAATCCGCTTGCAATAAGATCTAAAACTGTTTGTTGCACACACACATGAGCCTCAATTCCTGCAACAATAACTTGAGTGACTTTATTATCTTTTAGTCTAGTAAAGAAATTACCAGCGCCGAAACAGCTAAAGCTCATCTTTTGGATTGCGTTAAGCCCCTCAAGTTCGGCTAATAAGGGTGCAGTTGTTAATCCCAGCCCTTTCGGATATTGTTCAGTATAAAATATTGGGACATTTAAAACTTTGAATCCTTTGATTAGTTTTGCTGTGTTACTTACTACCATTTCTGGGTCTTTCATCACGGCAAGAATTTTTTCCTGGATGTCGATTAAAAGAAGAGCCGCGCTATCGCGGAGTAGAATTTTTTTATTTCGTTCTATTATTCCTTCCATAACATCTCCAAAAATATTCTAATAAATTGGGTCCATTCCATATTTGCCACAAGCATACATCATTAAGATTGACGCAAGATCTACTAAAGCTTTTTTTTGATCTTCATGATATATTACCAAATCATATACTTCTGCTACAAATTGCATGTTGGTTAATATTTTCTTTAGCTCCATATATGTTGGCGTTCCATGCCAGTTGGCTACTTGCTTAACCAAAAGGTTTTCATGCCGTCTTAAGAATTCATTAAAAGAAATTGTTCTTTTAGAAATGGGGGTTCTTGGTCTACAGATATTTATTAAATCATTAAAGTATGTATCCCATTTTTCAGCCAACTGTTTATTACGGTCACGCATTACGAAACGTGCTTTCTCTAAAGAAAATTTGGCTTTTGTCGACGTCTTGAATTTAGGCATCAGAGCATAAGCATCATAGCTAATGTAGCCCGTTTCATCTTCGATATACTTCCATCGTTTTAAGAGCTGATTTTGAGTTAAGATAATAATTACTTTATCTAGACCACTATCAACAACAATAAATTTGTCCTGTTGTTCATTAATGACAGTAAACCAGTGTTCCCAGTCATCAACACTAAGAATGCATGGTAATCCCTGTTTAAGGTGTTCCTTTAACGCTTTAATTGCTTCGTTCGGAGTCTCACGACGGAAATATTTCATTTTGCAGTCAAAGGTCTTTGCAGCTTTAGCAAGACCTATTTCATCTGTACCATACCACCAAGTACTTCCCGCTTTTTTCCCAATCTCCCTTTCATTTTCAAATCTACCAAGCATTACCAAAGCATACTTTAGTGCAAATGGTCCGCACTGATATTTATAAGGCTGTGGATAGAAACTCATAAATTAGAGATTTTTTATTTGATAAGATAAGGAATCATTTTGAATAAATCACTAATGAATTTTGTATAAAAGCGATTTTTGACTATTTTTATTTTACTATGAAAACTAAACTAAAAGTTGCAATTGTTTTTAATGAAGCTAATCCCGATTTATACATAAAGCCGGATGATGCTAGTCCTAAGGAATTAAATTTTGTCCCGTACTTTGAAGTAGAAAATCTAACCCCTATAGAAGAATATGAAATATTAGCTAAACGTCTTTGCAAATTTGGGTTTGATGCTTATACACTAAACATAAAGGATGATATAGGCTTTCTCCTCAAGGATTTCAAAAAGAATAGACCTGATGTTGTTTTCAACTTCATAGAGCTCTACAGGGAAAATTCAAGACTTGAAATGAATGTGGTTGGGGTCTTAGATCTGCTTGGTATTACTTATACGGGTGCCTCTCCTATATCGCTAGCAAACTGCCAAAATAAAGTTCTTGCTAAAAGACTTCTTAATTCACATGGAATAGAAACCCCAAGGTTTATTCTAATTAAAGAAATTCCTAAGAACTTTAAGCATAATTTGAATTTCCCTTTGATTGTGAAACCTGCATATGAAGACGCAAGCGTAGGAATAGAAAATGAGTCTATTGTTGAGAATAATAAAGGACTTAAGGAGAGAGTAAAGCATGTTTTGTCTTCATTTCAACAACCTGCTTTGGTAGAAGAATTTATTGACGGACGAGAGCTTAATGTTGCTGTTTTCGGAGACGAGGATCCGGTTGCACTTCCGATAAGTGAAATTGATTTTAGTGCTATGCCGGATAATTTATATAATATTGTTAGTTACCAGGCCAAGTGGGATTCTCTTCATGAGGCTTATCACAAGACTATTCCAAGTTGCCCTGCAGACCTTCCCCTAGAAATAGAATTAAAAGCAAAAGAAATTGCGCTTGCTTCTTTCAAAACTATGGAGTGCAGAGACTATGCAAGAGTTGATATGAGGTTGACTAAGGATAATAAGATATTTGTGCTTGAAGTTAATCCAAATCCCGATTTAACTGAGGGTGCGGGTTTTATGAGATCTTCCGAAGCCGCCGGATATACGTATGAGCAAGTACTTGAGAAAATAATATATTTCGCTTGGGCAAGGAAAAAATCAACCTAATAACTTAATAAAGGATTATTATATGAATGAGAGAAAGAAAGAATTGACCACTAAGATTCTTAACCTCACCGTTCTTGTATCAGCCCTTGGATATTTTGTAGACATTTATGATTTGTTGATTTTCGGCATTGTCCGCATCCCTAGTCTAAAGTATTTGGGATTACATGGTAATCAGTTAATAGATGCCGGTGTATTCCTTCTTAATATGCAAATGGGGGGAATGCTAATCGGCGGTATTATTTGGGGAATTTGGGGAGATAAAAAAGGACGCCTTTCGGTTCTCTTCGGTTCTATTTTCCTATACTCAGTTGCAAATTTTTTCAACGCCTTTGTTTCCTCAATGGAGATGTATGCGATATTAAGGTTCTTAGCCGGTATTGGTTTAGCTGGAGAACTTGGCGCTGCAATTACTTTGGTTAGCGAAGTTATGACTAAGGAAACACGCGGTTACGGAACAACTTTGGTTGCTTCAATTGGAGTAATGGGAGCGATTCTAGGCGGAATAATAGGAGATGTTTTTTCATGGCAAACAGCTTACATAATCGGCGCCGTTCTTGGAATAATATTATTAATAACAAGAATTAGTCTTTTTGAATCGGGTATGTATAACGCAATTAAGACTTCAACTGTGAAGAAAGGAAACTTCCTAAGTTTATTTAGTTCTAAGGATAGATTCCTAAGATATGCTAATTCAATATTAATAGGTTTGCCGAATTGGTTTGTAGTCGGAATTCTTATTACTTTTTCTCCGGAATTTGCAAAAGCACTAGGTGTAAGGGGTTCAATTAATGCAGGGAACGCAATTCTTTTTTCTTATTTAGGATTAACCATTGGTGACTTTGCCAGCGGATATCTAAGTCAGATTCTGCAAAGCAGGAGAAAGGCTATTTTTATTTTCGTATCTATAACTGCTGTTTTATCGCTTGTTTATTTATTTACACGATCCTTAAGCCCAACTGAATTTTATGTGTTGTGTACAATAATAGGTATTGGAAATGGATACTGGGCGGTCTTCGTTATGTCTGCTTCGGAGCAATTTGGGACTAACTTAAGATCCACAGTTACTACAACTGTTCCAAACTTCATTCGTGGCTCGGTAATTCCAATAACGCTTGCGTTTAATTTTCTACGTATGCCGTTTGGTATTATCTATTCGGCACTTATAGTGGGGATAGTAGTTTTTGTTATTTCGTTTATTTCTCTCCATTTCTTAAGAGAGACTTACGGCGTTGATCTTGATTACGTAGAAAATTTCTAATCACATTAAATCCGGGATATTCTTATATGGAACTAGTTAAAGAAGCTATTGATTTATTTCTCCATCTTGACGTTCATTTAAACGATATTATTGTTCAGTATGGAACATTAACTTATGTAATTTTATTCGCAGTGATCTTTGCAGAGACGGGGTTCGTACTAACTCCGTTTCTGCCGGGAGATTCGCTCTTGTTTGCAGCCGGAACTTTTGCAGCAAGCGGATCATTGAACGAGAATTATCTATTCTTAATACTTGCACTTGCTGCTATAGCAGGAGATACTGCAAATTACTGGATCGGTCATTTAATAGGTCCGAGAATTTTTCATCAGGAGAAGATTAGATATCTAAAGAAGGAGCATCTTGATAGGACTCATCAATTTTTTGAAAAGTATGGGGGGAAGACTATTATCCTTGCTAGGTTTATTCCTATAATCAGAACCTTTGCTCCATTTGTTGCAGGTATTGGCAACATGACATATCCAAAATTCATTTTATATAATATTATTGGCGCCGCAGCTTGGGTTGCACTTTTAGTATACTCAGGATTTTATTTTGGAAATATTCGGTTTGTAAAGGAAAATTTTTCGGTTGTACTGATTGCAATTGTTATTATTTCTATGCTGCCGGGGATTATTGAATATTTGAGGCACAAAAGACACTCTTTTAAAGGATAACTAAATAGCTTTAGTTTGGGGGAATTATCTTGCTATTAATAAGCTACTAGTCAATAATTATTTCGTTAGAAATTTCATTTGAGTCACCCGACTTAATGGGAAAATACTTAGTTAAGATATTGCCAACCTTTTGAACTCCGTGAATTATTCCTTTGGAGAATTCTCCGGTTAGAAACATATTTTGCATTTCATCCTTTATTGCATCCCAAGTTTTTCCGGGTACTTTTTCGTTTATTCCAGTGTCTGCCATAATATAAAATTGACGTCTTGGAAGCAGGACATAAATTAATATGCCCGTTTTATCTCTAGTTTTATCTACGCCAAGCCTAAAGAACTCCTTTTCGGCAAGAGCGTTAATAGGTGTATTGCGTTGAAGAAAATTGAGATTTTCCTTAACAGCAACACAGATTTCTCCGGCAGTAGTTTTTTCAACTTCCTTAATCCTATTGGAGATACGGAGCATCTCGTCGTCTGAAATGAAATGATATATTAAGCCTTGCATCAATTTCCTAATCTTTGAAAAGAAAAGTAAAGAAGATGGTAGAATATTACAAGTGATAAAACTTAAAATACTTGTATCTTGGGCAAGATTGACTATGTATTTGTTTTATACTTTTAATAAACGACTCATATTAGATTTGTATAAACATATTATATATAGAAGACAAAGCAACTGTCGATATAAGGAAGCAAACAATAAATTAAGGGAGGTTTGAATTAAAAAGAATTTTAGTAACTTGCATTAGTTCATAAAATATTTTTACGGTGTCCCGGTCGTAACGGGAATTATAGGGAATCCGGTGAAATTCCGGAACTGACGCGCAACTGTGATAAACAAATTGCCAACTGCATTCTGCTGATGATAATTTGTTTTAAGCCAGGAGACCTGCCGTAGAAAAAACAATCAACCTTCGCGGGCGAGGTTAGATTAAAGAAGACCAGTACTTTTTAAATTTCTGTTTTCTTTATCTCCCCACGAAGTTACAACCTTAATTTAATATTCATAGGAGTAACTTCAATGTATCTCAATAAAGTCTTTTTGTCCTTGGTACTTCTCATATTTTTCACAACTTCTTTTTCCATTGCACAGCAAGCAGATTCATCAAGAATCTTTAATATGTCTGAAGTTGTAGTTACTGCAACGAAGACTAAGATTCCTTTAATTGAAGCAGCCAGCTCAATAACGGTAATAGATTCAGCAGAAATAGCAGCGCTTAATAAGCAAAGTGTATTTGGATTACTAAAAGATCAGTATGGCGTTAGTTTTACACAACAAGGTGCGCCCGGTTCTCTTTCTTATGTATACTTACGAGGCGCTGACCCAGGGCAGACTTTAGTGCTTTTAGATGGTATTGCGCTTAATATGACAAACGATCCAGACAATACGTTTGATTTTGCAAACCTTCCTGTAGAAAATATTGAACGAATAGAAATTCTAAGAGGTCCGCAAAGTACTCTTTATGGTTCTAATGCACTAGGCGGTGTAATTAATATTATTACAAGAGAAGGTTCCGGCAAGCCAAAATTCTTTCTTTCAACAGAAGGCGGTTCGTACAACAGTTATAGAGCAGATGCTGGGCTTGAGGGAAGCCTTGATCAATTTAATTACTCACTTACGCTAAGTAGATTTAAGACTGATGGTTTTTCTTCTGCTTCCTCTAAATATGGGAACACGGAAAAAGACGGGACTTCTAATTATAATATTTCGTCAAGATTTGGAGAGGCATTTGCATCGAATTTTAATGTGAATTTCTTTGTACATTTTACAAAAGCGCAGACTGCCTTAGATCAGCATGGAGGCTTCGAAGGTGATGATCCGACTTATGTTTATAATACAGAAGAGCAATCATATAGAACTGAAGGGAAGCTATCATTATTCGGCGGCCTGTGGGACCAAAGCTTTAGCTCTTCATTTATAAGAAACGTTCGCAAGTACAATTTCGATTCAACACTTTTCAATCCGGCTTCTTCAACGAGTCTTTATGACGGCAATAAACTTGATTTTAGCTGGCAGAATAATATTAGACTCCCAAGCAATCTTGTATCACTCGGTGTTGATGAAGAAAATGAGACTGCAATTTCAAATTATATTTATAATTCATCAGTTTATGGAAATTTTAACAGTATCTTTCCTCAAAATAGCGCATCGACTTTTGGAATATATCTTCAAGATCAGCTAGATCCGGGGAAGAATTTTTTCAGTTCATTCGGGATAAGGTATGACAAGCACAGCCGTTTTGGGTCGGTAGTAACTTATAGAATCGCACCGGCATACATATTTTGGAAGACCGGGACAAAGATAAAAGCGACATTCGGAACCGCCTTTAAAGCACCTTCACTATTTTATTTGTTTGATCCTGCTTACGGCAATATGAATTTGAAGCCTGAAAAGAGCAAAGGCTGGGATGCCGGTATTGAACAATTTTTGTTTCACGATATGTTAGATGCAGGTATAAATTATTATGATAATTATTATACAGATCTCTTCGGATTTGATAATAATTTTAGGACCATT
Organism: Bacteroidota bacterium; assembly: GCA_021777835.1. Classification (GTDB taxonomy): domain Bacteria; phylum Bacteroidota; class Ignavibacteria; order Ignavibacteriales; family Ignavibacteriaceae; genus FEN-1297. The sequence continues at coordinate 15,569 of JAJYDC010000037.1, read as the reverse complement.
AATGTAGATAAAGCAGAGACTAAAGGAATTGAATTATATTTATCCGCCAAACTAATAAAGAATTTGGATATGAGATTCAATTATACGTACACAGACACAAAAGACTTAAGCAATAATTCTCCTGATAAAAATCTCCCGCTTTTAAGGCGACCGAAAGATAAAGTGGGTTTTAATGCTGACTACGTCTTCCTCAAGAATATTAATACAAACATCGAAATTATTTATGTCGGGGAAAGAGACGACAAAGATTTTAATCAATATCCCGTTGCAAGAGTAAAACTCCCGGCATATACATTGGTAAATCTTTCAGTATCTTACAAATTAACTAAAGCGGTGTTATTTTACTGGAGGATAGATAACCTATTCAATAAATATTATGAGGACGTTCTTGGTTATGCTACACCAGGGCAATCCGCATATTTTGGTATTAAGGTTAACTTTTAAGGTACGCCAAATGTGTTTTGAATGGTAGGTAATTTATTATTATTTTAATTTTACTGAATTAGAGTCAATTATTTTCAAACGGAATCAATATATTTCAATTTTATATTTAAGGAGTATTAAATGAATAAACAAATGTTAACCCCACGCTTTTGGACGATAACCGCAATGGTCCTTGTGGCAGCAGCATTAAGATTACTGCCACATTATCCGAACTTCACGCCAGTTGCAGGAATGGCATTATTTGGGGGTGCTTATTTTTCAAATAAGAAGTTATCATTCGCGATTCCCATCGTAGCAATGTTGCTTTCAGACTTAATACTTGGATTTCACTCTACCATGTGGGCTGTATACTTAAGCTTTGCGTTGATTGTGATGATTGGCTTTTCATTGAGAAAAAGCAAGAAAATTTCATATGTAATGCTAGCCACAGTATCATCATCGGTTCTATTTTTTACAGTAACAAACTTTGCGGTATGGATTTCGGGAGGTATATATCCAATGACCATAACCGGATTATCCGAATGCTTTATTGCCGCTATTCCATTTTTCGGCAGCACAATGCTGGGCGATTTGTTTTATGCCGGAGTTCTGTTTGGTGCATTAGAACTTGCGCAGTTGAAATTCCCTGTCCTCGCTAAAGCAAACGTATAGATTATTGCAGGGCGGTTTTACGAATCGCCCTTTTTATTTTGCAAGCTTTCATCAGAAAAACAGCAAGCCCAAACTGAAGAAAAATTACTATAATTTATTTAGTTAATTACATTCTTCTTTAAATAACCAATTTGATCAAGAAAAGAAATTAGGAAGACATTTTGTCAGAGCACAGCACTATTCTCAGACAAATACAATCCTTTACAGAATTTGTTTCAAAGAATGCCGATTAAGGCTTTATGATTAAGGATAATACCGAAGATTTCACTATTTCAAAGATTTTAATATAAAAAGGAAATTAATGATGGAATTGGATAAGGCATCTCCTAAGAATCTTAATCGCAGCGTACACATGGCGAATGAAAGAACATTCCTTGCATGGATACGAACGAGTATAGGTATAATGGCATTTGGATTTGTTGTTGAAAAGTTTTCACTATTTATAAAACAAATATCATTCTTTTTAGGAAGATCAGGTATACCAGCGAGCCAAGTGCCTCCGCCGCCTCATGGATATTCATCTGTATTTGGAATATTTCTGGTAGGACTTGGTGCATTGATGGGAGTGCTTGCATTTATTAAGTATAAAGATACTGGAAGACAAATAGACGCGGATACTTACCATCCATCATCGATACTTGACACGCTGATTACATTAATTGTTCTGGCAGTCGGAATATTTCTTGTTATATATTTAATCCAAAGTACTTGAGGCGTTAAAACTTAGAAAAGCTTATGTTTGTAATTGAAAAAATTTAAACTAGAGTTAGTGTACAAGTAATATAATAAGAAAGTATTGGAATGACAGCGTTTGTCGCATTGATTTATTCATTTCTTTTTGGACTGCTCCACGGAATCTTACCTGATGAACATACATGGCCGATAACGTTTAGCTACGCTATAGGCGGCGCTAACGGTAAAGAGGGAATGAAGGCGGGGTTATACTTCTCAGCAGCATTTGCATTCCAGCGCGCAATTATATCTGAACTTGCATACTTAGCTTTAGCGCCATTTCTTCTCAATCCTACTATTAACAGCATAGTTTATATTGTTGTAGGGGCAGCAATGTCGGTTGCAGGCGCTATAGTTTTACGAAAGAATCGATATATCCACGTCCACTTTCTGGGACATCATCATGAAAATGCCGGAGAGATAGAGACAACAAGCGGGGTACTTACAAAACATCATAAAGGGAAGGCAGAACAAGTTGCAGTGCCGCCAGTTCGTTGGACAATAATACATGGATTTATTGCCGGATTTGGATTTGGGGGATTTTCAATTTTTGTTAACACAGTGGCTGCTCCCGCAATGTCAAATGCATGGTTAGCATTCTTACCGGGACTTGTATTCGGATTAGGAACCATGATCATGCTTGTAATTGTAGGAGGATTATTTGGTGCTTCGCTGCGATGGATTCATGTATTTACAGAACAAGAAATTAAAAAGATTGGTTCACAGACCGGCGGGCGCACATTGTTCTTTGGGGGTATTCTTTTCGGAGCCGCCGGTGTTGCAATATTGATGGGATTAGATCGACATTTGCCATTTGACCCAGGCTATGCTCTGATTGCACTTTTCATGATAATCGTTGCAATACCAGCATTTTTATATTCATTGAAGGAAGTATTAACAGCACGAAAGCTGCCTTCAATCTAAATAGTTACGCAAATTTGAATAATAGATTTTTCAATTAATAAATTTCAAAAGTGTCAAGATTATGCATTATGCCAGTTTGACAAATTTAAAAGTATTAATATTCAGGTAATACAAGGATGAGATCAAGTCTAACAATTCCTATATTAATTGATCTTGACGGCATCTTGAGAATCGGAGATAAGCTTTCTAATAATTCAAGTTACTTTCTTAGATCCCTTACTGATGAAAAATTACCCGCAATAATATTAAGCAATTCGACTTTATCCTCATCAGATGATGTTAGACAATTCTTTCTTTCTAATAATATTGAACTTAATATCCCCGTAATGACTACTATAGATGCTACATTAAATTATATATCCGAGTCAAATAAAAAAGCATCTGTTTATTGTAACGATAGAATTAAGAAGGTATTTTCCGATTATATAGATGATGATGAAACTACTGCAGTAATAATAGGTGACCTGGGTAAATCTTGGACATACGAAATCTTGAATGATATTTTAAGAAAAGTTTTAGCTGGAGCTGAAATTATTGCTATGCAAAAGAATAGATATTGGAATCCGCCCGGTGAAGGCATTTCACTTGATGCTGGTGCATTTGTAGCTGCAATTTAGTATTCCACTTTAAAGAAATCTATTTTAATTGGAAAACCATCGCCGGTTTATTTTCAAAAAGCATTAAAAGTATTAGGTTTCAAAAAGGACTCAGATTTTATTATGATTGGCGATAATATTGAAACTGATATAGAGGGGACGCAGAATGCAGGTGGAAAAGGAGCATTAGTATATACAGGAAAGACCAAAAAGGTAAGGCAAAATAATAATTCAGTCATTCCTAATTATGAAGCTGACAATTTGATTGGAGTAATTTCAATACTTAAAGATATTCTTTTTTAGCAAATTTGAGCTATAATGATACAAAAACCTTATATGTAAAGGCTAGTTTTGTCTATCGAATATTGATCCTAGCATGCAATAATTGCGATAAAAAGATTTGGTGGAATAAGATCTACTTGTTATGTTTATCGAAGCAAAATTAAATTCTAAGGGATTATTGTTTACTGCTTAATATGAATATTATGGATGTATTTATAAAATTACCTACTTAAATTTTATCCTTAAAACAATTAACGCTGATTATGCAAATGCAGAATAAAGTTGAATTAAATTAATTAATGTCTAAGTCAAACTAAAATAGAGGTGATCGATGGAACTTCAGTTAATATTTGCCATTAGTATTATTGGACTATTGTTTGCTGTTTATCTTATCAGAAATGTTCTTAAGCGTGATACGGGCAGCGAGAAAATGCAGGAGATATCGAATGCAATTAAAGAAGGCGCAGAAGCATTTCTAAGGCGACAAAATAAAACCATTCTTTATTTGGCAGTTGCGTTGGCAGCATTCATATATATAATGTATGCCATATTTAGAACACCAACTGCTAATGACCCCGCCACTCCTAGCCAACTTGCTTTGTGGACAACAATTTCTTTTATATTCGGTGCGCTATGTTCTGTAGCAGCCGGATATATGGGAATGTGGGTAGCGATCAGATCAAATATAAGAACTGCAGCTGCAGCAATGAAGGGTATGAACGGAGCATTACAAACCGCATTGCGAGGTGGGGCTGTTTCAGGATTTTTTGTTGTTGCAATGAGTTTACTTGGCGTTGCAGGATTATTCACGCTTGTGAAAGTTTCCGGCGTAACTCAGGATGTAACAAAAATACCTTTAATGATTGTAGGATATGGATTTGGTGCTAGCTTTGTTGCATTGTTTGCGCAGCTTGGTGGTGGAATTTACACAAAGGCAGCAGATGTAGGAGCAGATTTAGTTGGCAAGGTAGAAGCAGGAATTCCGGAAGATGATCCTCGAAACCCGGCAGTTATAGCTGATTTAGTTGGTGATAATGTTGGCGATTGCGCAGGACGTGGTGCGGATTTATTTGAATCAACAGCAGCAGAAAATATTGGTGCTATGATTTTAGCGGCAACATTATACAAGGCAAATATTGCTTCAATGAATAGCGAAGGATTGACGTTATTAGGAGTTTTATTGTTTCCTCTAGTAGCCCGCGCTTTTGGAATACTTGCCTCAATCGTTGGTGTTATGATAGTAAGGACCAACGACACTGAAGACCCAATGCAAGCATTGAATAGAGGATTTTACGTAACAGCTACTTTAGCTACCGTAGGATTCTTTATTGCTTCAAAGTGGCTGTTGGGGTCGCATTATTTGAATTTCTTCTTCTGTGGTGCAATAGGGGTTCTCATTTCACTAGCGTTTGTTTATATTACACAGTATTATACGGAATATAAATATCGTCCGGTAAAATATATAGCTGATGCATCTCAGACTGGTCCGGCAACAAACATTATAGCCGGTCTGGCAATTGGAATGGAATCAACCGGATTTCCAGCACTAGTAATCGGAGCAGGAATAGTAAGTACATATTTTATTGGTCAATCAACAGGATTAAAAGATGCAGGACTTTTCGGAACTGCAGTTGCGACGATGGGAATGCTTGGTTCAGCGGCTTATATTTTAGCTATGGACACTTTTGGCCCCATCACTGATAATGCAGGTGGAATAATTGAAATGAGTCAACAAGAAGAATCAGTAAGAATGAAAACCGATAGACTCGATGCAGTTGGCAATACCACAAAAGCATTGACAAAGGGTTATGCTGTGGGTTCAGCGGCATTAGCAGCATTTCTTTTATTCGGAGCATATATAGACGAAGTAAAAAATTATATGCCTTCATTCCAGGGAGTAATAAATCTTGATAAACCAGAAGTATTTGTTGGTGCACTATTAGGCGCGATGTTGGTAATTATTTTCTCTTCGTTTGCAATAAAGGCAGTTGGTAAAGCAGCATACGCAATTATAAATAACGTAAGAGAACAATTCAAAAATAATCCAGGAATCATGCTAGGCACGTCAAAACCGGATTATGGACAATGCGTTGATATTGCTACAAAATCAGCGTTAAGAAAAATGGTTGTTCCCGGACTGCTTGTAGTTGGAATGACAATCGGAGTAGGATTGGTTTTCAAATGGATTTACTATTGGGGTGGAGGAATAAATAATCCAACTGGTGCACTAGGAGCAGAAGTAGTTGGAGGGTATTTAATGGTAGGTACGATAACAGGAATTTTATTTGCTTTATTTATGAACAACGGTGGCGGTGCATGGGACAATGCAAAGAAGTTCATAGAAACAGGTGCCTACGGCGGTAAAAAGTCTGACCCACATAAAGCATCAGTTGTAGGTGACACGGTTGGTGATCCTTTTAAGGACACAGCAGGGCCATCATTGCATGTGCTGATTAAATTATTAGCTACATTAACATTGGTATTGGCGCCATTATTTATCTAATTTTATTAGAATAGGAATAGAATCCCGATTTTCCGAAAAGGAAACCGGGATTTTTTTTGGCATTAAAAAATATCATCTAAATTAAAAATCCACTTGACAAAGGAAGTTGAAATGAATAGTTTTTGCAATCTTTTATTTAACTGCTAACCAAACGAGCTTAAAGATATCTTTATAAACTTTTTATTTGCTAATATTTTAAAAAGGAGCTAGAACATGAGGCAAATATTTGCTACAAAACCACTGAGTGTTTTACTAGACGAAGTTAAAAGTGAAAACCGTTTGCGCCGTGTTCTTGGACCGGTAGCTCTAACGAGCCTTGGCGTCGGAGCAATTATAGGTACAGGAATTTTTGTACTAACAGGCGTTGCAGCTCACGATAAGAGTGGTCCCGCAATAGTTTTATCATTTGTAGTTTCCGGAATTGCCTGTGTTTTTGCGGCATTATCGTATGCAGAATTTGCTTCAATGGTTCCAGTTGCAGGGTCTGCATACACTTATGCGTACGCAACTTTAGGAGAATTATTTGCATGGATAATCGGGTGGGATTTAATTCTAGAATACGCGGTGGCTTCTGCTACTGTTGCGCACGGATGGTCGCATTACTTTCAGGATTTTATTAGCATATTGGGAGTAAAATTTGCGCCTACTATTTCAAATGCTCCTTTTGATTTTAATCCCACTACAGGACTTCTTGCATCAACGGGATCAGTCCTGGATCTTCCGGCAATCTTAATTACAATTTTAATTACTTTTATTCTTGTAAAAGGAATTAAAGAAAGTGCCGGCTTCAACGCCGGAATCGTTATAACGAAATTGGCAATAGTACTTCTTGTAATAATTGTAGGGGCGTTTTATGTAAATCCAGCAAATTGGCACCCGTTCGCGCCCTATGGCTATTCCGGACTAAGCCTATTTGGGAAAACAATATGGGGACAGACAGGTCCCGGAGGTGCCCCGGTGGGAGTTTTAGCTGGAGCAGCAATTATATTTTTTGCATATATAGGATTTGATTCTGTCTCTACACATTCTGAGGAGGCTAAGAATCCGAAACGAGATGTACCCATAGGAATTATTACTTCATTAATCCTCTGCACTATTCTGTATATTGCAGTTTCAGGTATATTAACTGGAATGGTTGGATACAACAAGATAGACATTAATGCGCCAGTGTCTAACGCTTTCAAGCAAGTTGGCTTAGTTTGGGCCGAATTTTTAGTTTCGTTAGGAGCTGTTGCAGGAATTACATCCGTTCTACTAGTTATGATGTTGAGCCAGGCGAGAATATTTTTGGCGATGGCTAGAGACGGGCTGCTTCCTACTAAATTTTTTGGAGATGTACATGCAAAATACAGAACGCCATGGAAGTCGACCATACTCACGGGGGCTTTTGTTTCTATTTTAGCAGGATTTTTACCTTTAAGAGTTCTTGCAGATTTGGTAAACATAGGAACTCTATTTGCTTTTGTAGTAGTATGTGCCGCAGTAATAATTATGAGAAAGACACACCCGGAAGCCGAACGACCATTCAGAGCACCATTGGTACCTCTTGTTCCAATATTAGGGATTATAATCTGCTCACTTTTAATGTTTTCGCTTCCTGAAGAAAATTGGTTAAGGTTGTTTGGATGGCTTGCAATTGGTTTAGTGATTTATTTCTTTTATGGAAGACATCACAGCATTATGCATAGATTGATGAAAGAGGAAGGAAAATAATTTTTATTGTTAAAAGCGTCACTTAAACAATAGTTGGTTTAGAATATTTTTTAATCATCGGTAAAACAAAACAATGTTCCTAAGCATCTAAAGGAATATTGTTATTAAAATTTGAAAATTTTATGAGCTTAATTTTCTGAGAAAGGATTTAGATAATGTATAACCCCAGTCTCCTTGACCTTGTTGCCAAAGGAGGTTACGTAATATTTATTTTAGTTATTTGCTCTTTACTATCTGTAAAGGTTATAATAGAAAAATTAATTACATTCAAAGGCATTACTGAAAAAGTGATAAGCGATTTTATGCACAACATCTATCGCAGTCTAAAGGCTAATGATTTAAATGATGCCCTCTATGTTTGTAAATCAAGCACATGGAATTGGTGGTTTCTAAAAGTCAAATGCCCGCTTACAAATGTTGTTGCCTATATAATTGAACAATCGAAAGAATCAAAAGAAGAGCTTGAACAAATGGCTTACACTCAACTAGATAAGGAAATCGCAAAGATGGAAAAAGGCTTAGGCATTCTTGCAACTCTAGGCAGTATTTCTCCCTTTATCGGATTGTTCGGGACAGTTGTAGGAATTATTAAGTCATTTAATGCTCTTTCAGTTCAAGATAGCTCAAATTATACAATGGTTATGAGTGGTATAGCAGATGCACTTATTGCAACGGCAGCTGGTCTTTTGGTTGCAGTGCCTGCAGTTATGTTTTATAATTATTTTATGAAGAGATTAAAATTAAGTATGCCTCTTTATGATGAAGCAATTCAGAAGACATTGCGTTATATAAAGATGCTTAAGTGAGAAAATATAAATGAGAAGATATAAGTTAGACGAGAAAGAATTTTCCGAAATAAATATTACACCGTTTACAGATGTTATATTAGTCGTGTTGATTATTTTTATGATTACAAGCCCTTTTTTAATTACTGGAGCCTTAAAAGTCAAGTTGCCACAATCATCTGCGTCTCAAACAACTGTAAGTAATAATATTGAAGTATATTTGAACGATCAGAACCAAATATTCCTAAACAATAAACAAGTTGGCATAAACCAGTTGCCTGCAGAACTTCAGACTGAGTTTATTCAAAAGAATAACCACGATGTTATAGTAAAGGCGGATAAAAATGCAATATACGGAAGCGTGGTGCAACTTCTTGATGCCCTTAAAAATGCGGGAGCCACTAAGCTTCTAATGGCTACTATGAAAAAATAATTCAATATTAGTGAATTGTTTTCAGCTAATCATTTTTACCGCTAATGATAAAATGTTCATCAATCGAATTTTTCCCTTATAATTAGGTATGAGCTAAGAAAGCCTTTTTCATGCAATGTTTAAAGATGCCCTCTAGGATTGAATGGGAAATATTTCTTTTAAACGCTAGATAGTTAAATTCATGAATAAATTGAATAATACAAAATTCTCACTTATAGTTTCAATTGTTTTTCATGTAATAATTATATTACTCATAGGATTATCATTTAATCCATCAAAGAAGATAGAAAAAGATAAGTATGTTGAGATTGGATTTGGAGGAACAACTGAGTCAAATTCAACGGGATCTCCAGGCGGAGGTATCGTTGAAGAAAGAAAAATTATCCATAAAAAGATTAAGGCGAAGAAGGAAAAAAAGATTGAAAAGAAAAACGAAATAGTTAGAGAATCAAAAAACAGCTTAAGTCCTATAGCAGTTGACACAGGAAAAATATTGGCAAAGTCCGGAGATTATGCGGGTGGAGGAAGTTCAAATGGAAAACCAGGGAACGGAGGGTTGGGGAATGGTACAAATGGAAGCGGACCTCCTAAAGCGGGAAAAATAGTAAGCCAGGATGTTTATTATGTAGCGGTTGATCAAATGCCAGTGCCGGTAGGCGGAATGTCAAATATAAATGCGCGCGTCGTATACCCCCCTGCTGCCGCTGCAAATAATATTCATGGAACCGTATATGTTGAAGCATTTATTGACGAATTAGGAACAGTAAGGAAAATTTCGCTTCTAAAAGGCTTGGGTTATGGATGCGATCAAGCAGCTATAAACGCTGTGAAGTGGACAAAGTTTGAGGCAGGACAAAAGCATGGTGTGCCTGTAAAAGTAAGAATGACAATCCCTATCCATTTTTAGATAACCAATGAATTTTTAAGCTCAAGTAATAAAATTAGAGAGTAATCTATTAGGATAATTTGATTACTCTCTTAAAATTTTAGTTATTAACTATCTCCGGAGAAATTACTCCTTCTTTTTGCTTTCTTCGTAAAAAAGCTTTGAGCCTTACCTGCCAGGTTTCAACTTTAACATACATAACAGGTACAAGAATCAGGGTTAAAAACATCGAGCTTAAAAGTCCACCAATTATAGACCAGGCAAGCCCTGACTTCCATTCCGAACCGGCATCTGTAGCGAGTGCAAGCGGAAGCATTCCAATTACCATCGCAGTAGTAGTCATTAGAATTGGTCTTATTCTGCTTTCTCCAGCTTCAATTAAGGCATCATAAGTCGATTTTCCTTCTTCCTGGTTGTGTTTTGTACGGTCAACAAGAAGTATTGCATTCTTACCGACCAATCCAACAAGCATTATTATCCCTAAAATTGAAAATATACTAAGAGATTTCATTGTGAGTGCAAGAGCAAGAAATGCTCCTACCATTGCAACAGGGATTGAGAAAAAGATAACAAATGGATCAACATAAGAATTATATAGTGCAACCATAATCATATAAACAAAAATTAGCGCAGCGATTAATGCAAGTCCCAGGCTTCCAAATGAGTCGGATTGATTTTTCAGATCTCCCCAATAAGCTATATCGACACCAGCAGGAAGTTTTTCTTTTGCCATAGCATTTTTAATATCATCTCCAACACTCCCGCTCGGCCTTCCAATAACTTGGGAATAAACTGTAACTGCACTTACACGATTCATTCTTTGCAAATTGGTAGGGCCAGTAGTCTGATAAATATTTGCAAATTGCTGTAGCTCTATTGTTTGTCCTTTGTTATTAACAAAAGTCATTTGTTTTAGATCAGAGATTTTTGATCTATCAAATTTATCAAGAGACACAAGAATATTATAATCGTCATTTCCGTCTCTAAATTTTGCGTCATCATTTCCTTGCATGGCAACTTGAAGTGTTGCGCCTACATCGGCAATTGATAAGCCAAAATCAGCAAGTTTCTGCCTGTCTATATCAACACGAGTTTCAGGATTTCCGACCTCAGTAGACAATCGAACGTCTGCTGTGCCGGGTACCTTCTTTACTATGCTTTCAAGAATCAAAGCAGATTTCATAACATCATCACGGTTAGGGCCGTTAACAATTAATTGAATCGGTGTTTGGTTAGCTGTTCCAAAGATACCGATTGGATTGACCCGAACTTTTAATCCCGGGATTTTTTGAGCAAATTGCTTTATCTGCTCACCAATTTGATCGCTTGAAAGCTTCCTTTTATCTTTTTGATTTAGCTCAACATCTAATTCTGAAGTATTGCTTGAAGATTGTCCAATTAGTCCTTCGTTAGATGCACCCACCTCAACGAAAACTTTTTTTACATCGGGGAGGTTATTAATATAACGTTCAATTTTTTGCGTAACAAAATTGGTATTATCGAGCGTATAATCCGGCGGCAGCTCAAGAATAACTGCAAATTCACCTCTGTCTGATTGAGTTATAAATTCAGCACCGATAAAGCCTAGTGGGACTAAGGATAGAGATGCTATAAACAAGACAAAGGAGATCGTGATTACTTTCCACTTATTATTAAGACTCCACTTTAAGATAATTATATACTGTTCTACTACCATATGGAAATATTTTTCAAAGAGCAAAGCAAATTTACCAATTACTGTTTTACTGGAAAGTCTTTCAAGCTTGCTTATTCTTGAAGCAAGAAGTGGAGTCACTGTAAAAGAGACAAATAAACTAAGTAAAGTCGAGATAACAACTACAACGGCAAACTCCCTAATAATATTTCCTATCAATCCCCCGGTTAAAGCAAGTGGGACATATATTACAATATCCACCATTGTAATAGAAAGAGCAGCAAAGCCAATTTCATTTCGACCCTTTATTGCCGCCGTTTTAGGTTCTTCACCCTTTTCGAGATGGTGGTAAATATTTTCAATAACTACGATTGAGTCATCAACTAATATTCCAACCACGAGAGACAGGCCTAATAAGGTCATTAAGTTAAGAGTAAATCCTGCAAGGTACATTACGATAAATGTCGATAATATTGACGCGGGAATTGCAAGCATAACAATAAAGGAATTTCTTAAACTGTGAAGGAACAAAAGCATAACGATTGCAACTAAAATTACTGCAAGAAGTAGATCGAACTTAACTCCGTTAGCAGCATCAATGGTAAATAGCGACCCATCTTGAGCTATATTAAACTTAATATTTTCTGCGTGATAATCTTTTTCAATTTTATTCAGCTCAACTCGGACTAATCTGCTTACATCTACTGCATTTGCGTCTGTTTGTTTCTGAACAAGGATACCAACAGAAGTAATTCCGTTGATTCTATTAATTGTCGAATATTCTTTATGTCCGTCTTCGACTTCAGCAATATCCGAAAGCTTAATATTACCTCCGTCTTTAGATTTGGATATAATAAGGTTTCTAATTGCATCTACTGATTTGAATTTTCCTGCAAGTCTGACAATTAATTGAGATTGGGCGTTTTGTAGCTTACCTGTAGGGAAATCCAAATTTGAATTTTTTATTGCGCTAAGCACTTGAAGCACAGATAAACCATAATTCTGAAGCTTACCTGCATTTAGATTTACTCTAATTTCTCTTTGGTCACCTCCGATTAAAGTAACCTGCCCAACACCAGCGATTTTAGAAATTCTTGGCTGAATTCTGTCAACAATAAATTGATAAAATTTAGTTGAGGGCATATTGCTTGTAACGCCCATTCTTAAAATCGGAACTTCATCTAGAGCAAACTTCGAAATTGAAGGGGTTTTTACATCAACCGGGAATGTGTTTAATATTTCATTCACTTTTCTTTGAGCTGTTTGTAATTCAAGGTCAACATCAGCAGCTTGATTAAATTGTATAGTAACGAAGGAAACTCCTTCTTGCGAAGTTGAATTTATATTATCAATTTGATCGAGAGTCGATACAGCATCCTCTATAGGTTTTGTAACTGAATTCTCAACTTCATTAGGAGATGCTCCTGGATAAATTGTTTGGATTGTAATTATCGGAGGTGATATTTTGGGAAGTAATTCATAGTTTAACTGCGTGTAGCTATATATTCCAAGTAATGCCAATGCAGCAAAAACTACGACCACAAGAGATGGTCTTTTTATGGATAATTCTGTAATCGTCATGTTCAAAACTCCTTGTTAACTTTATATCATCAGTGTATGAAAGAAGACAATAATTAATTTGCAATATTCACTTTGCTGCTGTCTTGTAAGTTGTTTTGTCCATTGACAACTATTGTATCGCCTTCATTCAATCCGCTAAGAACTTCGAGATAATTATTATATGTATTACCAATTATTATATTTCTTATCCTAGCAACACCGTTATTCACTACAAAAACTTGCGCTTGCTGCACACTTCCTATCAATGATAAGCGCGGTATTAGAAGCCTATTCCCGTTTGTTTCTGAATGGAAAACAACACGGGCAAACATTCCAGCCTTTAGCGGATGTTCTTTACTATTTGATAAGTCAACTTCAACGGGATATGTATGGGCAGCATCTCCTTTATCGCTAATTGTTTTTATGACGCCCGGGAAAATTACACCGGGATAAATGTCAGTTGTTATATCAACTTTATCTCCAATTTTAAGTTTGAAGACATCATGCTCATCAACGTTAAGATTAATTTTTAATTTTGAAATATCTACCACATCTGCTACAACAGTTTTACTGAAAACATAATCGCCAAAGTCAGCTGTTCGTGAGGTTACTACGCCGGAAATAGGAGTTGATACTTTTGTATCGTTATATTGCTTTTGAGCAATAACAAATTGATCATTGGCTGTTTGATATGCAAGTTTAGCGCCTTCAAGCTGAGAATCGGTTACAGATTTTTCATTGTATAATTCTTGAAATCTCTCATAATCTTTTTTTGATTTATCTAGATTTACTTTAGCAGCTTTTAATGCGGCGCTAGTAAGTTCGTCATCAATCTGAATTATCGTCGAGCCTGCAGGTAAATAATCCCCAACATTTGCTAAAACTTTTGTTACTTTACCTTGGGCTTCGGATACAATTGCTACATCGTTATAGGCGGCTATATTCCCAACAAGATCAATACTATTTGTAATAATCTTCTTAGAGACTATGGTAATATTTACCGGAAACGAATTTAAGGTTTGATTTTTGGTTTCAGCCTTAATTTTTGCCCTATTATGAAATAATATTGCGATTATTACAATTAGAATTATTGTGGCTGCTGAATAAATTTTAAGTCTTTTCATTTTTTCCTCTTAATAAATTTCTATTTTGTACCTATTGATCTTTGGATTCTTGCAACTGCAAGTTCATAATCTGCCAAAGATTGAATTTGATTTGTTTTAGCCTGAAGTAAAGCAGTTTCTGCATCAAGAAGCTCAGAGTTTAATGTTAAACCTTGCTTGAACTTATCGTCGGTAACGCGATAATTTTCTTCCGCCTGTGAAACTGTTTGTTCTGCTACCAAAATCTTTTCTTTTGCTTTAATCATGTTGTAATAATCTTGTGTTACTTCAAGTGTAATCGCATCCTTCATAGATTTAAGACCATCGTTCGACTGTTCATACTGAGCTTCTGCTTGGGTTGTTTGATCTTTAGTTGCTCCCCAATTCCAGATATTAAAAGATAATCCTATTCCGACATCCCATGTAGCATCAAACTGGTTACGGCTTGGTAATATTCTTTGATTCGGTTTAGAGTAATAATAATTTCCAGTCAAATAAATTTGCGGATACCAGTTTGATTGCGCTAAGGCGATGCCTGTTTTACTAGCTTCCACCTGGTATTCCATTGCTTTTAGATCAGGGCGATTTTGAATAGCTTCTTTTATTAATTCAGTTAGATCATATTCGTTATTATCACTCACACTTACATTTTGAGGAATCTGCAAATCTGATGATAATGGAAGTCCGATAACATTATCAAGATTTACTATCGCGATTTTTACTGAATTCTTGGCATCAATTTGTTGAAGCTCAATTTCAGATAGTTGAACTTCAACTTTTAGAACATCATTCTTTGTTGAAAGTCCCTGTTTAAAGAAATTTTGGATGTCCGCAAGATGTGCTTTAACTTGCAGAAAATTATCGTCTACCGCTTTCTTTAGTTTTTCAGCACTGAATAATCCCCAGTATGCGTTTTTGATATTAAGAATTAAATTCTGCTCGTCTTGCGTGTATTGTTGTTTTGCTGCAAGAGAGTTATCCTCGGCAATTTTTGAACTGCTTGATAATTTAAAGCCTGTAAACAGTGGCTGTTGAAGTGATAGTTTAAGATTATAATTATCTAAGATCGCGGGTGAAATAGTAAAAACACCAAATGGTGTTTGAACTGCGAATGGATTAACCGGACTAAGATGTGTATAAGAAGCATTTAAGGAAAGCGAAGGAAGCTGCAAAGTATTTATTGCACTTAAATTTGCTTCGGCAGAAAGTACTTTCATTTTTGAAGAATGAAGCGTCTTACTATTCTGCAAACCAATTTGTATTCCTTCTTCTAGTGTTATTTCTTTTTGCTGTGCAAATGCAG
>JAJYDC010000077.1 GCA_021777835.1 Bacteroidota bacterium | reverse complement strand
TTTATCTAAGAAAGTTTCGCCGGGGTCTGCAGACACTTCGACAGTAATTTTATCAGATAAAACCTTGGTGCCTCCAACAACTCCAGATTTATCAGTTCCAGCTTCTCTAATAACGGGGGCTGATTCGCCCGTTATAGCAGATTCGTCAATAGAAGCGAGTCCGTCAATAATCTCACCATCAGCGGGGATCAAATCACCTGCTTCCACAATGTATTTGTCACCTTTCCTAAGAGAGGAAGAACTAACAATTTCAATAGAGCCACCATCTATTAATTTTTTAGCAGGAGTTTCTTCACGTGTTTTACGAAGTGATTCTGCCTGTGCTTTTCCTCTTTCCTCTGCAATTGCTTCGGCAAAGTTTGCAAATAAGATAGTAAGGAATAATAAAACAGTTATAGTCAAGTTGTAGACAAAGCCTGTGCCGCCATTAGCGGGTTTATTTACTCCTATAATTGTCACAGCGACCATGATTGCTGTACCAATCTCTACCGTAAACATAACCGGATTCTTAATCATGTATGAAGGGTTAAGTTTTATAAATGACTGTACAATAGCCTGCTTTACAAGCGAAGGTTCAAATAATTTGATATTACGTTTTCTTTTCATTTTGGTATAACCTATAAAATTGAAAAATGTTCTGCGATAGGACCAACAGCCAAAGCCGGGAAAAATGACAAAGCTGAGATAACAATAATCACAGCCAGGAGTACAATTCCGAAAGCATAACTATCTAGTCTTAATGTTCCTTCAGATTCAGGGATATATTTTTTTTCAGCCAAGGAACCTGCAATAGCGATAGGACCGATTATAGGAAGGAACCTTCCAATCAACATTATTACACCGTCCATTATATTCCAGAAAGGTACGTTCGCATTTAGACCGGTAAATTCAGACCCATTATTTGCAGAAGCAGAGGTAAACTCATAAAGCATTTCAGAAAAGCCATGATAAGAAGGATTAGTCAGCCATCCTATATTAGGGTTATGGCTTGCTATATATGATGAAATGGCAGTTGACACCAGAATCAGAAATGGGTGAAGCAGGATTATTAAAGCAGCAATTTTTACTTCTTTTGCTTCAATTTTTTTTCCAAGAAATTCAGGGGTTCTTCCGACCATAAGACCGGCAATAAAAACAGCAATGATTAAAAACATAAAAAAGTTAATAAAGCCTACGCCCACGCCGCCGAATATAGAATTTATCATCATATTCATAATATAAATTCCACCTGCAAGAGGTGTTTGACTATCATGATTTGAATTTGATGAACCATTTGAGGTTACGGTAGTTGAAGAAGCCCAAAAAGCCGAAGCAGCCGGACCAAATCGCACTTCTTTGCCTTCCATACTACCAGTAGTTTGCTCAATTCCCATTTTCTTTATTAAAGGATTTCCATCAACTTCGAACTTTACCGCAAGTGCTGTAAAAGAAAGATAAACTATTGCCATAACGGCGAATATCATTATCCCAAGTCGCTTTTTGTTCAAGTAAAATCCAAAAGCAAAAACCAAAGCCATCGGGATTGCTAAAATTCCCCAGCACTCAACAATGTTTGTAATATAATTGGGGTTTTCAAATGGATGCGCTGAATTAGGTCCGAAAAATCCACCGCCGTTAGTTCCAATCTGTTTGATAGCCACGACCGGAGCTGCCGGACCAAGTGCAACCGTAACCGTATCACCTTGAAGAGTCTTAATCGTCTGAGGACCTTTAAAAGTTACAGGAGTTCCGTTAAGCAATAATATTACCGCAACTACAATAGCCAACGGAAGAAGTATTCGTGTATTACTCCTTAGCCATAGAGAATAAAAATTTCCCAAGTCTTTAGCTTTTCTTTGGGAAAGTCCTTTAAATATTAATGCAAGAGCGGCGATACCAGTTGCAGCGCTAACAAATTGCATATAACAAACAACGAGAAGCTGTGAGAAATAAGATAGCCCAGTTTCACCGGAATAATGTTGTATATTAGTATTAGATATGAAACTAACCGCAGTATTGAAAGCCAGTGATGGCTCCATAGAACCGATACCTGCAGGATTCCAAAAAGGGATCTTGTTCTGTACTAAAAGAATTACGAAAGCCCAAATAAAGAAGAATACGTTTAACTTTAGCAACGCTTTCATATTTTCTTTCCAGTCCATTTCTTTAGCTGGATCGATGCCTGAAATTTTAAATATGAAATTTTCAACCGGGTAAAGAAAATCAGTCCATACTTTTTCACCTTTGAATACTTTGCTAATGTACTTTCCAAGCGGATATGAAAGCACGATCATTAAAATAAGAGTGACTAAAACGCCTAATATTTCACTATTCATTTTGTTATCCTAAAATTTTTCAGGTTTAATCAACACATAAAGCAGGTAGCCGAATACCACAATACTTACAATTAATAATATTATCATTTTATTCTCCTTAGCCGAGATTATCAAAGAAGTTAATCGACTTAAAACAAACAAAAAACAGAAGCGCACCCAGTAATGATAAATAAAGAACCAACATATTTATTTTCCTTTTTTGTGCTATGAAGTCAATTCAAATGCCATTAATTCGACTTTCTTCAGGCAATAAGTAAGAGTATATAATTGAAGATGTTAATTAAAAATTGACTTCAAGCAGATTATTATTGGGAGAAATTGATATGCTAAAATGAAAAGGCTATTTCCAAAACGGTATGGTTTTAAGTTTCTCCTTTTTGAATTTCCATTAAACATAAGGATAATACATAAAATTCTTAATATTTTCTTGCACAGTGTTTGGCATTAGTATTGTGCATTTGTTAGAGTATTTCTAATCCAGTTGTATTAGGCATTGTATGTTTTGGTACGAGAAAATATTAAATAGACAAAGTGATATTGAGAAAATATCTTTCCAATATTCAATATTGAAATGGTTAGAAGATTACTCACAGGGGAAAGTATATAATTTATTCAGCTATAATAAAGCAATAGGTTCGTTGAGGTGGGAAAACAATTATGATTCATTTGCATACGGAGATATTTGCGGAAATAAATATTTTTTAGACAAGAAAGGTATATTAAAGCCGCATCTTATAATAAGAGATGCTAAGAAACCCGAATCATTTTCCGAATTATATTATAGAAATAAGGCAAATACCGGGGAATTGAAATTATTACATGGTCAAATAGTTAAATGGAGGCGTAAGAATTCATGGAAAAACGAATGGGAATTCCTGGACATAGAATCGGAAGACAAGAATAAGAAGATCATAGCTTCGTTTACTTCAATTACATCCTTTGTAAAATCCGGCTGTATAGTAAAAATTCATGATTTGGAATTAAATAATGAAATTCTTTCTAAGATGATTTTACTTGGAATGTATTTTATAGCTACGGCAGTTGATGATATATGAGAAGTAATATTTTGTATTAACTTTTGGATCAAATTTATTATTCAATACCGTAGGATTGAAGCTTACGGTATAGAGTAGTTAATCCAATACCAAGCATTTCGGCAGCTTTGGTTTTATTTCCGTCAACGAGCCTAAGAGTTTTAATTATATGATCTTTTTCAAGGTTATCAAGGCGATAATTTTCTTTTGGCGAAGATGGATAAACTTCCGGTTTATTGAGGAGTAATTCAGCGGGCAGCACATCCTCATTAAGGACATCACCTGAGGTTAAAATAACTGCCCTTTCAACAAGATTCCTTAACTCACGAATATTACCGGGGAAATTATAGCCTTCAAGTTTTTGAATAAACCCAGGTTCAATTTCTTTAATATTTCTATTTAATTTCTCACGGTAAAATTTAGTAAACTCATTAATCAGAACCGGGATATCCTCTTTGCGATCTCTTAAAGAAGGAAGGGTAATTTTCATTACGCTTATTCTATAATACAGATCGGGTCGAAAGTTACCGTTTTCAATTTCCTCTTCAAGATTGCGGTTCGATGCAGAAATTATTCTTACATCGACGTGAGTGGTTTTAGTATCTCCGGCTTTAATAAAGCTATTAGTTTCAAGCACCCTAAGTAATTTTGCCTGCAGGGATATTTCTATTTCGCCTATTTCATCAAGAAATATTGTACCATAATTCGCTTCTTCGAATAAACCTTTTTTATTTTTATTAGCACCGGTAAAAGCACCTGCTTTATATCCGAATAATTCAGATTCAAGAAGCTCTTTAGTAAATGAGCTGCAATTTATAGCTACAAAGGGTTTAGATTTTCTGTTACTTGAGTAGTGTATCGATTGGGCAAACAATTCTTTTCCAGTGCCAGTTTCGCCCTGAATTAAAACAGCAGCATCAGTTGCAGCAACTTTCCTGGCAATATCTATTGCTTCTTTTAGAATTATAGAATTGCCGGTAATATTCTCAAAGTTAAATTTCTCTTCGACTTTCTTTTCGAGCTGTTCTATTCTTTGCTGCATCTGAGCTTTTTCCATAGCTCTTTCAACGATCGGGACAATTTTATTATCCTCATCTCCTTTTGTTATATAATCGAAAGCGCCTTCTTTAATTGCTCTAACGCCGTCATGGATAGTTCCATAAGCAGTAAGCACAATAATTTCAGTAAAAGGATTGAGATTTTTGATTCTGGGTATTAAGTCAATTCCTGATGCATCAGGAAGCTTAACATCTGTTATAACAACCTGCAGATCTTCTTTGTTTAAGATTTCCAGTGCAGATCTCGCATCGCCCGCTTCGAGAATTCTATGACCTTCGAGGGCAAGAAGTTTAGTAAGTAACTTGCGAAGATCTTCTTCGTCATCTATTATAAGAATAGTACCTTTATTCATCGTCATGATTATAAGAAATAGGTTTCACAAGCTTTATGTTCATTTAGCGTAAAGAATAATAAATAAAATTTTGTTTTACAGAAAATACTTAATGTTTAGATTATCCAAAACCGGCTTCTTCCTTGTAAAAGATAGCCATACAAACCACATAATCCTTTGAATGGCTCATCGATATTTTCAAATTTTTCCCATTAGATAAGAATGTTTCTAATTCGCCTTTTAATTTTGCAACAGGCATCCCATTTGGTTCATTATAAATCTCAATATCATGCCAGCCGATTTCTTTATTCCAGCCTGTAGATAGTGCTTTATAAACCGCTTCCTTAGCGGCAAACCTTGCTGCGAGATGCTGATATTTGCTTGCTTTATTCATGCAATATTCAAGCTCAGATTCAGTATAAATCTTAGATAAGAAATGATCTCCGTATTTTTCAACGCTATCTTTAACCC
>JAJYDC010000036.1 GCA_021777835.1 Bacteroidota bacterium | reverse complement strand
GCAGCATCCAGTTTTTATCTGTATGTGAGGTTAATGCTGTATCTGTTTTTACATAGAAATATACATTGTTGCTATCGTATGCTACACGCGATTCTACTATGTCATTCCGACCAGTTACATTACTGTAAATATGTTTATTCACTGCATCAAACCAATTGCGATGTTGGATATCACCCTTTGCATCATAGAAAATAGGCTGAACATCCTTCCAATTCGAAAAATCTCCGTCAATGAGAATGCTATGCATTCCATTAGTAAATGACATCGGTTCACATCCTTTATATTTCCTTATATTATTTACTAACTGGTAATAGTAGTTATCGGTATAACCTCCTTTCATTGGCTCAATATCACGATTAAACTCCTCATTATAATTATCCACAAAAAACGTGGATTCAGGAGCTTCAGTAGCCGGTTTCCCCAAAAAGATTGGATTACCGTCTTCGGGAGCAACAAATCTTTGTGCTATCCACTCATTCCAGCTGGTAATCATCACAACACGCGGGTTAATCTGTAAGGCTCTACTCCATTGCTTTTGAAAATAAAGCCCATCTCCCATATATGGAGTTTCATCAAATTGGTTAAGAGGTGGTTCTGCTCCATTTAGGAAGCTCTTTCCTATATCTAGAGTAGGATGTGAGGCTGGTGCTACAGGGATTTGCTCGGGAGTTTGTGGATTAATATGCCATCCATATCGCTGAGGATAGTAATCAATCCATTGCCATTGATCTGGAATAGTTTCATTCATCCAAGCCCAGCTATTCCTAAAGGTGAAAAAATTCTTGACACCAAGGGAGATCGTTGGATCGGAACTATCTGCCAAAATAAGAGGTTTTCCATCCCAATAAAACCATAGATTTGAATATTGAGAAAATTTCTTATAGAATCCGTTGTATATATTATTTACAGTTTGTCCCCCACTTGAATGAGTAAGGAAAACAATGTTTGGGGTTTGAATTCCTTCCTGACGCATCTGTTCCGAAACATCACATAAAGCAAACAGGGCATTCCAGTAAACTATAGCATTCGTTGCGTCTAGGTATAAAAAATCAACCCCTGCATTAGCAAGCATTTGTAAATTTCTTCGAATAACCCATGGATCGTCTGCACGATAATATCCGGCTTCCGGTTCTCCCCACCAATGTGCAGCGTAGTGTGGACCATAAGCTGGGTGCTGAGGATTCGCGTGCAACAACTTCGTATTGTCGTATATAATTGTGTCCAAGTTAAGTGTACCTTGCCATAAAAGATAGAAAACACCCGCATATTTATCGGCGCGTGGTGACCCTACCTCGTTATTGGTCGATAATTTTCGTCCTAATGCATCCGTTGCTACCCATGTTTCGCCAAATCCTCTTATCTGGGTAGAATTCTGCGCAAAAAGATTTGTCTGTAATAAAATAATTACTAGAATAAAGCAGAAAAATACATTTTTTGAACTCATTATGTGCACCATTACTTAATTAACAATTCCTGATTTTTTTCGTTCTATTAATCTAACCACCTGAAATAACAATTAATAAGTGAAAACTAAAAAGGGTTAAGCTATTATTATTTCTAGCTCAACCCTTTAAAATATTTTTATTCTTTAGTTTATTATTTCAAGAGTTCCATCTTCTTTGTTAAAGAAAAATCACCAGATTGAATTCTATACATATAAACTCCTGATGCTAATCCATCTGCATTGAAATTCACAATATAGTTCCCGGAATTTTGCACTTGATTAACTAAAGTCGCTACTTCTTGACCTAACATATTGTAAACCTTTAGAGTAACAATTCCACTTTTGGGAACACTGTATTTAATTACCGTAGAGGGATTGAATGGGTTTGGATAGTTTTGAGACAGTGTGAACGAAGTTGGCGTTTGATTATTCTCTTGTTTAACATAGGTTATGTTCATTTTCGATGCGTCTTCGCTTAAAATGTGTGTCATTATATCAGCCTGATGCTGCTTCCAAACTGCTTTTTGAGCTGGAAACCAATTTAAATCTCCTAGTGGTAGACCTTCAATAGAAGCGGTTTGTAACTGAGAATTTGAATAGCTTCCGTCAAATCGTGGCCACGTAGTGGGGTTGCCTTGCGCTGTGTCTGCTCTGTAATAATAATTTGGCCATTGCTCAGAAGGGGGAAAAGAACTGGCAGAGAAACCCCAGAGATTTTCCGCAGCATATTTCGCCCAGATGACCGCAGAATCAGTGAGCGCATAAATCTTTTGATCATTAAACTTAGGGTCAGTATTTGGTTGGTCTTCAATATTGTTTCCATCGCTAAAGTAGGGAAAATTAGTTTTATCGTTGAATATCCTTGCTTCTCTACTGCTATCTTTCATTGAGGAAGGATTTACTAAGGGTAAGATATAAGAAACATCTCCAGAGTCTAAACCTAATTTTACTATATCATTAAGTCTAGGGTCTCTATAATTATAATTATATTCCGTAAAGTTCTTCCGTTGACTTGGCAATGTTTCCCCAAATGCTGTATCTGCTTTAATTAGACAGGTAATAGTATTTTGTGGACCCATGTCACCATAATTATAAAACCATGGTGAACCTGTGTTTGGATATGGTACAAACCCATATTGCCATAATAAATTGTTCGTAAAAAATAATGATTTTTCATTAAAATCATTTATTAAATCACTTTTACCAAACATGATTGTATTGTGATTAAACCAAAGAAAATTGTCTTGTGTAGTAACACTTGCTCCACGTTGCCATGTAGTATTGCCTAAAAAGAAATTCAGTCCCACATCAACAAAAGTATTATTCTCAACATAGAGTGTATCGAACCCTGTCGTTCCATTATATTGCCACATAAATCCATCAAATAATCCCGTCGGAGATCCATGTTGCATTATAAGACAGTTCTTCATATAGAAGTCAACGGTATCTGTATTAAACGCTGCCAAACCACCAGCGCCAACTGGATCGGCTGTAACTGAATCAAGATCAATTCGAGCTTTGCCATATTGATTAAATATATACACACCAATGGAATTGTTTAAATCAGCATTTACAAGGAAAACATTTCTCAAAGTTAAATTGGCTAATATCGGATTAAACATAAAAGAAAATGTTGCTCCTGCTGGCGTTGAGCCGGTTTGTAGGGTTGCCGGCATTTGTCCTGCAGTAGCAGGTGTACCAATAATAGTAATTGCTGAATCAATTTCCAGAGTAGCATTTAGTCCATACCATCCTCCTGCTTGCAGTACATAAGTTTTATTCCATCCATTTGTAGCTATGGCATCATTCAACGTCCCATAACCGGGTTGTACATTTATAACTTGCGAAACTATTTTCACACTGAAAAATGCAATAAAAACAGCAACAAACATTGCTATTCGTTTCATATTTACCTCCTTAGGTATTTAATATTAAAAAAAAGGAACCTTAAATATTAAAAGGAACATATCTGAAAATGATGTACCTCCTTTCTTAATAACTTATGTGACGAAATTGTTATAACTTTTGGATACTCGAATTAAGTAGTATATTCAATAATCTCGATTTTTATCATTCTAAAAGGCTAGTTTTTCGTTTGGTGAGCTAATATTTATATTTATTATTCTCTTTCAGGATTAGTAGAAAGTTAGAAATTGTATCTTAATCCAAGATCAGATGTCCAACCGTAGCTTTCAATATAAGTAGGGCGAGGATCTCCAATCATTGTCGAAACCTGTTGATAATTACTAATATTTGCTACATTAAACAGAACTTCCATCCCTTCAACCGGCAACTTTTGAGTAACCTGTAAATCCCATCTCGAAAAGCTATTTCGATAAGGAATTATTTCCTTTTCAGTTGTCCAACCTGTCAAAGTTTTTCCGTTGTATTGAAATGATAACCAGACATTTAATCCTTTATAGTTAAAACCAAGTGAGATATTAGCAATATTATCGGGTTGATTTAACATTTGATCAGTTATAGCTGAATCTACCCTGTTAAGTTTAGGTATAGGTCTTCCACGATTATCATAAGTATAAGTTGTCCAAAGTCTTGTCGTTGGATATTGCTGCTTTGATTTAAGAATTGTATAGTTAAAATTTAAAGAAAAATAATTGAAGGGAGAAGGTAAATACCAAAAGTTTGTCTGCCATTCAAATTCTGCCCCGTCTACATAACCAGGATCTTTATGGTTTTCCCATTCAGTTACTGAAATTACTGCATTATCAGGAAAACCAGGTATTGAAGGGTCTCCAGGTAGCCGACTAAAATTTCTTTGCCATATTTTGTCTTTAACTTTTTTATAAAATCCATTGATGCTTAATAGACCTATTTTATTTGAATAGATTGCTATTTGTAAATCGTAATTCGTCCATAATTCAGGCTTTAGATAAGGATTACCAGTAATAAAAACATATGAGCCAAATAAATTATTAACATAAGTATTTGGCACTAATGCTTCATAGTCTGGTCTACCTAATGCCTGTGTGTATGACATGTGAATACGCATCCAATTATTTGGTGTTATTTGCAAATGTACCATAGGGAGTAAAAATTCATCATTGTGTACTGCATTTACTAGGTTACCGGGTATGCTCAAACCATATGGAGAAATTGTTGCTGAAACACTATGACCGGTTAAATTATCAGTGACCTTTTCATAACGTGCACCTGGCAAGAACATTATAAGATTACCGAAGTCTATTTCTGACATTAAATATGTTCCTATATATTTCTCATCAATTGTCTGATCATTTAATGAACTTCCAAGTATATCGGGAACAAATCCTATATTTGATACTAATGAATATTTTTTAACAACCGAATCTTTTCCTTGTGCCAAAGCATTATTCGAAAAATTATTCCACCAGTCCCACAACTGATTTAATCGACTAATATTTGGATACCATCCAAAGTTGAACTGATTGCTTAAGAAATTTGTTACAGAGTGATCGAAAAATCCCAAAGCATTTACCATGTTACCGGAATTAAGCTTTATCCAATTAAATTCTGAAGAACTTTGACCAAATATTTGGCCAATCGAAGTAGGGTTTTGATTTCCATCAATATAATTCCTTTCCCTATTTACATAATTGTATTTTCCACCCCCTTTAATATACCCCGATATATTACTCCCAAAACTAAAAGGTATTTTTACATTTAAATAAGGAGTTATATTCTTTTGAATCAAATCATCGGAAGAAAATCCAATTGCATACAAAACCTCACGCTCCAATGTTGAATCTGCGATATTATCTAGTGATATTGTTGATGCAAATTGTTGTGGCGTAAGTGATCTTTGAGCATTCGAAATAGAGCCTAAAGACAAACCGTATGGCAGCCAGGTCCAACTTTTATTCTCGGGAGAATAATTATGTGTTTGTGAAAATGCAGCTCCGTAATCTATATTTACCCACTGAAGGCTATGTTCTACTCTTATTGAACTTGAAAATAATAAGCTCGTGTTATTATTTTGATTTATATTAGTTGTATAATAACGAGAACTTAAACCACCTAAACTTTTATTAACTTGCAAAATTTGAGCAAAACTTCGTGAAAAGAGACTATAAATGAATACTTTAGAGCTAGGAGAGAAGGAATAGTCTAATACCATTGTTGCAGCTTGCTTGTCAGGTATGTTTGAAATATCATTTAGGCCTACAGTCTGTAACAATACGGGTTCATTAATTAAACCTGCACCTGTATTCGATATTACATTATAAGAAGCACTCATTGTTTCTGTACTTCTATTAACTTTTTCAACATCTAGATCAAGGCGCACTCCTAACTTCTTATTAAACAAGCGATCACTAAGGTCTCCCACAAATCTGTAATTACTTGAATAATTATTTTGATAATTATAACCACTTTGCGCTAATATATTAAAATGTAAACTATCCCTTGCCGGTGATAAGGTTAAATTAATAGAACCAGCAACTGAATTACCATCCATGTCAGGTGTTATGGCCTTAAATACTTCAACTTTTTGTAATAAAAATTGCGATATTTCTGAAACACTAGTGCTTCTATTTCCAACATCAGTGGAAGGCAGTTCGACTCCGTTTAATGTTACTGTACTATATTGTGGCATCATACCACGAATTAGTATACTCGTCCCTTCTCCGCCACTTCTTATTAAGGACAAGCCCGGCAAACGCCCTAATGCTTCCGCTGCATTCGCATCTGGATTCTCTTGTAATCGGTCAGGAGAAACGACATTTACAATCGTCTTTGAATTAATCTGTTCATTAATAGCCTCTTGTTGTCCAACTCTTTGAGCTGAGATAACGACCTCTTTACCTTTTATTGCTGAGATTTCAAGTTCTATATTTTGTTCTGTTATTTTATCAGGTCGAATTGAGACTTCGATCTTTTTAGTTTCATAGCCTATATAGGAGACAGAAATTTCTTGTTTTCCAGCTTTTATATTTCGTATAATGTAATTACCTTCTGCATCAGCAGCGGCACCATTGTTTGTCCCAACTATCATAACAGTTGCGTATGGAAGAGGTTTCTTAGTATCCAACCCATTAATCCTACCTTTTAGGGTCCCGTTTGATGTACTTTGCGACAAAACAATTCCCCCACCAGCAAAATAAAAAAATAGAAATACCAGAAGACTAAAGATTATTTTAGCTTTCATATTGACTCTCTTTCTAATAATTAGATTATAGAAATTTGTAAAATCGAAGATTTCTTTCAAGATTTAGGAGACAAAATTATTTACTTATTGAGTTGATAGACACATAGAGGTTTAAAGATTTGACCCTTTCAAGACATTGCTTAAATTAATATTTCTATCTTTTAATTATTTCAGAATCTATAATTGTGTCATTAAATTTATCATGAGTTCCTTTTTGTTCAATTAATCTAATCAGTAAATCAACTGAAGATTTGCCCATTATATAAGGGTTTTGATTAACAGTATAAAAAGGAACACCTAACCGGGAAACAATATCGTTATCTCCAAATTCCCCGAGCATTATATCCTTTGGCACAGTATGACCACTTTCCAATATTGCTTTCCCGGCACCATAAGTAATTAATCCACCAATGCTAATAACACCATCAATTTTAATTTTTGCTTTAAGTATTGAAAGCATTTTATTATAGCTATCAGAAAAATTTCTAAAGGAATGCACTATCAAATTAGGATCAAAGGCTATGTTATTTTCATTAAGCGCTAATTTATATCCATCAAAACGATCTTTTGCAACCGGTATTCCAGTATTTGGGCCTAAGAAAAGGATACGTCTTCTTCCTAGTTTAATCATTTTTGTTGTAAGTTCATAAGAAGCCTTTTTATCGTCAATTGTAACCGACTTATAATCCAATCCCTCAAGTTTTCTATCCCAGCACACAACCTTAATTCCTTCTTCACCTAATTTTTTATAGATATCATAATTGCTTTTATGACCTGTAGCATTCAGTAATATTCCGTCAGCATGAACATCCGATAAAAACTCTAACTTTTTCCTCTCTATAAGCTTATTCTCATCATGAATCAATAAAATAGTTTCATACCCTTTTTTATTTGCCTCTTCATACATGCCTCTTACTACTTCTGAGAAAAAAGATATGCGTAAATCTGGGATTAATATTCCAAGAATTTTACTTTGATTATTGATTAAAGATCTTGCTAATAAATTAGGCCTGTAACCTAATTCTTTTGCTTTTGCTTTTACTTTCTCTCTCATGTCTAAAGATATATCACTACTATCTCTTAAGGCTTTAGAAACCGTTGCTGGCGTAACTGAGAGTATGTTAGCTAAATCTTTTAAGGTTAATTTTTTCCCGGATTTTATTGTCATAGAATAATAAATTTATTTAAAAAGTTGTGTCGTATGTAATATATCAAAATAAACTTTTTTTCAATATTAAACCAAAATTGTGAGCTAAAATTAACAGGACAATGCCAAATAAATTTAATACTTTCCTGTTACCGACTACAACTAACATATCCAATATACTAAAATCAGTGGGATAATTGTCAATATAATCCAAAAAATGACTATATTTCCCTCAATATTCTAAATCCAAAATATCCCATTTATTATTATATTAGTTTGATTCTACCATTTCCGTAGATAGGCTATTAGCAGATGCCCTTTTAATTAAAACTTCAACTTCGTATTTCTGAATTTCTTTTATATAATCTTCACCCACAGGTACATTGTTAATCAAACAATAATAGTCGTAAACTGCACCAAAAGGCTTTGTCTTCAATAACTCAAGAAACGCGAGACGTTCAAAGTATTTACCAGATTCCTCAAATTCTCTTAACATCTTAGTTGGTTCAAGAAGTGCGTACAGAAAAGCCAGCTGGGTCACTCGTGCACCTATGACAAATGCACCAATACGGTTAATGCTGCCGTCAAAATAATCAAGACCTATATTTACCCGCTCAAGTACATTAGCTCGGATAATCTCCTGCGCGATTAGCTGTATCTCGTCATTAAAAGTTACTACATGATCACTATCCCAGCGGACTCCACGGCTTACATGCAGTAATAATTCTTCAACAAACTGAAGTAAGGAGGAAATTTTATCACCAATCTGCTCAGTAGGATGAAAATGCCCACTGTCTAGGCAAATAAGTTTATTGTTTTTAACTGCGTATCCCATGTAAAATTCATGAGAACCGACGACCATTGACTCTGAACCAATTCCGAAAAGTTTACTCTCAACGGAATCCTTCAGATATTCCTTTGGAAATTCTTCACTAAATATTTCATCAAGCGATTTTTTTAATAAGATGCGATGACCGTTGCGATCAATCGGTGTATCCTTTGATCCATCCGGGATCCAGATGTTGTTGATAGTAGGCGTACCCAACTGCTTGCCCATTTCCGCACCAATTCTTCTTGTACGCTTAACATGTTCAACCCAAAAATTTCTGACCATTTCGTTTTTACTTGATAGAGTAAAACCATCATCTGCAAATGGATGTGAGAAACATGTAGGATTAAAATCTATACCTATTCCAAGATTTCTTGCCCAGTCAATCCAACTTTGAAAGTGCTTTACTTCTATCTGGTCACGATCAATTTTTTCACTTTTAAAGTCACCATAAATTGCGTGAAGATTTATACGCTGTTTACCGGGAAGTAAACTCATTACTTTTTCGATATCCTTACGCAATTGCTCAATTGTTTTTGCTTTGCCATGATGATTTCCCGTTACCTGAATGCCCCCGCCTCCAAGTTCTGCATCAGGAGTTTCAAAACCAGCAACATCATCACCTTGCCAGCAATGCAAACTGATATTTATCTTATCAAGATCAGCAATTGCCTTATCTGCACTTACACCTAATGCTGCATACTGCTCTACAGCATTTTTATATTCCGCCTCAATTGTCTTTCTATTTTTCATTGTTGGTATCTCCATTTACAAAATTACTTAATGCTTTGCGAAATCCTTTAAGTAATATATTAAAAAAATATTTATGCTAAATACAGCTTCGCCAGGTGAGCCACATAATAAATTTCTTTGTGGTATATGTCACTTAAACGTTTGCGATATCCTTTAAGAAAAATATTAAACAAAAATTTTAAAGTCAAGGGAAAATAATACTATTTATTAATCCGTGTTTTGAAAATCTAAGTTATAATTTATTTTAATATTTTTTCTAAGAATTCTATAGGATGAAAAATAGGATTATTCAATTCGTCTCCTATTTGTTCACGGCAAGATGTTCCGCTGGCTAAGATTATCGTATTGTTATCGAAAGAATCCGACCTTATAATTTGACGGGTTAGATCATCTCCAATATTTTTGCTTATTGCATAATATTCTTTTTTATAACCAAAGCTTCCAGCCATTCCGCAACACTCTACGTTTGAAACCTTAACAGTATAGTTTAGCCTTTGAAAGAATTCTGACGCAACGTATCCGGCGCCAATAGTCTTCAGTTGACAATGACCATGATAAAAAATTTTTGGTTTTGATGAATCAACATTAGCTATATAGTTTGAAAGATCTAATTTGTGATTGACAACTAACATATTCAAATACTCGATTGGATCATAAGTATGTCTCGCAATTTTATCAAACTGGTTATCGTTGTTCAAAAGTTTTTTATAATCATACCTAAAAAGCGCTAATACACTTGGTTCAGCTACAATAATTTCTTTACCCTCATCGATTAATCCCGCAAGATAAGAAGCTAATTTTTTTCCTCTTTTAGTCGCTAATTGAACAAGCCCCTGTGATTGAGCTGCCCTTCCTTCATCAAGTAGTTTACTTAATGTAATTGGCATTCCAAGTTTATCAAATACTTTTATCGCTGCCATTCCAACATTGGGATTGTTATAATTTGTAAATACATCTGCCAATAAGACCAACTTGGGAGTTAATTCATTTAATTTTGATTTGACTTTATTTACCTTCCGGTATTCCTTATACTGTTTTGCTAAAGTCTTATGGGCAAAGAGCGGAATATGTCGAAGTTTTTCAAAGCCAATAATTTTTTCTAGTATGGTTCTGCTGACTGATAGATTACTTATCCTGTTCGACAAACTTGGCATAACTGATGCAAATTTTCCTATTATTGAAAAGTTGCCGAAAAATATTTTCTGAAGTGACGGTCCGCCTGCAGCTTTGATTAGTCGATTTTTAATTGTCGTATTTAATTTGGGGATATCAATTCGAACGGGACAATTCGGTATACATCTTGAGCACCCTGTGCATAATTCAGCGAACCTTCCCTTTTCGAGAATACCTGTAGTTCCTACTGCCCAGGCGCCTCCAATTCCACCCGTATATACCTCATCCCCGAAAGCATGACCGCCAACTGCCTGGAAGTTCGCACATGAGTTCATACAGGCACTGCACCTAATGCAGTAAAGTGCTTCCTTAAAACTATCATCTTCGCGCATCTGCATTCTACCATTGTCAATTAGCACTAAATGAAATTCTCTTTGTTCATCTTTTCTTCCATTTAAGTTTAATATTGGAAGATCTAATGGAGGTTCTAATATATTTGTATATGATGTTAATGGCTGACCGGTCCCGCTTGCAGCTAAAAGTTCTATGAATATCCCGAAATCTTTTTTGCTCGGAATTATTTTTTCTATCCCAGCTATTGCAATATGTACAGCCGGAAGTTGCGTAGTAAGCCGGATATTTCCTTCGCTTTCTACCAGTAGAATTGTCCCTTCTTCGGCGGCAATTAGATTTGCGCCGCTAATACCAATATCGGCTGATAGGAATTTTTGCCTCAAAATATCTCTTGCAAATTCAGTCAGTTCTTCACCCGTCTCTAGAGGTTTATCAGTATTAAAATTACGCTTAAATAATTCTGATATGCTCTCCCGGCTTCTGTGAATTGCTGGCGCTACATTGTGAGAAGGTTGTTCTTTAGAAACCTGCAAAATAAATTCTGCTAGATCTGTTTCTGCTATCTCAAAACCTTGTTTTTCCAGTACACTATTTAATCCTATTTCCTCTGAAGTAATAGATTTGGCTTTCACTACAAGCCTAGCTGTGTGTGAAAGGCAAACATTTTTTATATAATCTGTAGCATCCTTTTTTGATTTCGCAAGGAAAACTTTCCCGCCTCTATGCTCAATTGTATCAGTAAGTTTAATTATTAATTGTGGCAAATTTTGAATGGAATATTCTTTTATCTGACGGGCACGATCTTTTAATTCTTCATAATCATCTATTTTTTTTACTGCTTTATACCTGTTGGTATTAAAAGTTTGAGTGTTAAGACGAACTGCATCGCTCTCAACATCAAGTGCTAATTTGATTGCTTTCTTAAGGGTTCCTTTAGAAGATTTGTCAGCTACTTCTCTTGGGTGAATTTTGTAATCGTTAATATTTTCCATCTAATTATCCGACAATTACTATATGCAGCTTACCTGGTCCATGTACACCTCTTACTAAAGGCCCCATATCAGCAGTAGAGCTCGGTCCGGTTATTATTGAAAAGCTGCGCCTAAGCCCTTTTCCTTCTAAATATTTTTCTGAAAAAATATCACGTGGTTTAGGGATTATTGTTTTACTATCCACAATAACAATATGTTTACGTGTAAGCATGCTTGCATGGCTTGTTAAATTTTTAGTAATGGATACACAAATTGAGCCTGTAGAAGCGATAGCACAAAATGCATCTGTAATTCCTGTCTTAATAGTAGATATTTGTTCCTTTGTCGGTTCGGTTACAATATTTTTGTTTAATTTAAATATAGAAAATAATTCCGGGTCCAAATCATCAGGCTGTGCAAGGAGAACCGCATCATTTTCGGTAGCTGCTACTAACGCATTATTTAAAGAATTTGCATTTGCAGGAATTCTTTCAACAGTTGCAACCGCTTCCTTAGCCGATGCAATAAATAGTTCTATAATATCTTCATTAATTTCATTTTGCATAAAATGACTTTTCTGATCTTAGGATGATAGTAATAAACAATTCACCTTCGTATTAGCTTCCATTGAAATAAAGAGAAAAGATAATCTATTTGATCACTCCTTTTTTCTACTACTCCAATTTTCCAACAATTACGTATGATGAACTAATAATTTATCTCAATATATTTTTATAGTTTACTTCATTTTCATTGAAGTAACTTGAATCTTTAGGCTCGTACATTTTTAACTCAAATGATTTAGCAACAATCATTCTCCATGCATGAATATCCGGTATATCACCCGAAGCTATTGCTTGAACTCCAATATTCCCTATTATTGTACCTTCAATAGGCCCGGCTAGAACATTACGACCGATAGCATCGGCTGTTAATTGAGTAAGAAGCTCATTCTGAATTCCACCTCCAACAGCATGTAAAATTTTAATCTTATTACCCGAAATCGACTCTATTTCAGTAATAGTATTTCTATAACTAAACGCAAGACTTTCTAGTACTACTCTTATAATAAATCCAATATTGGATTTAACTGTTTGTCCTGTTTCCCTTAAATATGCTGTGATCTTTTCAGGCATTTCACCTGCTTTAAGAAATCTTGGATCACTAAGGTCTATCCATGCTCTTGAAAATCCATTTTCACTTGCCATGGATACTAATTCAGGATAACTATATTCTTTAGATTTTTCTTGCCAATATCGTCTGCATTCTTGAATAGGCCATAAGCCGATAATATTTTTAATAAAACGTGTTGTCTTTTCAACGCCCCCTTCATTCGTAAAGTTGTATTCCATCGCTTGTTCAGATAGCAGCGATTGCTTTAATTCAATACCCATTAAGGACCAGGTGCCTGAGCTTAAAAATGCCCAACTAGCTCCTCTTGCGTTATTACTTTCGTATGCAGGCACAGAAACTACTGCCGAAGCTGTATCATGACTTGCGCCGGCAATAACCGGAATATTTTTACTTAATCCGGTCTGCTCTACAACAGAAGGTAGAAGCGTTCCAAGGATCGTTCCGGGCTCAACTATCTCGGGAAATATTTTCCTTGGTAAACCAAAAGCATCGATTAATTCCCATGACCATTTTCGTGTATTGGCATCTACAAGACTGGTTGTGGTTGCATTTGTAAACTCAGCTTTCTTTTTGCCTGAAAGTAAATAGTTTAAAAAGTCAGGGATTAATAGCATTTTATCAGTAACGTTCAACAAATTCGATTTCCGCTTTTTCTCAGATAAAAGTTGAAATAATGTATTGAACTGCGCAAATTGAATTCCTGTCTTATTATAAATTTCACTCATTGGAACTATTCGGAAAGCCTCCTCCATCATACCATCTGTACGGTCATCTCTATAATGATACGGATAACCAATTATGCGTCCGTCAGAATCAATTAGCACATAATCGACTGCCCATGTATCAATTCCAATTCCGTCAAATACGCAACCATATACTTTCTGGGCGTTTATAAGTCCAGCTATTATCTCTTTATAAATAGCTAGTATATCCCAATGGAATCCGTTTTCATATTTTATGCTATGTGTGTTAAAGCGATGAACTTCGTGCAATGTTATTTTATTATCATTTAATAAAGCCACTACACAGCGCCCGCTTTCAGCTCCGAGATCAAAGCCAATAAATTTTTTATCTTTCATTTATTAAATACTAATTTATTTATATTATAATTTTAGGGTCTTAATTATTTGATACTCAACGATATTAGAAATTGTCCAAATCACTAAAATTTTACTACTGCAATTAACTACCGCAAAAAAGCTTCTTTAAGACCACCATCCACCGGGATGATATGACCGGTTGTCCTGTTAGATCTTTCTGATATTAAATAGTATCCGGCTTCAACAATATCGATTGGGCGAATCGCTTTAAATAATAGTGTACGTTTAGCATAGAAGTCTGCTAATTTGCTGCGTAAAGATTCGGTCTGTTCATTGATGTCGAATTCTATCTGATATTTTTCAAGACTATTTATTACTCTATCGCGAGGGAACATTGTGCTTCCTTCAATAACAGTAGCTGGGCTAACGCCATTTATTCTAAGCATTGGGGAATAACGAATTGCTAGTTCTCTTATCAAATGATTTACAGCAGCTTTACTTACATCATAAGGTTCGCTGCCGGATTTAGGAACTACTGCATTTGCTGAACTTGTTAATAATACGGTACCTAATGTGTGTTGTCTTTTAATTATATTTGCATACTCTTCAACCAGAATAAAATTACTAGTCACATTAATCTTAAATGTTTTACTCCAAGTTTCGTCATAATAAGTTTTACCATCTTTGTCTGCAGGAATAAAAACTGCCGCCGTATTAATTATTATATCTAAACCTCCAAACTCCATAATAACTTTACTGTAGGCATCTACAACAGATTGTCTATCTGTAATATCAATTTGAAGTGCAAGTGCTATTTCTGAACCATATTTTGCATTTAGTTGACGAACTGTTTCTTTTGCTGCATTAATATCTAAATCGGCAACTGCTACATGTGCTCCCTCACTTGATAGCTTTAGACTAAATTCACGTCCGATTCCATTACCACCTCCGAATATGATTGCTATTTTTCTTGCAAATTCTTTCTCCCTTGGCTGGCGTTTAATTTTTGCCTCTTCTAAAGCCCAATATTCAATTCTAAAGGCTTCTTTGGGTGATAAAGAAACATAATTTTTATAAACTCTCTCCGGTTCGATCCCTTCATCAATTTTATCTGTAGCCATTGATGTAGCTCCCTCCATTACATGAATGGCATTGAGGTAAAATTCTCCGGTTATTCTTGCTTCCATTTTATTCTTGCCGAAACTAAACATACCAATTCCTGGCAAAAGTACTACCGTTGGTTTCGTTCCTCTCATTGCGGGAGAATCAGGCTCTTTATTCGAATCATAATAATTTTCATAATCTACTTCGTATTTTTTGAAAGCATCGGATATTGCTTGATCGAGAGATGCAATATCCTCATCTAGTGGATTCCACTTTATGTACATTGGACGAACTTTAGTGCGGATAAAGTGGTCGGGGCAACTAGTTCCCATAAAAGCCATCTCTTCACCGTCAAAGCTATTGACAAATCTTATTACTTCAGGTAAATCAACAAAGTTGCCCACCATTAGTTTCTCTTTTCCAATTTCACCTCGCAATATCGGCATAACTTGTTTAGCTATCGTCAAACGATCTTTTAATGTTTGATGCTTTAAACCGCCAAACAATTTGTTTCCTTTTAATTTTATTTTAGATAAGACAAACTGCCCCATGCAATCAATTATTTCTAGCGTCCGACGGTAACATTCGTAATTATCATCAGCCCAATTAATCAGACCGTGCGAGCCCATTATCATTCCTTCAGCATTTGGGTTATTGATAATAGCTTCATTTAACATTTTTCCAAGTTGATAGCCTGGACGCTGCCAAGGTAACCATACAAGGTGGTAATTGAATTGCTTGTTAAACTCCTCCAATAGTTGTTGCCCATTTGCTGAAGCAGCTATAGCAATTGCCCAATCAGGGTGCATGTGGTCAACGTTTTTGTAAGGTACCAACCCATGAAGTGGTGTGTCTATAGAAGCCGGTCTGGGGTTTAAACCGAATGTACACATGGGATAATATCTCAACATTTCTTCTTCAAATTGCTCCCCTCGATATTTATTTCCAAGCAATAAAAATTTATTCATGTACAATGTAGCAAACCCATCGCGTTTGATAGAACCGAGATCTCCTCCGCTTCCCTTTACCCACAACACCTCTACCTTTTCATCTAGCAGGTCATCTTTCAGTATTATTTTAGATGAAGTATTGCCACCCCCAAAATTGGTTATGCGCAAGTCAGATCCAAGGAGATTCGAGCGGTAACGCAATTTCTCTGGTTCGTCAAGCGTTGCCGCATACTCAGCGTCCCACTTATCAACTAAATAAATCAATTCTCTTTTTTCCACTGTATTTTCCTTTGTATATTTTATTTTTTATAGAAGGATAACGAAAACCTTATTTGTACCAAAGATCATTTTTTTTGTCAACGTTAATTTAATTTGCTACAGAGACTTCTACACCAGCTTTGCGTATATTCTCAATCGCTGCTACAGGTGCAGAAGAATCGGTAATTATCATAGATATCTGATTTAACTCAGCAAAGGAGGACAAGCCTGTCTGATTAAATTTACTGCCATCTACTAAAACAAATACTTCCTTTGCGCGACTAACAATAAATTTCTTTAATTCTATCTCAAGCAAATGCGTATCAGTTAATCCGTCTTCGGATGATATTCCCCATGCACCTAGAAAAGCTTTCTGTATAATTAGTTCGGAAAAGAAATTACTATTTGAGATTCCTGTAATTGATCCTGAAGTATGCCTTAAATACCCACCTGGAAGTAAAACGTTTATATTATTACATCCCATGAGTTCAATTGCTGTCCAAATACCAGTGGGAATTACTGTTACATCTTTTAATTCTTCTCGATTCCTAATTGCATGCGCTAAAGCCAGCACAGTAGTGCTCGAATCAAACAATACAGAATCAGAAGAATTAACATACCTTGAGGCTAGTTCACCAATTTTATGTTTTATTTGTGAGTTAAGACTTTTTCGTGTTTGAAAAGAATATTCCTGCCTTACTCGCTCTTCAACAAGATGCGCGCCTCCATGCAACCTGTCTACTTTTCCCTGTTTTGCTAGACTATTTAAATCAGTTCTAATTGTAACTTCAGATACTTCTAATAAACTGCTTAGCTCAGTAACAGAAACATTCTCTTTACCGGCTAATAATTTTAATATTTTTTGGTGTCTTGGCAGCATTAAATTACTAAATAATAAATATCAACATAAGTCTTTAATAAAACATAACTAATTTTCCGATTACTTACAATATACTTTTATTTTCTTTCGTATTACTTCCGTTTCTTTATTCCCATACTATTTTTACTAAAAATATTATCTTCCTGCCAAGTATCTTCTTAATAGTGAAATCTTTGATTTTGAAGCCTTTTATACGAATATTACATTGCTTTGTTATGTGAGAACGTAATTGTCTTACTTCACAAAAAAATACTAAATTTGAGTACGTATAAACATTAATAAATAGTATAATGAAAAAATCTAAATTGGCTAACGAAGCCGGAACAACCACTCTTATAATCAAAAACATGGTGTGCGACAGATGTATTAAGGTTGTTAAAGATGAACTCCTGAAATTGAAACTTGATGTAAGAAGCATTAAACTAGGAGAAGTTATAATTGCCGGGGATTTGAATAATATTCTTATCGAAAGGATTAAACTTATTCTCGAAGATAACGGATTCGAGCTTATTGAAGACAAAAAGGCAAGGATAATTGAGCAAATAAAGCTAGCTATAATAAAACTTGTACGTGAAGATGCAGATTCAAATAATTTAACAATGAATTATTCGGACTACTTAGTTAACAAAATCAATTTAGACTACCATTACCTAAGCACATTATTTTCGTCGGTAGAAAATATTACAATTGAACAATATATAATTCTGCAAAAAATTGAACGCGCTAAAGAGCTGCTGAAATACGGTGAACTAACTTTGAGCGAAATAGCCTATAAGCTTGGCTATAGTAGTGTTCAACATCTTTCAAATCAGTTTAAAAAAGTTACAGGGCTTACAGCCAGCCAATTTAAATCCTTTACAGAAAACACACGAAAGCCTCTAGATAAAGTTGAATTAACTTAAATTTTTACCTGTCAAATTCTTTCTCCACATTCATCATTCAAAATTCCTTCCTGCTCGTCACTTGTCACTTGTCACTCGTCACTAAACGAGACTGTTCAAATCATGTAACATTTCCTTAAAATTCTATAATGCATTAAGGTGCCTAAACAACTAAATTTACACCTGTATTTAAACAAGAACATAAAAAAATTGAAAGGATCTAAAATGAAGACTCAAGAATTGAAAATTGAAGGTATGTCTTGCGGACATTGTGTCATGGCAGTGCGCAAAGAGCTTAGCAAAATGAGTGATGTCAAAATCAACGATGTCCAAATCGGCAGCGCTAAAGTTGAATATGATGAAAACAAAGTCTCTGATAAAGATTTGGAGAACGCAGTCGAGAACGCAGGGTATAAATTAGTGAAATAGATTAAGTTTAAGAATAAGGATTGAGCGATTGAAATGAATGACATTAAGACATTAACTCTCCCCGTGGAAGGGATGACTTGCGCTAGCTGTGTAGCAAGAGTTGAAAAAGCAATGAAGAAAGTAGACGGAGTTGAAAATGTGAACGTAAACTTCGCTACGGAAAAGGTGACTTTTTCTTATAACGATGGAGCTACTAATATATCAGCGCTATCTAGCATAGTTGAAGACGCAGGCTATAAACTAGTGCTGCCGGCTAAAGAAGAGTCCCCTTCTGCTCAATCCACGGGTAATAATACTGATATTCCGGAGAATCTCGACCAAAAAAAATCATATAAGCAGCTGAAGTCCGAATTTCTATTTGCCACTATAATGACTGTACCTATAATGTTTGTTAGCATGGTAAGCATGACTACATGGTTTCATTCATGGAATCCTCTGCCGATGGAATATATTGATAGATTATTATTCTTGGCAACAACTCTGGTAATGTTTATCTCCGGTAAAAGGTTCTTCATAATATCCGGGCGCCTGCTAAAACATTTTTCGGCTGATATGAACACTCTTGTAGCTGTCGGAACAGGCACTGCTTATGTTTATAGTACTATAGCCGTATTATTTCCAAAACTGATTTCACTATCTACCGCAGGCAATAATATTTACTTTGATACCTCCACAACAATCATTGCTTTAATCTTAATGGGTAGACTGATAGAAGCAAAAGCAAAGGATAAAACATCAACAGCAATAAAAAAACTTATCGGACTTCAGCCAAAAACTGCACGCGTAATTAGAAATAATGTAGAAAAAGATATCCCCGTTAACGAGGTTGTAAAAAATGAAATCGTTATAGTTAGACCCGGAGAAAAAATACCGGTTGACGGAATCATTACTAAGGGAACTTCTTCAATTGATGAATCAATGGTAACCGGTGAAAGTATCCCTGTAGATAAAAACCTAAATGATAGTGTTATCGGCGGGACGATAAATAATAACGGCAGTATCGAATTCAAAGCAACTGCAGTCGGAAAAGAAACTTTGATTGCCCAGATAATAAAAATGGTTGAGCAGGCGCAGGGCTCTAAAGCTCCAATTCAAAGTCTGGCTGATAAAATTGCTTCAATCTTTGTCCCGGTTGTAATAAGTATTGCAGTGTTAACATTCCTATTATGGCTATTTGTTGGCGGAGTGAGTTATACTTCAGCAATGATAAATTTTATTGCTGTACTTGTTATTGCATGCCCGTGCGCTTTAGGATTAGCCACACCGACGGCAATTATGGTTGGCACCGGTCTCGGAGCATCCAACGGAATCTTAATTAAGAATGCTGAAAGCTTGGAACGGGCACACAAAATAAATACAGTGGTTCTTGATAAAACAGGTACTATAACTACCGGTAAACCCTCGGTTACAGACGTAATAATCGTTAAGGATTCCAAATTAGAACACACTAAATCAGACAACAAGCAAGATACCGTCTTTGAAGAAAATCTTATTCGCATTACTGCATCAATGGAAAATAAATCCGAACACCCTCTGGGAAAAGCGATTGTTGATTTTGCTAAAAAGAAGAATATATCTTTAGATAATGTAGAAGAATTTAATTCGCTTACAGGATATGGGTTGACCGGCATAGTCGATGGTCATTCTGTTGCAATAGGAAATTTATTAATGATACAAAAAACATTTTCCAGTGGCGGAGTTCCTGCTGCAAAAAATGACGAAGCCGAGGAAGTATCAAACAGATTATCTCAGGAAGGTAAAACTCCAATATTTATTTGGATAGATAAAGAATTATACGGAGTCATCGCTGTAGCTGATACAATTCAATCGACATCTAAAGAAGCAATTGAAAAACTAAAGAATATGTCTATCGAAGTTATCATGATTACAGGCGATAATGAAAGAACTGCAAATGCAATTGCTAAAGAAGCAGGGGTTACAAAAGTAATTGCAGGAGTTTTACCCCAGGATAAAGCAAATCATATTAAAAAAATTCAGCAAGAAGGAAAAATTGTTGTAATGGTCGGAGATGGAATAAATGACTCACCCGCACTTGCTCAAGCAGATGTTGGTATTGCTATCGGTACTGGCACTGACATAGCCATCGAAGCCTCTGATATTACTTTAATTACCGGGGACTTAATGGGTGTCGTACATGCCATAAAATTATCTCGTAAAACTATCAGAACGATAAAACAGAATTTATTTTGGGCATTTATTTATAATATGGTGGGTATCCCTATTGCTGCCGTTGGGTTGTTAAACCCTATATATGCGGCTGCGGCAATGGCATTTAGTTCAGTTAGTGTAGTATCAAATTCTTTGCTTTTGAGGAAGGCAAAACTAAAGTAAGCGTGATAACTAAAGTATTTTGGATTGCAATATAAAAAATAATATTAGCGTAAACTTAACCGCAGATCCGCACAAACTTTAGTCGAGGAATGATTAATTTACTAATAGAATCGTGAATTAAACAATTTAAAAACCGGCATACTCTCAGTCTATTCAGTAAATGGAAATAGGCACAATATTTCGCTCAAGTTTCAAATTCGTCCTACTGAGGTAAATTGAATACCTGCTTGAAAGTGAAAACTAATTTATCGCTTACAGGTATCATAAATAATGACGGACGTTTAACCTTGAATGCCGTAAGGCTGATATTAAATCCCCCGGTAATTGTAAGATTGCTATTTGTCCATTGATCAACAGCTGTCATATATACTGGCTTAGTAATTCCATGGAATGTTAGATTACCCCAGGCTTGAACACTATCTCCTTTTTGAGTAACGGATGTGCTGATAAATCTTGCGTCTGGATAAAGAAGTGCTTCTACTACTTCCATTGCATGCGAATCACGATTAGAATTGCCGCTGTTAAATGAAGTCACTGCAACTTGCACTAGAACCTTGTCAATTACTTTTGATTTCAAATCTGCATCAACTAAACATAAAGCCATTTTACTTGTAGATTCAATTTCATGCAGAGGATGTGTAATTTTATATGTTATGAATGATTCCTGCTTGACCGCTTCAAGACGTTTTATCTGAGCAGACATAAAGGACGCTGGCACAAGAAGAAAAAGCAAGAAGATAATTGATTTCGTTTTCATATATTTCCTTAAATTAAAATGTTATTACAAGCATTGAAGCCGTCAAAGCGGCGGTCGTTATATATCCAGCAACTTGATGAAAGTGAGCTTTATCCATATTAAATACTCTATGATTCCTAATCATCCCACCTAGTATGGGAGTTATAATCATACCGATGAAGTGCACCCATGCAAGTGTTTTATGAAGTGAAGTTGTACTTCCCTCATCTCGCCTAATTAGAGGTGGCGGAGATAAAATTGCTAATAACCCTGTTAATGAGTATGTAGCAATAGTAGCATCAACAAATGCTTGATGAGTATTTCCTAAACTCCTATTCCTAGGGTCATCTATTGTACGCTGCCCGAAGTAAGCAGCAGTCCACATTAAAGCCAGTGTAGTAAACCCGCTAATTTGATGTGCAATTAACATCGTTCTACGTATATGAAGTTCTCTCATCCTTTCTTCAGGACTTAGCGCCGGTACAAGACCAATATTCCTCACGAATCCATTTTTGCCCCAAAGGAACTTCTCACCGAAGCTAATATTATCAGGCAATAACTTGGGCTCAACAGGCGGAGGCAAAAAATCAGAAAGTGTATCCGCAGAAGATTCTGTAGTATCGGCAACTCTATAATTACTTTGAGCAAATGCTAAACTTTCGTGCGAATCAATATTAAGGGATTTTCCCTGTGCCTGTGAAGAGACATACGGAGTAAGTGCTGCTACTAAAAGGAACATAAAAGTAAAACTGCTGAGTGTTGTAGAAGAATTTGAAATAAAGAAGGGACTTTTTATATAATTGAATTTGGGAATAGAGAATCCGGATGAATGAACCATTTTACCAGCCTTTTAATTTAAAATAAAAATAGCAACGTAATAATAAATTGTTAAAAGTATTCTCATTGCATATAAGCGATCAGAAAAGACTTTTAACAAATTATTATAAGCGTTGCTCTCCGAAATTTTCTTGTTAACATAAATATAACATTCAATAATCGCAATATCTTGTAAATATAACGGTGCTTTTAAGCACAAAACGCCATCTATTGGCCCGTTTATAAATTCCTTTGTGTTAATAGCTTAAAAGAGTCTTGACAAGTTTTTAATCTTATGCTATATTAGCACTCGCAATTCGAGAGTGCTAATCTGTAGTACTACAGATAAATAATTAAAAGTTAATCATAAAACAATTTGGAGATTAAAAAATGGCAAAAATCAACTTAAAACCATTGGCTGACAGGGTAATAATAAAGCCAAGTGAGGCAGAAGAAACCACTAAAGGCGGTATAATTTTACCTGATACGGCTAAAGAAAAGCCGATTGAAGGAACTGTTGTAGCAATTGGACCTGGTAAGGTTTCAGACGATGGAAAGCAAGTAAAACCCGAAGTAAAAATCGGAGACAAAGTTTTGTACGGCAAATATAGCGGTACAGAAGTTACAGTGGAAGGCGAAGAATACTTAATTATGCGCGAAAGCGACATCTTCGCAATTATTGGTTAATAGAAAATTTGAAAAACTAAATCGGAGGATAGAAAAATGGCTTCAAAATTAATTGAATATGATGCCGAGGCTCGTGCGAAACTTAAAAGCGGTGTTGATAAATTAGCAAATGCCGTTAAAGTTACTCTAGGTCCAAAAGGACGCAATGTTATTCTTGAAAAGAAATTCGGCGCTTCAACCGTTACAAAAGACGGTGTTTCTGTTGCTAAAGAAATCGAACTGGAAGATCCGGTCGAAAATATGGGCGCTCAAATGGTTCGCGAAGTTGCATCTAAGACAAGTGATGTTGCCGGTGACGGTACAACAACTGCTACAGTTTTAGCTCAAGCAATCTATAGAGAAGGATTAAAGAACGTTACTGCCGGCGCTAACCCAATGGATCTCAAAAGAGGAATTGACTTAGCTGTTGGTAAAGTGGTTGCGTATCTTAAAAAAGCAAGCAAAGAAGTTGAAGGTAGAAACGAAATAGCTCAAGTTGGTGCGATTTCTGCTAATAACGATAAGTCTATCGGCGATTTAATAGCAGATGCTATGGAAAAAGTCGGTAAAGACGGAGTTATAACTGTTGAAGAAGCTAAAGGTACTGAGACCGGTCTTGATGTTGTTGAAGGTATGCAATTTGACCGCGGTTATTTATCTCCTTACTTTGTTACTAACACTGAGACAATGGAAGCTAACCTTGAAGATCCTTTCATCTTAATTCATGACAAAAAAATCTCTGCTATGAAAGACTTACTACCTGTACTTGAGAAAGTTGCTCAACAGGGTAAATCATTATTGATTATTGCTGAAGATTTGGAAGGCGAAGCTTTAGCTACTTTAGTCGTAAATAAAATTCGC
This sequence comes from Bacteroidota bacterium, assembly GCA_021777835.1. GTDB lineage: Bacteria > Bacteroidota > Ignavibacteria > Ignavibacteriales > Ignavibacteriaceae > FEN-1297. The sequence goes on along the minus strand of JAJYDC010000036.1, from coordinate 1,468 downwards.
GGAACTTTAAGAGTAGCCGCTGTTAAAGCTCCTGGATTCGGCGATAGAAGAAAAGCTATGCTGGAAGATATAGCAGTATTAACTGGCGGTACAGTAATTTCTGAAGAACGCGGATTCAAATTAGAAAACGCTACTGTTTCATATCTTGGGACAGCTAAGAAAGTTAATATCGACAAGGATAATACAACTATTGTTGAAGGAGCTGGAAAAACTGATGATATTAAAAAGAGAATTAATGAAATTAAAGCTCAAATTGAAAAAACAACTTCAGATTATGATAAGGAAAAACTTCAGGAAAGACTTGCAAAACTTTCCGGCGGTGTTGCAGTTCTGAAAATCGGAGCTTCAACCGAAGTCGAAATGAAAGAAAAGAAAGCCCGCGTTGAAGATGCTTTACATGCTACAAGAGCAGCTGTTGAAGAAGGTATTGTTGCTGGCGGCGGAGTTGCATTTGTAAGAGCTATCTCAGTTCTTGATAAAGTAACAGGTATCAATCCTGATCAAACAACTGGTGTTAAAATTATTCAGAAAGCTCTTGAAGAACCATTAAGACAAATTGTAAATAATTCAGGTCTTGAGGGCTCTGTTGTCCTTCAAAAAGTTAAAGAAGGCAAGGATGACTATGGTTTCAATGCTGCTACTGAGGTTTATGAGAATCTTATTAAAGCAGGCGTCATTGACCCTACTAAAGTAACTAGAACCGCATTAGAAAATGCTGCTTCAGTTGCTGCACTTTTGTTAACCACAGAAGCTGTAGTTTACGAAAAGAAAGAAAAAGAATCTCCAATGCCTCCTATGCCAGGCGGCGGCGGTATGGACGGAATGTACTAAGAATATAAGTTAAAATTATTCTTGGTTATTTTGAAGGTGGAAGACTCTCTTCCACCTTTCTTATTTTAAATTAAACTTTCTTTATGCTTTCATTGTCAAATAGCTAATTGATAAATGAAATAAATGAAGTTTTAATAACAATTTAGGCACAAAACATGAAAAGTCTTATTTTTTCAATCATAATCGCTCTAACATTTATTGTTGGCGCTAACGCTCAACACCGCTTCTCAATTAAAGACCGTGTAGCTCAATTGAAAGATAGTCTTGCTCTATCTGATACCCAGACAGTAGCAATTGATTCTATCCTTACAAACGCAATGGATAAGGGAAGAAATTTAGACCTTACCGGCTCTGAAAGACGCGAAGCAATGATGCAAATTATGAAGGATGCTAACAATGATATCGAAAAAATATTAACCGCTGACCAGCTTGTAAAATATGAAAGAATGCTTGCTGAAAGAAGAAGTCAGATGCAAAATAGATATAATAGAGGAAAATAGAATTTAAAGTGAGACTGTAAAATAATTTGTGTAAACGGCAATTTAGTATCATAAGAAAGGCTCTAGCCTTTCATCAAAAATAATAGAAAAATTAGAAAGAACAATTGCCCAATTTCTAATAGGCATAGTCCACTTTT
>JAJYDC010000076.1 GCA_021777835.1 Bacteroidota bacterium | reverse complement strand
TCTTTGATCCCGGTTTGACTAATTGAAGTCCCTTTTTGCACAACTCACATCCCTCTGCCGGAAATGATATTGCGTCAATTTTCATTGTACTCATTTGTGGAAATCCGAAGTTTACTTTCCCGTTGCTGCGATCAACGATGAACCCTACTCCCTGTACAATAGCGTTATGACTTTTTACTATGTCGATGACTTCAAAAACAGAACCTCCCGTAGTTACAACATCTTCGCATACTAAAACTTTCTCGCCTTCTTTAATAGAAAATCCTCTTCGAAGTGTTAAAGCTTTGTCCTCACGCTCTGCAAAGATAAACTTCTTATTTAACTGCCTTGCAACTTCTTGCCCGACTACTATTCCGCCTATTGCCGGCGCAATTACTGTATCAATTTCGAATGTCTTAAAATGACTTGCTATAATTGAGCTTAATAATTCATTGTATTTTGGATACTGCAATACTTTTGCGCATTGAAAATAAACATTACTGTGCCGTCCTGATGTTAGTAAGAAGTGCCCTTCCAGTAATGCTTCTGTTTTTTTAAATATTTCTAAGATCTCTTCGTCGCTATAGTTCATCTAAAAATTCCTCCATCTCTGAAGCAGTGCGTTTATCGCCCGCTTCTCTTGCTTTGATAATTCCTTTACTAAATAATTGTTTCGCTGCTTCAATTTCATTCAGATTTGATTTGAGTATAGCATATTGCATGTATGCAGGCACATAATTCGGATCTGATTCTAATAATGCTTGAAAATATTTCTCAGCATTAACATTATCCTTCTTGGCAACATACTCGAGAGCAATCCCGTATTGTATAAATGAATCTTTTGGGCTTTTACTTAATAAATTCAATAGTGCTTCAAGCCTATTCGTCATTAAGCAATTTTCTCAATTTTATTTGCAAGATTAAAATCATTGGCTGTTACTCCTCCTGCACTATGTGTTGATAAAAAAATCTTTACTTTATTCCAGGAGTGAATTAGTATATCAGGATGATGATCCATCTTCTCTGCTTCTGCCCCGATCTTATTCACAAAATTCAGTGCACCTACAAAATCTTTCACCTTATACTCCTTTTCAATTTTGCTCTCAGAATAATTCCAACCCGGCAAAGATTTTAAGTTTTCATTAATTTCTACCACGGTAAGCTTTTCCATTATTCCTCCTTGAGTGAACGTTTAACGAAAAAAAAGCGTATCAAGTAAATTTAATACGCTTTTTTGTTTATTGTCTCACAAATCTTCCAAGAGTTATGATTCTGTAGTATCGCTTTTTTCTTTTTCCTCATGAGGAGAGTTTAAAGCACTGTCGTCTTCTATAAATACCACCTCATCCGTGTTCTCAAAATGTTTAGCTACTATCTTTGAACCTTCTTTGAATGAACCGCGCAGTATTTCCTCCGCAATTGGATCTTCCACATACTTCTGAATTGCTCTCCGCAACGGTCTAGCGCCATATTTCTGATCAAAACCTTTATCTACAAGAAAACTCTTTGCAGTATCATCTAATTCTAATTCCAGCTTATTTTCTCTCATGTTGTAATAAAGGTCCTTAAGCTCAATGTCAATAATTTTTAGTATATCTGTTTTTTCTAAATTTCTAAATACTATTGTCTCATCAATGCGATTTAAGAATTCCGGATTGAATAACTTTCTCATCGCATCTTCTACTGTATTCTTAAGGCTGGAGTACCTATCTGATTCGTTTTCACCGCCGAAGCCGAACGAACCTATGTTTTTTATATCACGCGCGCCTATGTTCGTCGTCATTATGATAATTGCATTTCTAAAATCTACTTTCCGACCAAGACTATCTGTAAGAACTCCGTCGTCAAGTACTTGTAATAAAATGCTGAAAATATCCGGATGTGCTTTTTCTATTTCATCAAATAATACCACAGAATAAGGTCTTCGACGTACTTTTTCTGTTAACTGTCCTCCTTCTTCATAACCGACATATCCCGGAGGCGCGCCTACAAGGCGCGAAAGTGAAAACTTTTCCATGTACTCGCTCATGTCTATTCTTATTAAGGCATTATCCGAGTCAAATAAATAATGTGCCAGTACCTTGCACAGTTCCGTTTTACCTACACCTGTCGGACCTAGGAAAATAAAACTTCCGATGGGTCGGTTAGCTCTTTTTAACCCTGCCCTTGTCCTTCTAATTGCCTTTGTTAATTTGGAAACAGCTTCGTCCTGACCAACTATTCTTTCTTTGAGTGAATCTTCCATCTTTAATAGCTTTTCTGATTCGGTCTGAGCTACCCGGTTTACAGGTATTCCCGTCATCATTGCAACTACAGTAGCTATGTCTTCCTCACTTACGTCATGTATAATGTCTTTTGTCTTTGTTTCCCACTCTCTCTTAGCAATTTCTAGATCTGATTGAAGGTTTCTTTCTTTGTCCCTTAATCGTGCAGCTTCTTCATAATCCTGCTTTTTCACCACTGAGGCTTTTTCTTGTCTTACTTTTTCAATATCTTCTTCAAGATTCAAAATATCTTGTGGTACTTCAAAGTTACCCATGTGTACACGTGATCCTGCTTCATCTATTACATCTATTGCTTTATCCGGAAGATGTCTGTCTGTTATATATCGATTGCTAAGCTTAACTGCAGCGTCTATAGCTTGTTTCGAATACTTTACATGATGATGTTCTTCGTATTTGAACTTAATGTTGTCCAATATTTGAATAGTCTCATCATAGCTAGGCGGTTCGACCATAACCTTTTGAAATCTTCTGTCTAATGCTCCGTCTGTTTCAATGTATTTCCTATATTCATCAAGTGTTGTTGCGCCTATACATTGGATATCTCCTCTAGCCAAAGCTGGTTTGAACATATTCGAAGCATCAAGTGACCCGGATGCTCCGCCTGCTCCTACTATTGTATGAAGCTCGTCTATAAAAAGAATTACTTCCTTAGCCTTCTCAAGCTCGTTCATCAAGGCTTTCATTCTTTCTTCAAATTGACCACGGTATTTTGTTCCGGCTACCAATCCTGCTAAATCTAAAGTTACTACCCTCTTATCCTGCAAAATTCTTGGGACTTTTCTCTGAATAATCCTTAATGCTAAGCCTTCAGCTATTGCTGTTTTTCCAACTCCTGGCTCTCCGATTAAAACAGGGTTATTCTTTTTTCTCCTGCTTAATATTTGAGCTACTCTCTCAATTTCTTTTTCTCTTCCTACAACCGGGTCAAGCTTATCTTCATTACCGAGCTTGGTTAAGTCCCTTCCGAAATTATCAAGTACTGGGGTTTTTGTACGCTCAATTTTCTTATCCGGAGGAGGTACGGTTGCGCCGGCATCTTTTGGATTCTTATTCGTTAACATTGAATTCAACTCGGATCGTGCAGCATCATATGTTACATTGAATTGATGCAGTATTTGTGTGGCAATGTTGTCTTCATCTCTCAAAAGCGATAGTAGAAGATGCTCTGTGCCTATAACATCTGCTTTGTATATTTTTGACTCAATCTGTGTAATCTTTAATACTTTTTCTGCCTGCTTCGTTAACGGAATATTCCCAATTGTTAATGTTCCGCCTGAAGTACGTACTGTATCTTCAATAGCTTTCTTAAGTTTCATTAAATCGCAATCAAGATTCCTAAGAATTCTGTCGGCAACACCTTGTCCTTCTCGAATTATTCCCAATAATAGATGCTCTGTCCCTATGTAATCATGACCCAGTCGCAAAGCTTCTTCTCGGCTAAGTCTAATTACATCCTGTAATCTATCTGAAAAGTTTCCTTCCATAGTATCACCTGTTTAATTTTTAATATCTATGCAGATTTTCTGTAAAATATTTTATCTAAATATAAAGATTGATTCCTCGCCAATCAAGGTTAAGCTGAATGGTTAGGAAAATCCTTTTTCCTATGCAAATATAGCTAATTTTTAACATAGCCTGTATGTTTTACAATAGCTGGTTGAGATTTATGATTTGCGGCAAGAATTAAGCAAATATTACACATTCTGTTAAAATGTGTAATAAATCAACATTATAATACTATGTCCCAAAACCCAAAGAAATCGCTAATTTATTCTTATATTTGTGGCTCTCTTTTATAATTTATAATGCAAAGGAAATTATTCGTTTATGCTCAGTACAAGCAATATTAGTCTAAGATATGGTAAACGCGTTCTTTTTGAAGAAGTCAATATTAAATTTACCCCGGGGAACTGCTATGGAATTATCGGAGCCAATGGCGCCGGAAAATCTACCTTTCTAAAAATTCTAGCAAATGAAATTGACCCGGCTTCCGGCGATGTGATTATTACTCCCGGGCAAAGACTTGCTGTACTGAAACAAAATCAGTTTGAATTTGACGAACTTGAAGTATTAAAGACCGTAGTTGCAGGGCATAAAAAATTATTTCAAATAATGGAAGAAAAAGATGCTCTATATCTGAAGCCGGATTTCTCGGATGAAGACGGTATATTAGCCTCTGAACTTGAGGGCGAATTTGCCGAACTCAATGGCTGGGAAGCAGAAGCCGAAGCTGCCTCTCTCCTTGTTAACCTAGGTATCAAAAATGAACTCCATACTAAAAAAATGGCTGAACTTACCGGTAATGAAAAAGTAAAAGTGCTGCTTGCTCAAGCTCTCTTCGGTAATCCTGATATCCTCTTATTGGATGAACCTACTAACCATCTTGATATTCACTCAATCAATTGGCTTGAGGAATTCTTAATCAACTTCAAAAATACCGTTATTGTTGTTTCTCACGATAGACACTTCCTTAATAACGTTTGTACTCATATCGCAGATATAGATTATGGCAAAATAACAATCTTCACGGGCAATTATGACTTCTGGCTCGAGTCAAGTCAACTTGCATCTCAGCAAGCAAAAGATGCCAATAAAAAGACTGAACTTAAAATGAAAGAGCTGCAGGAATTTATTGCAAGGTTTAGTGCAAATGCGTCTAAATCCAAACAAGCAACTTCTAGAAAGAAACTCCTTGAAAAACTAACTTTAGATGAGATAAAGCCCTCCTCTAGAAAAATGCCATATATTAATTTTAAGCCTGATAGACTTCCTGGCGATAATGTTGTAGAAATTAAAAACATTACCAAATCCCTTGAAGGGGAAGAGGTACTGAAGGATCTTTCATTCAAAGTAGAGCCTGGTGACAAAATTGCTTTTGTCGGATCCCATGATCATTCCAAAACAACATTATTTAAAATTCTAATGGAAGAAATAAAACCCGATAATGGAGCATGCGAATGGGGCGTAACAACGGCTTCTTCATACTTTCCAAAGGAAAATTCATCTTACTTTAATGTTGATCTAAACTTGATCGATTGGCTTAGACAATATTCAAAAGAAAAAGATGAAACATTTATTAGAGGATTCTTAGGAAGAATGCTATTCTCAGGCGATGAATCACTAAAGAAAGCAAATGTACTCTCAGGAGGAGAAAAAGTAAGATGTATGATCGCAAGAATGATGCTAAGCGGC
>JAJYDC010000075.1 GCA_021777835.1 Bacteroidota bacterium | reverse complement strand
GATCCTTTTCATTTAAGAACCCCGTGAACTTTGCACTCTGCACGTATGCCGGCCCGGCTACTCTATAGAATCCATTGACTATCAATACAGGCTTCTTATGGCTATCCATTCTGCAGACCGAAAGTATCTCCGAGGGAAAGCTCTCTCCACCGTTATTTACTGCCGTTACTTTGTAGCTGTATATTATCCCTGGCTTTATTTTCTTAATTTCATAGCTCTGATTATTAACAAGCACTCCATTATCAAAGCTCCCGTCATTTGCTCTGGTGTAAACAATATATCTATCCGGTTTAGCTGTCGCTTCAAGCGGGTCTTCTGTTGCCTGCCATTTTAACGTTACATCACCGGCACTGTCCATTGAACTCATAAAATGATTTACCGGTAATGGCTCTACAACATATTTATAATGATTCTCTGTGGCTATGAACCTAAGCATTCCTTTGTACATAGCTCTCGCTACATCAAAACGAAACTGTGGATCATGTCCAAACTTCATGTCTGTGAAATTCTGATGCGATAATAGCTCTATCAATACTGATGGTACATTGGGCCTATAGACTTCGCTGTATTGCTGTGGATAAACATCATTAGATGGCTGTTCATCCATTAGTTGTCTTCTGCTCCATGCAGGATCATATTTGTTACGAATGTCGTCTGTAATTTGAGTTTGTAACAAATCCGCCAGGTCTCTGCTTTCTAATCTTGATACCCCATTTGGAAAAACAGACTTTCCGTCCTCACCTTTTATACCATATAAAGCCAACGTGCCTATCGTCGTATTGTTATGCGTGATTCCTGCATCTGTATGAAATGCCAATGATATGTCGATTGGAATGCCAAGTCCTTTACTGTTTACGTCATTTGGTGAGCTTCCGTTAAGATAATTTACATATTTGCTGCGGTCCTGCTTATCATCGTTATAATCATCTTGTGCATGATTAAAATCGTATAGTGTTTCCGGAATTCCTGAAAATTGAAGATTATATCTACTGCCTTCTGCATATCTTGGTAATCCGCTTGTAGCCCCGCCTCGTTCAACAACTCCTATCCCACCGCCGAAACGCACAGCATCACTTGATACAATTCTATTCGGTTCACTGCTTTTATTAGTTAATACTACCTTGTCTTCTTTAGGATGATAACCTTTTTCAAATTTGAAATCACCTAGATAAATCCAGGTGCTTCCGCCTATCTGTTGATTGACTTTATAATTAGTCTTGATTCCGCAATGGAATACCGTATAACTTGCATCAGTTATATTATTTGATGATGCTTTGTAAGAAATATAAACTGCATAATTTCCAGACGCCGGTATATCAGGTATCCAACTTATAGAAGCCGATGCAATTGAGTCGGAATTTGTTTCTCTAGTAGTTCCTTTATCAAAAGGATTATAATCAGTAGGGTAGGGAAGTGTGCCCTCTGAAAATCCTGCCCCATTTCCGTTTTTCCATTCTGATTGCGGATTATCAGCCTGTTCGAAATATCTATTTCCCTTTATATCAGACTTGCTGTCATTATCAACTATAACTGATTCCTTTTGAATATCTCGTTCTCTCGGATCAAAAACAACCGCACCCGCGTTCTCTAACATCGGAATCAAATATGGAATGCAGAATGAGGTGGGAAGTAAATCCTCTACCGATTGGAAAAGTCTGGGTCGCTGCCATTCCCAGCTGTCTTCCTTTGTACTGTAATACCATCCGTGGCTTGGGGCTATTACAATATTCCGGTCATATAACCCATTAGTTGGGATAATTTGCTTACTAGTGTTCTCTACAACAGGCAAAGGTCTTTTTGATACTTTTGGAATCCTGCTATTATCAAATAATGAAGAATCTTTACGGAAATAATTTGGGATAAAATCTTCTATGGGTATTCCTAATGACCGAATAGAATATTTGTATTCACTAAAATCCTGTCCGAAGTAACTCTTTATTTCTGAATAAATTTCTTTTACGTTTCCTTCTCTGAATGCTATATATGAAAACGGACGTGTTAAATCTATTGTAATAATCTTATTCAAAGAGTCTATGGAAACTTCCTCCAACTTTGTACCCTTCGGTATTTCGAATCTAAAATCCCTTTTCTCAATTAGTCTCTTAAATGAAGCGACTATTTCCTGTTTGCTTAATTTTACTCTCCCGGTTTCTTCCTTAGGCAAAATATGTTCTGAGGCACAGCCAGAAATAAATATCATTACGACTAGAGGAATTAAAATCCCTGTCAGTCTTATCTTATGTGATTTCATTTTAACAAAATTAACTTCTTAGTATTTGTAAAACTTCCCGCGTGAATCCTGTAAAAGTAGATTCCGCTTGGCAAATTAATCCCGTTAAATTTAACTTCATAAATACCAGCTTTCTGATCTTTATTCACCAGCTGTGAAACGTGATTGCCTAAAACATCATATATGTCTAATTGAACGTGAACGTTCTGCTTCGATACTTCCGGGATAGAATATCTTATTATCGTAGTCGGATTAAATGGATTTGGATAATTCTGCTCAAGAGAATATTCAGTGGGTAATTTTGAAGCGTTATTAACTACAGCCGAATATCTATACTGAAGGCCGTCAATGAACACTGCTCCGCTGTCATATCCCGAAGGGTTTTGTACGATTACTACGCTATTGAATAAAAGATCTCCTGCGCTGATATTATTTACTGGGATTTCAACAAACTTCCATCCTGTCCAATTCAATGTATCTACTCTTACTGGAACGTCTTGGTTTGTGTTTGTGTAAAACCAATACTCAAGAAAATTGTCGCTTGCATCTCCGAAAACCCACATCCCGAACATATTGTTTGTCTTTGAATAGATATCCGGTTTTGCGCCGTCATATACTCTGCATAGTCCCTTTGCCGTATCATTAAATACATAAGTAATTTTGCCGGAGTGCGTTCCGTCTTCTTGTGTGCCGTATACAATGCTAAACTTAGATTTACTTGTATCAACGTTTTTTGTGCTTGCACTGTAACTTGGATCATGCCAGCTGTTAGCCAACTCAAAGTCTTCTATTTCAGTCCCTTTAACAAACGTCGATTTACCTGTACTAAAGTATATTACAGTGTCGGCATTAAGATGCTCTCCGGTGACACTTTGTATGCCTGCCTTAAGTGTTACCTTAAATTTGGAGCTCTCTGATAAGGCGCTGTATGGATAGAATGTGAGGACTCCTTCATTATTTACTATGCTGTATGATGGGTTCCTTATTGTTAAGGTGTTGCCTGTTGAATCTTGAATTACTACTCTTCCGCCTAAAGAACCATATATTATTGGGATGTTAAATCTAATTATAAATTTTAATGATGTGCTTACGTCTGATGTATTATTCGCCGGGTATGTATTCACTAGGTCTAAAGGAGCAGACTGCTTAGTACTGAAATTATAATTAAGTGCGCTTTGTAATGGAACTCCCAGTATGCTATTTGCGTTTTTACTTATTGTAACTGAGTAAGTTGCAGAAGGTGAAAGTAATGCAGTAGGAGTGAAAACAAGTGTATGACTATAATTTTGCCATGTGAACTTACCGGCTACTTGTGGAGAAATTGAAAATGCAGTTTGAGTAGAAGCTTGATCCATTGCTATACCGAAGTTTATAACTACAGATGCATTTGACCAAACACTATCTTTTTCTATTGAGGGGGAATAGCTGGCAATGTATGGAGTTGTTGCATCGCTTCTGATCAAACTAAAAAATTTCGTCCAGTTCCAATATTGACCGGGGTCAGTATGTGTGTTGCATGTAGGGTCTATATATGGATAATTCTGATTTATATAAGTTCTCCACCAGGGGTACAAATGTTCATCGTGCCCTATTACGTGTTCGCTGTCTAAAGGTACTCCCCATGTTTCTATTAAATGGCGGTATAATCCAGCTGAGGATTTGTACATTGTGTCAGTAAAATATTGAGGCTGGTTGACGTATCCTTCGTGCTCAACTCCTATCATGTATGGATTCCAACATCCTACGTGCCAGGCTCTGTCGTGCTCTCTTACCAATTGTATCATATATCCGTCTGAGCTTCTTATTAAATAATGCGAGCTGACCGGATTATTATTGTTATCAGGGTCTGTTAATGTAGATAGCGCTACTGCAAAATTGCATTCTGTATCGTGTACTACCAGGAATAGCGGGTTGATCGCATTAGGTGTATAATTCGGACTTGGGTACCACCATGCAGGAGGATAATCTGCCAAATTAGTAGAATCTATCGATTGAATATTCTTAGATCTTATTTTCGGATTTACTTCTTCGCTGAATTGGCTCATCTTAATTTCAGGCCTACTTGTAATAGTTATTCCCTTTAAATTTGTTCCGTCGTAAAGGACTTTGAAAACATCAAATGTAAAAAATGGTCGAATGTCTTTTTGAGGTATTCCGGAATATTCTTCAATTACCGGTCTCCAATTATTCAAGTTTGATCTATCGATTTTTAAGCTGTCTGCTATTGATGATAAAAACGCTGCCGCTGCCTCTATATTTAAACTAGGATTAATGGCAACGATTGCCGGGTCTTGGTTAATTAATTTTGCTCCTTCAAGTAATGAATGCCCCATCCTTTTATCATTCCTTAATCCCATTATACCGTATGTTATAGGATATATCCCCGCATCATTAGCTGATTCTACAATATTTGAATATCTTGTTTCGGTGTAAGAAATTGCTTTCAATAAATCTAAAGGGATATTATATGCCTTAGCGGCAAAGGAAAAACCGTTTACAAGTTGCTCTGTTGAAGGAACATTTTGTATTGTTTGCGCTTTAACCAATAACGAGCAAACTAGAATAAAACTCAAAACAATATTTCTGCGATATGACATAAAAATCCTTAAAATAAATATTTAATAATCCCACTTTAAAAAATTATACAGCAATCTGAGAATGAATACTTTACTCGTTCAGAAATTATATTTGAGTAGTCTCTATATAATTATTCAATCAAAAAAAGGGATGTATTAAATCCTTCTTTCTCTGTATTATTCTACAAACCAAAATACTTTAATATTTTATTCATAACGTCATCTCTGACATTCTGATTAGCAATAGTCTCAAAAGGGAAGCCGAAAACAATAGCACCGTATTTCCCTTTGTATGCCGTTCCTGCACTGAACTGGTTCTCCCTGTATCTTAAGATTGTCTTAGATCCGTTTACAGGCTCAACTTCATCCGGTGCCGTTACAGCATATATCTTGTCGTTAAACTTAGTATTAAAACTAAAACCACTAAACTTCTTCATAAATAATTGATCTGCCGAGAAAACCTCACCCGTCCTAGCCGCATGCCCCGTACCGAATGTATAATGTAATATCTTTTCAGCAAAATTTATATCTGTGCTGTCGGCTGTCCCTTGGTTAAATATATCACTGGCAACATAACTGCCGGATATAAATAAATTCCCTCCCGAATTACAATATCCCCTAATTGCCTGCTGTAGTTTTTCCGGGAATGCCTTAAACCTTACTCCCTTCAGCGAGTCCTCCTTCGCTCTTTCCCAATGCGTCGACCTTTGCTCTCCGAGTATTAAATCAACAAATCTGTAGCCGGCTAAATCAACTGAACCAT
>JAJYDC010000011.1 GCA_021777835.1 Bacteroidota bacterium | reverse complement strand
AAAAAATCCGTGTTGTGTATGCTTTTTCATTGCTTGGATACTCATCTTCTTTATTGTTATTGGGTTTATTAATATAACAATATTTCTTTGACTTCTACTTTATTTTATTTAGTTTTTAGAAGTGCCCTTAAGTAAAAATGGTAAATCTGAATCTAATAAAATATCAAGAATCTGTTGGAATGATAATGAGTATAAAAGTCCAAGTGGAAGCAATGGCAAAATTTCTTCGGATGACAGTTTTGAAGGAATTAATGGATTTGGTTTTGAAGAATGGTTAAATGTTAAGAGCAGAGTGATAAATGGTTATCACTACTCATTTTTACAACCATTAGGGCTAGTTTCAGATGAACATGTTGATAAAATTTATGATATAGCTCTAATTAAAAATGATATCCAAGGGAAACGATATTTTGCTGGAATTATTAAAAATGCGATTTGCATATCAAAGGAAGAATCAACTTATGCTTATAATATTTATAGAAAGAGAAAATGGATTGCGGATATGGTTAAAGAAACAGAATACGTCAAGGGTAACAGTAAAAGATTTCTAGAACAGGATCCTCGACACTTCTTTAATATAAAATTTAATCCCGCAAATATTAGGATATTTGAAGAATTAAATCAAATGCCTGATAATCTAATTTCAACATACCGATATAAATTATTAGACTTTATCGATGAGAAATTAATTTCTAAAACAGAGGAAAATGATGATTTAAATCTTGGGAATTATAAATCAGTATTAAAAATAAAAAGAAAGGGATCTAAAGGTACATCGTTTGATCCGGTTCACAGTAAAATGCAAAATAATCTAGTTAAGTTATTAAGACAAAATGATAACTATGAAAAAGTTCTGATAGAGAGAAATCGTGTTGATATAAAGGCAAAAACTAAATTGGGAACTTGGCATTACTATGAGATCAAAACAAATAATCCTAAAAAATCTATACGTAACGCTCTCGGTCAAGTTATGGAGTATGCATATTGGCCAGGGATAAAAAAAGCAGAAAGATTAATTATAATTTCTGATGAAGATGCTGACATTTATACAAGAAAATATATGAATTATTTAAGAGAGAATTTTAACCTTCAAGTATATTATCAATCTTTTAAGCTACCTAATATACTTGGGGAATTGGTGTAATCAAGAAAATTATTTGATAAATTATGACAACAGTAACAATAGTACAGCACGTTTGGAATTACTGCAACACCCTTAGAGATGACGGCGTTAGCTACGGCGATTATGTAGAACAGCTTACATATCTTCTCTTCTTAAAAATGGCAGACGAGTATTCCAAACTGCTATATAAAAGAGAAATAAATATTCCTAAAAAATATAATTAGGATTAAATAAGATTTTTGTAATGACAATTAAAGATTTTGAACAAGATATTCCGCCTGAAATTCTTGAAAGAGGAAATAATTATTATAGTAATAATCATGTCGTTTCTCTTAATGAAAATGAGCCTGGCATGTGGTCGGCGGTAGTGACGGGAACTGAAGACTATAATGTAAATATAGAAATTGAAAATGATGAAGTTGAATATTGGGATTGCGACTGCCCTTTTGAAGGTGAAGTATGCAAGCATGTAGCAGCCGTTCTTTATGCAATTACAGACAATGAATTGCCAGTGATTAAAACGGCGAAAGATAAAAAAGCTAAAAAGAAAAAAGTAAATAATATTGATACAATATATGACAAAACTTCGAAAGAAGAACTTCAAGAATTTATAAGTTCACAATTATCGAGAAACAGGAATTTGAAGAATTCTTTTCTATCTCATTTTGCAGAGTATATCGAAGGGAATTCTGAAAGCAAATATAAAACGCTGATAAAAAATATCATTCATACCGCGGAAGACCGCTATGGATTTGTTGATTATCACTCCGCACAGCAGGTAACACTAAATCTTATGGGTCTGCTCAATAAGGCAAAGATGCAGCTTGAAAAGAAAAACCGGGTAGAAAGTTTGGTAATTGTAAAAGCTGTAATTGAAGAAGTCCCTTTAATAGCCCGGCACATGGATGATTCTGACGGCGGAACACGGGATATTTTGGATTATGCATTTGAACTTTTGTCTTTAATTATTGAAAAAGCTCCACCCGAATTAAAAGACAAGTTATTTCTATATTGCATAGATGAATATCCGAAGCAAAAATATCACGATAACGGTTTTGAAGAGGGCTTCCTGATAATTTTACCCGGATTGATTACAACCGAAGAGCAAGAGAATATATTTCTTAAAATGATCGATAAACAAATTGAAGTTGAAAAAGGCAAACAATTCCCCGAATATGGAGTAAGCAGTCTTCTTAAATTAAAATTTGATTTTCTATCCTCCGGGAATAGAAAAGAAGAAGCCTGGGAGTTAATTGAAGCTAATAAACAATATTCCGAATTGATGAAGATTTTGGTTGATGAGAAAATAAAAAATAAGGATTTTATTAAGGCTGTTGAACTCTGTTTAGAAGGAATAAAAATTGCGGAAAAGAAACAACATCCCGGTACTTCGTCGGAATGGAAAATGAAATTACTTGCAATTTACGATCAGACCAATAACATAGTTGAACTTAGAAAAATTGCTGAAAATCTCTTCTTTGAGCATTTTTTTGAAATGGTATATTATAGGAAATTAAAGTCTACTTATTCGTCGGAAGAATGGAATGAAGTAAGCGAAAGCATCATTGAGAAAGTTAAAAATAAGAATAGGACAGGAAGTTACGGCGATGCAAATATTCTGGCGAAGTTGTTTATAGAAGAAAATTATATAGAGCGTCTCTTGAAACTGATTGAAATAAATGCATCGCATATTAATTTTGTAGATGAGTATGCAAAATATTTGATTTCCAATTATCCGGATAAAATTCTAACATTTTATGAAGAGGGGGTAAAAGACCTAGCAAAGAATACAGGGCGGAATTTCTATAAAGAAATTGCCGGGTATCTTAAAAAGATGAAAAAAATTTCCGGCGGCGAAGAAAAGGTAAATGCAATTATTACTTATTTCCGTACAATTTATAAAAACCGCAGAGCAATGATGGAAATATTGGCAAAAATTAAATAGGAATTAACACAACCATATGACAACAGCAACAATAGTACAGCGTGTTTGGAATTACTGCAACACCCTTAGAGATGACGGCGTTAGCTATGGCGATTATGTAGAGCAGCTTACATATTTTCTCTTCCTAAAAATGGCAGATGAATATTCCAAACCGCCTTATAAAAGAGAAATAAACATTCCTATAAAATATAACTGGGAAAGCTTAAAAAATAAAAGCGGTGCAGAGCTTGAAGCGCATTACATAAATATTCTAAATGAGCTTGGCAAAGAAAAAGGAATGATAGGGGAAATATTCTTCAAGGCTCAAAATAAAATACAGGACCCGGCAAAGCTTTATAAGCTGATCCAAATGATAGACGAAGAAAACTGGGTAATCCTCGGTGCGGATGTTAAAGGCGACATTTACGAAGGTCTTCTTGAAAAGAATGCAGAAGATACAAAGTCCGGTGCCGGGCAGTATTTTACTCCCCGTTCTTTAATTAAAGCAATGGTAGAATGCATTAGACCGGAACCAAAGAAAACAATTGCAGATCCTGCATGCGGTACTGGCGGCTTCTTCTTAAGAGCTTACGATTTTATTTCGGATAAGGAGAATTACAAATTAGATAAAGAAGAAAAAGATTTTCTTAAGTTCAAAACTTTCAGCGGCTGGGAAATAGTAGCAAACACAGCCCGTCTCTGTTTGATGAATTTATATCTTCATGGAATCGGAGACTTAAACAGCGAACCGCCTATAGAAAGAGCGGACAGTTTATTAGCAGCACCTTCTGAAAAATTCGATTATGTTTTAACAAACCCTCCTTTCGGAAAAAAGAGCAGCATTACAATTACAAATGAAGACGGCACTCAAGGCAAAGAAACACTAACGTATGAACGACAGGATTTCTGGACGACAACTTCAAACAAGCAGTTAAATTTTGTACAACATGTCCGCTCAATGTTAAAACCGGACGGCAAAGCTGGAGTAGTTGTCCCGGATAATGTCCTTTTTGAAGGCGGTGCGGGTGAGACAGTTAGAAAGAAATTATTAAAGAGCACCGATCTTCACACAATACTACGACTGCCCACCGGGATTTTTTATGCGCAAGGTGTTAAAGCAAATGTTATATTCTTTGACAACAAACCGGCAAGCAAAAATTCCTGGACAAAAGATGTATGGATATATGATCTGAGAACCAATATACACTTCACATTAAAAACCCAGCAGATGAAGTTTGAAGATCTTAAAGATTTCATAAAATGTTTTAATCCTCAAAACAGATTTAAGAGAAAGGAAACCGAACGATTCAAGAAATTTACTTATGATGAAATAACGGCAAGAGATAAAACAAATCTTGATATATTCTGGCTTAAGGATGAAAGTCTTGGCGATATGGACAACCTGCCAGACCCGGATGTTTTAGCAAATGAAATAGTAGAAAACCTTGAAGCAGGACTTGAAAGCTTTAAGGAAATAATTGAACAATTAAGAGGGGAGAAATAAAGGTAAGTAGGGTAGGAAAAAAGCAAAGGAGAGTTTCGATAAATCTTCAGTCATTGAAAATATATCCCATCCCTAATTTCATCTCTTCGAATACCATTGTTTCACTACTCCTTCCGCGGGCTTTTTTATTATATTATATGCATGTCTATCAGAATTATCCCCATAAGTTAGGTAACTCGGCCATTTCCACCAAAACATTCCTGCTAGCCATTTTTTGCCATAACATGCCCTCAAAATTGCATCATAGCACCTTGCCTGATCAATATAATTTGTGTCTATTATGTCATCCTTTGCAAGTGCGGTTTTCTATGGCGCTTTGGTGCTTTTAGAACCAATATCTGTAAATAAAACAGTGACATATAAATTGGACAGCTAATTCGTTTAACACTACTTGATTATCGAGTCTATAAAATAATTTGTGTACTGTTAAAATCTTCATAACCTAGAAATTCTTTCACCGATAAAATCGGGATGATGCCAAACTAAGTAAAGAGACACACCCCTTAAACCAACATTGAAGCGAATGAATTACGCAACGTATGAAAATGAATTTTATCATCAAGACAGGTTGTTCGTTAAAGATTTAGATATATGTAAACCATTTTGTCGTTATTACCCCCCAAGGATGTCGCATCCGCACCTATTTAGATAATTAACTAGACTATACATTTGTATAAAATATTATGAAAAATACCTGGAGGTTAAAATGAAAAAGGCAATTTATAGGTTTATGCTAGGGAATTCTTCTAAAGAAATGCAGACGAAAGATTTTAATCGCGCAAAGAAGCTTTATCAAACGGTACCGGGGATTAAAATGGAACTTACACCTAACAAAGCCGAAATTATTATTTTAGCCTTACTTATTCAATTTCTCTTAGCCGGAGCAACTTGCCTTGCACAAACACGCGAGGAGAAAACGCCCTATTTGGAAATGGCTCCACTTAAGGCGTACATCATGCAGGATAAAGATGAAGAAATCGCGCTTGCCCGAAGTGCCGCTCCTCCGTCTGTTTCCAATAATGCCGAAGTGATGGTGCTGGGAAGAACAGGTTACACTATAGCTGTAAAGGGAACGAATGGATTTGTTTGTGTAGTGGAACGTTCATGGGGAACTTCCACGAATGATCCGGGATTCTGGAATCCTAAGGACCGTGCCCCTATTTGTTTTAATCCATCAGCTGCAAGGACTTTTTTACCTATTTACCTACTAAAGACCAAACTGGTGCTGGAAGGAAAATCGAAAATGGAGATAGCGCAGGCGATTGACTCAGCGTTTGATAAGAAAGAACTAACTGCTGTGGAGCCCGGTGCAATGAGCTACATGATGTCAAAGCTGCAGTACTTAAACGATCAAGGCAAGAGCTGGCATCCACATCTGATGTTCTATGTTTCGGGAGATGCTGCAAAAAGTTGGGGAGCCAACTTGGATGGTTCGCCTGTTATTGCGTCGAATGATCCACAAGAACGAGCCACTGTTTTCATGGTTTTGGTTGGAAGCTGGTCCGACGGAACGCCAGCACCGGCGATTAATCACTGACATACTATTTCTAATATTGAAATAGTGTTTAATTATATAAATTATGTGCCCTGGTAATCCTAGCATTTTTATTTATAACAAATTCACTGCATCCACTAAATTTTGTTTTTGCAGGTGAGAATAAATCTGAGTCGTGCTCAAATCTTCATGACCTAGCAATTTTCTCCCCAAAAAAATCATGGTGGATTCCAAATTATTAATAGTTTCCTTAAATCTTTTGTCCCTTTCATTCTTACCCCATCCCTAATTCCATCTCTTCGAATACCATTTTTTCACCACTTCTTCCGCGGGCTTTTTTATTATATTATATGCATGTCTATCAGAATTATCCCCATAACTTAGGTAACTCGGCCATTTCCACCAAAATATTCCTGCTAGCCATTTTTTGCCATAACATGCCTTCAAAATAGCATCATAGCACCTTGCCTGATTACTATAATTTGTGTCTATTATGTCATCCTTTTCAAGTGCTGTCTTCCATGGCGCTTTAGTGCTTTTATAACCAATCTCAGTAAACAAAACAGGGATATTAAACTTTTCCCTTATAGAGTCAATTCGATTAATTACTGAAACAGCTCCTGTTTCTAAATCCTCATCTGTTGGGAATGCCTTATCGCTCAAAGGATAGTATTGGCTAATACCTATATAATCAAAATACTTCCAAAAATTTAATTTCTCGAATTCGTTATCCCAATTCGCCCCATATGTAATTTTGCCGTCATAGAATTTTCTGATTTGTTCTGCCATCTTAATCCACGCCTTTTCGTGTCCTACCGTGGTTTGCGAAAGCTCATTTCCTATGCATAAAATCGGTATTTTATAAATCTCAGCAAGTATTGCGTAATGCCTAATCCATCTGTAATAATCTTTAAAAAATTCCCTCCAATCAAAGTTATTCTCCATCCTTATATCACCGGGCCAGCCATGTCTTATCCAGATTTGCGGTTTTAGCATCACTACAAAACTCAATTTTATGGCAGCCTCTTTAAGGAATATCAGACTTTCGTCATTTTCAGCAAAGGCTGATTGCCAGAATTTAAAAGGTTCAGGTTTGTTAGGATTTGCCATTGATGTAAACGGCATAATTGAAATAGAATTTACACCAATTTTCTTAAGCTCCTTTAATGATTCAAATGATTCCTTTGATAGGTACCCATTATAAATATTATAACCTACATGAGCATACGAAAACCCCTTTAAAAAAACTCCCTTTTCCTTTTGGAAATTGTTCCTCTCAAATGCTATTTTCCCCTTGTATGCTGCCGATAATCTTATAAGATATTCTTTCCATTCCTTGTTTAATTTATTTATTTCTGATTCATTCGGATCCCAATTTGCATACTTTCTCATCAACGCATTGATACCAAACTTCTGTATTAGAAATGCAGCAAAAGTACCAGCTAAAGGTTCCGTTAGTAAATTCGATTCGGATTTTGATGTTTCGTTGTTAAGTAGATTTCTTAGTTCCGGCACGTTATCGGAAAGAAATAATTTACTCGCCCAATATCTATAATCTAGCCCCCTCCAGTTCCTTCCTAAATAAATAGATAAACCAGTTTCTAAAAATTTCATTTTAGGTTGCCCAAAGTTCTTTCTAAGAAGCAGTATTGCATCCTGCGTATAATCATCACCCTGTACATAATTATTTATGACAGTATGTACGGATTTGTTTGTTTCATCAAAATTACTAAGACTGGTGTTGTTAGTAATTAAGCCCTTTTCTTCAAATGTATCATATATAAAATAATTTATATGTGCAGGCTTAAAAGATGTTCCGAAAAGACTTTGTATAGCTGTAAATGACTTATCGTTTAACTTATCTAACTCTTCAATTTCTTCTTTGCTGACTCCTTTGGAATATGCAATGTAAGTGTAATTGGCGCTAACCAGAATTGTGTCCTCCTTTTCTTTCAATTCCGTATAATTAAAATACTTAAATCCTCTTCTTTTATCCTGATATACGTGAGATGCTTTTGCTCTGATTATAGGAAAGAAGAAATAAACCGAAATAACAAGGATAATTCCGATTGATAATACTAAAATCCCAAATTTGTAATATCTCTTCATATAATTATTGATTAATTAGAAATGCTTGAATTTCTCATTATTTTTAGACTTAGTACACTAGATTGTTAGCCAATTAACACTAGAATAGAAATTTCCATCTTATTTTTAATTAAAATAATATCGATTTCATTTAATAAAAATACTAAACCCCAAGGACTGCCAAAATTTATTAGCCGTGTATCTATATCCTCCACATTTAAAAATGAGGAGTGGTAATGTAAAAATTAGAGAAGTACTTTCTTCTCAAAATTTCTTAAATCAAAAAAAACATAAAATATAGAGGTCTATCGATAAGAATAAGATTAGCCTTTAACTAAAGTAAGATAACTAATTTGAAAAGTATATGACCATTCATATCAACTTAAATAGGCACCTTCAATAATTATGTCCTAAATTATTATGTTTTCAAACTTTTCCTGCCTACCGCAGGTAGGCTTTATATGTCAAGATATTTTAAATGCATTTACATATTCCATGATCCATATTCCGTTGCGCTTCCCGCCTATGTATTGAATCTGAATTATAAACAATTGAAAGAAGTTAAATGAATAAAAAATACCTTTTGTCTGCTTTTGTTGTATTGTTTTTCACAACAGTAAAATGGAACTATGCTCAAGATATTACCTATAAACCAGGTAACGGACTTCATATATCATCGGCCAATAACGATTGGGACTTCCTTTTCTCTGGCTATATAAATAGTATCTATGCTTTTAATAATATATCTGATAATAATACAATCCAAAATTCTTTTAATGTCCACAGAGCAAGGATAGACTTAGGATTTAATTATTTGGACAATTATGATTTATTTTTTGAATTTGATGCCGCAGGACAAAGAACTGAAATGGTGTTAGCTCAAATTCAAGCTAGAATTATTTCTTCAAATTACCTTCTTGCCGGAAAATTTATAAATCCATTTTCTCCTGAGAATAACCGCTCAACAAGCGCGCTTAGTACTATAGAAAGATATTCTGGCTTAAATTCAATGTTCCTCTTGCCGGCATTGGATGCACAATTCGGAATAATGCTATACGGAACTGCTTCTAACCTTGGATATTATTTAAGCATTACAAACGGAAACGGCGAGGCCGCACAGAATATAAACGAGAATAATAACAGCAAAGACGTCACAGCAAGGATCGAGTATAAAGTTTCGCCCAATTTTGGACTCGGTTCTAGTCTTGATTATTCTAAAGAAGAATCGCAAAACCTAAGCCTCTTAGACCATACATTTGAATCATTTAATAATGCAAATGTCTATGGTAAACGCTTCGGTTATTTGGGGGACTTTTGGTTTATCGCAAACCCTGTTCTGTTCCGTGGTGAATTATTCCAATATAATTTCAATGCCTCATTATCTAACGGCAACGAAGTAAAGAATTTTCTTGGCGGATATTTAGAAACTGGTTACTTTCTATTTGGTAATGTGAATGACGGAGTTCAACTCATCGGAAGATTCGAAACTGCCCGTTATGGGAAAACCATTCAGTTCTTTCCTGGTCCGACAGAATTGAACAGTTACATCTTAGGAACTAATTGGTACTCAAATACCATTTTTACTTTTCAAGTTAATTTGATTTATGAAGAGGCAAATAAGAATTCTGTATTACGCTCAACCCGCCTATCTAATAGAAATAATGAATTTGAAATTCTTTCAACTGTTCAACTTAAATTTTAATTCTTAGAAATGTTTTCGCGTATATATAAAATATATATTACCTAATTAGGTAACAATTAAATATCATGTCCGCTCGATTTTAATTAGTTGAATAAATTGAGATATTGCAATATTATATAATTGGATGATGAACTGTCTCTTTATTTCTGTAGCCTGAAAATTATCGAATTTACAGACAACCCCTGTCCAAGCATCTAGATCTGCATACTAAATTAAATGTTTGAATGCCTTCTGCCATCAATATTACTAGTCTTCTTCTAATCATCTGTGATGCTTTATCTATAAAACCTCTGGAAAGATTGTTAATTTCTCTTTATGTTTATATAAAACTATCCTATAATTATGTAATATAAATTCAACCGGAAAAGGAATTAAAATGAAAAGCAGAAATATTATTCTAGGACTTATATTACTTTCTCAATTAATTGTATTTGCACAATCCCATACTAATAACGCTAATAGTAACACTTTCAAAATTGATTCTACTGCATTATGGCAGCCTGGAATGAGTATAATGCAGCATATTCGAGAAGTTTGCGCAAACAAAAAGTATCCGGACTTCGGAAAATGTTTCGTCCAACAAATGAAAGTATCCGGCGCCTCTCCTCAGGCCGTTGAATTTGCTAAGTTGACTGACAATCAGGGTTTCCTCAGAGACTTTAAGAAATTTGGGATTGTTGATGTTGCCTACTCTAATTTTCCTTTCCGCGCTAACGAAAATCAGGTCTGCTTTCTTGTAAATGGTTCTCCAAATATGATTGATGTTGACGACTATAGACTAATGCCCAGAGAAAGTATTGAAAAGAATAAAGTTTATCAAAATATATTATCTAAATATCCCGACGTATCCATTTGGCCGGGTAATAGATCAGGTACTGATTTTCCCGAAATGCAAATCCTGCCTGGTGGGGGAGAAAGATTCATCTTTAACTACCAGCTTCAAAAAGGATGTCATGCATGTGCTATTATAGGCAAAGCTAAATTTGCTTTTGACTTCAACAAAATTGGAAAATTCCTTGGCGTTAAAGTAATAAGTGTAGAATCAAAATCTCCTGCAAACTGATGGCCGCTAAAATTCAATCTCCGGTGAATTTTCTTTCAACTAGCGAACTGAATCGCTATGCAGAACTCAGATCAGACGAAAAATGGATTGAAAAGAAAATGAAAAGTCCATCTGCATTATTTATCCCGGTATATAATAATAAAAACCTATTTAAGAATTCCCTGCAGCCAAAGCATGAACCTGAAATCAATCCTAACCCTGTGTTATTACCATATAGTGAGATTAATAAAATTAAAAATGAATCCCAGCTAATATACTTCCTCGGCGAAATAGGGGATAAGTATTACTTTGCAGTAAATTATAATTCCGAAAATGAAGAAGTTGAACAGTCGTTACTTAAGCTTGGAAGTTTAGATGATCTAAGAAGGATTATGTCTCTAATGAACCCGGTAAATGCTTCCTTGCTTGCATATGCCCGCGCACTTTCTCATTGGCACTCCCAAAATAAGTATTGTAGTCTTTGCGGCACCAAAACTAAAAGCGCTGCATCAGGTCATAAATTGGTTTGCGATAATAAAGCTTGCTCATTTGAAACTTTTCCTCGCACTGATCCGGCAATAATTGTCTTAATTAGTAAAGGAAATAAATGCCTATTAGCTCGACAGAAGCATTGGCCTAGGGGACAGTATTCTAACATAGCAGGATTTGTTGAACCGGGTGAAAGCCTGGAACTTGCTGTCAAAAGAGAAGTGTTTGAAGAAACAGGCGTACTTGTCAATAATATCTTATATCATTCATCTCAACCGTGGCCCTTCCCGGGTTCATTAATGATTGGCTTCCATGCATCAGCTGAAAACTTCAATATTTCACCGCATGATAATGAATTGGAAGACGTCCGCTGGTTTACCAGGCAAATGATTATCAAAGGCCTATCAGATAAAACACTTAGATTTCCATTCCCAATATCAGTTTCATTCAAACTGATAGAACACTGGTTCAATAAATCAGGAAAAGTAAAATTAAGATCCCTCATAAAATAACTTATATCCTCTCTTTTTTTTACTTATACTTCTTCTTTTCATTGTTTCATAATACCTACTTACTCCAGGGAACGTATTATGGACATGTCTCGTTCCGCACAAAAGTCTGGAAAAATAAAAACTATGGAAACTATCTATTGACAATATAGTTTCCATACCTTATGTTTGGAAACGAAAACAGTAATAATAGTTTCCATGACAGAACCAACAAAATGACTGCAAAACAAAAAATACTCGACCTGGCATTAGAGACCTTTCTCAGGGAAGGGTTTTATAAAACCACTATGGATGAATTAGCCGCTAAGCTCCGGGTAAGCAAGAAGACTATATATAAGAATTTTGCTACAAAAGAGGACTTGCTAAAGGAAGTAACCCGTCATTTCTTAAAAAACAACCATGATGCAGTTAAACAATCTGTTAAAATCGAAAGCAATGCAGTTGAAAAGCTCTCCGATATAACAAAGACAATTGGTAATATCGTGACACGGGTAAGCGACAAAATGATATCAGATCTTCATAATTACTCTCCTGAGCTTTGGAAAGAGATAGATGAATTCCGGACAAAGATGATGATTAAAACCTTTTCAAAGATAATCCAGCAGGGAAAAGCGGAAGGCTATATTCGCAATATTAATTCGCAGGTAATGATTATAGCATTTATATCCTCATTGAGAGGAGTAGCAAACCCTGAATTTGTGATAAGCAATAAAATAACAATTAGTGAAGCATTAGAAACAACAATATCAATTTTCCTAAACGGTATACTAACCGATAAAGGCATGAAAATATTTAGCAAATTAAACAATAACGGAGCGAAAAAATGAAAAAAGTATTCCCAATTATTACTATCCTGGTTGCAGGTATCGTGTCGGGATGCAGCGGAAGTAATAATCATAATAAAATAGAAGCCTCCGGGACTATTGAAGCTACTAACGTTACAGTAAGCTCAAAAGTCTCTGGTCAAGTATTAAAATTGAATTTCCGGGAGGGTGATCTTGTTAAAGAAGGAGACACCTTAATGACTATTGACCACGATAACCTTTCAATCCAGTTGCAGCAAGCTGTCGCAGGCGAAGAACAATCAGCTGCACAATTGCAATTAATGAAGGAAGGTGCGCGCTCCGAAGATATTAAACAGGCAGAAGATGCCGTTAAACAAGCCAAGGCAAATTATGATCTTGCAAAGCAGGATAGAGAAAGAAACGAAAAACTCTTCCGGTCACAGTCGATTACACAACAGCAGTTTGATAATATTATAAGCCGATACGATATAGCCGCGGCTCAGCTTAATTCATCACAAGAAAACTTAAAGAAGATGAAAAACTTTTACCGCCCGGATGATATAAAACAAGCTGAAGCCAACGTAAATCGGCAAAAAGCTTCTGTCGATCTACTTAAAAAATATATCAGCGACTCATATGTCACTGCCCCGATAAGCGGTTTCATTGTCAAGAAATTCGTAGAAGCCGGGGAAAGCGTAGTACCGCTTTCTTCTTTGGTGATGCTCTCAAATTTAAGTTATGTAGATCTTGATATATATGTATCGGAAGAGGAATTAGGCAGTGTTAAACTTGGACAAAAGGCAGATGTTTCTATCGACGCTTTCCAAAACAAGGTGTACCCCGGCAAGGTAATATATATTTCTCCGGAAGCTGAATTCACACCAAAAAATATCCAGACTAAAGATGAAAGAACGAAACTAGTCTTTAAAGTAAAAGTTCATGTCCCAAATCCTAATTATGAGCTTAAAGACGGTATGCCTGCAGACGCTGTCATTTATACTAAGTAATCTGCAGAATCTAAAATTATGATTATTAACCTTGGATTTCATGATGAACGATGACCTAAATAATCAGCTAGCGATAAAAATAATTGACGTCAAGAAACAGTACGGAGATGTGCAAGCTCTTAAAGGAATAAGCTTTGATGTTAAGAAAGGTGAAATGTTCGGCTTAGTCGGTCCAGATGGAGCAGGGAAGACCACAACTATAAGATTACTTTGTGGTTTACTTACACCATCAGCAGGCTCCGTCGAGATATTTGGAATGGACTTGGTTAAACAAAAAAGTCAGGTTCAAAAAAACATAGGCTATCTTTCTCAAAAATTTAGCCTCTACGGAGATTTAACAATCGACGAAAATATCGAATTCTTTGCCACTATACATGGAGTTAAAAATTACCATGAAAGAAGAAACGAACTGCTTGAATATACACGGCTAACTGAATTCAGAAAAAGACTTGCGGAAAATCTTTCCGGCGGTATGAAGCAAAAGCTTGCACTTGCATGCACCTTGATTCATAAACCAAAAATAATATTTCTTGATGAACCTACAACAGGCGTTGACCCGGTTTCTAGAAGAGATTTCTGGAAAATACTATCTAACCTAATTAAAGATGGTATAACAATTTTTATGTCTACGCCTTATCTCGATGAAGCAGAACGCTGTAATAGAGTTGCGCTCTTAAATGAAGGCAAAGTTATTAGCTTCTCTACACCAAAGAATATCAAGGAATCTTTGGACAAACAAATAATCGAAATTGTTTGCTCACCTATCTTGCTGGCATATAAAGTGATCAAGGAGAAAAGCAGCTTCGAAATTCAAATGTTCGGAGACAGAATAAATATTGCTGTTAACAATTACGAAAAGGATTTCACGATATTAGAATCAATGCTGGTTGAAGCCGGTGTTCAGTTAATAGACCACCGGGTTATCCCGACTTCACTTGAAAATGTTTTTATCCATTTAATATCGCAGAATAACTAACATTTCTATCTATTTTTTAAGATGAATGTTAAGAATAATAGAATTAAGCATATACAATAATTTGCAAAGAACTATAAGGAATAGTATGAAAAAGTTATTATTAGTATTATACATTGCATCTGCTAGCTTGTTTGCTCAGAATGCAAGTCTCACATTAAAACAAAGTCTGAAAATTGGTATTAAGAATAGTAAAGACCTGATTATTTCAAAAGCAAAACTTGTTTCTTCCGATGCGCAAGTATCTGCAGCTAATTCTCAAATGCTTCCTCAATTATCCTTCACTGCAAATTATACAAGACTTAGCAACGTTCCGCCATTTGAAGTAGCATTACCATTTTTACCCCAGCCAATTGTTGTATCTCCTACGATACTGGATAATTATAATCTAAGACTTTCATTACAACAGCCGCTTTTTACAGGATTTAGACTTTTATCTCTTAAGAATGCAGCTAAATCAAACTATAATGCCTCTAAAACGGATTACTCGAAGGCAATTAATGAGGTAGCCTGGAAAATCCAAAATGGATTTTGGAATTACTATAAGGCGCAGCTTAATGTTAATGTATTTAATGAAAACCTGGCGCAAATTAAACAGCATCTTGAAGATACTAAGAATTTCTTAGCTAATGGCGTAGCTACCAAAAATGACCTCCTTAAACTTGAAGTCCAATACTCCAACGTCAAGCTTCAGAAAATAGATGCTGAAAATCAGCTTGATATTGCAAGAGCAGCTTTTAACCAAGCTATAGGTTTGCCTCTTGAAGCAAACACTCAGATTGATCCTGAACAAATCAAGGTTGAACAATCTGATCTGAATTATCAGAACCTTTTAACTGAGGCTAATGAAAATCGCAACGAGATCAAATCACTTGAGTTTCGATTAAACGCAAGCACCGACTTACTGAAAGCAGCAGAAGCAGGTTGGTATCCTTCTATATTTTTAACCGGCGATTATATGTATAACAAACCTAACCAAAGGTACATACCGGCAATAAACCAATTTAAGGATACCTGGGATGTAGGAGTTACTCTATCATGGAGTCTATGGAATTGGGGCTATACAAGTTCACAGACTACTGTAGCCGAACAAAATAAAATAGAAACTGAAACTTCCCTTTCCCAATTAAAAGACGCAATAAATATTGAAGTCTATCAGAATTATTTAGTATTTAAAAGATCATATGATAAGGTTGAAGTTAGTAAGCTAGGTGTCCAGCAGGCAGAAGAAAACTATAGAATTATTCAGGAGAAATACAATACTCAAGTTGCTTCAAGTACTGATTTAATAGATGCAGAGACTTCTTTATTACAAGCAAAAACTAACTATAATAATTCACTTACTGAGTATGAATTGGCAAAAGTGCAGCTTGATAAATCTGTGGGCAAGAAGATTTATTAAAACTGTAGTAATAAGAAAGTAGTCAGTAGTAAAAATAAAATTAAATAGGAATTAGGATGCAGAAATCGAAACAAATTTCAGAGTTGATAGCATGGCAAAAGGCTCATCAATTTTTATTGGAGGTTTGTAAATTGACTAAGGACTTTCCCAAAGAAGAATTATTTGCTCTAACTTCGCAATTTAGAAGAGCCGCGGTTTCAATTCCTGCATTTTGCGGAAGGATATAGAAAAAGGTGGATCTGTCTTATTGTTATTTAATATTTGGGAGATATAATTGTACTCAATCGAAGTAAATAATTTAGTAAAAAAATTCGGCAGCTTCACTGCTGTGAACGGAATTTCCTTTAATGTGAAGGAAGGTGAAATATTCGGATTTCTTGGAGCGAACGGGGCAGGTAAATCTACAGCCATTAGAATGCTCTGCGGTATTATTGAACCAACATCTGGTGATGCTAAGGTTGCTGGCTTCAGTGTAATGAATGAACCCGAAAAGGTAAAAAAGAATATTGGTTATATGTCCCAGAAGTTCTCCTTGTATAATGATCTAACTGTAGAAGAGAATATCAATTTCTTTGGCGGTGTGTATGGACTTTATAATGAGAAACTTGCAGAAAGAAAAAAATGGGTACTGAAAGTAGCGTTTCTTGATGGAAAGGAAAAGCTTTTAACCGGTTCACTGCCTGGAGGAATTAAGCAGAGACTAGCGTTAGCTATTGCTGTTATTCATGAACCTAAAATTGTCTTCCTTGACGAACCAACTGGCGGAGTTGATCCCATCTCAAGAAGAAATTTTTGGGAACTGATAAACGATCTTTCTCATGAAGGAGTTACTGTCTTTGTAACCACCCATTATCTCGACGAAGCTGAGTTCTGCAATACAATAACTCTAATAAATGCTGGTAATATCATTGCAAGCGGAAGTTCTAAAGAACTTAAAACAAAATACTTGACTAATACAATCCTGGAAGTCGAATGCGACCGGGTAGTAGATGCTCTCGAAGTCTTTTCTGGGGAAAGCTGGGTTGAGGAAACTTCAATTTTCGGAAACTATATTCACCTTAGTGTACACGATGAAATATCAGGTAAGGAGCTCATTATGAAGTCTGCTGCTGAAAGCCAGATCAACATAATTAGAATCGACAAAATTGTACCTACCCTGGAAGATGTATTTATCTATCTCTTAGAAAAGGATACGAATAAAAATGCTGAATAGAATTAGAGCTATAGCTTTAAAGGAAATAAGACAACTCAAACGGGACACGAGAATGCTATTTGTCCTCTTCGTCTTCCCAATTATTCTCCTTGTTATTTTTGGATATGCAATTAGTTTCGACGTTCACAATATTAAAATGGTTGTTTATGACCAGGATAATTCAATAGACAGTAGATCTTTTGTCCAAATGTTGACAAGCTCAAGTTATTTCGATTTAGTAGGCTATATCAACGATGAAGGACAGATAAAGAAAATTCTTGATGAAAAAAAAGCACAGTGTGTAATCGTATTTCCTAAAGATCTGTCAAGGAAACTTTATTCAAATCAAAAAGCAAAGCTTCAAATACTAATTGACGGAGTAGATGGAAATACGGCAACAATAATTCAAAATTATCTAAATTATGCTACACAATCTTACTCGCAAAAGTTTATAAGCAAGGTACTTGCTGTCAATGGAGGGAAGACATATACACCTATCGAACTAGAACCAGCATTTTGGTTTAATCCCGATCTTAGTTCAACCTTCTTTTTGGTTCCCGGCTTGATAGCTATGATATTAATTCTAACTGCTGTGGTTTCAATTTCCCTTTCAATTGTTAGGGAAAAAGAAAAGGGGACAATTGAACAAATAAATGTATCACCCTTATCTTCGCTGGAGCTTCTAATTGGGAAAACAATACCTTATACAATAATCTCAATTTTGATTACATCTTTTATATTAATTGCCGGTTATTTCCTTTTCGGTGTGCCTGTAAATGGGAATATATTTCTCTTATTTCTAACTACACTTTTGTTCTTATTTGCTTCTTTGAACCTTGGAATTCTAGTATCTTCTATTGCCGACTCTCAGCAAGTTGCTTTCCAAATGGCTACTCTCGTGTCTTTACTGCCTTCGACGCTATTGTCAGGCTTTATTTTCCCAATTGAAAGTATGCCATTGCCTATCCAAATACTTACAAATGTTACACCGTCAAAATTCTTCTTAATTATCCTAAGAGACATTATGCTCAAAGGAGTTGGCATTGAGGCATTTTGGGACCAGGTGATATATCTAATTATTTTCTCTGCGGTACTATTAACTATTTCAACCTTAATAAATAAGAAATCGAAAATCGCATAAAAATTAATATTGTTCGGTAATAAAATGAAAACCATAATAAATATTGTAATAAAAGAATTTCTACAGTTGAAAAGAGACCCTGTTTTGTATAGGATAGTATTTCTTGCTCCGGTACTGCAGTTAGTGCTTCTTGGTTATGCTGCAAACATGGATGTGAATACTGTGCATACCGCAATCTTTGATCAGGATAAGACGGCAACAAGCCGCGATTATATTCAACGCTTCGAGCGCTCGGGATATTTCGAAATAGATGATTATGTCGATAGTTATAATCAAGTAACTAACGATATAAATAAAGGGAAAGTCTTATGTGCATTAGTAATACCTAAAGACTTTGAAAAAAAAATCAAAACAAGGCAGACGGCTCAGGTTCAGGCGATATTTGATGGCTCTGATGGTAACAAAACTTCAATTGCATTTGGTTATGTTCAAAATATTACTGCTAACTATGCTCAAAATATTTTATTGCAGCTTGCGAATAAGACAGGCAGAAAAAGTTCCTTATCTGGATCGTTAGAACCTGATATCAGGGTATGGTATAATCCGGATCTTAAAACAAGAGTTTTTATGGTCCCAAGTATAATGGGACTTGTTCTTATGATTATTACTATTATTCTTATGTCAATGGCAATAGTTAAAGAAAGAGAAATTGGAACTCTTGAACAATTAATAGTGACGCCTATAAAGCCATATCAATTAATTATTGGTAAACTTATTCCATTTGTCATCCTAGGTTTTATAGATATTCTTATAGTTCAGACAATAATGGTCTTTTGGTTCGGTATTGTAATAAGAGGAAGCTTTTTGTTTTTAGTATTTGCTTCATTTTTATTCATTCTTTCAACTCTGGGAATTGGTCTATTTCTTTCAACAATTTCAAAAACTCAGCAGCAGGCAATGATGGTTGCACAATTTGCCGTCATGATGCCCTTTATATACTTATCAGGGTTTGCATTCCCTATAGAGAATATGCCCAAGATAGTTCAATACATTACCTACTTGATTCCTCTTAGATACTATATCACAATTCTTCGTGCCGTAATATTGAAAGGCGCATCTTTTACGGAGTTATTACCGGAAACTGGTATGCTATTATTAATGGGGATTCTTATCCTCGTAGCTAGTGCCATGAGGTTTAAGAAAAGACTTGAATAATAATAAAATTAGATTGATTATTATTTGAATATAACATAAATATTTGTTTTTTTAGTATCGGAGATTTTAAATCGGAAAACATTGAACCTTAAATGCTATAACAGGAGAGAATATTTTGAATTATAGGGAAACGTTTATCCTATTAAAAAATCTTTTCAATCAAGTGCAAGATGTTATTCCGATTCCCGATAGCAAACTTAATTTTATCAACCTTAACTTTCAATCAAACAATAGCTATATCCTTCCGGGCGCTTCCGTCTATAACTGTAATAAACACAATAAAGTATTTTACGAAAAACATCATCTTGATAATAAAGTATATTTTAGAAATAGCCACGAAAGCTTGAAGACTGAAGATTGTGATATCATCGAAAATCGCAATTTTAGATATACTATTTTGAAGAATAAAGATAATAAAAAAACTAAAGATTATATTTTGCTTTATCATGGATTAAATGAAAAATATTGGACAAAATATTTACCCTGGGCTAAAAAGCTAGTTGAACTTACCGGTAAAGCTGTTATACTTTTTCCCATTGCGTTTCATATGAGCCGTGCTCCCGCCGAATGGAGTAAACCGAAAATAATGCAATTAATATCTGAGAAACGCAAAGAACATTTCACATCAATAGTCGATTCGACTTTTGCGAACGCAGCAATTAGTGCACGCATTCAAATGTTACCGCAGAGATTTTTTTGGTCAGGACTCCAGACATATTATGATACTGTCCAACTTGTAAATGAAATTAGAAATGGTAATAATCCACATATAGACGAAAACTCAGATGTAGGTATTTTTGCTTATTCAATCGGGTCATTTCTTGCTGAAATATTACTTATGACCAATCATGAAAATATGTTTGATAAGACTAAACTTTTTATCTTTTGTGGTGGACCGACGATCGATAGAATGTATCCTGTTTCAAAGTATATTTTGGACAGTGATGCCAACATTGCGCTCTATTCGTTCTTTATAGAACACCTTGAAAATGAATTTAAAAACGATGAAAGACTTTCGCATTTCTTTAACGAAGATCATTCTGCTGGAAAATATTTTAAATCGATGCTTTGTTATCAAAAAATGAAGGACCTTCGTGAGAGACGTTTTATGCAATTGAAAAATCAAATTTCTGCAATTGCATTAAAGAAAGATGAGGTAATCCCGCCTATAGAAGTTTTGAATGTTTTACAAGGGGATTATAGAGAGAATCCTATTAAGGTTAGTATTTATGATTTGCCGTTCAAGTATAATCATATCTCACCCTTCCCAAATAATTCAGATATTACTGATGAAGTAGATTATTATTTTAACAAGATATTCGAAATCGCTTCAGCTCATCTCGGCTAACATTATTATTTAATTATAGGGTTTTCTTTAATGAATCAACTCTATTTATACCATTCAGAGCAGCTACTCGATACGCTTCTGCCATTGTGGGATAATTAAAGGTAGTGTTAATAAAATACATCAAAGTATTTCCTTCACCTGTTTGCGACATAATAGCCTGTCCGATGTGAATAATTTCCGCCGCTCCATGTCCAAAGCAGTGAACTCCTAGTATCTTTAGTGTCTCTCTGTGAAAGAGTATTTTCAACATACCGGTAGTCCTGCCTGTTATTTGTGCACGCGCAAGGTGTTTGAAAAAGGAATGTCCGACCTCATATGGGATTTTTTCTTTTGTCAATTGTTCTTCGGTGTATCCTACAGAACTTATCTCCGGGATGGTATAAATTCCTGTTGGTATAAACTCTACAAGTTGATGATCGCACTTTCCAAAAACTATATGCGTTGCCGCAAATCTTCCTTGATCATACGAGGCGCTTGCTAAATTAGGAAATCCGATAATATCACCAACAGCATAAATATGAGAAATCGGTGTTTGGTTAGTTTCATTTACTATTATCGATCCTTGTGTAGTCGTATTAATACCAAGTTTGTCTAATCCCAGGTCATCTGAATTTCCAGTACGGCCTTGCGCCCATAAAAGATAATCCGAACGGATTTCTTTGTTTGATTTAAGGAATACGGTAACACCTGAATTATCCGCTGCTACTTTTTCATATTCTTCATTATGCCTTAGTACTACACCATTTTCTCTAAGATGATAACCCAGTGCATCAATAATTTCATCATCAAGAAATGATAAAAGTTTTTCACGCGTATTGATTAGATTTACTTTAACTTTTAAACCTCGAAAAATTGAAGCATACTCACAGCCAATAACACCGGCACCATAAATAGTAATAGATCGTGGATTATCTTTTAAACTCAATAGGGTATCACTATCTAAAATTCTTTCGTGCGAAAAATCTACATCAGGTGGGTGATACGGTCTCGATCCTGTGGCAATTACAAAATAATCTGCAGTGTAAGTTTCTTCTGCTCCATTCGATAATTTAGCTGAGATAGTATGTGCATCAATAAACTTTGCTCTTCCATCGATTATATCAACTAGGTTACGGTCATAAAAGCTTTTGCGAAGTGTAAACTGTTCTTGAATAACAACTTCAGCTTTTTTAAGCAGTGTCTGAAAATTACAATCATCAATGTTGCTCTCATAAAGAATTTGGCTCGCATGTCGTAATGCCTTGCTAGGAATTGTGCTCCTATGTGTACAACTTCCTCCGACAGAAGAAAAATAATCACACATGGCAACGCGCATTCCTTCTTTGGTGCATTTCATTGCTGCGCCTTCACCCCCGGGCCCGCTGCCTATAACAATTACATCATAATGATTTTTCAAATATTCTTCCTTAAGAATTTTACTAATATAAAATTAATACATACAAAACGGAACACACAATATATCTACTTTAAGTAAATTAAGGTTGGATATACTGATTATAGGCTCTTGGTCCCCAGTAAGCATAATCTATACCTTCATGCTTGGTTCCTGAAACAATGCTTTGTATAAAACCATTATCTTCTACTTGCACAGTGTGCCACATTAAATTATCGGGGTTCAATTTTAAAAAGAATTTTATTCTTCCGTTTAATGCAATATACCTAATAAAAAGTGAATCCTCTTCTGTTTCAAAATTAAAAGCTTTGCTCAGCTTATGTTCCATTAATGTACTTTTATAAAAAGTACCCCCAGTAGGAGTAACAACATTTTTCCCGTCATATTTTACATTTCTATCATCATATGCCAGTACACTCAGGTAATGATTATCCGATTCTTTAAGCCAGTTAATAATCTTATCACCGTGTAAAGTATTATCATAATCGTAATCACTGTCAATAAAGGAAATCCTCTTAACATATTTTGGGATAGCATTCAAAGCATTAATATATCCAAGTACAAAACTTCCGCCGCCGCTGTGTCCGCTTAAAACTACATCAACTTTATAATCACTGAAGATGCTTTTAACTGTATCGACAACATGCTCTATGATTGAATCTGGATTACTATGTCTAGTTTTCCACCATGGCCAACTCTCCTCACCTGTTGCAACATATGCAACAACTATATTCTCGGATTTTATGGTGTTTCTTAAAAATCGCGTTTGAGCACCAATATTTTGAATATTATAATGCCAATCGTCCCCGGGTTCCATCTGCTTACCAATCGTTTGAGCTATGGTATTAAAATTTGGCGTTGCATAAAAAATCAGCATGACTTTTTTATTAGGTTTAAACGACTGGATGCTGGGTGCATTAATTTCAACATTTATATTGGGTTCAATACTAAAGGATAGTATTTGCTCATTATAATAAGTGCTAGTCTTAAAACCAGGTATAACGCTGGGATTACTTGTGTGGGTTGCGGGAAAAATAATTACAGAGACTACGTTCAACATAATGAAAACTAAAAACAGAGTCCTCTGTGTGATTAAGAGCATATATAACTCCTTGGCTTGGATTTAGAATTATAAAACTTATTAGGTTTAAATTAGTGAAAATTATTAGAATTCATTGTAGTTAGAATCATAAAACTTTTATTTTAATTTCTTAATATAAATATCAAATTATCAGAGAAAAGTTTGCGTTCTTCAGTAAAAGTATACCATTTATAAAATATTTCTAGTATTATAATAAAAATTAAACTATACTATTTTAACGGTAAAGATAAATGCTGGAATAATGTTATTTGTTAAGCTAAAAACGAATGAAAGAATTATGAAAAGTACAATACTAAAAATAATTTCACTGTTCGCAGTTTCAGTTGTCTTTTATTCATGCTCATCAACTTATTATCAAACTACCAACAAATATTCAGGGCAAGAAAGATACGTTGGAATATTCCCTGGGAGAAATGATAGCAAGAGATTAAACGAAATTAACCAGTCTATACATCGCATATCAAGCTTAGCCTTATATGACGTTTACGTTTTCAGTGACAGCAGTAATATCAAGGCGTCTGATTTAAATACCGAAATGATTAAAAAAAAGTATGTAAGGAAAACCGGGATGGATAAAGCTGCCTCCGGTACTGCTATTATAATATATTCATACAATGGCAAAGTTGCTTTGCTTACTTGTGCGCATGTAATTGATTTCCCGGATACAATTATCTCGTATTTTTCCGATGAAAATGGAAAATATACGAATAAAGTTGAAAGCATTTCATTTAAAAAAAGCCAATTCATTTATGCAGCAGGCTTCCCAACAGCCAACGAATTTAACATAATAATTAAGGATAATAAAAGTGACTTGGCTTTGCTCGGTCAAAACTATCCGCCGCAGAATTATCTGGATTTCCCTTTAATTAGTTGCCCGTTCGGAAAAGCAAAAGATTTGAATATTGGAAGCTTTGTTTATGTAGTTGGATTCCCTTTGAACTACAAAATGGTTTCGCAGGCGATAGTAAGTAGTACCGATTATGATAACATGGGCTCATTTTTTGTAGATGCGGTAATAAATCAAGGATATAGCGGCGGTGCTGTTCTTGCAATCAATAGTAAAACTTCGGATTTTGAATTGGTGGGAATTGTAGATTGGGTTGCCGAAGAAAATCAAAATGTTATTGTGCCCCCAACACATGATGAGAATATTGTTTATAATCCGCTTGTCCCATACAAAGGTGACTTCTTTGCAAAACAGTTGAAGGTTGTTAAGTATGGAATTACAAGGATCATTTCCATAGAAGAAATTGAGAGTTTTCTAATGAAAAATAAGGATAATCTTATCGAGAAAGGCTATCGCTTTCCAGTTTATGATTAATTCTAAACCCAATTTAGATATTATTTTGCTTGTATTTGACAAAGGGTTTATTTAATATTACTTTTACGCAAGATTATTTTAGAAATATGAAAATTATAAATAAATATTGTTTTACATTCTGTACGGGCACTACAATGCACACCCCGAAAACTAAATACGGCGGCTGAAGCACGGTTGTGTAAATACAAACAAAAACTTAAAAAACCGGCTTCAGTAATGAAGCCGGTTTTTTTTTATCCAAAATCGATTTATCAATAAATGAAAGCATAATATAAATGAAAGTGCTAAAATTCGGAGGATCTTCTGTCGGTGACCCTAAACGAATTATGAATGTTATAAAAATTGTAAAACATTCAATTACTAACAATAAGAAAATTGCCGTTGTATTTTCTGCTTTTCATGGCGTCACTGACGAGCTGATTAAAATAAGTAATATGGCCGCCTCTGGTGACAGCGCTTATTTTGAATTCTTTAAAACTGTTGAGAAAAATCATATTCTAATTGCAAAAGAATTGCTTAATGTAAAAACTCAAAGCAATACTTTGGCTAATATAAAGTTAAATTTTAATGAGCTTGAAGATGTGCTTCATGGTGTATTTTTGATCAAAGAATTGTCTCCCAGAACTAGAGACTTCATTTTAAGTTTTGGAGAACGACTTTCGTCCTACATTATTTCACAAGTGTTAATAGATAATAAAGTTGACTGCGAATACCTTGACAGTCGCCAGCTCGTTAAAACAGATGAAAATTTTAGTGCTGCAAAAGTTGACTTCATTTCTACAAATCGCAACATAATTCGGTATTTTAGATCTCACAAAAAGCTTCAGGTAATAACAGGATTTATAGGCTCTACTAACAGCAATGAAACAACTACTCTTGGTAGAGGTGGTTCTGACTATACTGCCTCAATTTATGCTTCAGCCCTGAATGCAAAAGAAATTGAAATATGGACGGATGTTGACGGCGTACTTACAGCAGATCCTAAAAAAGTTAAGAAAGCTTTCTCATTAAAGAATCTTACCTACGAGGAAGCGATGGAGCTTTCCCATTTTGGTGCTAAAGTGATTCATCCTCCAACCATGCAGCCTGCTTTAGATAAGAAAATTCCTATCAGAATTAAAAATACTTTTAATCCGTCATTTGAAGGCACTGTAATTAACGGAAAAGGCGGGGCAAATGATTACTTAATTAAAGGCATTTCTTCAATTGATGAAATATCTTTGATTCGTATTCAAGGCGGTGGAATGATAGGTGAAGTCGGACTAGCCCAGAGAATATTCTCTGCTTTAGGTAGTAAAAAAATTAATATTATTTTAATTACACAGGCATCTTCAGAGCATTCTCTATGCCTTGCAATTCTTCCGAATGATGCAGATTCAGCAGTTAAAGCTATTAAAAATGAACTTCACTATGAGATAAATGAAAAGAAAATCTATGAACCGATTGTAGAAAATAATTTATCGATTATTGCTGTAGTAGGCGAAAATATGCGAAACAAACCTGGCCTTTCCGGTAAGGTATTCCAGGCTCTAGGTAAAAACGGTATTAACATTGTTGCAATTGCTCAAGGCTCATCGGAATTAAATATTTCTACAGTTGTATCTAAAGATAATGTTGCAAAAGCCTTGAACGCATTGCACGACGCGTTCTTTCTCTCAATTACTAAGACGGTAAATTTGTTTATTATCGGCACTGGTCTAATCGGTGGAACTTTGTTGAGACAAATTACTAATCAAACAAGTTTTCTAGCCAAAGAATATTTACTTAATATCAAAATAATTGCTCTCGCAAATCGGAGTAAGATGCTGATTGATTCGAACAGTATTGACTCAAATGCTTGGAAAGAGAAAATCGAGTCATCCGAATCAAAAACAAATCTTAATGAATTTGTAGGTCAAATGAAGAGACTAAATCTTCCTAATAGCATTTTTGTAGATTGTACCGCGAGTGAAGAGGTCGTGGATAAATATCAAGATATTCTTGATGCTAGTATATCCATAGTTACTCCAAATAAAAAAGCTAATTCTCGAAGTATGGACTTTTATTTAAGTCTGAAGCAGTCTGCGCTTCATCATAATGTAAAATTTATGTATGAAACAAATGTTGGAGCTGGTCTTCCAATTATAAATACTGTAAGGGATCTGGTTTCAAGCGGCGATAAGATTATTAAAATCGAAGGGATTTTATCTGGTACTTTAAGTTATCTTTTCACTTCATTTACCAAAGGAACTTCTTTTAGTCAAATTTTAAAAGAAGCCAAATTAAAAGGCTTTACTGAGCCAGACCCGAGAGATGACTTAAATGGTTTGGACTTTGCCCGCAAAATTTTAATACTTGCTCGCGAAGTAGGAATGCGAATGGAATTGAGTGATGTAAAAGTTGAGAATTTGGTACCTGCTAAAGCTAGAAATTCTAAATCAATTGATGACTTTTTTGTCAAAATCGAAAAATGTGATGAAGATTTTGAACTTAAACGAAAGAAAGCAGAAGAAAAGAATAAAGTCTTGCGTTACATAGCAAAATTAGAAAACGGAAAAGCAGAAATTTCACTTCAGGAAATTGATGAAAAACATCCGTTCTATTCACTATCCGCTACAGATAATATATTAGCATTAACAACAAAGCATTATAATGACCGCCCAATTGTTATCAAAGGCCCAGGCGCGGGGGCTGATGTTACTGCGGCAGGAGTATTTGCCGATATTATAAGAATTTCTAATTATTTAATTTAATTGAATTGAAAATCATTACTTATTAAGAAAATCAAAAAATAAGCGAGTTAAAAATGAAAAAAGAATCAAAAATACCGGTTGGAATTTTAGGCGCTACCGGAAGCGTGGGACAAAAATTTATCTCCCTATTAGCTAACCACCCCTGGTTTGAAATTGCTGAGGTTGCTGCCTCTGAAAGATCAGCTGGAAAAAAATATAAACAAGCCGTTAATTGGATTTTATCGTCGCAATTACCGGAATCTGTTGGAGAACTTACTGTTAAGGAATGTGAACCGAATTTAAATTCTAAAATTGTATTCTCAGGATTGGATTCAGGAGTCGCTGGACCCATTG
Source organism: Bacteroidota bacterium (assembly GCA_021777835.1). Classification (GTDB taxonomy): domain Bacteria; phylum Bacteroidota; class Ignavibacteria; order Ignavibacteriales; family Ignavibacteriaceae; genus FEN-1297. The sequence continues at coordinate 65,302 of JAJYDC010000011.1, read as the reverse complement.
AAGCTGCATTTGCTAAAATGGGATATATCGTTGTTTCCAATTCCAAAAATCATCGTATGAACAAAGACGTTCCTCTTCTGGTTCCTGAAATTAATGCAGACCATCTTGAATTAATAAAAGTTCAAAATTATAATGGAGGTTGCATTGTAACTAACCCAAATTGCTCAACAATTGGTATGGTCATGGCACTTAAACCTCTTTATGATAAATTTGGATTAGAAGCTGTTAACGTAGTTACTATGCAGGCTTTATCGGGTGCGGGTTATCCGGGAGTTGCAAGCTTGGATATAATTGATAATGTCATTCCTTTCATATCTGGAGAAGAACCAAAGCTTGAAAATGAGCCGTTAAAGATTTTAGGTCTTTTAGATAAAGATCATGTTGCTTATGCAGATATTAAAATTAGTGCTCAATGTAATCGGGTTGCTGTAATTGACGGTCATCTCGAATGTGTCCAGGTGAAGTTAAAAAAGAAAACAACAAAAGAAGAAATAATTAAGGCATGGAGGAACTTTTCAGCTGAACCGCAAAAATATAACTTGCCATCAGCTCCGCTAAATCCGATTTATTATTTTGACGAAGAGAAATATCCTCAGCCTAGAATCCACCGTGACTTAGACAAAGGAATGGCTGCATCAATTGGTAGATTGAGAGAGGATAGTTTATTTGATTATAAATTCGTTGTGCTTTCACACAACACTAACAGAGGAGCTGCGGGTGGTGCAATACTTTGTGCAGAATTGATGAAAGCTAAAGGTTATATTTAATAATTGTTTCCGTTTACCGAAAGCTAAAAATGAAAAAGATAAAAGCCTTTGCTCCGGCATCTGTAACAAATGTCGGAAGTGGATTTGACGTTATGGGATTTGCCATTGAAAGTCCTGGTGATGAAATTATCCTGAAAGTAACAGATGAGCCTGGAATAAAAATAACAAAAATTACTGGCGACGGGGGTAAACTAAGCAAAGATCCTTATAAAAATACGGCTGGCCTCTCTTTAATTTCCATGGTCGAGCACTTGGAATATAAAAAAGGAATCGAAATTGAACTAAATAAAAAAATGGCGTTAGGAAGCGGGCTGGGATCAAGTGCCGCAAGCGCAGTTGCTAGCGTCTTTGCATTCAATGAATTGCTCGGAAAGCCGTTGTCAAAAAAGGAACTCATTAAGTTTGCGCTTGAAGGGGAAAAGCTTACTTGCGGCGGTACGCCCCATGCTGATAATGTTGCCGCTTGTATGATGGGTGGCTTTGTTATTGTTAGAAGCCTCTCTCCCATAGATGTTATAAATATTGATTTCCCAAAAAATCTTTTTTGCACAATTATCCACCCCCATCTTGAAATTATAACTGCAAATACTAGGAAAATATTACGTAAACATATTTTATTATCCGATGCAGTTAAACAGTGGGGAAATGTAGCTGGACTCGTTGCAGGATTAGTCAGCAGCGACTACGAACTCATAGGAAATTCCCTTCAGGATTTTATAATTGAACCTGTGCGTTCAATTTTAATTCCGAATTTCTATGAAGTCAAAAATGCAGCATTAGCTGCTGGAGCAATTGGATGTAGCATTTCAGGTTCTGGTCCTTCAATATTTGCATTTAGTAAATCAAAAGTCTCCGCTGAAAAAGTCGGTAATGCTATGAAGAGCGTTCTTAATGCAATTGGAATTGGTAATGATCTCTATATCTCGAAAATTAATAAAATAGGTCCTAAAATAATACCATATTAAAATGATTTTCTATAGCACAAATAATAATAGTCTTTCTGCTACTTTTAGTGAGGCAGTAATCAAAGGAATTGCCGATGACGGTGGTTTGTATATGCCGTCTTATATACCTGAGCTCTCTAAGAATTTCTTTGAGAATATTGATAAGTTAAGTTTTAATGAAATTGCCTTTGAAGTAGCTAAAAATATTATTGAAGATGAAATTTCTCATAATGAATTACTTAATATTATCGAGGAATCAATTACATTCAACGCACCGGTAATTAGAATTTCAAAAGTCCTTTCAATACTCGAATTATTCCATGGACCTACTTTAGCTTTTAAGGATTTTGGCGCTAGGTTTATGGCAAAAACTTTGTCGCATCTAATCCGAAATAACAATAAGAATATCACTATCTTGGTAGCTACCTCTGGTGATACGGGCAGCGCAGTTGCTAATGGATTTTATAAGGTTGATGGGATTAATGTAGTGTTGTTATATCCCGGAAATAAGGTTAGCGAAATTCAGGAATTGCAGCTTACTACTCTAGGCGAAAATATTACTGCTTTGAAAGTTGATGGAACTTTTGATGATTGTCAGAGGCTTGTCAAAGAAGCCTTCCTTGACAACGAAGTGACTAATAAAAAAAAAATATCATCAGCCAATTCCATTAACATTGCACGCCTTATTCCGCAGACTTTTTATTATTTTAAGTCATTTGCGGATAAAAGCAAAGAGAGCAGTAAAATCGTTTTCTCTGTCCCAAGCGGGAATTTGGGAAACCTCACTGCCGGTTTGATGGCTAAAGAAATGGGGCTTCCAATTTTCAAGTTTATTGCCGCTTTCAACGCTAACGATGTCTTCCTCAATTATTTGAACACTGGAGTATTTGAACCTAGACCTTCTGTAAAAACTCTATCGAATGCTATGGACGTAGGAAATCCAAGTAATATTGCTAGAATAATTCATTTATTTAAAAGAAATTATCATAAAATGAGTGAGAATATTTATGGCGCTGCCTTTTCTGACCTGCAGACCTTATCTGCAATTAAGGAAGTGTATGAAAAATACGATTATATAATTGATCCGCATGGGGCAGTCGGCTATTTGGCAATTCAAAAATATATGAGAGAAACTAATGATGATGATATTTCTGGGATTATATTGGAAACTGCCCATCCGTCTAAATTCTCTGATAGTATCGAAGGAGTAATAGGAAAAAAAATTGAAGTGCCTAAACGTTTATTAACCTTAATAAATAAGGAAAAGAAATCAATTCCAATTTCGAAAAATTATGATGAATTTAAACAATTTCTTCTTGAGAGTTAGATAGGATATTTATTTTTATGTTAAATAGGATAATAAAATGAAACTGTATAAAAAGGCTGCTATCCTCGGAGGAGGAAATATTGGACAGGCAATTGCCAATGGTTTAGTATCTTCAAATCTTTTTACTGAAGCTAATATTTATATAACTAAAAGAAGAATTGATACTATAAAGAATTTTTCGGAACGAGGTTTTATAACTACGCAAGATAATCGTAGTGCAGTGAGAGATGCGGAAATTATAATTATTGCAGTTCAGCCAAAGCAGTTAGATGAAATTCTTCAAGAAATTAAATCTGAAATTAAGGAAGAAAAGCATTTAGTGATTTCAGTGGTTTCGGGTGCGAGTATAATGGCTATTAAGGAATTATTGAGAAAAAACATTCCGGTTGTTAGGGCTATGCCTAACACAGCTATTGCCATTGGTGAATCAATGACTTGTATTTCATCAGATATTAAAACTAACGGCGCTATCAAAATTGCTGAAGAAATATTTAGTTCGGTAGGGAAGACTATGATTATTGAAGAAGATCTGATGGTCCCGGCTACTGCTTTATGTGCCTGTGGAATTGCATTTTTCTTAAGAGCAATTAGAGCTGCTTCACAAGGAGGAATTGAAATTGGATTTCATTCAGAGGAAGCAATTTTTATGGCTGCCCAAACAGCTAAAGGTGCAGCTTCTTTATTGTTGAACAATGATGCGCATCCGGAAAGCGAAATTGATAAAGTTACTACGCCTAGAGGAATTACTATCTCCGGTTTAAATCAAATGGAACACAATGGTTTCAGTTCTGCGATGATCAAAGGATTAGTTACATCCGCAGAAAAGGCTTCCAAACTCTATAAGAATGAATAGATTGATTATTATCTGGATCACATATTTATTGATTTTGCATATAAATTTAGAAATTCTATTGACTTGAAATCATTCAATGGTTAATTTGCTTTAGAAATTATGAAGAACAAAATTGTAAATATTAAAAAAGAATTAAATCACAAAGCAATGTGTTGCTGCTGTATGATGATGTGTAGGTCATCCAGGAAGGACACTGCTTAAACAAATTTAAATATTTTTGAAATTAAGCCCTTCCCGGTAACGAATCGAGAAGGGCTTTTTTATATATATATGACATAAAAATAATATTAAATACGACTCTTATCGAGAAAGGTTGAGGGAACAGGCCCGATGAAAACCTTAGCAACCATGCAAAATTAAATTAAAATGTGGTGCTACTTCCTGCCCGCTTTGGTTTTACCGGAGTTTAGGGAAAGATGAGAAAAGATGCTTATAAACCTCTTCGCAAATCTTTCTCGAAGAGGTTTTTTTAGTTTAAAGAAGACTTAAATAAACAATATCAAATAATATACGAAAGGTTCAATAATGAGTAATAATGGAAAAAAAAGAAGCTACCGGTATGAAACGTTGCAGTTACATGCAGGTCAACAACCGGATCCAACAACCGGCTCTAGGGCTGTCCCGATTTATCAGACAACATCTTTTAACTTTAATGACGCCCAGCATGCTGCGGATTTATTCGGTCTTCAAAAATTCGGAAATATATATACTAGGATAATGAATCCGACTACTGATGTCTTTGAGCAGCGTATCGCTGCGCTTGAGGGTGGTATAGCTGGTCTAGCAACCTCATCAGGTCAATCAGCTCAATTTATTACAATTACAACTCTGGCTCAGGCAGGAGAAAATATTGTATCCTCAAGTATGCTATATGGAGGTACTTATAACCAATTTAAAGTTACTCTCCCGCGTTTAGGCATCGATGTGAAATTTGTTGATGGAGATAAGGCTGAGGATTTTGAAAAATTAATAGATAAGAAAACTAAAGCCCTATACGTCGAATCAATTGGAAATCCTCGACTAAATGTAGTTGACCTTGAATCTGTTGCTTCAGTTGCGCACAAACATGGCATCCCTTTAGTTGTCGATAATACTTTCGGTGCTGCGGGCTATCTCGTAAAGCCTATTAGCCATGGCGCTGATATTGTTGTAGCTTCTGCAACAAAATGGATAGGGGGGCATGGCACTTCAATAGGAGGGGTAATCGTTGACTCAGGCAATTTTGACTGGGGCAATGGAAACTTCCCGGTTTTTACTGAACCTTCACCTGGATATCACGGTTTGAAATTCAATGAGGTTTTTGGTAAAGGTTCACAGTTCGGGAATATTGCTTTTATCATAAAAGCACGGGTTGAAGGACTCAGAGATATTGGACCTGCACTTAGTCCATTCAATGCTTTTCTTCTTTTACAGGGTTTAGAGACTTTATCGTTACGGATTGAAAGACACGCACAAAACGGTTTCGCACTTGCTAAATGGTTAGAAAATAATCCAAATGTTGAATGGGTATCTTACCCGGGTCTGGAAAGTCATCCATATCATAAATTGGCTAAGAAATATCTACAACATGGTCTGTATGGCTCAATGATAGCATTTGGTATAAAAGGCGGAGTCGAAGCAGGACAATCATTTATAAATAACGTAAAACTTTCAAGCTTACTCGCAAATGTAGGTGACGCTAAAACATTAGTAATTCATCCGGCATCAACAACTCATCAACAGTTGAGCCAGCAAGAACAACTCGAATCGGGTGTTACCCCGGAACTAATAAGAGTGTCTGTTGGGATTGAGCATATTGATGATATAATAGAAGATTTTGATATAGCTTTAAATTCAGTTAAACAGAATGTAAATGCATAAAAAAGAATTAACATTTTATTCATAATAATTAAATTATTTCACTCAAATATTATTGGGTGAGCCAAAAGCTCACCCAAATTTTACTTCTTTAACAAAACATTATTTATCTTTCGGAATAAAAAAAATGGAATTAACCCTGAAAGAAAAAATTGAAATAGTCGCTCTCACAAAATTCGTTGAACTTTTTCCAAAAGAGAATTCTCTTCGATTAGAATCAGGAGAAGTGTTAAATCGTGTCACGACTGCTTATCAGACTTATGGCGAACTAAATGAATCAGGTGATAATGCCATCTTGATTTGTCATGCCTTAACTGGAAATTCACATGCTGCCGGAATAATTACTGAAAATGAATTAAACAATTCGTATAAGTATGAATTTCTCGATAAATACAATAGAATGAATTTTGGAAAACCTGGTTGGTGGAATGAATTAATTGGCCCGGGTAAAGCCTTTGATACAAATAAATACTTTGTTATATGCCCGAATTTTCTCGCCGGATGTTATGGCTCTACTGGTCCGGCTAGCCTTAACCCGTCTACAAATGAAATTTACGGAATGGATTTTCCTGTCATTACTGTTAGAGATATGGTCAGAGTTCAGTATGAACTTTTGAGAACTTTGGGAGTAAATAGACTGTATTCTATTGCAGGCGGCTCTTTAGGCGGAATGCAGGTCTTGGAATGGGCAATTATGTATCCTGATTTTGTTGAATCAATTATTCCAATTGCTACTTCCGCAAAACATTCTGCATGGGGAATTGCATTAAATGAGACTGCAAGAAATGCAATTATGAATGATGTTGCTTGGGACAATGGAAATTATTCAAAGCAGCCTTTAAACGGTCTGGGCTTAGCAAGGAAAATTGCTATGATTAGTTACCGCACAAAGTCATCATTTGATAGCAAATTTGGAAGAGAAATATTTGATCAGCAAGAAAATTTAATTTCTAAAGATTATAAATTTCAAATCCAGAGTTATCTTCAGCATCAGGGGGAAAAATTAGTCGAGCGTTTTGATGCGAATACTTATTTGTACATTACTAAAGCAATGGATTTGCATGATGTAAGCTTTAGAAGAGGCTCCGAAAAGGAAGTTTTGGGAAGTATAAAAGCCAAATCATTAAATATCGGTATATCAACGGATGTATTATACCCGCCGGATGAACAAATCGAAATTTCTTCAAAAATACCGCACTCATTTTATACAGAGATAAATTCAATTTTTGGACATGACGCCTTTTTAATTGAATTCGACCAACTTACTAGAATTATAAAAAACTTTTTTAATACCTTATAAATAATTAGGGCACGATGATCAACTTGCGGATCGATATTCACCATGCCCTAAGGTGGGCGTTAAGAAGAGAGGTAACATTTTTATTCGTTACTAGGGTAGATTAAAGACTACAACCGATATTAGGTGGAGGTTTGCTGTAATCTTTACTCTATTCTATTTGCCAATATCAATATTATCTTAATACTTTGAAAATTACACTGCAATCTTCATTCCAAAACGAAATTTAATAATTACATTAACGGATACTTAATTTTTTAATTATTTAATGCTATATTCTAGTTGAATTTCTTGACATTGGGAAGAAGATTTTTTTACTTTGCAGAAGTGGGAATCTTTATATTTTACTATTCTTCTCACTTTCAAATACTATTAATTCTACGGAAAATTTATATTTTTTTTGTTCATTCACTAAACCAAGTTTGGCATTATTTTATATAGTGGTTTTACATTCGGTAGTAAATAAATTGTATGTTGCTTATCGCAATCTTGAAAAATTCTTTTATATTGCTTAGATATGCTATGAAATAGGAATCTAATAAATTATTTTATGAGAAATATTCCCACTAAGAAGTTTAATTTTGATTTTCGTCTATTTGAAAATTTTCAGGATATGTATTTTGTTGTCTCCCGGAACGGAGAGATTCTAGATATCAATAGAACTGCGTATGATATTCTAAAAATTACTACTAAGAATTTGATTCATCAAAATTTCTTCGATTTAATAGAACCAGCATTTGTTGGAAGAGCAAAATTATTATTTACTAATTGTATCGAAGAAAATAAGAATGAGACTTTATTTTCAAAATTTAATATTGATGGTCAAATTTTTGACGTTAACTTATTTCTCTCGCCTTTCTCGGAACAACCAAACGAAAATATGTATTGTATTATTTCTGCAAGGGACGTCACTGACCAAAGGTTAAAAGAAAATGAGTTGATGCGCTTCTATTATGTCGCTCAAAATACTCTTAATCCGGTTCAGATTACCGACCTTCAAGGAAAAATGATATATGTAAATCCTGCCTTTGTTACTACAAGCGGTTATGCTAGAGAAGAATTAATAGGTAAAAATCCCAGTATTTTCAGTAGCGGAAAGCATTCTAAAAAATTCTGGGATAAAATGTGGAATACAATTTCCTCCGGAAAGGTCTGGGCTGGTGAAGTCGAAAACCGCAAAAAGAACGGTGACCCCTTTTACACTCAATTACTAATTTCTCCAATTCTCGATAGTGACGGAAACGTTACTGGCTTTTTTGGCATTCATCGTGACCTTGCTGAGAAAAAACTATTAGAAAAGCAATTAATCCATACTCAAAAAATGGAAAGCATAGGCACTTTAGCCGCTGGCGTTGCTCATGAAGTAGGCAATCCGCTTGCTTCAATTTCTGCCCTTGTACAGGTAGTCCAGAGATCGACAAACGATGAATTTGCTAAAGAAAAGCTGGAATTGATAAAAAAACAAGTTACTAGGATTTCTAAAATTATAAGAGATTTAGTTGATTTTTCTCGCCCATCAAATTATGAACTTCAATTGACTGATATAAATCAAAATATTAACGAAGCAATTGAAATTATAAAAGTTGGGGCAAAGGCAAAGGATATTCAATTTAGCGCTGAATTAAATAAAAGAATCCCATTACTACCTCTCATTTCTGACCAGATTCAGCAAATTTTTGTTAATATCTTACTTAATGCAGTGGATGCTATTGCAGAACTTGAAGACAGCAGAAAGCAAAAGAGAATAGAAATCAGTTCTGAAATAATTGATGATTTTGTTATTATAGTATTTAGTGATAACGGCAAAGGTATTCCCGAAGAAAATTTAGCAAAAGTATTTGAACCATTTTTCACAACCAAGCAAGCAGGCAAAGGAACCGGCTTGGGGCTCTGGGTGAGTTATGGTATTATTAAGAGTTTCCAGGGGGACATAAAAGTAGAAAGCAAACTAAATCAAGGCACTACTTTTACAATAACTTTACCAATTCAACCTTAAAAGGAATATGTATGGCTGAAAGAATTTTAGTTGTAGACGATGAAGATATTATTAGAGAATCTCTCTCATTTATTCTTAAAAAAGAAGGATTTTATGTCCAAGAAGCTGAAAACGGGCGTGCCGCCTATAACTGGCTGCTGGAAGAGTCCTTTGATCTTGTGCTGACTGATCTTGAAATGCCTGAAATGAAAGGTATTCAACTTCTTGAGGAAATTAAAAAATTAAATATCCAGACTTCTGTAATTATTATTACTGCTTTTGGCTCTTTGGATACTGCTATTTCTGCTCTTAGAAATGGAGCAAGCGATTATTTATTAAAACCGGTTGAATTTGATGAGCTTCTTATAAAAATAAGACGGCTGTTTGAAGTAAGAAATCTAATTCTTGAAAATCGGCTTTTAAGGAAGGAAATACAACGAAATTTTGACTTCGAAAATATTGTCGGTAAAAGCCCTGCAATAAAGAAAATATTTGACATGATACAAACTGTAGCTGATACTGATACTACTGTCCTAATTACAGGTAAAAGTGGTACAGGTAAAGAATTAGTTGCACGCGCTCTGCATTATAACAGCAAAAGAAAAAATAAACCCATGATTTCGGTTAATTGTGGAACTATTACGGAAAATTTAATTGAAAGCGAACTGTTTGGACATAAGCGAGGTGCGTTTACCGGGGCAATTTCAGATAAAGAAGGATTAATTAAGGCGGCCGATGGCGGCACTTTGTTTTTAGACGAAATAAGTGAATTACCCCTCCAGTTGCAAGTCAAATTACTCCGCGTTCTTCAGGAGAAAGAGTACACCCCTGTTGGCTCTACTGCGTCAATTTCTGTAAATGTGAGATTTATTGCTTCAACTAACCGGGATCTTAAAGAAGATGTTGTTAACGGACGTTTTCGAGAGGATCTTTATTATCGCCTAAATATTGTAGAAATTCGACTTCCTTCCTTAAAAGAACGGGAAGAGGATATTCCATTACTTGCTGATCACTTTTTAAATAAATACAGAAAAGAACTTAACAAGAATATTAAGGGAATCGATAGTGAAGCCATGCGTTCAATGATGAACTATGAATGGAAAGGGGAGATACGAGAACTCGAAAATACACTTGAAAGAGCTGCTATTTTCTGTAAAACTGATTTCATTCTCTTAAATGATCTGCCTCAAAATTTTAATTCTAAAGGACCAGTAATTGATTTCTCCAAAATTGGTTCGCTTGAAGAATATGTAAAGAAAATTGAAAAGGATTATATTTATAAAGCCTTGGAGAATAATCATTTTGATAAGGAAAAAACTGCTGAAGTCTTACAGGTCGGACTTTCAACTCTTTATAGAAAGCTAAAAGAACTTGACATTAAGGCTTAATGTCTTGCATATTTATGTATTTATTCGCCTTTTTCAAGTAAGTATCATCTTTTTTGTTCTCATTCTATGAAATTTTCATTTTTTCATTTTCAATAACGAGAAGTGAATACCGCTATATCTTCTTCATTTTTATTGTAGCTAGCTAGAAACATCGAATTTCGATAAATTTTAGGCTATTTATTTTACTTTACAGATCTGCAAATCTGGCACATTATTCGACACCTTTTTTTTGCACCCATAAATTTACCGGAATATCACCCGTTATGAAAAATATTATAGTATATAGCTCTGATGCAAGCATGTGTTTAAGTTTTTTGATGTATTTGCAGAATAGTTACAATGTGACTATAACAACAGATCTTCACGTTCTGCAAGAAATGTCTGCTCATCTTAATTTTGATATGATTATCATTGATACGCAGCCATCTAAAAAAATAGAAATTTTATGTCATGAGCTTCGAAAAGCTAAAATTAATGTTCCTATTGTCCTAACTTATGTCTATGAAAATCAAGTTAAAGATTTTGATAAGCTTATTAGACAGTATACAAATTCAATTATTTACAAACCTTTTGACCTAAATGAGGTGACGAAACAATTATCAACTTTGTTCGTCTAACTTTTTGAAGAATGTAATTTAATTAAAAAAAAAAGGAGGTTTCTATGGTGGAATACAAAAACATCTTAGTACCTACTGACTTTTCGACCAATTCTGTGCAGGCTCTTGAATTCGGACATATGCTTGCGAAACAGAACAACTCAACTCTCCATGTGCTTCACATTATTGAGCCGGTTTACAATCAAAATCAAATCCTCGATGATTTCAACGAAAAGAGATATGAACAATCTCGCTACCTGGATGCCGAAGAGGAATTAAGGAGATTTATAAATAAAATCTCCGCACAGGGCGTAGATATCATCGAAGTTTTGACTCCTGGTAAACCGTACGAACAAATCCTTTATTACTCTCGTAAAAACAATGTGGATCTTATTGTAATTGCTTCGCATGGCTGGACTGGGCTTTCTCATTTGATTACTGGAAACGTTGCCAACAAAGTCTTTAGGTATTCGGAAATTCCAACAATTTGTGTAAAGTCAAATACAACTCTTCTTAAAGAAGTTTCTTCAAATAGAAGTACTTTTGCTGAAAACTGGGTTGGCTAGTTCATTCAGGCTGATTTATAAATAGCCTGAGAAAGGGGTTATTTATGAAAGTCAATTATTCTAAGTATGCAGTTGTTTTTTTGTTTCTTGTATTTTGCTCAAATCTTGGGTTAACACAAAGTAGAAATGACGGATGGGAATCCGGTAGTGAGTTTAATGACTTATTCAATACCAAAACTATAGATACTTTATCAGGGGAGATTGTGAGTATTGATAGTGTCCAGCCTGGTAAAGGAATGTGCTTTGGTATTCAGGTTGTTGTAAAAACTAAAACTGAAACCGCTACCGCTATTTTATGCCCAACTTGGTTTACTCAATGCTTAAATATTTGTCTTAAAGCTAATGATAAAATCGTTATTGAAGGTTCGAGGGTAGTCTATAACGGTAAGCCAATTATTATTGCTCAAAGAATTATTTCCAATGGAATTATTCTTCAGATGAGAAATAGTAAAGGTGTGCCGCTTTGGGATTATTTGAGACGTAGCTAGCTCGAACTAGTGCTGTCTGTCTTACTGCAATGTTGAAAACATATTTGAAATGACACATAAAGAGAATAACGTCAGCAGTCTAGTGGAGGTTTATTCTATTCTAATTTGATTTTATCTTTTAAGGCAGATTCTGTTATATTGTAGTGAGTAGCATTCCATTTAATACCCAAGTTTGCGTCTACCCAAATTAGTTGCGGTGATTCATGAACAACTTTTAAATCCTTGGCAATTTGCTGACTAACAGGACGCTCTGATACTACGTTAACTTTTATAATTTTTAAATCGTCTCTATCATTCAAAGATGAAATCCATGAATTAAAATTCTCTTCTGCAAATGCGCTTATTGAACAGTATGGACTGTACTTAAAGATTACTATATCGCTTTTTGACTGAGATTCCTTTTTAAGTTGATTCCATTCTTCAATTGATTTCAATTCTTTTACTTTATCCACTGGCAGCCCTTTATTTTATTAAAGTTAACTCTTATTATTTCGTTTTATCCGAATTATAATATTTCCCGGCAGATATCATATTTATAAAAATAGGATATGAGCCCGATACACCCCCTGGAAGTTCTCTGAACCAATCATAACCGGTATAAATAAATACTCCCTTACCAAAATGAGTAAATAAAAGACCTCCATCCTTAGACGACTCATCAGGATCATGACAGCTAATCACGGGTGTGTAGTTCTTGTCCCATTTATCAGCAAAATATAAACCTCTTTCCTGTATCCATCCATTAAAATTATCTTCTGTAATTTTATTTGGGTAATTCAATATTGGATTATTCTTATCCAGAAAAGTTACCTTAGAATTCTCATCTGTAACTCTATCATTCGAGATGTGAAACGGATATGGACCAATTTTATCTGTAACTAGATCGAAAAATTTGTTGTACTGTACTACTAAAGTACCGCCATCCTCTACATATTTTAAAAGCTTTGGCTGTTCAAATGAAATTTGTTTGTCTGTATTATAAAGCCTTATCCCTGTAACTATTGCGTCAAAATCAGAAAGATTTTTTGTCTCAATATCATTGTCATTTAGCATCGTTACATTGTAACCTAATTCCTTGAGTATTTGTGGCACTTCGTCACCGGGCCCCATAATATAGCCGATATTATTAATTACTTTCTTCAAATCTAATCTTATGATCTTCGCTTTCGAAGGATAAAATACAGTCTGACGTTGAATGTGAGAATAGTTTATCACTGATTCACCCATTGAATAAGTCTTGCCGTCTGAAACAGAATAAGCATTCACATAACCCTCGGAATAATGATCAGGCGGAGTTATCTTGAAATTAAAAACATGCTCATCATATTTTTTCTTAAAAGTATATTTTATTTGATTAGGTTCAACTTGCCATCCTTTTGGTACTTCAATTTTTAATACCTCAGATAAATTATTCTCGCCGCTTTTAAGTATGAAAGATACATCCCTTTGTTTCGAAGTAGGGAATAGATATACCTTATCTTTTAAATTAATCAACACTTTCGGCTCTATTACAAGAGGTCGAAATTCCTCACCTTTCACCGGATCAGTCCATTTATATTGCACCGGCGTACTGAAAGTTAAAGTCTCACTTCCTGCCTTTACATAAAATCTTGCAATAAGTGGCGGGTCATTTTCAGCTTTACCAATTAGCCTTTGGTCAGTGACTATATAATCTCCAATAGTGTGTTCTTTTCGCAGCCAGTAGGGCTGCGAATATTCTGCGTTCTCAGGGATTTTGCAAGTCAAGTTTACAGGAAGCAATTTCTCATTTTTCAATTCTGAATTTTCATATACTGTATTTGTTTGGTCAGTCACTTCAACTTTTTCAAGTTGAAAAGGAAAATTTGAACGGTTTATAATTGATGAACGAACGCTGAGTCCATCACCGGGGGATACAGTATAATCAGACGCATCTGCTTCTATAAATATTCCGGCGCAAGAACGTATAACTTCAAGTAATTCCTTTTCCTTTTCTTTTACCCAATAGTTGTCGTCAATTTTCTTCATTTCGCCGTAAGTTTTAAGCAGAATCGGTAATATCGAAGAAGGATTTTCAGGATGAAATTCTTTGTCAGCTTCAGCTAACAATGTGCCGATTACTTCGCCGCCTTTGACTCGGTTCCAGCTCATATCTATTCCATCAAAGATATCATTTGCGGCTGGAGCACCTTCTATCGGAACAAAATAATTTATTGCTTCTCCAAAGCTGCTGCTGGATCCAAACCCCTGAGTTTTATGCATGCTTCTGCTTTGAGCAGCGATCTCGGTATATGATTCTCCAAGCAAAGAGTTATATCCCCCCACATCAACTTTCAATAATTTTGAAAGATCAGCTTTACGTTTCTCTAGCAACGGAAGCCAGGCATTCCAGAGTATTCTCTTTGCTTGCCATGGTTTTACATATTTTAATTGTTCAGGGAATTTTGTGGAATCTCCCGATAATTTAAACGCCTCTGCTGCAAGCATCTCCGAAGCGGTATGATTACCATGCCCGTCAGCTTTTGTTCCTTGGAATCTTGTTATTATTATATCAGGTCTGAATTTCCTTATTACCCAGACAACATCTGAAAGTATTTTATCTTTTCCCCAAAAATCTAAAGTCTCTTTTGCTGACTTAGAAAATCCAAAATCTACAGCACGTGAAAAGTATTGTTCGGCACCGTCAATTTTACGAGCTTGCAAAAGTTCCTGCGTCCTAAGCACACCAAGAAGATCACCTTGCTCTGTACCAAGTAAATTCTGACCTCCGTCTCCGCGTGTCAAGGAAAGATAACCTGTCCGGACTAGTTTCCCTTTTGCAAAGTAAGCAAGTAAAGCGTTATTTTCATCATCGGGATGAGCTGCTATGTACAAAACGCTTCCCAGCACATTTAATTTATCTAGCGCAAGCTGCAGTTCTCCGGAATTCATTACTGGTCTTGGCTGCGCCTGCAATTGACCGGAAAATAAAATATTTATAAATAAAACGAGTATTGTACTATATGAGAATCTAAGTATCTTTTTCATATTATTTTATATAAATGATTAATCTAATTTACTAGTGACAATTGGTATTAAAAAATATTAAGCACAAATCTTACAATTTTGAAATTGTCTTGGGGTAACCCGTATCACCTATTTTGAAAACCGTCCAAATAAGATTGCACGCATTAACTTAGTTATACTTTAACCTGTTCCATATTCCATATTTCCTATTCCATATTTCCTAAGGATTTATTCTAAGCAAATTCTAATTCTCATATATAAACTGTGGAATCCATCATCCAGATAATGTGTTTTTGTTCTTTAAGTCTCGTAACTAAAGTTCACTGATTCACCAAATCTATTGATCCAAAATATTCATATTCCCGAAAGCCATAATAATGTCACAAATTATTTATATTTAAGTTAAGAAAAATGGAAATATTAAATTTATGATACAATTAGGAAATATATATATCGGCGATAACAAACCGTTAGTATTAATTGCAGGTCCATGTGTTGTCGAAAATGAAAAGCTAATTCTTTATACAGCAAATGAAATAAAAAAAATTACTTCTGATTTAGATATTCCTTTCATATTCAAATCTAGCTATAAGAAAGCAAATCGAACTAGCATTAATTCCTTCGTTGGCATTGACGAAAAAGAAGCGTTAGAAATTCTTAGCAAAGTTAAAAGAAATTTAGATCTGCCAATCCTAACTGACGTACATACGGTTGAGGAAATAAATTACGTTAGTAAAGTCGCTGATGTCCTGCAAATTCCTGCTTTTTTATCCCGACAAACAGACTTACTCTTAGCAGCAGGGAGGTCAGGTAAAATTGTTAACGTTAAAAAGGGACAATTCCTTGCCCCCGACGATATGAAGCACGTTGCCGAGAAAGTTGCGTCTACTGGAAATACTAAAATAATGCTTACTGAAAGAGGTACAACTTTTGGCTATCATAATTTGGTAGTAGATATGCGTTCATTTATAATAATGAAAGAATTTGGCTATCCTGTAGTTATGGATGCTACTCATTCAGTGCAGTTGCCGAGCAAAGGAGATACAAGCGGAGGTCAACCGAAATTTATTAAGCCTTTGGCTAAAGCTGCTACGGCAATTGGAATTGATGCACTGTTTTTGGAAGTTCACCCTAATCCAAAAGAAGCTTTAAGCGATGCTTCTAGTCAATTACCTTTGGATGAGTTAAAAGAATTGTTAACTGAGATAAAAGCAATTGATAAATTAGTAAAACGTTATTAATACTATTTAAAATAACAATTAACATTGCATTTGGAAGCAAATAACAATTCGTTAGGTGGGAATGGCTTTCGTCAATTTCCAAGAAAATTATCTGAGAAGGAAAAAATTCTTCTTTATAGTATTTTGCCTGAAAATAAGTCTGGTTATAAATTATACCGTGAGAAAATTGAATCCCTTTCCGTTATTGGGATAGGAAGATCCGGAGAAGGCAATTTGATATTAGGTAAGGAGAATTCTTTGGTTGACTTATCCGATCCGTCCATGCCAATTTTTGCAGCTGGCGTGTCTAACTTTGATGGTAATCTATACAATATTACCATTCAGGAAGAGTTAGATGATGAAATTGAAATTGATATTTCTGTCGTTAATAAAATTACAGATAATCCTCTTAATCTAATAAGCCTAAATTATTCTGCATGGAATCCGGGAGATAAAGCGCCCGGCGATAATTCTTTTGTTAGAGAAGTTGTATTTTTACCGGGTAAATATATAATAGCAATTGCTCCTGTACATAAGAAAATATGGGTGCATAATATTGAGAATAAAATTAATTATTTAATTCCGTTAAGTAATTACTATAATCACTTGATGCTTGTTAAGAAAATTCGCGATCCTAAAATAGCCTTAAAGCCGAATTTATTTTTCTCAAATCTCGATTCTTATGAGGATTCGGATCTAGTTTCGGCATTTCTATTATATAATAAATATTTTAGAAGAATAAAGCTTGATTACTCGCAATTCCAAGCTAAGCAAAATCAATCAAAGAAAAACAAACTATTCAGTATTTTTAAGAAAGGTTGACAATTGACTGACGAAGAAATTATTCTTAAAGGAAAAGAAGTAATTAGAATAGAAGCTGAAGCCGTAGCCAATCTGGATGAAAGCATAAATAGCGAATTTGTTAAGGCGGTTGATGTTATTTATCATTCTGTTGGAAGAGTCGTATTTACCGGTATGGGAAAATCAGGCCTCATTGCAAGGAAAATTGTTGCAACCTTAAACTCAACTGGTACTCCTGCCATTTATCTTCACCCAACCGATGCTCTCCATGGTGATCTTGGAATGGTTCGTCAAGAAGACGTAGTCGTTCTCATTTCAAAGAGTGGATCTACTGAGGAAATATTGAACTTACTTTCAATGCTCAAAAGATTGAAAGTAACTTTAATTGCTATGACTGAAAATAAGGATTCTAAGTTAGGAACTCAGTGTGATATCTTTTTAAATATTGCGGTTAAAGAGGAAGCATGCCCTTATGACCTGGCACCGACAGCTTCAACTACTGCTACTCTTGCAATGGGTGACGCCCTTTCAATTACTCTCCTTCAAAGAAAAGGATTTACTGCAGAGGATTTTGCCTATCTTCACCCCGGGGGAAGTCTTGGGAAAAGACTTTCTCTTGAAATTAAAGAGATTATGATTTCCGGCGATAGAATTCCAATTGTAAATGAGAATACGTCTATAAAAGATGTAATATTGGAAATAACTTCAAAACGATTAGGTACTACTTGCGTTGTTGACAAGAATGGTTTACTTACCGGTATAATTACAGACGGAGATTTACGAAGATTGCTTGAGAAAACTCTGGAAATTAAGAATCTAACAGCAAAAGATATTATGTCCCATAATCCAAAAGTAATGAAGGAAAATTATCTCGCATCCTTTGCTCTTCAGCAAATGGAAAACTTTAAGATTACTACTCTGGTTATCAGATCTGATGAAAATAAACCAATTGGGATTGTTCATCTCCATGATCTAATTAATCTTGGTCTGCGGCAGAGATGAAATTATTCGCACTTTTAATTATTATTATCGTTTTTTCCGGATGTAGCAATCGACAGGTAAAACCAACAATAAATGCATCTATTAAGACAACAAAACTTCCTGTTCAGGAAGGATGGAATTCTACAGTAATATTTAGCGATTCCGGCAAGACTCGAGCAATTCTGTATTACGGTCATATGCGTATGTTCGATAGCCCCCCTGAGACTTTGCTTGATAGCTCTATTAAAGTGGATTTTTTTAATGAGAATGAAATTAAGACTACAACCCTGACAGCTCTTAATGGCAAGGTTAACAATATAACTAATGATTTGTACGCAAATGATAGTGTCGTTGCGGTTAGCGATAGCGGTGTTACTCTCAAAACACAAGAGTTAATGTGGCGAAATAAGGATAGAAAAATTGTATCCGATAAGTTTGTAACGATTGTGTCTCCTAAGGAAAAAATCCAGGGGTATGGATTTGAATCTGATCAAAATTTACGAAATTATACTATCTACAATATAACATACGTAACAAGAATGGATACTGTAAAAAACAAAAATAAAAATGCTGCGGATTTACAGGTTCCTAAAAGAAAATGATGCTAATAATGAAGATTCAAATTAAATTATTTCTAATATCCATTTTCCTGACAGGAGCTCTGTTTGCCCAACAACAACAGATAACTGTCACTGGTGGGAAGGATGTTTTCCATAATATTAATGGTGAAAGTATAGACACTGTATATGGAAACGTTGTGATTACACAAGGCAATGTGAAAATAACCTGTGATAAGGCTGTTCGTTTTGTTTCGCAAAATAAGGCTGAATTGATTGGAAATGTTGTTGCTACCCAGGATACCTTAACAATTACTTGCGATCATGGATATTATTTCGGTGATGAAAGAAAAGCTGAATCAAATTCAGGAGTCAAACTTAATGATAAGAAAGTAATTCTTACTGCTGACTCTGGCGATTATTTCTTCGATTTGGACAAAGCTATATTCAAGCATAATGTTACTTTAGTTGATACTTCTTCGATATTAACTTCCAATGAACTGACTTATTTCAAAAACGAAGGAAAAGCAATTGCCGTTGGGAATGTTAAAATTGTCCAATCACAAAATATAATCCAAGCTGATAGCCTTACACATTTTAGGGAATCAAGAATCACTTTTGCAGATAATAATGTCCTAATAAGAAACTCCGCTAACAATACTAAAATATACGGTGATCATCTGGAAGATTATCCTAAAAAATATTATTCCTTGATTGATAAAAATCCTCTCCTAATTCAAATTGATTCTTCTTATATCATGCAGCCTGATACCTCTTTAATCGGTAAAAAGGATTCTGTTCGCACCTTAAAGATTGATACACTCGTAATTAAATCAAAACGCTTGGAAGCCTATAGAGATACAATGAATATTTTCAAAGCTGAAGATTCAGTCGAAATTGTTAAAGGTAGTTTTGCCTCAAAGAATGATTATTCATTGTATTATCGAAGTCTTGGGAAAATTGTTACATTCAAAATAAATCCCGTCGCCTCTCAACCAATTATATGGTACGAAAATTCACAGCTTACTGGTGACTCCATAATTATTTTCATGAAGAATAATAAGATTAATCTATTAAATGTAAACAGAAATGCTTTTATTCTTTCTCAAAATGCAATGTACCGGGAAAGGTTTGATCAAATCTCCGGCGATACTTTGAGAGTGTATTTTAATGAATCTGGTATTAGAGAAACAGACGTACATGGGAAAGTGTATAGTATTTATTATCTTTATGATGATAATTCTCCTAACGGACTAATAAAGTCGTCTTCTCAAACGGCAAAAATATATTTTGAAGATAAAAAAGTTAGCCAGGTAAATCTTTATGGCACTCCGAATAGTGAATACTACCCTGAAATAAAAGTCAAAGGGAATGAATTATCCTTCACTCTTCCGGATTATGTCCTTTATAATAATCGACCAACAAAGGAATCATTGCTATCAGGATCAACAAAATATTTAGAGAGTTTCAATAAAAAATAGAAATCTTATTGTTTTTCATTTAATCCATTTCATACTTCAATTTTATGGCAACAAAGTTAAGAAGCGAAAATCTAGTAAAAATCTATAAAAAGAGAACTGTCGTAAACGGCGCTTCTATTGAAGTCGCTAAAGGTGAAATTGTTGGACTCCTTGGACCAAATGGAGCAGGGAAGACTACTACTTTTTATATGATTGTCGGAATGATTAGACCTGACGGTGGGAAAGTCTATCTTGATGATTCTGACATTACCAAGGTTCCTATGTATAAAAGAGCCAGAATGGGAATCGGCTATTTACCTCAAGAAGCTTCTATTTTTAGGAGACTTTCCGTCGAAGACAATCTCATGGCAATTTTGGAAATGATACCTATTCCCTTAAAAGAAAAAAAAGAAAAATGTGAAAAATTATTAGAAGACCTTAGCATTACTCATATTAGGAAAAGTATTGGCTTCCAGCTGAGCGGAGGTGAAAGACGAAGAACTGAGATTGCTCGTTCTCTTGCAACTGATCCAAGTTTTATCCTGCTTGATGAACCTTTTGCAGGTGTTGATCCGATTGCTGTGGAGGATATTATGAGCATTGTTGCGAATCTAAAAAATAGAGGAATCGGCGTATTAATTACCGATCATAATGTGCATGAAACTTTAAGTATTGTAGATAATGCTTATATCTTGATAAACGGAATAATATTTAAGCAGGGTAAAGCACAAGAATTAGCAAACGATGCTGAGGTAAGAAAGCTTTATCTTGGCGAGAATTTTAAACTCGACAGATACTAAAAATAAAATAATCTTTAGCTTATTTACCAAACATAAATTCCAGGTATCTCCAATTTCGCTTTGACCATGCTTCTTCATTATGCGTGGCTCCGTTGGCAATAAAATATTCAAGATCTCTCCCGGCTTTATATCCTTTGCTTTCAAGAACATTAACCATCTCATCAACTCCCGGTCTTAATTGAACTTCTAAATCTTTAGTCCCTATGTCAATGTACATCCTTATCGGTTTTTTCTTTCCGTCATACTCTTTAACATTTTTAACAAAGTTAATATTATCAATGTGAAATGCCGGAGATAAACAAGCCGCTTGTGAAAATACGTTTGGATATTCCCATAAAAGCATAAATGAAATTAATCCGCCCGCAGAGGAACCTCCCGTTGCAGTGTTTTTTCTGTCAGGTAATGTCCTAAATCTTTTATCTATAAAAGGCTTAAGTTTATAGACTATAAAGTTCATATAGTCGTGACCGATTTTGGTGTCAAGGTATTCTTTCCCTCGATCAGAGGTGTTATAAATGCCGACAATTATTATCTCCTTTATAGCCTTTGCTTTTATTAAGCTGTCGGCCGCTTCATCTAATTGCCAATCAACTCCAAATGAGGATGTCTTCGGGTCAAATATATTTTGGCCGTCTTCCATATATAAAACAGGGTATCTTTTTGCCTTATCTTTTTTATATGACGGAGGCAGCCATACAATAATGTCACGAGGCTTTATTCCTTTCCCTGTTAATTTTCTAAAATATTCAACAGTACCTGTGATTTTTCCCATAGGCTTCTTATTGAACAATCCTTTGCCCCATTTTGATATGTTGACGATAACCACTGTATCTTTCGTAACTTTTAATTTATAATTCGATGGGATTGTACCATCAATTGTTAAAGCTTCGTTTTGCCAGGTACCTCTAGTAAATTTGTATTGTATAGTAGTGCTGTCCTTAAATTCAAAGACTTTACTCCATGTACTATCATTTATTTTATCCAATGGAACTGAAGATGCATCCCAATTCCCTAATATTGCAGTATTACCTGTGATATATACACCCTCTTGCTTTCCTTTATCTGAAGTTATTACAATGAATTTTATTCTTGCTTGTTGTGCATAACATAAGTGATAGGATACAGTAAGTAATATTATTGTTATAAAGATTTTCATTTTCGTTTGGATTCCGAAATAATTAAATAATTGTCTCCTAAAATATATACGAAAATTTCATAATCTCCTGAAGTAATGTGGGTGTTTTTACTTGGAATATATTTTGGCTATTTTACAGGGAAAGATTGCATCGTCTCTTCATCACAATTGAATACTAATATTTTTACGAGGAATAAAAATGAGATTTTCATTAAATGTTGATCATATTGCTACCTTAAGAAATTCAAGGGGAGAAAACCAGCCCGATCCGGTCACTTTTGCCTTGCTAGCAGAGCAGGCAGGCGTCGATGGAATTGTTGTCCACTTAAGAGAAGATAGAAGGCATATAAATGAACGTGATGTTAGACTGCTTAGAGAGCTCCTTACAACAAAGCTTGATCTTGAAATGGCTGCGACTGATGAAATTATTAGAATTGCCTGCGATGTTGGTCCTGAACTCGCTACTATTGTTCCAGAACGCCGTCAGGAATTAACTACTGAAGGCGGAATAAATGTTATTGACAATATCAGTAGACTAAAAGATGCGATAAATGATTTGCACAAATCTGAAATTGAAGTGTCTCTTTTTATCGAACCTACAATAGAACAAATTGACGCCTCTGCTGAAATAAACTCGGACTTCATAGAAATTCATACTGGAGTCTTTGCTAACGCTATTTCAGAGGAGGAACAATTTGACGAACTTGAAAAAATTAGAATTGCAGTGAAACATGCTAAAAAGCTCGGTCTGGGCGTTAATGCTGGGCATGGACTCGATTATCAGAATATAAAAATATTTCGCGAAATCCCCGGTATTGATGAAGTAAGCATAGGGCATTCAGTAATTGCTAGAGCTGTGTTCGTTGGATTAAATGAAGCCGTTAAGGAAATGATTAGACTTGTTAAATAGCCTATTGAAGTCTCTGTATAATGAACCTTAGAGCAAAACTTGATGAACATTATTTGGCCTTTGATAAGTCAAAAATATCTCCCGATCCTTTGCAGTTTCTACATCTTTTCAAAAGCGAAAAAGATATTGAATCAATCGGTTTTATTGCCTCTGTATTTGCTTATGGAAATGTATCGCAAATAATTAATTCAGTAAATAAAATCTTGGCAATTACCAACAATCAGCCATTTGATTTTATTATGGATTTTAACCCGAAAGAATTAGACTCAATTTTCAAAAATGTAAAACATAGATTTTATACTGAATCGGATATACGATTATTCTTTCGGCTGCTTAAGAGTGTATACTCTGAATATGATTCTTTGAAAAACCTATTTAGTACCTTTACAAATCCTCAGGATGTTAATGTGAAAAATCCGATAAATAAATTTTCCGAATATTTTATTACCCTCGCCAGGAAAACTAATCCTAATATGGATCTAACTCCGGGGCTAAAATTCATGTTTCCGCTTCCCGATAACGGTTCTGCATGCAAAAGAATAAATCTCTTCCTTCGCTGGATGGTCAGACATGATGAACTCGATTTCGGATTTTGGTCGGATGTTGTTAAACCCAATAAATTAATAATACCTGTTGATACTCACGTTGCAAGAGTATGCAGATCAATCCGCCTTACAAACCGAAAAAACGTTAGCTGGTTAATGGCCGAGGAAATAACACTTAACCTTAGCAAGTTTGATCCTTCCGATCCAGTTAAATATGACTTCGCAATATGCCATATCGGAATGAGAAAATTAAAATTCTAAATCTAGATTTATAACTATTCGTTTGCTTTTCTTAACAATTATGCAAATATTCACCATCATTTTTCTCCAAATTATTAATAAGGAGTTGTAATACATGGCAGAAAAAAATTCTACCTCCACAGAATTCAAACCTTATGTCCCCGCAAATGAGGTTATCCCTGAATTTACCTTAAAAGCAATTATACTCGGCGCAATCTTCGGAGTTATATTCGGAGCGGCTTCAGTCTATCTTGGATTGAAGGTTGGCTTGACTGTTAGTGCGTCTATCCCAATCGCAGTTCTTGCAATTTCTATCTTTAAAAAAGTTGGCAAGTCAACAATTCTGGAAAATAATATTGTCCAAACTATTGGTTCTGCGGGAGAATCAATTGCCGCAGGTGTAGTATTTACTTTACCGGCTCTTCTTTTCTTACCCGGCGGTAGAGCTTATTTCCAATATTTCCAAATATTTGTTCTTGCATTATCCGGTGGAATCTTAGGTATCCTTTTTATGATTCCGCTTAGACGCTCCCTTATTGTTAAAGAACATGGTGTCCTGCCTTATCCTGAAGGAACTGCTTGCGCGGATGTTTTAGTCGCAGGTGAAAAAGGAGGAAATCTTGCAAAGAAAGTTTATTACGGTCTTGGCATTGCTTTCCTTTATAAATTGTTAATGTCTATCTTCGGTCTTTGGAAAGACGTTCCGGCTTATGTTTTTGGCAAACAATCTGCTTTGCCTAATGGAACGATAAACGGTGAAATTACCCCTGAACTTTTAGGCGTTGGATATATCATCGGCCCTAAAATTTCCGGTATAATGGTTGCCGGAGGCGTGTTATCATGGATCGTTCTAATTCCTCTTATTACTCTCTTAGGTGATGGATTAACTACTGTATTTGCTCCTGGAAAAGTGCTTATTTCACAAATGTCAGCTTCTGACATTTGGAGTAATTATATTAGATATATAGGCGCTGGTGCAGTTACTTTTGGTGGAATTGTTACTCTTATTAAATCTCTTCCTACAATTGTTAATGCATTCACTGACTCTTTCAAAGATTTTAAGGAATCTAGAAGTAATAAAGCTAATAATGTAGAAGAAGAAGTAAAATTGAGAACCGCTAAAGACATGCCTCTTGTTTTTGTTCTCGGTGGTAGCGTAGTACTTATCCTTTTCATGGCCCTTATTCCGAATATCCCTACTAATTTACTTTCTTCCATTATGGTCGTGGTCTTTGGTTTCTTCTTTGTAACTGTGTCTTCCCGAATCGTGGGTATTATCGGCTCTTCATCTAACCCTATTTCCGGAATGACTATTGCCACGCTCATGGCTACTTCCTTAATCTTCGTAGGAATCGGCTGGACTGGTTCCTTTTATGAGCCGCTAGCATTGGTCGTTGGCTCTATTGTTTGTATCGCTGCTGCTAATGCCGGTGCAACTTCGCAAGATCTAAAGACAGGTTATATAGTTGGCGCAACTCCTATCAAACAGCAAATTGGATTGATTATAGGTGTACTTGCTTCTGTTGTTGCAATCGGTTTTACTTTGTTGCTTCTCGAAAAAACTGTTGGTATCGGACCAATCACCGCTGCTCATCCTGATCCTTTACCTGCTCCTCAAGCTACTTTAATGGCTACTGTAATTAAAGGACTACTTAGTCAGAACCTACCATGGGCTTTAGTAATTATCGGTATGGGTATTTCTTTAGTTATGGAATTGTGCGGCGTGTCTTCTCTTGCATTTGCTGTTGGTGCTTACCTTCCACTCTCAACTACTACACCGATTTTTGTCGGCGGACTAGTAAAATGGATTGTTGATAAGAGAAAGAAATCTGCTGAAGCTGAATCTGAAATTGGTCCGGGTGCTTTGTTTAGCTCGGGTCTAATTGCGGGTGGTGCTATTACAGGTATTCTCATTGCAGTTCTGGTTGGCTGGACTGTAGGCAAAGATAGCACAGGTAATCCAATTTCATTTATTGATAAACTTCATCAGAATGTCCTTGGACTCTTTGGCGGAAGCGGCGTCGCTTCTGTTGCTGATGCATTCGGAAATTGGGGCGATTTAATTGCTCTCATTTTCTTTACTCTGCTTGCTATAATCCTTTATAAAAATGCTATGAGTAAAGAAGAACCTATAAAATAATTTTATAGCCTTTACAAATATTAACCATCCGTATCAATTACGGATGGTTTTTATATAATAATTATAAAGATATAAATTAATCCCTTTGTCCGAAATAAACCCAAATCATTTTTAATATGGTTCAAGAGTCAATTATCAAAAACTTGTTTTCAGAATGTAAAATTGTAAGAATAGAAATATTAAAAACAATTCTTGTTCTGAAATCACCAGAATATTTAAAATAATTTCTATAAATCTTAAGTAATTCGCGCCGATTAAATCAGGATGGTAACAAAATATATATTCGTTCCCTGGAAAAGTAAAATATTTTGCTGCATGACTTCTCATAAAGATATTATATAGAACTAATTGTTTGGAGCATTTATGATTAAATACAATTACAAATTGCTTTTGTTACCTCTTTTGTTCGTACCGGTGATATTTTATTCATGCAGCAGCCCGACCAGCGCGGATCCAATACTAACTGAAATCGCTTACCCCCCGGTTATAACGGGAATAGTGGTTACTGGCCCGGATTCTCCAACTGAATTAGGTACAATTGGAAATCCAAACGGAAAACTTTCTTTGCCTTTTAATGGAAATCTTAATAATTCACAACCTATTCCTCAAGTATTCAGGATTTTCAATTTATTTCCTAACCCGGCTAGCAATGGAACTTCAATATTATATAGTTTGCCTGAAAAGTCTTCAGTATCTATTTGGGTAGTAAGAGGAAGAATGCCAGGAGAAGATTTTACCGATCATGCACTATATGAAGAAGGACTTTTTAAAACCCCCTCAAAACAATTTTCGATGAATCTATATAACGGTTATCCTGCGGCCGGATTTCATAAGTTTATTTGGAATGGGAAAGATCAAAACGGTAATCAGCTCCCTAACGGATTCTATAGAATATATGTTGAAATTAATGGGAACTTACTTTGGGAAGACTGTATGATTTATGTTAGTTTAGATGGTAGCGCGCCTAATATCACACAGCATTAATAAATAATTTAATAAAGTTAAAAAAGGATAAATGATGAAAAAACATTTTCTCTCAGTTGTAGTAATCTTAGTAGGGGTCTTATCTATTACAAGTATTAATTATGCGCAAATGTTATCTCATGGCTCATGGGGAATCTCAGCCGTAGTAAATGGCGCCCAAGCGGATATATTATTCCCGATTTGGACTGGAAACTTAAATACAATAGCACCAAGTATTGGTGTAGCAAATATAGGTGGAGTTAACACTGATATTGCTGCGGGATTAGTTTACCATCATTATATCGCTTATACATCTAATTTTGCACCGATAATTGGTTTTAGAGCCGGAGCAATATTTGGAATTCCTAAAGTAGGTACAAGCACTACTGACTGGATTGCAGGCTTATTGGGTGGGGGAGAATATTTCTTCAGCAAGAATTTTAGTATGGGTATCGAGGCGCAGTTAAATTTCGACTTCTCTGCTAAACTTTCAAATAGATTTGGCAATCCTGGCGGTGTTAATTATAATACCGGAACTGTATTGTTCGCAACTGTATATTTCTAAATACAAAATATTAAAAACCTATCTGATTTGATTAGACCATTATATAATTTATAGTCTATATATATAAATAAAACAATTTCATTTAAGGTTTATTATATAATTATTGTCATTTTAATTTCTAAATTAATATGCAAATACTGCAGGTGCAGCAATAAATAAATTCCTTTTTAATCATATTATCCTTAAGTTAATTGTACATTGCTTTGAGGATTTATGCTCTTCCTAAAATTTGCTTTATTAGTTTGCTTTATTGCGATTTCTACTAATTCAAATGCCCAGACTTTAGGCTTCGGCTGCCTAGGTTTTGTTGGTGGCTATGCTGGATTTACTTATCAGCAATATAATCCAAAAGGCTTAAATGAATATATCAATTCCTTCAATTTAAATAATGCTGACTCTCTTTCTTCTCCAATGAGTAAATTTGGACAGGCTCAGGGATATCGTTTCGGTATAAACTTTTTTAGAGCAAACGTTAAAGGATTTATTTTAACTACTAAAGGCTTTTATCAAAGTGTGACTGAAAATAATCAAACCCAAATTAACTCTTATGCTGGCGCTTCTACAATTATAAATCAAATTCAATTAACTAATTGGGGATTGGGGATTGATCTTGGAACAATTATTACCGGAGCTTTAAGCTGGAAGGTTATTGACGCTGCCTTGATTTATACTAACGCCTCTTATACAAATACAACTAACTCGCCTGGTCCTACATCCGTTATTTATAAATACAATAGCGAAAATCCTTCTATCGGTTACTCTGTGGGTACAGGATTCATACTTGATGTTATTGAGAATTATATTAGCTTAGAAGGTACTGCTGGGTACTCTGCCTTTTCTATAGGTAAAATGAAATCGGTTGACGGCACTGAACTCGCTGTTAGTGAAAATTCTAAAGTGAGCATGAAAAACTTTATCTCTAATGGCGGTTTTAATGCTGCAATACAGCTTAATTTTGGATTCCCGCTTTAATCCCTTTACTTAATGAAATAAATTATATGAAATTATCGAAACTTGACAAAGCATCAGTAACTGCACTTAAAATTTGTATGGGTCTTAAAAAAAATGAGAGCGTTCTCGTTATTACCGACGAAAATAAAAAAGATATAGGTTATTCATTATACTCCAATGCTCTTAAATTGGGAAATTTTGCATTGCTAGTTGAAATGAAATCAGGAAAAGTAAACGGTGAGGAACCACCGGCTCATATAGCAAACCTCATGAAAGATTTTGATGTTGTGTTATGCCCAACAACTAAATCTCTTACCCATACTAAAGCTAGAAGGGAAGCATCTAGCAATGGTGCTAGGGTTGCTACTTTCCCAGGGATTACTAATGATGTAATGGTTCGCGGTATGAATGCGGATTATGAAAAAATTACTGCATTATCAATTAAACTTAAAAGGATTTTGGATAAAGGAAAGTTTGTTAGAATTACTACTAAACTTGGAACCGACTTGTCCTTTAGTATTAATGGTAGAAAGTCTATAGCAAGCAAAGGACTATACCATAAAAAAGGGGAGAGCGGAAATCTTCCTACTGGTGAAACTTTCTTAGCTCCTGTTGAAGGTACTGCAAACGGAGTCTTTCTTGTTGACGGTTCAATGGCTGGATTTGGCTTGATTAAAAATTCAAATAATATGAATAGTCAGCCGGTCTTACGGATTACCGTGGAAAATGGATACGCTGCTAAGATTTCCGGAGGTGCAGTTGCTAATAAATTGACTAATCTTCTTAATAAATATGACATTAAAGCACGTAATATTGCAGAGTTTGGCATCGGAACTAATGATAAAGCTAAATTAAGCGGAGTCCTTCTAGAAGATGAAAAAGTCTTAGGCACTATTCATATTGCTCTTGGCAATAACTTGTCTATGGGTGGCTCTGTTGACGTTCCTATACATCTTGATGGCGTAGTGAAATATCCTACTGTTTATCTTGATGATAAACTTTTAATGGAAAACGGCAAGCTTCTAGTCTAATGTATCCCCCTATGCAAATGTTTTCAACTAAATATCATATTCCCGTTTCTCGGCATTATATATAATGAAATATATATTCCTTTTTATTATAATATTCCAAGTTTATTTATTCTCTCAAACTATCCCGCCTAAACGGGAATTCCGCGGCGCCTGGATTTCTACAATCGGCGATTTGGATTGGCCTTCGTCAAAAAATCTAACAACTGCTGAACAAAAAGACCAACTTG
Source organism: Bacteroidota bacterium (assembly GCA_021777835.1). Lineage (GTDB taxonomy): Bacteria > Bacteroidota > Ignavibacteria > Ignavibacteriales > Ignavibacteriaceae > FEN-1297. The sequence continues at coordinate 35,733 of JAJYDC010000011.1, read as the reverse complement.
TTTCAATATTGGATAGCCTGAAAGCAATTGGTGTTAATGCAGTTTTATTTCAAGTCCGCTCTGAATGCGATGCAATGTATAATTCTCCTTATGAACCTTGGTCCTATTGGCTAACTGGCTCTCAAGGCACTCCGCCTAAACCATTCTATGATCCGCTTGAATTCGCCGTTAAAGAAACCCATAAACGCGGAATGGAATTAGACGCTTGGTTTAATCCTTATCGCGCAGTACGCACCAATAACGCTTATAAACAATCTCCGAAGCATGTTAGTGTCCGGCATCCGCAATGGGTTGTGAAATATGGTAATTCTAAAATTCTTAACCCGGGTCTGCCTCAGGTTAGAAATTATGTAGTCTCTGTGATTATGGATGTTGTAAGAAGATATAACATCGATGGTGTTAATTTAGATGATTATTTTTACCCGTATCCTGTTGGCAATCAAAAATTTCACGATGATGAGGCTTTTAAAAAATATAATTATGGGTTCACTAATAAGAATGACTGGAGAAGGAACAACGTCAACCTATTAATAAAAATGCTTCACGACAGCATTAAAGTTGCTAAACCCTATTTGAAATTCGGAATCAGCCCATTTGGAATATGGAAAAATGACGTGCCCGCAGGCATCTATGGGTTCTCTTCTTATAACGAAATTTATTCAGATGGAATTTATTGGTTAAAACATCGACTTATAGATTACATTTCTCCGCAGCTTTATTGGCAATTCGGAGGACGGCAGGATTATGCCAAACTGCTAAAGTGGTGGTCTTCTCAAACTAATGGACGTCATTTATATCCAAGCCTGGCAGCTTATAAAATAAATAAATTCAGCTCTGCTGAATTACTGAACCAAATTAGAGCAAGTAGAAACAATCCAAACGTTGAAGGAAATATTCTATTTAGAACTAATGATGGAATATTGAACAATCCTAAAAGCTTTGCCGATAGTTTGAAAAATGATGTTTATCATTATCAAGCTCTTTTGCCTGTTATGACTTGGAAAGATTCTATTCCTCCTAACCCGCCTTTAAACTTAAGATATAAAAATATCCCTTATGTAAATAAGATTGAGCTCGATTGGGATGCTCCTTCGCGTGCGATTGATGGCGATACCGCCTTCCGTTACGTTGTCTATAAATTCCCAAATAGCAGGTTTAAGCAAAGTGACCTTACCTCAACTCATATTATAAAGGTTGAAGAAATAAATAACACCCGGGTTCCTATACTGCCTGATAAAAATGAATATTTCACTGTTACGGCTCTGGATAGATTATCAAATGAAAGCACTATTAGTAATGTAATCCACGTATTGTTTCTCCCATTTTTGTCTGCCAATTATCTGAATCCTGCTCAACTTGGTTTTGATCATGATTTCACGAACCCATTTGATAATATCACTAATATTACTTACGTGCTTCATAAAAATTCTTATTTGGTAATAAAGGTTTTTGATGTGTATGGAAGGGAAGTGAAGAAAGCAATAAAAACATATTCTTTTGCAGGCAATAATTCCTATTCATTATCCACTGATAGTCTCCCTTCAGGGACTTATTTTATTGAACTCTTTTCAAGCGATAACACATCGTACAGTAAAATGATTGTAATCAATTAGTATTCTAAACCATATCTGATAGGATTGAAGCTAATTACTTAAAGAAAATGAAAAATGTATGAAACTATATATTAGGATTTCTATTACCGCGGCATGTATAAACAAATGTAGGCGGGATATTGAAGAAGACGAAATCTAAGTCTATCTGAGTAAAATATTTCTTTAATATAGGGCGCAGTCTAAAACCATTAAGAAAAGCTACACTATACATGTACTGAATAAAAATGCCGTCTTCTTTAAGTAAAGGCAATACTTCTTTCTCCAGGAGCTCTTCAAAATCCAATAATGACCAGGGAAGTGTTGATATAATACAGTCTACACTGCCTACTTGTATGTTGAATTTGGATAAGAGAACATTCTTTGAATTGAATACGTCCTCATGGAGCACAAAAATATTTGGTCCTTTTATCGTCTGTCTTAATGAATGATAAAAATTATTGTTTTTCTCGAAACAGATGAATGTACTTTCCGGCTCTCTTCTTTTTATTATCTCTCCTGTTACAGCTCCGCTGCCTCCGCCGTATTCGAGAATCAATTCAGCAGATTCAAATGGTACTGATTTAACAATACTATCCACGCAAATTGCAGAATCAGGTGCTATCGAACCAATCTCCTTGAAGTGTTTAACTGACTCATTTATAAATTTAATAAATATATTTTCAAATTTTCTTATTCTCATTCTTAAAATTCCTTACTTCTTATGATAATCCTAAACTGCCTGAAATAGTCAGCTTTATTTTTAAACATTATACAAATATCCCCTAATATTTTATTGTCCTGATTAAGAACCGGTTTAAATTGAATACATAACATATTGGGAAATCGATGCATGCTGCATTGAGTGGCTGCAATACTCTATTAGCAAAAGCTCACAAAGTATTTCGAGAAGGAACAAAGATTTCAAATGTTTTTATTATTGTGATCCAATAATAAGTGCTTAGTCTGAAATAAACAATCTATTTCTTATATCATGATTTTATTAACCGGAGTTCCGAGAGCATTCTCAATAATATTTGTCATACCCGCGAAAGCGGGTATCCACTATGCTATAATAATCAAATAATGACTTCTCACCTTCGTGATAATGGCTAATTGAGGCTTTCCTAAATAAATTTCATTTTCGCCTAACTTCAGATATTAACTAATATCATCCCAATTTGCTATTTGATTTAAATGTTATAATTCAGTAAATTTTATCAAGCTTTATAGCCAATTTGATTATACTGATGCCATATTTCCATAATTGGCAGTAAAAAATTCAAAAACCCCGCCCAAATCAATAAATCATTAAATAATAATTCTGAAAACGTCTTGAAAACGTTCTGAAAACGTCTTGAATTCGTCCTGAAAACGTTCTGACAGGCATCTCCCACACCTATCAACCCCACATAACTCCCCCCTCTAATTTGCACTACCCATAAAAAAAGCCTTTCAAATTACTTTGAAAGGCCATTACAGCAATCAATCGAACATAGAGGAGAAGCAATTATAATAGGGTAAATGCCTCGACTACCCGCTTAAAAACTTGCATAAAGTATCATCATCACATTTGCAGCAGCATTCAAACGTGCTGCATTTGAAACACCCATAACAGATGTCATCTCAGCCTTAACACTTGCATAAAATGCAGCATAAGCATTTACAACGCTAGTCGCCGATGCATTAGAAGTCACAGCAGCCTGTAGCGTTGATCTATAACCTGCCAAATTGGAATCCATATTACTCATCATAGAGCTATTTATCCCTATCATTACAGACATATCTGATTCGATTGTACTTTGATAAGTCGTATAAGCGTTACTAATGTCAGACGCTGAAGTAGCGCTCTTAATTGATGTTGCTAATGTAACGCCAGCGTTAATAGCGTCATTCATCTCTGCTTGAGAAGCGCCTAGCGCTGTGAAGCTTGATTGAACAGCATAATTCATTATAACTGCTTTTATATATTCAGCTCTTTGTTCAAATGAAAAAGCAACCTGCGCATTGAGATTTGCAGTGCTGTTTAGAAATACTCTTTCAGATATCTCTAATACTTTTATATACATATCAGCGGATAATCCTGCGTTCAAATACGCATTTACCATTCCCTGAAAGTAACTTGAATGTGCTGCGTCATCGTCACTTTGATTATTTGCATAGTATAAGTTCCTTTCAAGTGATGCTTCAGCCTCAGCCTCGCCGTTAACAACAGAATTCCATTGGGCTTGAGTAATCCCTAATGCTGAATTAGATGCAGCCTCTGCCTCAGCATTGGCCTCAGCATTTATAGATGCTTCAACTTCATTCTCCATTGATGAATCACTCTCTATTTCTGATGCAATTCCTGAAGACACATAATTCTCTATTTCAGCATAAGTAACATTACCATCGTTATTCTCTTTTGCTTTAATAAAGAGATTTGTCTTAATAGTAGTCTGATCGTCTAGTGGCTCAGAATATACCTTAAGCCCCGATTGTACTTGTGAAGTAACCACAGCTTTCCACTGTTGAGTCCCTTGAGTTGCAATAACTACCAAGTTTGAAATTCCGCTAAGATCAGTTTCTACATCAAATTTACCATTTATATCAGTCTGAACTGCCGCCTTTGATACCGTTTGAAGTGTACCATTTGCTTTTACCATAGCAAGAATAACAGTTGCGCCTTGCACACCTGATTCCGTGGAAGTTGACTTAAACATCTTACCGGCTGAGCTGTTGCTTCCGCTTACCTTACCTTCAACAGTGGCAGGGGAGCCGCTGGGTCCACTTGGATTACTATTAGCACAACCCGATAATATTGCAATAACAGAAAATACAACTAGCGATAATATTATTCTTCTTGCTTTATCAAAGCTAAATACGCGCTTATAAATATCCGTTTTCATTCTATTTTACTCCTTGAATCGTTTAACATAATACTCAGTCGGTGATTCCCAATTTAAGTGCCAATTCTGAAATGGCATTATTTATCATATAATAAAGCATTATTCACACTTTATTTTACTAAGTGTGAATTTATTTCGCACTTAGAATATTTTTCGCATAACAAAGTCCCTCAAATATCATCTCTTAAAAGAATGAATAAATTATACTTTACTTCTAAATATTTCTTAATTTTACATTTACATTCTATTGATTGATTATAACTTCTATAAAAACTATATTTTTACTAACAATTTGATGAATTTCTGATGCGCCCTACTTATGCTGTTATAAATCTTTCAAACTTAAAATATAATTATCTTAGCATTCGGCGGGCAATCAAAGATGTTAAAGTAATGGCAGTTGTAAAGGCTGATGCTTATGGACATGGCTCCATAGAGATTGTTAATTCACTTAATTCGCTAGACGGCAAGAAACCTGAATATTATGCCGTTGCTATACCAGAAGAGGCTGTTGAATTAAGAAAACATAAAATAAACCAACCAATTCTTGTCTTTGATCCTTTCAATAATACTCAAGCTGAGTTGGTCCTAAAATATAATGTGATACCTACAGTATTTTCAGATGATCATATCAAAGTATTATTAAACGCCAAGAATAATACCTCAAAGGGTAAAAGGATCAAGATACATATAAAAGTTGATACTGGAATGAATAGGCTTGGCATTGATTATAAACATGCCTTTAATTTTGTAAAAAAGGTAAGCCGGAATGATAATTTTATTATTGATGGTATCTACACTCACTTTGCAACATCGGATGAAAAGGATAAAACATTTGCAAAACTTCAACTAAAAAGATTCAAAGACTTGCTAAACGAATTGAAAAAAGAAAAAATAAGATATGGGTTAGCTCACGCTGCAAATAGCGGAGCAATACTTGACATGCCTGAATCATATTTAGATATGGTTAGACCTGGGATTATACTATACGGATATTATCCATCGTTAAAGACATCAGGCTCGATTAAGATTGTACCTGTAATGTCATTATTTTCTTCAGTAACATCAGTTAAAAATATTGCAAAGGGCGAATCTGTTAGCTATGGAAAAAGGTTCAAAGCATCAAAAGAGACTAAGATAGCTTCAGTTCCAATTGGTTATGCGGATGGATTTAGCCGGGGTCTTAGTAATTCAGCTAAAGCAATAATCAAAGGAAAATTGGTTCAACAAGTGGGAACTGTAACAATGGATAGAATAATGTTCGATGTTGGAAATGAAAAGATACTGCCAAGAGATAAGGTAACACTATTAGGAAAAGATGGAAAATATAAAGTTGATGCACAAGATTGGGCTAATATACTTAGGACGATACCATATGAAATTATTTGTGGAATCAGCAAAAGAGTCCCTAGGACTTATAAAGACTAGATGGAATTAATTAAACAATATATAATCCAAAGTATCTCTACAGCTTCAAATAATCTTAGGCTAAGTACGCAAAAAATTGAAGTAGTAGCATTACTACGAGAAGCCATTGTTAAATCAGAGAATCTTGAAGCTGATATTCGAAGTATGAAAAAAATTACGGAGTTATCTACTTTAGCGATTAGACTTAATGAGATACACACATATCTAACGCAAAATCAAATAGATTTAATTAAGCTTTCCGATAAGTTCAAAGAACACAGCCAATACCTAATAAAAGATCTTAGCCACATGCTAGATATGGTTAATCCTACAACATTCAGGAACGCATTAGAGAAATTAAAGGAAAACGCTGTTGTCGCTGTAATTCCCGAACCTGTTGAACCTATTCCGAATAAAAATGAAAATAATATAAATATAGATTTATCAAAAAGGAAACCCGATAGTAAGCTATTCGACGAAACGGAAAGCAACAAGTTAAAAGAAAAGATAATATTTGAAGAAGAAAAAGAAGACGAAGACTTATTCTTCCAGAATTATGAGAATGAAATACTTAAAACAATCAAACCAATTGATGGTATGCTTAAGCAACTTTCCAAAAACGAAGTAAGCTCTGAGGAACTTCAAATCTTTGCAAAGAAAATGAAAATTAACGGAGATATATCGGCAAAGATTGGTTTTGACATAATAGCAAACATGCACTGGATAATTGCGAAAGCTCTCTTATTGATTAGAACCAGAGAATTAATGCCGGGAAAAGATGTAATTGAATCAGTAAGAGCATGTCTTATAGTGATAGTGGCATTAGTCAGAGGTAAAGAAGTAGACATAAATAATTATTTAAACAGAGCTGAAGTATTTGGTAAAGAAATTCAGACTCTTAATATTAAGGGAAGTATTTAATGAAGATTTATGCAGTTATTATGGCTGGCGGAGTAGGGGCAAGGTTCTGGCCGAGGAGCAAGGAAAAGACGCCTAAACAGCTATTAAAGATATTTGGCGAAAATACAATGATTCAAAGTACAGTGGAAAGACTTGATGGCATTGTAAAAAAAGAGGACATATTCGTAATTACAAACAAAGTTCAAGAAGCAGAAATAATAAACCAACTTACTGACCTGCCTCCTCAAAACATTATTGTGGAACCATTTGGTAAAAACACTGCGGCTTGCATTGGACTTGCTTCAATTGTGATTGAACAAAAATGCAAGGACGGTTTAATGATTGTCCTGCCTGCAGATCATATTATAAAAGAAACTGAATTATTCCATCAAACTTTGAAAACAGCAATTGATTTTGCCTACCGCTCCGAAGGATTAGTAACTATTGGGATATTACCAACACGACCTGAAACTGGTTACGGTTATATCCAAATAGACGAGAATAATGTATCGAAGAATATTTATAAAGTTTTATCCTTTGCCGAAAAACCTAATTATGCTACCGCAGTAAGGTTTTTAGAAAGCGGAGATTTTTTCTGGAACAGTGGTATGTTTATCTGGCGAGCAGATGTTATACTCGACGAAATAAAGAATTTAATGCCGGATCTTTATGAAGGCCTAGACAAGTTAAAGGATGTAATAAATACCCCTTTATTTGATAGTGTACTTACTAACGTATATGGAATGCTAAAGAGCGTATCAATTGACTATGGTATTATGGAGAAATCAAAAAAGGTATATTTAACTAAAGGTGAATTCTCCTGGAGTGATGTCGGAAGTTGGGAAGAAGTATATCAGCTTTCAGATAAAAACGGAGATGGAAATGCAACCATAGGTAAAATATTTACGGAAGCTACTGTCGATTCTTATATATACTCTCCGGATAAATTTACAGCCGTAATTGGAGCTGAAAATCTAATAGTAATTAACACTAAAGATGCATTACTTATTTGTAGGCGCGATCAGTCGCAGGAAGTAAAAAAAATTGTAGACTATCTCAAGATAAATAAACTTGTCGATCATCTATAAGCACCGGGATTTATTAACCTGACTTGTACGTCATCGATTCTAAAAAAAAAGGAAGTAATTTGTTAATAGTTAAATCTCCTGTTGAAAAAACTATCAAACTTGAAAATAATATTATTCTATTAAAAGTGTATGCCCCTGAAATATCATCCACAATTAAACCAGGTCAATTTTTAAATATACTTGTCTCAGATAGTTACTCTCCTTTGCTAAGGCGACCATTTAGCGTTTGTGACATTGAGGGTGATTTTATATTCTTAATGTTTAACATATTAGGGGAGGGAACTAAAATCCTAGCTCAAAAACTTAAAGGCGAGACCATAAATATTTTAGGTCCGCTCGGACATGGTTTTAACATTGAAGGTGATTATAATACTGCGGTAATTGTTGCCGGAGGTTTGGGTGCCGCACCATTCCCTTATTTTGTCAGAGCATTACCTAAAAACAAAAAAAATATATCATTTGTCGGTGGTAAGAATTCAAATGACGTTATTACTTATGGGTTAAATAACATCTCGGTATCAACAGACGACGGCACAATGGGATATAAAGGTACAGTTATAGGATTATTAAATGAGAATCTTGAACTATTAAAAAAAGATAAAATTAAAATATTTGCTTGTGGTCCGAACCCGATGCTTAAGGCATTAAAGGAATTTACTATAATAAATAAATTTGAATGTGAAATCTCTATTGAAAGTGCAATGGCTTGTGGATTTGGAATATGTCAGGGATGTCCGGTTGAATCAACTAATACTAAAGATAAATATTCTTTGGTTTGTAAAGATGGTCCAGTATTTAATGTAAAGGACATAGTCTTATGAATAAAGTTGATTTAAGTGTAAATGTTGGATCTCTAAAATTACGTAATCCAATTTTATTAGCCTCAGGTACAGTAGGCTATGGCAATGAAATGTCGGAGTTCATTGACCTCAATAAAATAGGCGGTATAGTAACAAAATCGTTAAGCCTTAAACCCCGAAAGGGAAATCCCCCTCAGCGGGTAGTTGAAACCTCGGCAGGAATGTTAAATTCTATAGGCTTAGCTAACGTCGGAGTTGAAGTTTTCTTGAAAGAAAAAATACCTTTCTTAAAAAACTATGACGTTCCATTAATCTGTAATATAGCAGCAAGTTCAATTGAAGAATATGTTGAATGTACTAAAATATTAACAGGTGAAGAAACAATAAAAGCATTCGAAATAAACGTTTCATGTCCCAACGTTAAAGAAGGCGGACTTCAATTCGGCAATGACCTAAATGCCGTCGGAGAAATTACAGAGAAGGTAAAAGCTTGTACTAATAAACCGGTAATAATTAAATTATCTCCCAATGTTTCATATATTTCGGAATTTGCCAAAGTAGTTAAACAGGAAGGGGGAGATGCAGTCTCTGCAATTAATACACTAGTTGGAACCTCATTTAATATTTTCAGTAAGAGGCCAAAACTTTTTAATGTAACCGGAGGACTTTCTGGTCCAGCAATAAAACCTGTAGCACTTGCAAAAGTTCTGGAAATAAAGCGATCAGTAGAAATACCAATTATCGGCATTGGCGGAATTATGAATTGGAAAGACGTAATTGAGTTTATGATTGTTGGCTCTTCAGCTATTCAAATAGGAACGGCGAATTTTATAAATCCAAAGATAGCTGACGAAATTATTAAAGATCTAGAAAATTATTGCTCAACAAATGGAATAGAAAGAATTTCAGAACTAACTGGCTCATATATAATATAAAATGAATGTTGACAAAGCATTAGAAAAACTTTTTTCACTACATACGTTCGGTATAAAGCTCGGATTAGAGAACATTACAAGGTTTCTTGAACATTTGAATAATCCGCAGAAAAAATTAAAGGCCTTTCATATTGCCGGTTCTAATGGGAAGGGAAGCACTTCTTCTTTTATTGCCAGCATGCTTATGGAGTTTAATTATAAAACAGGACTATATACTTCACCTCATTTTGTCCGTTTCAATGAAAGGATTAAAATTGATAACCATGAAATTCCTAATGAATATGTAGCTGACTTTCTTTCGGATAATGAACAAATAATTGATAATGATAAGCTTACCTTTTTTGAAGTAACAACGGCAATGGCATTTCAATATTTTTATGAAATGCAAGTTGACTATGCTGTAATCGAAACTGGATTAGGCGGAAGACTGGACGCTACTAACGTTCTGGAACCGCTAGGAATTATTATAACTTCAATAAGTTTAGAGCATACAAATATATTGGGCACTACATTAAGAGAGATTGCATCTGAAAAAGCTGCAATTATTAAAAAGGATTCACAGGTGTTTTGCGGGAAATTGCCTTCTGAAGCAGAAGATATCATAGAGCAAAAATGCTCTCAAACCAAAAGCATGCTTTATAAGATTCAAGATTATGTAATTGAAAAGAACAACACTCTGGAACTATACACTGAAGAGCTTGAGCTTGATGATTTCAAAATGCCGCTACGTGGAAATTATCAAAAGTATAACGCTGCACTTGCTGGATTAACTGTAACAAAAACACTTGAAACTGATAATCTTCGCGCTATTAGTCGTGGTATTAAGAAGGTATTGAAAAATACTGGATTGCAAGGACGATATGAACTATATTGGCAAAAACCTGATATTATTTTTGATTCGGCGCACAACCCAGAGAGTATACAAAAATTTTTGACTGAATATTTAACTGATTATAAAAAATATAATAAGCGAGTTTTATTGTTTGGAGTAATGAAAGACAAATCAATCAAAGAAATTCTTAAACTTTTAAAAGATTATTTCGACGAAATTCATATAGCTCAAATTGAATCTGAAAGGGCGTGTAAGATTGATGAATTGCGCATAATTGCCGGAGAATTGGGATTAAGTGTGATCACTGAATATAATCCCGCAAAATTCGTCGAAGATTTTAAGGATCAAAATCAGGAGAATTGTTTAGTTGTTGCCGGTAGCATGTATCTCTTAGGTGAGGTTAAAACTCTTTTGGAAAAAGGCTTAAATAACACTTGACATTTTTTTTTAATAAGCTTATGTTTGGATCAATCCTCTTGTTCCTTTCAATAATTAATCAATTGAATAAGAAATAATTAAACCTCTAGACCGTTAATCAGAAAAAGTACGACATCAAAAAGTGTTTTATAAATCTCAAATCAATAAAAATAAATCTCATCATAATTTAATAGGATCATTATAATGCCAATGGATATCTCCGAACTCAAGTCAAAAAAAATCGTGGAGCTAAACACGATAGCTAAAGAATTAAACATAGCCGCCTACAGCGACTTGAGGAAACAAGAGTTAATCTTCAAGATTTTAGAAGCTCAAACTTCTAAAGACGGATTGACTTTTTCAAAGGGTGTGCTTGAAGTTCTTCCCGATGGTTACGGGTTTTTAAGATCTTCCGACTATAACTATTTGCCTTCGCCGGACGATATATACGTCTCACCTTCTCAAATTAAAAAATTTAGCCTTAGAACAGGAGATTTTGTAAGCGGTCAAGTTCGCCCTCCAAAAGAAGGAGAAAGATTTTTTGCACTATTGCGTGTTGAGGCCGTGAACGGACTTGAACCAGAAGGCATTAGAGAAAGAACATTATTTGACAACCTTGTGCCGGTATACCCCACAAAAAGAATAAATCTTGAGACTGTTCCTGGTGAATATGCCATGAGAATTATGGATTTACTTTCTCCTATCGGTAAAGGACAAAGAGGATTAATCGTTTCTCCACCCAAAAGTGGAAAAACAATTCTGCTACAAAAAATTGCTAACTCGATTACAAGAAACCATCCTGAAATTAAACTAATTATTCTTCTTATAGATGAACGCCCCGAAGAAGTAACTGATATGGAGCGGTCTGTTAAAGGAGAGGTAATAAGTTCCACTTTTGACGAGCCGCCGGAACGCCACGTTCAAGTAGCTGATATGGTAATCGAAAAAGCTAAACGACTTGTTGAAGCAAATGAAGATGTTGTCATTTTACTTGATAGCATTACTAGACTTGCTAGAGCACATAACATAGTTGTCCCGCATAGCGGAAGAATTCTTTCAGGAGGTGTTGATGCAAACGCACTTCACAAACCAAAGAGATTCTTTGGAGCAGCTAGAAATACTGAAGACGGTGGAAGTCTAACTATTATCGCTACTGCACTTATCGATACCGGAAGTAGAATGGACGACGTAATCTTTGAAGAATTCAAAGGTACGGGCAATATGGAACTTGTACTTAATCGTGATCTTAGTGATAGAAGAGTTTTCCCTGCTATTGATGTGAATAGATCTGGTACTCGCCGGGAGGATTTATTATTGAAAGAGGATGATCTTGCCAAAGTTTGGATTCTTAGAAAAATTCTTAGTGATTTTAGCCCCGTAGAAGCAATGGACTTTTTACTTGACAAAATAAGAGGGACTAAAAATAATAAGGACTTTCTAAACAATATGAATAGCTAATATTTAGTCCAATAATATTGAAACAAAGTGATAAATAAAGTTGTATTCATTACATTTATTATAGTTTCGCAACTTTTTGCTCAATCACATAAATTTAAAAGGGAAGAGGAGAACTTGTTAAAGGGTAATTCTCTTTGCTTTTCTGAAATTCATTCTATTCCAAGTGGTTCTGTTAATCATGTCTATTTTACATACAGAATTAGCTTTGCAAGATTAGTATTTATTAAAAGTGACGATAAATATTCTGCTTCTTTTACATTTTCAATTGAAGTGACTGATTCTGCATCTAAGAATATTGTACGCCAAATTCAAAACAAAAGTATTTTTATTGACACATTCAATGAAACCGTCAATAAGAACAATTATTATCAAGGCATTATTAGCTTTTACTTAAAAGACGGTAGTTATAAAATTCTACCATTTTTGACAGATTTAAATACCGGACATGAAGTAAAATTCCTCGTTAAAAGATTAGATGTCCAAAACAAAAATAAGTCTGACATAATTTCCCCTCTAGTAATTAAATCAACTTTAGCCACATGCAAAATTAATAAATACTTTGAACTTAGTAATTTTAGTGAGTCCCTCCCATTTAGTCAGACTAGATATGGTCTCTTAATACCTTGTATTGATACGACTCTTGAAAGCATTTTTGTTGTTATCAAGAATAATTTAGATACCGTATTTAATTCCAAAGTATACGATAATTTCAAATCAAAAATTAATTTAAGGGAATGCAACGATAAAATTATCCTAGGTGATGAAACGAGCCTCCCTGTAACTAAAAATTTTGTTATTCCGGAAATAAATAATAAGTTGATGGAGGGCAATGCTGAAATAATAGTAAGTAGGGATAAAAGTTCAAAACAGTCTAAAATATTTCATATGCGGGTTCTTTGGATCAATAAGCCTGTGTCATTGCTTAGTCCGGAAGGTGCAATCAAGATGTTAAAATTTATAGAAAAGGATTCTGTGATTACTAAAATGCTGTACTCAGATTCAAAAGATTATCAAAAAGTTTTATTCCAATTTTGGAATAATATAGGCTCCATACCGGGAACTACTTTTAATCCTCTAATGGAAGAATATTATACCCGCATTGATTATGCTGATAAAACTTTTGCTTTATTCTCAGGTAAGAGTGGCATTGAAACGGACCGTGGTAAAATCTATATCAAATTCGGCAAGCCTCAAAAAATCACTAGGGATTCAAATCGAGATGGTAAAGTTGTTGAAACCTGGATATATAATAATCCTAAAAAAAAATTTGTGTTTATCGATAATGACGGCTCTGGCAATTTTATTTTGAGAGATTGAGTATGAATAATTATGTTTTTACATGCGGCGATGTCAATGGAATTGGACCGGAAATTGTGATTAAAACTTTGAATAAAATTTATCAAAGTATTAATGATAGATTTTATTTTATTTGCCCCAAGAATGCTTTCTTAAATACAATAAAAAAGACAAAACTACCCTTTCAGTATCATTTCCTAAATGATAAAATAAGCAATGAATCAGTTCGAATTACGATTGTTGATATTGGAAATACTAAACTAAATATAGGCACACCGACAAAGGAAAGCGGAATAGCAGCTTACGAAGCCATCAAACTGGCATTTAAATATTCAGAAACTAAATTTGTTGATGCAATGATTACCGCTCCTATTTCGAAAACTGCTTTGAAACTGGCGGGAATAAAGTTTCCCGGTCATACTGAAATGCTTGCTGAAATGAGTAACACTTCAAATTATGCCATGACATTCCTATCTTCAAAGATGAACGCAGCTCTTTTGACTATTCATAATCCAATTATAAATATTTCCGGACTAATAAATCGCGAATTACTACAAAGTAAATTTGCTGTAGTTATGAAAATGCTTAAAGAGGATTTATCTATTAGCTCTCCAAAAATTGCAGTGTTGGGATTAAATCCTCACGCCGGTGAAAATGGATTTATCGGAAGTGAAGAAGAGGATATAATTAAGCCATTATTGAATGAAAAGGAATATTCAAATTATTTTTATGGACCATTTCCTCCTGACGCCTTTTTTGCGAATCGGTTATATAAAAATTATGACTTAACACTAGGAATGTATCATGACCAGGTGCTGATTCCGTTTAAACTTTTAAATTTCGGAAAAGGAGTAAACTATACTGCTGGCTTACCTATAATTAGAACTTCACCGGATCATGGAACTGCTTATGATATTGCAGGTAAAAGCATTGCAGATGAATCAAGTATGCTTCAGTCCTTTTACTACGCAAAAAAAATTGTCAAATCTAGAAGAAAATTACAAAAAAAACTAAAATAAGATATGTTAGATTTCAAGAATGTCGAATATAGCTATTCAAATCAGCCGGTATTTTCTGAATTAAACTTTGAGTTGAGTCAAAGTGAATTTTGTTTCCTAATAGGTAAAAGTGGTGCCGGCAAAAGTACTTTGCTTCAACTAATTTATATGAATATCTTGCCCACGCAAGGGAGAATATCTTTTGACGAGTATGATTCTCGTACAATTAAACCTAGAAATTTACCTCTTCTTAGAAGAAAACTTGGAATAATATTTCAGGATTTTAAGCTTCTTAAAGATAGAAATGTCTATGAAAATTTGAGTTTCGTTTTGGAATCGACTAATAAATCAAGCGGGGAGATTAAGAAGAAAGTAAATGATGTATTAACTGATGTCGGACTATCTCACAGACGCCATAGCATGCCTAATGAATTATCCGGAGGGGAAAAGCAGAGAATTGCAATAGCGCGAGCTATAGTAAATGATCCTATTTTAATTCTTGCCGATGAGCCTACCGGCAATTTAGATCCTGAAACTTCACTTGAAATTTTGGAGATAATTAAGAAAATAAATCTTAGAGGTACAGCAGTAATTTTCGCAACTCATAACTATGAACTGCTTAAAAGTTATAACGCCAAAATCATTCGAATCGAAGGAGGTAAAGCATCCAAGGTTGTTATAAAACCTAAGCAATAATTTTATTACCGCTAGTTTTTTTTAATTCGGACAGGATATTATTAGTTACTTCCTCAACTGATTCTAATCCATCAATATATATCTCACTTCGCTTATTCTGATAATAACTTAACACTGGTTCTGTAGTATTCTTATAAACTTTTAATCTGTGTCTAATTACATCTTCTTTGTCATCATCTCGCTGATAGAAACTATCCATGGCTCCACAAGAAGGACAAATTTTTGACTCCTTAATGTCATTATAGTTGAAAATATTCCCGCAATTTGTACAAGCTCTTCTATTAGTTAAACGACGTACAATTTCTTCTTCATTTGCAGTAATTATTACTAACTTTACGTCCTTTAATTTTAACTGTTCAAAGATTTTATCTAGCTCAATTGCCTGAGCAATAGTTCGTGGAAATCCGTCAAGGACAAACCCTTTTTTGCATTCCTTCCGGGATAATGTTTCTTGAATTAATTTAAACATTATTTCATCTGAAACTAACTCACCCTTATTCATCTTTTCTTTAGCGATTATACTAAGCGGAGTTTTATTATTTACAGTTTGTCTTAATATATCCCCTGTCGAAATATGAGGAATATCTAACTTTGTGGATAGTATTTTTGCTTGAGTACCTTTGCCTACACCTGGAGAGCCAAATAACACGATTTGCATCATAATCCCAAAATGTTAAAACTAAATTATTATTTAAGGGCATATTTGTCAAGTTTAAGTTTGAAGATATTAAATTTTAATTTTTATTGTATCTAACATTAACAAAGAATTTTTTTAACAGAGCTTCACTTTCAGACGAATAAATTCCGGAAAATATTTGAATTTTATGATTGTATTTTTTTTCTTCAGCTAAGTTATAAAGTGATCCGCAAGCTCCAAACTTTCTATCGAATGTAGAAAAATAGATCGTTTTTATCCTCGCAGATAGAAGTGCTCCTGTGCACATAATACACGGCTCTAGAGTTACGAAAATATCACAGTCGTTTAGCCTCCAATCCTGTAAATGATTAGCAGCAGATGTTATGGCAATCATCTCAGCATGAGCTGTTGGGTCTTTTAATGTTTCTGTTTGGTTAAAACCTTTACCAATTATTCTATCTTTATGCACAATTACAGCACCTACGGGAACTTCATTCTGTTCTAGTGCTAATTCTGCTTCTTGCAAGGCTGCAAACATAAACTTATAAATATTCTCGCTAAATAACATAAGTGCTAAAACTTGATTTATTACCGAAAGTTCGTTTTTATATCTTGGCTGAAGTTCAAATATTTCATGGCTAATTGAATTACGTGTACATAAAAAGTACTCTAATGTAAAATGAAATAAATTAATAAAATATCGTCGCGATATTTATGAAAATCTCAGTTTCAAATCAACTATTAATTCCGTTGAATAGAGTATTATATAATTTCAGGATGTAACTTGTGAGATATTTGGTTTTAGTGCCTAAATTTAAATGGTTAAAAACTAATTTATAAATTTAGGTATTACCAATACCACGTCTTTTGCTTTTTAATGTTGATAATCTTTAAATCATAGGAGCCCATTTCGTCATTATATTCTTATCTTAAAATTCGTATTTTAATCTTTAAAAAAATAAGACATTATTTGAGAATGAATGAATATCAATATGATTTTGTTATAATCGGCTGTGGCTTAGCCGGACTATCCACAGCTCTACATGCATCAAAATATGGCAAAGTTGCGCTTATAACAAAGACTACAATTGAGACTAGCAACTCATATTGGGCTCAAGGTGGCATTGCTGGTGCCATAGGCACTAATGATTCTCCCCAATTTCATTTTGAGGATACTATTAGAGCTGGGCGTGGCCTCTGTAATTCTAATGCAGTGAGAATTCTAGTGGAGGAAGGAAAAGTTAGGCTTGAAGAATTAATAAAAATGGGAATGCCTTTCGACCGCGAAAATGGGAAGATTGCTTCAGGATTGGAAGGAGGGCATGGTAGAAAACGTATTTTACATGCGGGAGGTGACTCCACAGGAAGAGAAATTGTAAAATTTGTACTCTCTTTTGTTACTTCAAATAAACAAATAAGGATTTTTGAAAATACATTAGTTCATAAACTAATAATGAACGAAAATGTTTGTTACGGGGTTCAGGCATTTAACCTTTTGAATGCAGAAAATATAACAATAACAGGGAATTCCACATTTATAAATTCCGGAGGCGCTTCGGCTATTTTTCAAAGGTCTACAAATCCAAACACGACTTTAGGAGAAGGTATTTCTTTGGCCTATGCTGCAGGAACTGACGTCGAAAGTATGGAGTTTGTTCAATTTCATCCGACGTCTTTTTATACGAATACTGGCGAAACTTTCTTAATAAGTGAAGCTGTAAGAGGCGAGGGTGCCACTCTCATTAATAAAGAGAGAAATAGATTTTTGAGCAAGGACCATATAAGTGAGCTTGCTCCGCGTGATGTTGTATCTAAAGCTATATTTTATGAACTTCAGAGATCGGGAGATAAAAATGTATTTCTAAATCTTTCTCATCTGAATCCTGAGAAAATAAAGCAACGTTTCCCTAATATATATAACGATGTGTTAAAATATGGAATAGACATTACAAAAGATTTTGTTCCTGTTGCTCCGGCAGCACATTTTATGGTCGGCGGAATTAAAACTGGTTTATACGGAGAAACAAATATTCATCGTTTATATGCAGTTGGTGAAGCTGCCTCAAACGGAGTACATGGTGCTAACCGCCTGGCAAGTAATTCACTCCTTGAATGTATTGTCTTTGGAAAACGTGCCGTTGAATTTGCAATAAACATACAGTCTCCTGAAACAAGTAATCTGCAAATTGAACATTCTATTCTCAAAATCGATGAGACTAATCGAAAAATATTTATAAAAACTAAAAATGAAATTGCTACAATTTTATGGAATCTAACTGGAATAGTTCGCTCACAAGAATCATTGGGGATAGCTTTGGACGAATTACAAAAATTATCAAATAATTATGTTACAAATGATGATGAGTATTATTCCGGACGAATCTTTGGCCTACTTGAAATTGCTAAGATTGTAACTAAAGGTGCTTTGCTTAGAAAGGAAAGCCGTGGTTGTCATCTTCGAGAAGATTATCCAAATGAAGATGAAAAGTTCGAGTGTACAATAATTCAGCAAAAGTATCAAAAAGAAAAATATTTAGCAGTTAATTAAATAGTTACGATTTTTATATTGAATTAGCCAATAATTATGAAATCAATAAATGAAAAAGATCTTAATCGAATTATCGAAGCAGCTTTTAGGGAAGATATAGGCGGCGGCGATATTACTTCTAATAGTATTGTTTCAAAATCTCAAATTGCATCTGCGTATATCCTCGCTAAGGAAGTAGGAGTGATTGCTGGACTTGAAATAGCAAAAAGGGTTTTTAAGAAACTAGACAAAAACATAATTTGGAAACCTCTCGTTAAGGAAGGCGACTTAGTTTCTGCCGGAACTCGAATAGTGACAGTGAAAGGTTCTCTTCGAGCCCTGTTAACTGGCGAAAGAATAGCATTGAATTTTCTTCAAAGAATCTCGGGTATTGCTTCAACTACATCACAATATGTTGGCGTGTTAAAAGATACCGATACAAAAATTCTTGATACGCGAAAAACTGTTCCTGGTTTGCGATTAATAGACAAATATGCTGTTAAAATTGGTGGAGGTACTAATCATAGAATCGGGTTATTTGATATGGCACTTATTAAAGACAACCATATCAAAGCTGCCGGAAGTATTTCTAAAGCTGTCCAAAGAGTTAAAACGAAAAATTCAAAATCTAATAAGAAATTAAAGATTGAAGTTGAAACCTCTAACCTTGATGAAGTGCGTGAAGCTTTAAAATGCAACATAGATATGATTATGCTTGATAATATGTCGACTTCTCTCATGTCAGAAGCCGTTAAATTAATTAAAAGGAAAGCTAAGACTGAAGCATCTGGCAACATGAATATTGATAGAATTCTCGAAACTGCCCGTATTGGCGTTGATTATATTTCAGTTGGAGCGTTAACTCACTCTGTTAAAGCTTTAGATATTTGTATGAAAATTGATTCATAATCTTGAAGACTTCATACGTTTAGACAAACTTAAAAACAAAAATGCACTTTATTTAGAAGACAAATATATGAATGAATTAGCAATTGAAATAACAAATCTAAAAAAGGAAAAGAATGCTGTAATATTAGCTCACAATTATCAAATTGGTGATGTACAGGATGTAGCAGATTTTGTAGGTGACTCGCTAGGACTATCACAGCAGGCTGCTCAGACTGATGCAAGCCTAATTATTTTCTGTGGCGTTCATTTTATGGCAGAAACGGCATCTATAATTTCTCCAGATAAAAAGGTTCTAATACCAGATTTACAAGCCGGGTGTTCTTTAGCTGATACAATAAATGTAGAGCAATTGATAGAATGGAAAAATGATAATCCTGGCGCTGTTGTAGTCTCTTATGTAAATACTACAGCCGCAGTTAAAGCTGAAAGTGACTATTGCTGCACTTCGTCTAATGCAGTAAAAATAATCGAGGCAATTCCAAAAGATAAAAAGGTATTGTTTTTACCTGACCGTTTTCTTGGGCAATATGCGAAAGCTATGACGGGAAGAAATATTGAAATATGGGATGGGGCATGCCATGTTCATGAAAAAATGGGCGAAGTTAGCTTTAGTGATGCTCGACTAGCGCACCCTAACGCAGATTTTCTGATTCATCCTGAATGCGGTTGTTCAACAGCCTGTATGTTAAAATCTCAAGTATATTCGGACTGCAAAAACGTAAAAATATTTTCTACCGAAGGAATGATAAATCACGTTAAGAAATCAGATAATAAGGAATTCGTGGTTGCTACTGAGGTTGGGATCTTACACCGACTGAAAAAAATAAACTCAGAAGCAGAATTCTTTGCCATGAGTGATAAATCTGTATGTGAGTATATGAAAATGATTACGCTCAAAAATCTATATGATTCACTCCTTTATGAACAATATGAAGTGAAAGTACCAGAGGATATTGCACTGCGTGCGAAGCTTCCAATAGATCGAATGCTTTCTGTTTTTTAACTAGTACTTTTAACTCTTCCTTTTCTTAATAATACTGCATGACTATCATGTAAGTGATGAAACCATGAAATACGCTAATAATAACTCACAAATATTCTGTGTCGGAAAAGAAAAGGAAAATCATAGCTTTACAAAGGTAGAAATGAATAAATAAAGCACTTGAACAATACGCAAAGGATGTGGATAAGGTAGCAAGGCTTAAAGGTTGAGACCCTTATGTTTTTGGTAGAGGTAACGAGGAAGCAGCGTACTTAATTGATAATGATGTTGAAGTAGTACCAGGAATATCTTCATCTTTATCAGCATCGCTGCTTGCCAGGATACCACCGACACATAGAGAGTCTTCATCCGGAATCTCGGTTTTCACTTGCTGCAGTAAAAATGAAATCACAAATTGTGGCTGGTTAGACTATTTAAATCTTCAAAAACATACTACTATTGTTTTAATAGGAGTAACTCAGGCTGACAAAATATATTCTCCTGGAATAGAACAAGGAGTAAAACTTGATATAACTGTGGCTATAATATTAAACGCTTCAAGTGAAAATAAGAAAATTAAAATGTCAACTTTCGGGAATATTATTGAGGTCGCTAATAAATCAGAAAGATCGGCCATTATGATTTTCGGTGATGTTGTTAATCTTCCTGAAAACCATGTACATCATTGTCGAGAAATATCAATTTCCTACTTCAGATTTAATTAATTTTATTACATTTCAGAATAATCTATTTAAGGTCTAAACTGTTATACAGAACACTACTTCAAAAAATTCCAGAAGCATAAATATCATTATAACATCAAGATGTGTATATTACTATCATGCTAATTGATGAAATATTAAAACAGGTCATAGAAACCCGTGACTCTGCATTTTTTTATACTCCACCTATTTATCAAAACAGCAATTCTTATCTATTCAAAAATCCGGCAAGAATTCTTACCTCAAGTAATGCTGATGATACATTAGATACTTTAAGTAAAATTGATAATGAAATAAATACAGGCAACCAAGGATATGGAATTATCAATTATGAAGCTGGATATGCCCTTGAGAAAAAGCTTAATGCTTATCTAGATTATAACAATGAGCCTCTTCTGAAATTTTGTTTCTTTAATAAAGAAGAAATAATTAGTCTAGCTTCGAAAGAATTAAACATTGAATATTTAGACGAAGATAAGCGCGGAATTTCTTCTCTAGATTTGACAAATCCAATGACTGAATTCATAAACAAAATAGCCGAAATTAAAGAGCAAATCTCCTGCGGCAATACTTATCAGGTGAATTATACCATAAAGGCCAAGTTCGATTTACTGGACGACCCGGTTATGCTTTTCAAGAGGCTTATTTTTAATCAGTCTTCAAAATATTGCGCATTTATAAATAATTGCAATGATCTGATTATTTCAATTTCTCCAGAATTATTCTTCTCGATAAAAAATGACTTAATAACAGTTCGACCAATGAAAGGGACTATAAAGAGGGGGTTTAATCTAAATGATGATTTGCTTCAAAAGTCTAAATTAGAAAATAGTGAAAAAGACAAAGCAGAAAATTCGATGATAGTTGATCTTATGAGAAACGATATAGGAAAATTAAGTGAATATGATGCAGTTGAAGTAAATAAAGTATTTGAAATTGAAAAATATGAAACGCTTTACCAAATGGTTTCAGAAATAAGAGCAAGATTGAAAAATGGTATTAAATTCAGTGATGTAATACGAAATATATTTCCGTGCGGTTCAATTACTGGTGCTCCTAAAATTATGACTATGCAAATTATTCATGATCTTGAGTATGTCAAAAGAGGAATATACACTGGGGCAATAGGTCTTATTAAATCAGATGAAATAATTTTTAATGTTGCAATAAGAACACTAAAAATAATCAGGAACTCAAATACAGGAGAACTTGGTATTGGAAGTGGCATTGTATGGGATAGTAATCCCGAGAAGGAATTTGAAGAAACAATATTAAAAAGCAAGTTTCTAAGCAATACGGATCCATATTTTGAATTACTAGAAACCGTGAGGATTGAAAATAATCAAGCCTTCTTATTGGATCAACATTTAAAAAGATTGCAGGATTCAGCAGACTATTTTTTGTTTTTATTTGAATTAGAAAAACTAAAAGTTGAAATTCAGAAAATAATTAATGACCTTGATCCAGATGAAAAGTATATATTGAGAATTAGATTAAATAAAACGGGACTAATTAAAATGGAAATAAAGGATTTCTCAAAAGTTCCTGAGGAAATAAATATTATTGTTTCAAAGAATAAAATTAATTCAATGAATCGATTCCAATATTTTAAGACAACGAATAGAAATCTTTATAACAATGAATTTGTTTATTATTCGACCAGAAATTATTACGATGTAATATTCTTCAATGAAAAGGATGAGCTTGCCGAAGGCGCTATCTCAAATATATTTATAAAGAAGGGAGGTTTGTGGTACACTCCTAATCTGAGCTCGGGTATTCTACCTGGTATTTATAGGGAATACTTCATCTCACAAAACAAAAATGTTACTGAAAAAATAATAAGTAGAACCGATTTAAACGAAGCTGAAGAGATAATGTTAACCAACTCGGTAAGGGGAGAAATAAAGGTTAATAAGTTATTCTTAGATGAAAGCTATTCACCTAATTTATCTATTTAATTAAATATTAAAAATACTTTTGTACCTTTGTTTTTAACACTTTCAACTTGAATATTAATGTTATTCAAGTCAGCATATCTTTTACTAATAGCCAATCCCAAGCCGTTACCTTCAAATGGGCGGTTATATCCCATAACTTCTTGAGTAAATGGAGTAAATATTTTCTTGATATATTCTTCAGACATCCCTATACCCGTATCTGATATAGTCAATACTTTAATTCCTTTTGAACCATTTTCTAAATGAATCTGAATTTCACCTTTGTTGGTAAACTTGACAGCATTATCCAAAATATTCTGTATAATCTGAGTAACTGCGTATATATCATTAATAATTTTACTTTCCCCAACTTCAGTATTCATTGTTAATTTTAACTTCTTCTCAGTTATCTCACTTTGAAATTCAAGTATTAGTTTCTTTAATAAGTTAACAAGTTCAAACTCCTCGAGCCTTTTTTTATAGGTTGTTGTCTGAAGCTGGGACATATTTAATAATTGATCCATTGTCCGTATTAATCTTCTGCCGCTTTTCTCTACTGCATCAAAAGCATAACCAAGATCTTCGGAAGATCTATTCGAATATTGATCCTTAATTATCAAATTAAATCCCAGCATAGCGGTCAACGGGGAACGTATTTCATGAGACATTTGAGCTAGAAAATCAGTTTTCAGCTTTTCTGACTCTTCAACTCTTTGTAACGCTAACTTCAATTTTTCTTCTGCTAATTTTAGCTCGGTTATATCACTTCCATATATTTGACCAATTTGCATTCGGGAAAATCCACGGACTGCGAACTGATAAGTCTTACCGTTAAGCTTGGACATTATGATTAGGTTCTTATTTTCTTTTATACACGAATCTAAATCTATTTGTGCAACTTCAGGTATAATGGATTCCAGAGGTTTATTGATTGCATACCTAGATAAATCTAGGTCGTTTCCAGCTTTATTTGTCATTATTATATTACCGAATCTGTCAAACCTGAAGACAGGCTCAGGATCAAGCTCACTAAATGCTGCCATTAGCTCCAGGTGTTTAAGCTTAATGTCATTCTTTTCATTATCAAAATGAATTCTCATCGGTTGAATTATAAACCGGTAAAAAATATAAATGATTACTAAAATAATAATCAATAAAAGCAACGAATAGACTACGGGATTATTTAAGCTGAATATTGATTCTGTGGTCATCTTCTTTAAATATACAAAAGAAGAGTCCGATGAAAGCTTCAAAAATAGAAGCGAGAATAAAGTAAGGATAAGCATTTTTGTATTCAGTTATTAGAGTTATGTATTTTGTTACGACTGTTAATTCATATAAAACTAATAGTGCCAGTGGTATTGGAAACATTCTTTTAGTTGTGTATTGTAGAATTAAATCCGCTAGAAATGCAATCAAAATAAATATGTTTATTACTTCGATTAAAATAACATTAAGTTTATAGCTGGTAGTCATTTCGACAAGCATTAGTATCACAATTGAAATTAAGATGATAATTTTACGTTTTTCTATCAACTTTCTCTCAAATAATGAGATAAAAGCGAATATTAAAAACAGTACTACAAAAAAATTAGTACTTGAATGAAAATATAATCTAGCCACAAGCGTCGTTATATCACCACTAATGCCAACCAAAAAGAAATAAAAATGTTTTTCACCTATTTGCCTAACTGGAACAAGCAGCCAGATGAACATTAGGATGTAAATAAGTATGGAATTAATCATACAAAATTTATTGAGCGCAAGTCGGAGGACATGACATGAAATCTTCTAAGGTTTGGCTATCCGCAGTAATTGTTAAATTATTTTGCCTTTGCTCTACTTTAACGGATGTTGCTCCGCTAGTTTGCAAAAGCTCCAATATTTTACTTGCACTGCAAAAATGAAATACTTGAGTCGGGCTTACCGCAGTCATTGACGCTGGTCCGGACAACATTTTCCTATTTGCATTTAATACAACAAGTCGACCATTTATTAGATTAAACATTATGTAATTAGGTGATCTTTCAGCAAGAGCTCGTAATGCAGCTGCACTTATTGTTTGTGAACTTACAACAGGTCCGAAAAGTTGATTCGCTTGATCTTTTGTGAAAAGCTTTCCTACTGTCCCAAGAGCTTGAGCTTGGGTAGACGTAATAAGCAAAATCAGTGAGAAGAGAAATGACATCAAAAGTACAGTTAACTTTTTCATTTTGTAATCCTTTAGTTTTATTACCTGCTAAAATATAAAATTATTTATTTTTACTTCCTACTTAAAACTACATATACTAATAGTAAGAATACAGTAGAGAAAGAATTTATGTAAATGTCTTAAGCTTCAATTTAATTATTATTTCTAATTATTACTTTGAAGAATAAATTAATATGTCATATTTTAGACAGAGGTAGACTTACTTTATTCTTTCCAGATTCTTTTTTTACACTGAGTTCTGATTATTCGCCACAGGCAAAGAAAAACCAAAAAACTCAGTAATAATAATTCCCTGATATAAATCACAAGCAATGCATTCCATTTAATTTAACTTTTAGTATATTTAGTTAAAATAAATAAATATATATACTTAAGTTTTTAGTTTTATATAGGATAACTGTTCCCAAGTTAAACTTGCAGTTATTTAACAATAAGAAACTTTACAAAAGTTTTACATTCCAACTATACTATGCCTAAGCAACAATATACTCACATAAGCCAAGAAGAGCAATTTAATATACTGTTCGAGTCAAACCCTTTTCCTATGTGGATATATGACCTAAAGACATTAAAATTCTTACTAGTGAATGATGCTGCAGTAAATATATACGGTTACTCAAAGCAAGAATTCTACAAATTATCACTTAAAGATATTAGACCAAAAGAAGACGAGCAGCGTCTACTAAAGAACATTGAAAATGAAACTTCTCAATATCAGTGGTCTTCAGGCTGGCGGCATTTGACCAAGTCAGGTTCTTTACTTGACGTGGAAATAATTTCACACGATATAATTTATAAAGGAAGAAATAGTCGATTCGTTACTGTTAACGATATAACTGAAAAGAAACGAACATCAGAAAATTTTCAATTGGTACTTGAATCGTCCCCAATTGCAATTCTTTTAGTTAATAAAGAAGGGAAAATAACTTATTCCAACAAACAAACTGAAACGCTTTTCCAATATCTACCGGGTGAACTAATAGGAAAATCGCTAGAAATATTAATTCCTGAGAAATACTCTAAAAGTCACCAAAAGCACCATAAAGATTTCTTTCTAAATCCAAAGCCACGAATTATTGGAAAGAGAACCGATCTTTATGGATTAAGCAAAAATGGAAATGAAATAGCTCTAGAGATAGGACTTAATCCTATAAATAGTGAAGGTGGTTTTTCAGTGCTCGTTACGATGCAGGATATTACCGAAAGGATTCGATCACAAGAGGAACTAAGTAAGGCTGAAAAACGTTATAGGACAACTCTAGATTACATGATGGAAGGCTTTCAAATTATAAGTAATGATTTTCGATATCTTTACATCAATAATGCGGCAGCAGCGCAAGGTAGGAAAACGAAGGATGAATTAATTGGTAATACCATGATGGAAATATATCCAGGTATTGAGAAATCTGAAATGTTTGCGAAACTAGAATCGTGTTTAAAAAATCATCTTCACCTAACCATGGAGAATGAATTTATATATGAAAACGGTGATAGAGAGTGGTTTCTTCTTAACATGGAGCCTATTCCTGAAGGGATATTGATTCTATCAAAAGATATAACACGTGAAAAACAAACGGAAGATGAGTTAAAATCATATAGGGAAAATCTTGAAGAACTAGTAATCAAAAGAACTTCTCAACTTGATGAAGCTAATAAAGAACTTGAATCTTTTTCATATTCAGTGTCTCATGATTTACGTGCTCCCTTAAGACACATAACCGGATTCGTGCAAATTTTACAGAAGAATATAAGCTCGTTATTAGATGACAAAAATCAAAAATATTTTTCTTATATTATTGAATCGACAAAAAGAATGGGTATGCTTATAGACGACTTACTTTCATTTTCTAGAATGGCTCAATCTGAAATGAATCTGTCAAAACTAAACCTAAATAATATTATTAAAGAAACTATTCTCGATCTTAAAGATGAGATCAATGAAAGAAATATTACGTGGAAGATATCAAACATGCCGGAAGTATTAGGTGATCCATCTATGTTAAAGCAGGCTTACTTAAATTTAATATCTAACGCAGTCAAATATACAAGTCACATAGATGAACCTGTAATTGAAATTGGAGTTGAAGCAAAACAAAATGAATATATATTCAGCATAAAAGATAATGGTGCCGGATTTGATCCTAAATATATAGACAAACTCTTTGGCGTATTCCAAAGGCTTCACAGTAGCGCTGAATTTGAAGGAACTGGAATAGGTCTGGCTAATGTTAAAAGAATTATTAACCGTCATGGAGGCAGAGTATGGGCTAATGGTCAGGTTAATCAAGGAGCAACATTTTACTTTACATTAAATATGATGAGAGAAAACCATGAATGAGCTAAAAAAAATACTAATTGCAGAAGATGATAAAAATGATGTTGAATTAACGCTCACTGCATTAGAAGAATTTAATCTTGCAAATGTTGTAGTAGTTGTGAACGATGGTGAAGAGGCTCTTGATTACTTGTACTGTCGTGGAAAATTTGCAGACCGTATAATGGGCAACCCAGCTGTCATATTTTTGGATATAAAAATGCCGAAGGTTACGGGTCTTGAAGTACTAAAACAAATTAAATCAGATGATAGCCTTAAGATGGTGCCAGCCGTAATCTTAACTTCCTCACGAGAAGAAAGAGATTTAGTAGAAGGTTATAAATTAGGCGCCAATGCCTATGTAG
Source organism: Bacteroidota bacterium (assembly GCA_021777835.1). Taxonomy (GTDB): domain Bacteria; phylum Bacteroidota; class Ignavibacteria; order Ignavibacteriales; family Ignavibacteriaceae; genus FEN-1297. The sequence continues at coordinate 7,821 of JAJYDC010000011.1, read as the reverse complement.
TTAAACCAGTAGATTTTGAGGAATTCATTCGTGCAGTAAAACAGCTTGGATTATTCTGGGCTGTAATAAACGAACCTCCGCCTGTTAGCTCAATGAGTATATAATTAAAACTAAATCAATCTTTAGAGGTTTTTTGGATAAGACAATAAATATTCTTCATCTTGAAGATGATGATAATGATGCAATGTTAATCCATGAAACTATTTTTTCCGAATTAACTCAGTGTAAAATTAAAAGGGTTTCCAATAAGAACGCTTTTGAAGAAGCGCTTATCAATGAAAAGTTTGATCTTATATTGTCGGACTTTGCTTTACCGTCATTTGACGGATTATCAGCACTAAAAATTGCCAAAGAATTAGCCGCCGATGTGCCATACATATATGTTTCAGGCTATATTGGTGAAGAGCGCGCTATTGAAGCATTAAAAATGGGAGCAACAGACTATGTATTAAAAGATAAAATAATAAAGCTTTTACCAGCAATAAATAGGGCATTAAGCGAACATGAAGAAAAAGAAAAGAATAAGTTAATTCGAAGATCTCTTAAAGTTGAGGAAGAAAAGTTTCTTAGTATTGTTAACAATTTTCCGGTCGTACTATTTATGACTGATAATAAAGGAGTCCCAATATTTTCTCAGGGTAAAGGTTTTATTATTTCTGGTATTAAGAGTGAAGAACTATTAGGAAAGAATCTTATAGAGCTGTATAAAGATGTCCCCTTTGAATTATTAGAAGGTAAGACTATTAAGGCTGGGGAGGCTTTTGCAGAAGCACTTAAAGGTAATATCCAAAATGGGATTATTTATCTTGATGGCAGGTATGACGATACTAAACTATTGCCATATTATAATGAAGATAATAAAATATCAGGAATAATTGGAATTTTGCATGATATAACCGACTTGGTAAATACCAGGAATAAACTTAGAGATAGCGAAGAACTTTATAGAAGTATTTTTGAATCCGCACCAATTGGAATGGCAAGAATATCACCTTCAGGAAATTATCTGGATGCAAACATTGCATTACAAAAAATGTTGGGATACGATGAAAATGAATTCCGTAGTTTGAATATAAGCGATGTAACTTTTGATGATGATAAAGTACAGAGTAAAACTTTATTCAATAAAGTTATTTCAAATGAATTAAATATTGTAAGCTTTGAAAAAAGATATAGAAGTAAATCAGGGGATTTATTCTGGACTAATTTAACTTCAAAGGTTGTTAAGGATAGTAAAGGTAAAACGCTTTATTTACTGTCGATGCTCGAAAATATAAATGACAAGAAATTAGCTGCACTGGCTTTAAGGGAAAGTGAAAAAAGATTTAAGGACCTTGCTGAATTATTACCTCAAACTGTCTTTGAAGCCAACATAAATATGATAGTAACATATCTAAACCAAGAAGGGCTTGTTACATTCCAATATTCTGAAGATGACCTTTCAAATGGCATAGCTATTCAGCAGGTGGTCTATTCTAAAGAAAGTGGATTTCTTTTAGAAAAGTTTGCCGAAACACTAAGGGGGAAGCTTTTGGGGGGAATAGAACTTATGGCAATACGGAAAGATGGTTCTGAATTTCCTTGTTTGGTATACGCGCGCCCGATTATTGCTAATGACAAAGCTGTGGGGCTTAGGGGTATTTTGCTGGACATAACTAAGAATAAGCAAACTCTTGAAGAGTTGATACAAGCTAAAGAAAAAGCAGAAGAAATGAGCCGCTTAAAATCTAATTTCCTTGCAAATATGAGTCATGAACTTCGAACTCCATTAATAGGAATTCTTGGATTTTCCGATATTCTTCGGAATGAGCTCTCGAATAGCCAATACGTAGATATGATAGAGGCTATATTTGTGAGCGGCAATAGACTTTTAGAAACTTTGAATTTGATTCTTGATCTTTCTAAGATAGAATCTGATAGCCTTCAAATAAATAATTCATTCTTTAATCTAATTGATATGGTAAATCAAACTATAGAATCGTTAAGAAGCACGGTAGAGACTAAAGGACTATATATTGAACTTGATACTGCACTTCAGAACTTCAATGTAAATTTAGACGAAAGAATGTGCAAAGAAGTAATAGAAAACCTTATAAATAATGGCGTAAAGTTTACTGCAAAAGGTGGTGTTATTATTAAAGTAGAGAAAGAGATCACTGATTCTAAAGAATTTGCAATTATCAAAATTATAGATACCGGCATAGGGATACCAGAAGAAAGTCAGAAGCTAATTTTTGAAGAATTTCGTCAAGTGAGTGAAGGATATTCTAGAAAATATGAAGGAGCAGGTTTAGGATTAACAATAACAAAACATTTTGTTGAGAAAATGAATGGTATAATTTCATTGGAGAGTGAATCCAATAAAGGAACAGTATTTACTATAAAACTTCCTAGCAATATATAGTTAAAGAAAATAATTAAATAAAAGTAGTCAAATAAAGTAGGGACTAATAATAAAAATGGATATAAAACAATTTGAAGAATTCTTAAGTGACAAAGAAAAGTTAGACATTTTATTAGTTGAGGATGATTTATTTTCAAGAAAGCTTACTGAAACATATTTAAGTAATTACTTTAATGTTGATAGTACTGCTAATGGCAAAGATGCAGTTCAAAAAGCAAGTACAAATGCTTATTCGGTAATCCTAATGGACATAAATCTTGGTAAGGAAATGAATGGAATTGAAACTACTAAAAAGATAAGAGAATTAGAAGGTTATAATGAAATACCCATAATAGCATTTACGGCGTATGCAATGGCGGGAGATAAAGAACATTTCTTATCATCAGGCTTTACTCATTATATTTCTAAGCCATTCACTAGGAAGGATTTGTACCAGATAATGTTGGAAGCACTAAAGAAAGTTAAATAATTTCATGGGTAAAAATATTTACGGTCATCTAAAAGTATCCTTGGGTATTACTGCAAAGAAGTTAAAAAAAACTATCATTTTGGTAAAAAAGTGGAATTTTTGAGTCTCTTGCTTATTTTCATTTAATTCATTCTACAATAATTATATTGCCAGTGTGAGGCGTCTTATTGCATCAAACATTTTGAAGAAGTATCTTCCTTAAGAATACTGAATCAGGGTAGTTACTTATTAAATAATCCTAATATTCACAACAATTATAGGAGGATTCATGAAGACGCTCAAATTATTGTTAGTTGCTTCCTTATTATTCATTAGCGCATGTTCTACTTTAATATTAAAGCCTGCCAATTTTGCCTGGCCTGTAGAGTCTGTGCTAAATGTCGACAATAATGGTAAAGTTGATATAAAGCGTTACTCAATTGATTTTGATGCCCGTGAATTGTTCTTAAAAGAGACAGGCGATTCACTAGGTTATCAAAACCAGCAACTTAGAGTAATTAGAAATGCTAACGGATATTACTTTATGGTTGCTAAGAATTTCAAGAATGTCTACGTGTTTAATGTTGAAGAGGGCACTTTTCGATTAGAAAAGAAAATAGAGATATCTGATAAAGTTGGGATTCTAAATCCAGCCTTCAACCAAAGACCTCCATATATCGAGCTCGTGTACGGGGAAAATGGTGCCAACAAAGTTAACCTCACTGAAAAAGGAATAGTTAAGGAGGAAGCAAAATGAAAAAGATAAATATTTTATTAGCAGTATTCTTTGTTATTCTTTTTTTCAATGGGGTAAATTATGCGCAGCAGGACTATGAGACAGTACAGAGTTTCAAATCAAAGGTCAAGGATATTGGTGAGTCTATTAAAAGCGCATCAACTGCTGATCAGCTTACTCAAATCAAGGCTCAGATAGATCAATTAAGTTCTGACTTTATATCTAAAAAGGATTTATTAGATAAGAGCCTTTATCCTGATGACTTTAATGGTACTATTACGAAACTTAATAATGCACTTACGCTGCGACAAGGGGACTTTGGTCAGATTACTACACTTCAGTCCAAAGTATCACAGCTTCAAATGCAGATTGATACTTTGAATAGTCAAAATGCGGATTTACTAGCTAAGTTGCAGGAGGCTCAGTCTCAGAACAAGACCGATGTTGAGCGGCTAAATCGAATAATCTCTGAGTTAAGATACTCCTTGTTTAAGAGAGATAAACTAATCATGTCCATGATAGACAGTTTAATGCCGCCTTCTTCATTACAGAGCTCAAATTTATCTAGTTCGGATCAGCAGAAGATTTACTCTAGATTTAAGAAAATGGATATGATATCTAATATTAGGAAATCAATTGATGATAATATTAAATTCTTAGGTGCAGCCGCGCTTACCCCAAATGATCTAAAGTCAGTCCAAGCTCAACAACAGCAGTTTAAAAAAATGTGGAAAACAGCTGGCCCTCAAATAATAGATATATATTCTAAGAAGCATGAAAGTGTGAAAGATTTGAAAGGCATAGATACTGCTTTGGCAGCCTGGGATAATGCCATAGTTCAACAAGCATGGAGTTCGATTAACCAGGCGTTTGCTATGCATGGAATTATTCTCAATCAATTTTCTAGCGGTGATGAGTTCACTCAGGCAGTAACATCTTATATAAGTTCTGAAATACAGAATTTCAGCACAAACGAAAGTGAATCTAAGGGTACGTACATGGTATTTGCCGATACTGTCTGGAATGGAAATATTAAGCCTAACTGGGTGCCTTTCTTGATGGATAATAAGTTAATTACTGATACTCAGATAGGTGTTATAGACAGTAAGATAGCACAATGGAAAGATATTGCAATGGCAACGTCATTTACCTGGTTATACATAGTAATTCCATTGCTTATTATAATTATCATTGTAATAATTGTTAGATTGCGGGCATCAAAGAATAAAGAGATTAAAGTTGAGAAAGAAACTTGAGCTAAACTAATTTCTCAGTTATTGATAAAAATGAAAAGCCGGCTTTACGCCGGCTTTCTTTATTTTATTAGTAATAAATTTATAGACTTCCAGCTAGATGCTGGAAGACCTTAAATATTCAAATGCGATTATTTGAGACCTCGATCTTTTAGCATTGTCTCAATTCGTGGATCATGACCGGTGAAATTACGGAACATCTTCCCGTAGTCTTCAGTTGCTCCGCGAGAAAGTATCATATTACGGAAACGTTCACCATTGCTCCGGGTGAGTCCCCCATGAGTCATAAACCAGTCATATGCATCATCGTCCAGCATTTCAGACCAGAGGTAAGCATAATAACCAGCGGCGTATCCATTGCCCCAAATATGTAGGAAATAGCTCGATCGATAACGTGTGGGTACCTGAGGAATAAATAAACCATCTTTCTTCAGGCTTGCAGTTTCAAACTCATCAGCATTTTGTAAGGGTGCGCTTACAGGCAATGTATGCCACGCCATATCCAAATCAGATGCTGCAAGAATCTCTGTAAAATCATATCCTTGGTTAAACGTTAATGATTCTTTAATCTTATTAACTAGTTCCTGTGGCATTGGCTTGCCGGTTTTATAGTTTAAAGCATAATGTTTTAATACTTGAGGATTAAGCGCCCAGTGTTCATTAAACTGAGAAGGGAATTCAACAAAGTCACGTGGCACATTGGTACCTGAAAGACTTGGGTACTCTTCATCAGCAAACATTCCGTGAAGTGCATGACCGAATTCATGGAACATAGTAGTAACGTCGTCATAGCTTAATAATGCGGGCTGTCCCGGTGCTGGTTTTGTAAAGTTAGTTATATTATAAACTACCGGTTTTGTTCCCAGAAGTTTAGACTGCTGCATTAGATTATCCATCCAGGCGCCGCCGGATTTATTATCACGTTTAAAATAGTCGGCATAAAAGAGGGCAAGTGGTGAACCATCTTTATCAAAGACTTCGAAGACTCTGACGTCCTTCTGGTAAACAGGAATATTGTGAAGTTCTTTAAATGTTAATCCATATAGTTCGTGTGCTTCGTAGAAGAGACCTTTCTGAAGTACATTTTCTAATACAAAATATGGTCTTACTTCTGATTCATCGAAATTAAAGCGTGACTTGCGTAATTTGTTAGCATAATAATTCCAATCCCAAGGTTCCAGTTTAATATTGTCGCCTGATTTATTTATAAAAGCTTGGATATCAGCTGCTTCTTTTTGTTTGTTTGCCACGGTTGCCGGAACTAGACCAGCTAGGAATTTCTCTACTGCTTGTGGAGTTTTAGCCATTTGATTCTCGAGTCTCCAAGCAGCATAGTTTGGGAAACCCAATAAGTGAGCTTGCTCAGCACGGATTTTTGCAATACGTTCTATATCGGAACGGGTATCATTTGCATCATTTAGTTCATTCCTGTTCCAGGATTTCTCAAAAAGCTCTTTACGGGTTTCTCTGTTAGTTAGAATCTGAAGGTCAGGCTGCTGGGTTGTATTTTGCAATGGTATCAGCCATTTTCCTGTTAGACCACGCGAGGTAGCGGACTGTGCTGCTGCATCAATTTCTGCTTGTGAGAGCCCGTCTAATTTTGAAGTGTCACTTGCTATTAATGCTCCAGCTTTAGTGCCTGCCAATAATTTGTTATCAAATTTAGCAATAAGAGTCGCTTCTTCTTCATTTAATTTCTTAAGTTTTGTTTTATCTTCATTAGATAAGTTAGCGCCTTCACGTACGAACTTGTCATAATAATATGAAACTAGCTTAAGCGATTCATGGTTGAGCTTAAGTTCAGCTCGTTTTTCATAAATTGCTTTAACTCTTTCAAATAGTTTGGTGTTTAGAAATATTGCATCGTTATGAGCCGCAAGCTTTGGAGCTTCTTCCTCTTGTACACTTTGAAGCAGAGAGTCTGTATTGGCACTTGTAACAGCATTAAATACCATTGAGACTCTATCGAGTAACTGGCCGCTTTTTTCTAGAGCAACAAGTGTATTCTCGAATGTAGGTTTAGCCGGATTGTCGGCAATCTTTTGGATTTCAGCAAGCTGCTGTTTCATACCCTCTTCAATTGCCGGTTTGTAGTCACTGTCCTTAATCTTGTTAAAAGGCGGAGCCTGGAAGGGAAGTTTACTTTCGGTGAAGAAAGGATTATTACGTTCAGACGATGATTTATCTCCTTGAGTATTAGTATTAGCTGCTGCAAGGACAAAGGAGACTAACCCAAATGACAATATTACCATAAGAGTTATATAAATATTTCGGATCATATCAAGAATTCCTCATGTTGGTTTAAGATACTGGCTTAGATGGGCAAATACAGAAGGTGAAAAGTTATAACTAATCATATACTGTATTCGGGGAAATGAATTTGTTCATCCGTCGATTAGAGCGGTATCACTACCCAAACTACATCAAGCTTTTAATTATAATAAGAAATATAATAATAAATTTATATTGGACAATATTCATGAAGCATAGATCAGTTACTCTATTGTGTTCTTATTCGGTGTGATAAATCAGAAAGTATTGTCATATATGCAAGGATTCTTTGAGAGGGATAATGTTATTAATCCATATATGGTATTATATCAAATCATTAAGCAGTAATCATGGGTTTGAATAGGTAAGGGGTAGGGGGAATTTGCAGTGTCTTAGTTTCCTAAGAGAAGTTAAGCGAAACTGTGAATAATATATGTCTTACTTATGAAAGCGGGTCTCAAGTATTCTAAAAATAGGCAAAAAATGTATTCTCACTTTCTCCGAAGGTTCTGGCTAGCTGTGGGAATAATTGATTAAGGCTCTTTCCTTTATAGAATTCATTTTTGCATAATTTCAGTTCGTGTTGACTCATAATAAAAGGTAACCTTAACAGAGATAAAAAACACAGATAAATAATAGTGTAATTTTTCCATTTATAATAATATAATCAATTCAGATTGAGTATTTCAATAATTCTAGCATGTATTTC
>JAJYDC010000035.1 GCA_021777835.1 Bacteroidota bacterium | reverse complement strand
TTCATCCATCGCTATTTCACCAATCAACTCAACAGAAAGATTTACTTTATCACCAGGCATAACCATCTCTGTACCAGAAGGAAGTGTTGCAACTCCCGTAACATCCGTAGTCCTAAAATAAAATTGAGGTCTATATCCATTGAAAAATGGCGTATGACGTCCACCTTCATCTTTAGATAGAATATAAACTTCACCTTCAAACTTCTTGTGAGGAGTAATTGATCCTGTCTTCGCAAGAACCATTCCTCTTTCGATTTCGTTCTTATCAACACCTCTTAAAAGAATACCGGCATTGTCTCCAGCCATTGCTGAATCAAGTTCTTTTCTGAACATTTCAATACCTGTCACTACCGTTTTCTTGTGAAGACCTAGTCCTATTAATTCAACTTCTTCTTGAATCTTAACCTGGCCTCTTTCAACTCTACCTGTTGCTACAGTACCGCGACCGGTAATAGAAAATACATCTTCGACAGGCATTAAAAATGGTTTATCGGTATCTCTTTTAGGAATTGGAATATAACTATCAACTGCGTCCATAAGTTCCCAAATACAAGTGTATCTTGGATCATCAATTGGCGCATTGCTTGAACCAGCTTCCAAAGCTTTCAATGCAGAACCTTTGACAATTGGAATTTCATCGCCTGGAAATTCATAATAGTTTAATAAGTCTCTTAATTCAACTTCAACCAACTCTATAAGTTCAGGATCATCAACCATATCAATTTTATTCATGAACACAACAATTTTTGGAACGCCTACTTGACGGGCAAGAAGAATATGCTCTCTTGTTTGAGGCATCGGTCCATCAGTTGCAGCAACTACAAGTATTGCTCCATCCATTTGCGCAGCACCGGTTATCATGTTCTTTACATAATCTGCGTGACCAGGGCAGTCAACGTGAGCATAATGGCGGTTTGCTGTCGAATATTCAACGTGAGCCGTTGCAATGGTAATACCACGCTCTCTCTCTTCAGGAGCATTATCAATACTGTCAAAAGTCCTGATTTCTGATAATCCCTTACGCGCAAGCGCCATAGTGATGGCAGCCGTTAATGTAGTTTTGCCGTGATCTACGTGACCGATTGTACCTACGTTAACGTGAGGTTTACTTCTATCAAATTTTTCTTTTGCCATCTAAATTCTCCTTAAATTTTCTTATTAAATATTAATCTTTGTTATGTAGTTATTGCTGATTTCTTTCCTAATGATTTCTCAGCGATCTCTTCTGCTATGCTCTTTGGTACTTCATGATAATGAGCAAACTGCATTGTATAAATTGCTCGGCCTTGTGTCATTGATCTTAAAACTGTGGCATATCCAAACATTTCCGATAATGGAACGATCGCTTTAATTACTTGAGCATCTTTTCTTGCCGAAAAGCCTTCTATCTTGCCTCTGCGGGAATTTAAATCACCCATAACATCGCCTAAATATTCTTCAGGGCTGACAACCTCTACATCCATTATTGGTTCAAGAAGAACCGGCTTTGCTTTTCTAGCGCCTTCCTTAAAAGCAATTGAGCCCGCCACCTTAAAGGATAATTCATCGGAATCTACATCATGATACGAACCATCATAAATTTTCGCCTTAATGTCGACAACAGGAAAACCCGCGACGACACCGTTTCTCATTGCTTCCTGAATACCTTGCGATACCGCTGGAATATATTCCTTTGGAACAACTCCACCAACAATTCCATTTATAAACTCGTAACCCTTGCCCGGTTCATTAGGACCAAGCTCAATCCAAACGTGACCATATTTACCGCGTCCGCCGGATTGTTTTATAAACTTGCCTTCTGCATCTACTGTTTGCGTTATTGTTTCCCTATAAGCTACTTGAGGCTTTCCAACATTTGCCTCAACCTTAAATTCACGCTTCATTCTGTCAACTAAAATTTCAAGATGAAGTTCGCCCATCCCACTAATTAACGTTTGACCAGTTTCCTCATCAACTTTAATTTTGAATGTAGGATCTTCATCCGATAACTTAACTAACGATTCAGATAATTTGTCCTGGTCTGCTTTTGTCTTTGGTTCGATTGCAATCTGAATAACTGGCTCAGGGAATATGATTTTCTCCAACATTACAGGATCTTCTTCAGAACAAAGCGTATCACCTGTTTTGGTAAACTTCAATCCAACTGCAGCAGCAATATCACCGCATTGAACTTCATCAATTTCTTCTCTATGATTTGCATGCATTTGCAGCAAACGGCTGATCCTTTCCTTCTTGCCGCTTACAGCATTATAGATGTAGGATCCTGAATGTAATGTCCCGGAATAAACTCTGAAAAATGTAAGTTTTCCTACATATGCATCATTCATTATCTTAAAAGCTAATGCAGTAAATTTTTCGTTAGGATCAACTTTTCTGACAATCTTATCGTTTAACCCAATATGATGAGCTTCAATTACCTTCGAATCAAATGGCGAAGGAAGAAAATCAACTACAGAATCCAGTAAATTCTGCACACCCTTATTCTTAAAAGCAGAACCGCATAAAACTGGGATAATTTTTAGCTCAATTGTTGCTTTCCTTAATACTCTTTTAATTTCAGATTCACTTATTTCTTTTCCATCAAGATACTTGACCAGTAATGTATCATCAACATCTGAAACCGCTTCTAACATTTCCGTTCTATACTTATTTGCTAACTCCATTAAATCGTGTGGAATTGCTATTTCTTCGAAAGTAGCACCATAGGTTTCCTCATGATACATCCGCGCCTTAAATGAAATTAAGTCTATGACACCGGTAAACAAATCCCCCTCACCTATTGGCAAGTTTATCGGAATTGCATTAGCGCCCAAACGATCCTTCATCATTTGAAGAGCATTGTAAAAATCAGCACCTGTCCTATCCATTTTATTTATAAATGCTATTCTAGGAACTTGATATTTATCTGCTTGTCTCCAGACTGTTTCTGATTGAGGCTCTACGCCGCCAACGGCACAGAAAAGCGCAACTGCACCATCTAATACTCTTAATGATCTTTCAACTTCTACAGTAAAATCAACGTGACCTGGGGTGTCTATGATATTAATTTGATGATTATCCCAGAAGCATGTTGTTGCTGCACTTGTTATTGTTATTCCTCTTTCCTTTTCCTGCTCCATCCAGTCCATTGTCGCAGCACCATCGTGAACTTCACCTATTCTGTGAAGTTTACCAGTATAAAATAGTATACGCTCGGTAGTAGTTGTTTTACCGGCGTCTATGTGAGCCATAATACCAATGTTTCTAACTTTATCTATCGGAAGTCTTGTTGCCATACTATAAATCTAAATCTCTTTCTATTCTTTCTTACTTAATTATTACCACTTAAAATGAGCAAATGCTTTATTAGCTTCAGCCATTTTATGCGTGTCTTCTTTTTTCTTAACAGCTGAACCTTCATTATTTGATGCGGCTATAAGCTCAGAAGCCAATTTCAATGACATTGATTTTTCATTTCTTGCGCGCGCATATGTTCTAATCCATCGCATCGCTAAAGCAGTTCTTCTTTCTGATCTTACTTCTGTCGGTACCTGATATGTTGCACCGCCAACACGCCTGCTTCGAACTTCGATGACCGGCTGAGTATTATTTATAGCCTTCTTAAAAACTTCTAAACCATTCTTCTTCGTTCTCTCTTCAATTATGTCAAATGCTTTATAAACAACGTATCGCGCATTTGATTTTTTACCATCATACATAATTGAATTAACAAAGCGAGCAACCATCACGTCATTAAATTTTGGATCCGGTTTTAAATATCTTCTTTCCGAATTTTTCTTTCTCATATTCTATTTAGCCTTTGGTTTTTTAGCACCGTACTTAGATCTACCTTTTTTCCTATCTTCTACACCACTCGTGTCTAAAGTACCTCTTATGATGTGATACCGTACTCCTGGTAAATCCTTAACTCTTCCGCCACGAATCAATACAATCGAATGCTCCTGCAAGTTGTGCCCTTCTCCCGGTATATAAGCGGTAACTTCCATGCTGTTTGTTAACCTCACTCTTGCAACTTTTCTCAATGCAGAGTTTGGTTTCTTCGGAGTAGAAGTATAAACCCTAGTACATACACCTCTCTTTTGAGGGCAGGCATCTAAAGCCGGGGCTTTTTTCTTTGCAAGGATTTGGACTCGTCCTTTTCTTATCAATTGATTTATCGTAGGCACTAAATTCTCCTAAATTTCCATTTTAAAAAATTTCAGACTTCTAATATAGACTTTAACCAAAATTTTGTCAAGAAATCCTTCAATTATTTTTGTTTTTTTTTGATTATTTGATTAAAAAATCCGACTTTCTTTTAAAAATCGGATTTTCCATCTCGTTTTTCAAGCTAAGCTTGGATATTTTCTTCTTCTTTCTTCTCAGGAACTAATTCTTCTGCATTCAGCATTATATTTTGATATTTCTTTAGACCACTACCTGCAGGGATTAAATGCCCCATAACAACATTTTCCTTTAGTCCAAGAAGATGATCAACTTTTGCCTCTGTTGCAGCATTTGCCAATACTTTTGTTGTTTCCTGGAATGAAGCCGCAGATATGAAACTTTCAGTCTGCAATGCTGCTTGAGTTATTCCGAGAAGTACATGTTCAAATGTTGCAGGCTCAGCATCTCTGGCAATAATTGGCTTTTTACTTTTCTTTTTAAGATCGGAATTAATTTCTCTAAATTTACTCTTCGTAATTAATTGACCGTCCTTGAATCGTGAATCGCCCTTGTCTTCGACATGAACCATACTCGTGATTTTATTGTTCTCTTCAATAAATTCATTTCTATCTACTGCGTCTTCTTCTAAGAATTTCGTATCGCCTGGAGATACAATTTTAATCTTTTGAAGCATTTGCTTTACAATTACTTCAATATGCTTATCATTAATCTTCACACCCTGCAAACGATATACGTCCTGAATTTCATTTACAAGATATTCTTGAACTGCACTGGTACCCTTGATTTTCAATATATCATGAGGATTAATTGGTCCATCAGTTATCTTTTCACCTGCTGGAATTTCGTCACCTTCCTGAACAAGCACATGCTTGCCAAGAGGCACATTGTAACGCTTTTCATCTGAATTATCAGGAGCTATAACAATGATTTCCCTTGAGCCTTTTTTACGATTGCCGAATTTAACAGTTCCTTCTATCTCTGATACTATCGCAGTCTCCTGTGGACTTCTTGCTTCGAAAAGTTCGGTAACTCTTGGCAAACCTCCCGTGATATCACGGCTCTTGCTTTGCTGTTTCGATATTTTAGCTAGAATTGTTCCACCTGGCACCGACTCCCCTTCATCTACAGAAAGATATGCTCTTGTTGGAATATTAAATGATTTTTTAGCTCCGCCGTCACCTTCAATAATTATACTTGGTGTAAGGTTTTTATCTTTTGATTCAATAACAACTTTCTGAACGTGACCGGTTTGCTCATCTGTAACTTGCTGTAATGTTACACCGTCAATCATATCTGCAAACCTAACTTTTCCCGATATGTCAGAAAGAATTACTGCATTATATGGATCGTGATTATAAAGAGGAGTACGTTTCTTAACAACTTGCCCGTCGATTACTACTAGTTCAGCACCGTATGGTACATCGTATTTTTTTACTTGTCTGTTATTGTTATCAAAAATTCCGATTACACCTCTTCTACCGGTAACAACTTTAATATTACCGAGAAAATCAGATTTTTCTACATAAACAACTTTTTCAAATCGTGCAATTCCTTCGACAGCACTTTCTACTTGTGATTGCGATGCAATTCTTGATGAAGTACCGCCAAGATGGAAAGTTCTTAATGTAAGCTGTGTTCCTGGTTCTCCGATTGACTGCGCAGCTACTATCCCGACTGCCTCTCCAATTTCTACAAGTTTACCGTTGGTTAAATTTCTACCGTAGCATTTTGCACAAACGCCGCGCTTTGATTCGCAAGTCAATACGGTTCTAATATAAACTGAGTCGATACTTGCATCTTCTATTCTTTCAGCTATTTCATCGGTGATGATTTCACCTGCTGATACTATTACTTCGTTTGACTTTGGATCGTAAACATCCTCTTGAGCAACTCGCCCGGCAATTCTTTCACCTAATGGCTCTCTTTCTTGCTCAACATCTTTTAGCGCAGTGACTTCAATACCAAGGATTGTTCCGCAATCAATTTCTGAAATAATAACATCTTGAGATACATCAACTAAACGCCTTGTTAAATAACCAGCATCTGCCGTTTTAAGAGCTGTGTCTGCAAGTCCCTTTCTCGCACCGTGAGTTGAAATAAAATACTCAAGTACTGAAAGTCCTTCTTTGAAGTTTGCAACGATCGGGTTCTCAATAATCTCACCGGCTTGACCGGATAAACTCTTTTGCGGCTTCATCATCAATCCACGCATACCTGCTAGCTGACGTACTTGTTCCTGCGAGCCTCTCGCTCCTGAGTCAACCATCATATGAAGTGAGTTGAATCCTTGATTATGCCCTTTAATCTTTTCCATCAATGCACGGGCAACATCGTTCGTTGTATGTGTCCAAACGTCAATAATTTTATTGTATCGTTCAGCGTCAGTGATTACTCCCTGCTCATGTTCATTTAATATTGCTTCTACTTTCTTATTTGCTTTTGAAATAAGATTTTCTTTTTCTTCAGGAATAATCATGTCTGCATAACTTACAGATAAACCACCAGCTGTTGAGTATCTGAATCCAAGTTCTTTTAAATCATCCAGAAACTTTGCCGTTACTTTATTTCCAAGTTTCATAAACATTTGACCGATAAATCCGCCGAATGTCTTCTTGATTAGGAGCTGATTGAAGTAACCCATTTCTTTCGGAACAATTTGATTGAAAATTATCCGACCTGTTGTTGTCTCAGTCATCTCTCCGTTTATCTTAACTTTAATTTTTGAATGCAAGCCTATGACTTTTGAGTTGTATGCAATTATTACTTCCTCTGATGTCCCAAATGTCATTCCCTCGCCTTTTTCACCATCTTTTAGTTTAGTTAGATAGTAACATCCAAGAACGATATCTTGCGTTGGCACAACAACCGGACTTCCGTTTTGTGGGGAAAGAATATTATGACTGCTTAACATCAGTAATGAAGCTTCAAGTTGCGCTTCAAATGATAAGGGAATATGAACTGCCATCTGATCACCGTCAAAGTCAGCGTTAAATGCAGTACATACCATCGGATGAAGTTGAATTGCCCTACCGTCAATTAATATCGGCTGAAATGCTTGTATACCTAATCTGTGAAGTGTTGGGGCACGATTTAATAAAATCGGATGCCCTTCGATAATTTTCGCAAGCATATCCCATATTATTGGATCTTTTCGATCAACAACTTTCCTTGCGCTCTTTACAGTTTTATTGTGCCCTCTTTCAATCAGTTTCCTGATAATGAACGGCTTAAATAATTCTACTGCCATATCTTTTGGCAGTCCGCATTGGTGTAATTTTAATTCCGGACCTACAACAATAACAGATCGTCCCGAATAATCAACTCTCTTACCTAGTAAGTTTTGACGGAAACGACCTTGTTTTCCTTTTAACATATCACTTAATGATTTAAGCGGTCTGTTGTTATCACTTCTTACTGCGCTGCCTCTGCGTGAGTTGTCAAACAGCGCATCTACTGCTTCTTGAAGCATTCTCTTTTCATTACGAAGAATTACTTCCGGCGCCTTAATATCTATTAGTCTTTTTAAACGATTATTACGAATTATTACTCTTCTGTATAAATCATTTAAATCGCTTGTTGCAAATCTCCCGCCTTCAAGCGGTACTAACGGTCGAAGTTCAGGCGGAATAACCGGGACGTAATTCATTACCATCCACTCGGGCTTATTCGGGACCTTTCCCTCTTCCTCTTTAAAAGATTCAAGCACTCTTAGTCTTTTAAGAATGTCTGCTTTTTTCTGCTGAGAGGTTTCAACCTTAAGTTGGTCTCTTAATGCTTTAGATAATTTTTCTACATCTGTCTGCTTTAAAATTTCCTTAACAGCATCTCCACCGATTCTTGCTACGAACTTTTTAGGATCAGAATTTTCCAGCTTCTCATTTCCCGCAGGCAAAGATTGAATAACTTCAAAATATTGATCCTCTGAAATTAAGTCTAGTCTGCTTAATCCTGTAGGACCTGGATTAATAACAATGTATGATTCATAATAAATAACTTTTTCAAGCTCTTTCAGGCTTATGCCTATGATATTTCCAATTTTTGATGGTTGCGATCTGAAAAACCAAATATGTACTATTGGAACCGCAAGTCCGATGTGTCCCATTCTTTCTCGTCTTACGCTTTTCTGGGTTACTTCAACACCGCATCTATCACAAATGATACCTTTATAACGTATTCTTTTATACTTACCGCAGAAACATTCCCAATCGCGTGTTGGACCAAAAATTTTCTCGCAAAACAAACCGTCCTTTTCCGGTCGGAAAGAACGATAGTTTATTGTTTCGGGCTTTGTTACTTCTCCATATGATCTTGATAAAATATCATCAGGGCTCGCTAAACTAATCGTGATACTGTTGATATCACGCATTGCATTTTCTTGAATTCTAAATGGCATATTTATTTCTCCAAATTTCTAAGTGAAAAAAGTGTCCGCATTTCCGGACTTGCTCTACATATGTTAATTAATTTTTATATCGAGGCCTAAACCTTGAAGTTCTTTAATTAACACGTTGAACGATTCAGGAACATTTGGCTCCTGTAAGTTTTCACCCTTAACTATTGCTTCGTAAACTTTAGCTCTTCCGGCAACGTCATCACTTTTGACTGTAAGGATTTCTTGAAGTATATGTGATGCACCATAACCTTCAAGTGCCCACACTTCCATTTCTCCAAATCTTTGACCGCCAAATTGAGCCTTGCCGCCAAGTGGCTGCTGGGTAATAAGTGAGTATGGCCCAATTGACCTTGCGTGTATTTTATCATCAACAAGGTGACTAAGCTTCAGCATATATATGTATCCGCAAGTTACCTTCTGATGAAATTTTTCACCGGTTCTTCCGTCATATAGATCTGTCTTACTTCCTCTTTCAAGACCGGCTTTTACAAGCCACTCATCTACGTCTTCTATCTTTGCACCGTCGAAAATCGGGGTCGAGAATTTAAGTCCTAATTTTTTGCCCGCCCATCCTAGTGCAGTTTCATACAACTGACCAAGGTTCATACGGGAAGGTACACCAAGTGGATTAAGAATAATATCAACCTGGGTTCCATCTGGCAAGAACGGCAAATCTTCTGCAGGAACAATTTTAGCAACCACGCCTTTGTTTCCATGGCGCCCTGCCATCTTATCCCCAACTGAAAGTTTGCGCTTTTTGGCAACATATACTTTTGCTAGTTGAACAATTCCCGGAGGTAGTTCGTCACCGCTGGTGATCTTTACTTTTTCTCTCTTGTAATCTTCTTCAAGGTCATAAAGTACCTCAAAGTAATTTTTGTATAATGTTTTTATAAGACTATTAGACTTCTTAGTCTCAAACCAGTCTAATGTATAATCAAGCTTCGTAACATCTTCCATAGAAGCAAATGTCGAATCCTTAATTGTCGTCCCGCTTCTTAAAGCAACACTGCCTTCAAGATCGCGAATTCCTGTGGTCGCTTGATCAATTGAAATCTTGGTTAGCTTTTCAATTAACTTCTCATAATGTGCGGTTAATGCCTGCTTATGCTCAGATTCTAAATTGTCAAGAGCTCTTTTCTCTTGCTTCTTTGCTTCTGTATCTCTTTTCTTTCGACTGAAAAGTCTAGTTTTAATAACTGTTCCTTTCAATCCCGGAGGAGCTTTCAATGAGGCATCTTTTACATCGCCTGCTTTATCTCCGAATATTGCTCGTAATAACTTTTCTTCAGGCGTAGGATCTGTTTCACCTTTTGGCGTAATTTTTCCTATTAATATATCTCCTTCTTTTACTTCTGCTCCTTCACGAATAATTCCGTATTCGTCAAGATTTTTTACAGATTCTTCACTTACATTGGGAATTTCACGAGTAAGTTCTTCTTCGCCTCTTTTTGTTTCTCTTACTTGAAGTTCAAATTCTTCAATGTGAATTGAGGTATATACATCTTGACTTACAACTTTTTCACTTATTATAATAGCATCTTCAAAGTTGTAACCTCGCCATGGCATAAACGCTACTAATACGTTTCTTCCAAGAGCTAATTCTCCTCCTTCTGTAGCACATCCATCAGCTAGTACATCACCTTTTACAACTTTTTGCCCTTCTTTAACAATTGGGCGTTGATTTACAGATGTTTCTTGGTTCGTACCGCTAAATTTCGTTAATCGATATGAAACACGCCTTACGTCATTAAAATTCGTCAATGCTTCTGCACTATTTGCACTTATATCATATTTGACGACAATTTGATTAGCGTCCACGTAATCAATAGTGCCTGCGTCTTCTGCAATAATGACTGCTCTCGAATCTGTTGCCAATTTCTTTTCTAATCCAGTACCAACTATCGGAGCTTCTGGACGCAACAATGGAACTGCTTGACGCTGCATGTTTGATCCCATCAGCGCTCTGTTAGCATCATCATGCTCAAGAAAAGGAATCAGCGCTGCCGCTGCACTTACAATTTGTGCAGGAGCCACATCCATAAATTGTATGTGATCAGGTGTTACAATTGGAAATTCACCTTTGAATCTTGACTTTACTCTTTCCTGTGAAAATTTCGATTGTTCGTTTAATGTTGCGTTTGCCTGTGCAATCGTATAATTATCTTCTTGCTCTGCAGTTAAATACACAACCTGATCTAAAACTTTCCCTCTTTCAACTTTTCTATACGGCGATTCTAAAAATCCATAACGGTTAACTCGCGCATATATTGTTAAAGAAGAAATAAGACCGATATTTGGTCCTTCAGGGGTTTCAATCGGGCATAATCTGCCATAATGAGTATAATGAACGTCACGTACTTCAAATCCCGCTCTTTCTCTTGTTAAACCACCGGGTCCTAATGCAGACATTCTACGTTTGTGTGTCATTTCTGCTAATGGATTTGTCTGATCCATAAATTGTGAAAGTTGGTTTGTTCCGAAGAAAGCATTAATAACACTGCTTATTGTTCTTGCATTTACTAAATCTTGCGGCGTGAAACTCTCTGCATCACGTACGTTCATGCGCTCTTTAATTGTCCTTGCCATACGCGCCATGCCTATATTGAACTGCTGCGCAAGTTGCTCGCCTACCGTTTTTATTCTTCTATTACCTAAATGATCAATATCATCAACTGTTTCATTTCCATTCCTAAGCTTGATTATATATTTCATGATTGAAATAATATCTTCAATTGTTAAAACTGTCGTGGTCTCTGGAATATCAAGCTTAAGTTTGTCGTTCATTCTATGACGACCAACATCTCCAAGATCATATCTCTTATCGTTAAAAAATAATTTTTCAATTAATGCTGCTGCTGTTTCCATATCCGGAGCTTCACCGGATCGAAGCTGACGATATATAGCATATAAGGCTTCTTCTTTAGTGTTTGATGTGTCTTTTCTTAATGTATTTACTATTAAATCATTATCTGATGAAGTCTCGGAGTTTAAGAACTTCAACTTCTCTACTTCGGCTTCTTTTAAGCGCTCAACATCATCTTCTGAGAGAATACTGTCCTTTGTAAGAAATATTTCACCGGTAGACATATCAAAAACATCACTCGCAATAACTCTACCAATGTAATTTTCAATTTTAACTTTCTTCACCGTTATTTCTTCAACAAGGTCGAAGAGATTCAATATTTCTTCATCACTTGCATAACCGAGAGCACGTAAAAGTGTGGTTGCCGGGAATTTTTTCCTCCTATCGATATAAACATACATTACATAGTTTATATCTGTCGCGAATTCTACCCAGGAACCTCTTAGCGGAATTATTCTTGCCGAATATATAGGCGTTCCATTTGGGTGAACTGTTTGCGCAAAAGCTACACCTGGTGAACGATGCAATTGAGATACTACCACTCTTTCAGCACCATTAATAACAAAAGTACCCTTTTCAGTCATATACGGTAGATTGCCAAGATAAACTTCCTGCTCAACGCTATTTACAAATTCTTGGGTTTCAGCGTCTTTTGTCGAAAGTCTAAGTTTTCCCTTCAAAGGAGCCGCAAATGTCAAACCCCTCTCCAAGCATTCAACTACTGAGAATCTAGGTTTCTCTATGTAATATTCGATAAAATCGAGCCTATAATTTTCCTTATTATCAAATATTGGAAAATTAGCAGTAAAGACTTGCTGTAAGCCTTTATTATCCCGTTTGTTAGGCGGAGTTTTCAGCTGAATGAATTCTTCAAAAGCAGCGGTCTGTATATTTAACAAATCGGGCGGTTCAACAACAGAGGGAATTTTTCCAAAGGAGATTCTTTTACTATTCAATTTTAAGCCTCCAATTAATTTTCAATTTCTTTAACTTACCAATCCAGTCATGATCAGCGATGTCTAAATATAAAAAGCGATAAGGCGGATTTCTCCGGCTTATCACTCTACTAAAATATAATTATTCGTTATAGTTAGATTACTTTACTTCTACTGTAGCGCCAGCTTCTTCAAACTCTTTTTTAAGTTTTTCAGCTTCATCTTTAGAAATAGCTTCTTTAACTGTTTTTGGTGCTCCGTCTACTAGATCTTTTGCTTCTTTCAAGCCTAATCCTGTATGAGCTCTAACTACTTTAATAACATTAATCTTCTTTTCGCCGGCTGCTTTTAGAATTACATCGAATTCTGTCTTTTCTTCGACTGGTGCAGCTGCTGCTGCAGGACCAGCTCCTGCCATCATAACCGGTGCAGATGCAGTTACGCCGAATTCTTCTTCAAGCGCTTTCTTCAAAGCTGAAGCTTCGACTAATGATAATCCCTTTATTTTCTCTACAATTTCAGCAACTTTCTCTGACATTTTTTACTCCTAATAATTTTATTTCTTGTTTAATATCTTTAATTATGCTGCCTGTTTCTTAGAAATTTCGTCAATGACGCTAACTAAGTCTCTCATAACAGCGTTAATTGCACCAACTATACCCGAAGCAGGTGCGCTGATGCTGCCTAATATTCCTGCTATTATTTCTCCCTTGGTAGGAAGTTTTGCCAATTCATCTAATTGACTGCCGTTATAAAATTGGTCTTCTATATAGCACGCTTTTAATGCTAACTTTTGTTTCTCATCAAAATACTTTTTGATGATTTTTGCCGGAGCAACAGGGTTTTCAGATGTAAAAGCATATCCTGCCATTCCAACTAAGTAATCTTCAAGTTGTGTATATTTTCCGGTTTCCTTAATGGCTCTAATAAATAAAGTATTCTTAATTACTTTATAATTAACACCTTCTTTGCGGAAATCATTACGTATTGCGCTGATATCAGCAACGTTGATTCCCTTGAAATCCGTAACATATACAGCCGTAGATTTTTCGATCATTTCCTTTACATCGGAAACAATCTCGGATTTTTCATTCTTGTTCATATATTCCCATACTAGATTTTGATTAATCGAGTCGGTCCCGGAATTCCCGGGACAAGTTTGAAGCTATTGTATTGAGTGCGTAAACTTTTTATAATGACTAATAAGCCACTTCGTCTTTTGTAATTTTTAATCCCGGTCCCATTGTACTTGACAGAAAAAGACTCCTTATATATAGTCCTTTTGCCGAAGAAGGCTTCATCTTGATAATGGTGTTCAAAAAAGCTTTTGTGTTTTCTACCAGCTTATCTGATTCAAAATTCAATTTGCCTAAAGATGTGTGTACTATTCCTGCCTTTTCTACTCTAAATTCTATTTTACCGGCTTTAACTTCTTTTACTGCCTTGGCAACATCATTTGTAACTGTACCGCTTTTAGGATTCGGCATTAAACCTTTAGGTCCAAGTACACGACCAAGCTTTCCTAGCTCGGACATTGTATCAGGCATAGCAATGATTACATCGGTTTCAGCCCATCCGCCTTTGATTTTCTCAAGATAATCTTCAAAACCGGCATAATCGGCTCCGGCATCTAAAGCTTCCTGAGCCTTTGCTCCTTTTGCTATAACCAAAACCTTTACTTCTTTTCCTGTTCCGTTTGGAAGCGATACTGTTCCTCTTATCATTTGGTCAGCATGACGGGGATCAACGCCCAACCTTATTGCGCAATCCAAAGTTTCAACAAATTTTACTTTAGAATTTTCCTTCAAAAGCTTTACCGCTTCTTCAATTGTATATTCTTTTTCTGTATTTATTGTTTTTGCTAAAACACTGTTTCTTTTTGACTTTTGCATTGCTCTAATTCCTTTTAAGCTTTTCCATTCTTTAATTTATTAGTCCTCTACGGTTATACCCATACTTCTGGCTGTGCCAGAAACCATGCTCATAGCATGATCTATATCAAAAGCATTCAAATCAGGCATCTTTGTCTGCGCGATTTCCTTAACTTGAGCCTTCGAAACCGAAGCAACTTTGTTTCTATGCGGCTCTGCAGAACCCTTTTCAATTTTTGCTGCTTTTAGCAATAATACAGCCGCCGGAGGCGTCTTTGTAACAAAGGTGAAAGACTTATCAGAATATACTGTGATGACTACCGGGATGATTAAACCGTCTTTATCTGCAGTTCTTGCATTAAATTGCTTGCAGAACTCCATAATATTAACGCCTTTTTGACCTAATGCCGGTCCAACAGGCGGTGACGGATTAGCTTTACCACCGGGAATTTGTAATTTAATATATCCAGTTATCTTCTTTGCCATTTTATTTACCTATAAATTCTTAATTATTTTTCTAATTCTGCTTGAACAAAATCAATTTCAACAGGCGTCTTTCTTCCAAAAATCGACACCATAACCTTGATTTTCATTTTCTCTTCATTAACTTCTTGCACTGTGCCGTTAAAATTATTGAATGGACCATCAATTATCTTTACCAAATCACCGTTTCTAAAGATCGTCTCCATTCTTTCAGAATTGTCATCCTGAGTAATTCTTCCAACAATCCTTTTAACTTCTTCAGGCTGCAAAGGATTTGGGCTAATTTTAGTACCCAAAAATCCCATCACAGACGGAGTGTTTAATATAAAATCCTTAACCTGATTGTCTAAATCTGCTTGAACAAGTATATATCCGGGAAAGAAATTCTTTGTCTTACTTTTCTTCTTACCGTCTTTAACTTCAAACACTTTTTCCATCGGAACTAATACATTTTCAATCTTCGCACGAAGCTTTTCGTTGTCTTTTAACTCAGCATCGATTAAATTCTTGACCTTGTTTTCATGCCCGGAAAATGTCCGAACTACATACCACTTTAATTCCATTTAATTAGAATATCCCTTTAAATACTTGAGTTATTATCATATCTATAACATATGTAAATGCAGCAAGCATAAGGCAAGTCACAATGACTACTGTAGTGGATTCCTTTAGCTCATCCATAGTAGGCCACGTCACTTTTTTCATTTCCTTAATGACGTCGTCAAAAAAAGCAATTATTTTTTCTTTCATAAAAATCTCTTTTATTTAAGCCGCACGTCAGGAGGGACTCGAACCCCCAACCTGCGGTTTTGGAGACCGCTGCTCTACCAATTGAGCTACTGACGTAAAAAATTATTTAGTTTCTTTATGGACAGTTATCTTTTTGTCCCAACGGCAGTATTTCTTGAACTCAACCCTATTTGGGTGAAGTCTTTTGTTTTTGGTTGTTGTGTAATTTCTTCTTTTACACTCGGTGCACTCTAAAGTTATAATGTCTCTCATAGCAATACTTATTTTTTGTTTGAGCTAATGTCCCCCGCTTATACAGAGGAAATTTTTAATTCGTTCATTTAAAACTGTTGACAAATTTTTCGAAGCAAGACTTCCGTCATAACTTGAGCTGACGACCGGGATTGAACCGGTGACCTCATCCTTACCAAGGATGTGCTCTACCAACTGAGCTACGTCAGCAATAAATATTTTAATTTATTGCTTGAGCGGGAGACGGGACTCGAACCCGCGACCAACAGCTTGGAAGGCTGTGACTCTAGCCAACTGAGTTACTCCCGCTTAAATCAGCGTAAGCTTCGTTTCAAATTTATAAAGAACAACAGCTGTCCTCTGAAATACTGTGGGCGGCGAGGGATTCGAACCCCCAAAGGCGTCAGCCAACGGATTTACAGTCCGCCCCGGCTCTCCAACTCCGGCGTCCGCCCGGTTTTCCAAACGAGCCACAAATATATTTTGATTTTACTAAAAATGCAAATTAAAAATTGATGTGATAATCATTACCCCGCTTTTTTTCCCTCTTTCTTGAATATTTTGGAGCTGGACTTCAGCTCCATTCAATTAATTGCCATTAACAGACTTTTAATACATACATTTTTGCACTCACAAGTCAGGAATTAGGAAATTCAGTTTTAAAAATTTATCTGTTCACTTAATGATATTATCGCCTTACTTACTTCCTTTGCACAATGAATATTTATATTTTTCAAAAACTAATAGGAGAAACATCTGGGCTTAATGCCTGAATATTTCTCAATGCTCATACCGACTAATCCTACGAAACTCAGATAAACCCAATAATCCCTTCGTCCTAAATACGTTCGCGAAATAGATCAGCTGAAAAACCTTCAAAACAATCAAATTTTATTCATACCCGAAAATTACTCAAAATCCCGGCGTTTTTTAACATTATAGTAAGAAAAGCCGATAGCAAAATGATAAATCACAAAATTATTCGATTAATAAGTGAAATAATTATAACAATTTGTCTTTAATTGAATAAATTTCAAAAAGGTTCTTAGAAATGCATGCTTTCTAAAGAATTAAGATCGGGAACCATCGAAACTTAATTCAAAGCAAATTTATACTATTGTTTATCAAACAAATTATTAAATGAATTAAATACTTTAAACGAGATTGAGTTCAATTACCGAAAACTTTGATTTAGTGTTTCCAAAGTTCCCTATCAAGAGTTCGATATTGAATAGCTTCACTTATATGCTGCGGTTGTATATTTGTGGAATTTTCTAAATCTGCAATTGTCCGGCTAACCTTAAGGATCCTATCATAAGCTCTCGCAGATAAACCAAGTTTTGTCATTGCCATCTTTAATAATTCCGCACCGGCAGTATCAAGTTTACAAAACTGCCTTACTTCCTTCGATCCCATGTCAGCATTATTATAAATATTCCTTAGTCCAGCAAATCTATTTATCTGAACTTCCCTTGCCTTTATTACTCTTGCTCTGATTTCAGAAGAAGGTTCGCTCTTTGAATCAGTGGAGAGTTCTTTATATTTTACAGCAGGAACTTCAATATGAATATCTATCCTATCCAGCAATGGGCCTGATATTTTAGCCATGTACCTTTGTATTTGAGGAGGTGCACATGTGCATTCCCTTCCCGGATCTGTATAATAACCGCATGGACATGGTTGCGTTGCCAATGTACCATATCAAATTAAAGGCTCAAAAACTGCTAAATTCTGCATATCCAATATCCTTAATAACAATAGGGGATCATATTAAAAAGAAACGGCTTGATCGAAGTCTTACTCAGAAAGCCGTCGCTAACATCTGTGGAGTGGATGAATGTACTGTTACAAATTGGGAAAAGAATCATTCGCAACCTCGCCTATATTTGCTGCCTAAAATTATTGAATTTTTGGGATATACACCTTATGAAATATCAAATGAAACCTTTGGAGATAAAATTCTAGCGCATAGAAAGGGACAGGACATGGGTTAAGTCAAAGAAAATTAGCTCAATTATTGAGTGTAGATGAAACGACAATCAGAGATTGGGAAAATGGTAAGCATAAGCCGAGCAAGAAATTGTTAAAAAGAATTACTGAAATTCTAGTTTAGAATTCCCTTTTTCATAATAATAGCGCACGATTACTCGTGCGCTATTTTATTCAGATTGTATTTATCGAGAAATTATTTCATCAATAACATCTTTTTGGTAGAAATAAAATTACCTGATCTTAATTGGTAGAAATAAATTCCGCTTGCAAGTTTAGAAGCATCAAATGGAACAGTATAAGTACCCTGTGTCTTATATCTGTCCACTAGTGTTTTGATTTCCCTGCCTAATATGTCAAACACTTTCAGAGTCACTACTCCATCTTTTGGAAGCTGATATTGGATTAATGTTGACGGATTAAACGGGTTAGGATAGTTCATAACTGCATATCCTTTAAGAGCGCTGGTTACAGAGTTATAACTATTATTGCTGGAACTCCCAAGTAAATTTTCAGCCTGCTGGATTTGTATAGTCCATATTGGATCAGTAAGATTCAAAGCATTTAATTGAGTCAGCATTTGCTGTGCTGAAGCTTTATCATTCTTTTTATTTATATAAGCAAAAAGCTTTTGAAATCTTGCATTTATTCCATAGTAATCATTAGGATAAGTTTTAATTAAATTGTCATAAGTGCTAATTGCTTCATCAAATTGACCTGTTTGCAGGTTATTATCTGCAATCAGCTTTGAAACTAATGGATAATATTTACTGCTTGAAGAAAAACTCTCGAAATAATTTAATATATCAGTTCTTGAATATTGCTTACATAACTTGAAAAGTTCCGTAAACGCCATATCCGGAAATTTATCATGAGCAATCATACTCATATATAGAGTTATGGCTCCGTTTAAATCTCCTTTGTCTTCAAGATTTAATCCTGAAGACGGATCGGTAAAGCTGCTGTCCGCTATTATTGGATTTGGAATTATAAATGACTGAACTATTTCGTTATTCTTAGAATCATTTTTTTGTTCTATTAATGTAGTTTGACCATTCCATGGATCAGTACTTAAAGTGGGAGTATAATAAAGTGTTGAAGTACCATCACACAATATTTTGGGAGTTGATCCCAAATAATCATATCCCGCTAATAAATAACTGTTGTGGTAGCTATGAAGGTCATACAAAGAATTATCATGTACACTATTATACATGCCTCTTCCCGTGTAACCAGCATATATTGTGCTACCCCATCCGGCGGTCATTCCTTCCACATTATTGACGATTAAATTATTCTGATTTGGATTATCTGAACCCGTACAATTCGTTGTACTACCTCCGCCGGAATAAATTCCATAAGAAAAACCTCCTATTTTATTATGTGCTATACTCGGTGTTGCATTACTGACTATATATATTCCTTGATAATTATGATATGTACTATTACTACTATTCTTCTTAATAGTATTTGCTATAATAGATGGAGAATAACCGGAAGCATCCAGATAGATACCATTTTGTTGGGGATCAATGATTTGGTTATTAAATACATTGGGAGCTGAGTTATAAATATAAACTCCCTGTGTACAATTATTTATTGCTGAATTCCGAATTGTGGCAGCCGTGCCTGTTGAAAAAGTAACTCCCACGCCATTATTTATCGTAGCATAGTTCAAAGAAGAGCTTGAAGAACCTGAGCCGTAAAATACTAAACCACCGCTACCGCTAAAGTTAAAGGTAATTGGATTTGAGGTGCCAACTGCATTCAGGACGCCGTTTGAAGTCAGAGAGACACCGCTATCAAAATTAAGATAAGCTCCTGACGGAATATTAACCGTTGTCCCACTATTTATGTTTGTGCTACTATTAACATAAGCCCATTCATTGGGGGCCCAGGAATAACTCATCGCATTAGAAAATGACTGGAGATTAGGTATTATCTTTGCAAAACAACTCTGGTCTACGGTTACATAGGTATTTTCCCAGGATTCTATCAAGCATTGTCCAAAACCTATTTTAAAAAATCCACCATCTCCCCAACTAGGTCCTCCGCTATTTTTACATAACCAATATTCACCTATTGCATCACTGCCGTAGCTTACAATTACAACATCATGTCCATTCGAATATGGACTACTTCCATCATATCTATAAACGCCAGTTGGGTAGTTTCTAAAAAACTGACCAAAGTCTGTATATATTTCAAAAGCCGCAGTTACTGGTCCGTTTTCTAAGGCGGCTTTTATTGCATCAATCCCATCTACATAACCATAAGAAGTTATAGTCCATTTTACATTTGAAAGATTTGGATATGAGCCAACTTCCGAACCGACTTTATTGTTTTCAATATAACTTTCTGCCCATGCAGCAAAGCCGCCACCACATGATGGGTCGACTTCTGCCTTATTGAGGTTAATTTGCAAATTTGTACCATATAATATATGTAATTGCGCTTCCATTACTCCTTCTGCTGCATGCACCCAGCAATCTCCACAACTTCCCTGGTCTTCGGGAATACTGACCCAACCCCTCCAATTAGGAATTGTGGCAACCTTACCTAATTTAGAATTCTTTGATTTAAGATATGCTTTATACATATTATCTTGTTTTGCATGCAGCTTTATCCGGGTGAGCGAATCAATTGGAACATTACCAAATCTATTATCTGGCTGGGATAGTAAAAATGACTTCCCTACGTTTTCTTTGTTTTGTGGTTGCAATTGCACACAAAACAAAAATATTAGGACAAGGGACAATGCAATAATTTTAACAACACTTTTCATAGCACCTCCAGTTAATTATTAATTGATTGTATCAATTAATCTTATTATACTGCACATAAGCAAAAAAAAACGGAGAGCAAATACTGTTATTAAAAACAGTAAATGTAATACCTACCCGTTATTTTGCCGATTAACTGTGCGGCGGTGGTGCATTCATCGCCGCATAGGATTTATAATTAAGAATTTTATAATAATTTAATTATTTTTTTATAAGTCTTATTCTTAAACTTTATTAACATTATGGATAAGGCTTCCATGAAGGGGAATGCCCTCGGTCAATAAATTGTAAAGTCCCGGTTTCTGTATCAACCACATACAGATATGTAGTCCAGGAAAGCCATGGACCGCTGCCGTAAACAACCTTCCCAAACGCAACATACTTCCCATCATATGAAAATTCCATCGGGTTCCAGTCGAAGTCTTCCTTAAGTCCAGTTACTTTCACCAAACGCTTTTTTTCTCCGTTTGAAAATACGGATAGATATTGTAATTCATAAGTAGTCGTGTCTACTTCTAAAAAGACGATTTTAGAATAATCTTTTGAATATCTTTGCATATTCACCCAAAATCCCGGTTCAGCCCCGAGAATAAATTTCAATTGTTTTGTTTCGATGTTATATGTAGCAATTGCACTTTTATAATCCGGAAGAAAAGCATTCGTATTTAAAAGTAATTCACCTGTTAAGGCGTTAAAGTCCCGGATTGTAAAAAATGTATATGAGTCAGGCGCTAAATCAAAAACTTCTTCTTTAAAAGAGTTATCAATATTAGACTTATAAATTTTTGTCCCGCTCCTGTATATGAAGTTATAGCTGTCCGCATAGAAATATATTTCGTCTGCAACTGTATCGAGCATTATTTTTTTGTCGCTTCCGTCAGGATTCATTATGTATGTGATATATGGTTTACCGTAATCCTCTCTAAAATTAAAATATACTTTTCCATTTGGTGTCCATTTGGGTGTTTGACTTGAAGGACCTGGATTAGGGGTTAAATTAGTATAGGCCAGATTTTGTATATCATATACAAGTACTTCAAGACTTGAATTAGGAAGTCTCTTTGAATATACAATATATTTTCCGTCCGGCGACCATTGGGGATATTCGTCATCTCCATAATAGTTAGAAATATTTAGTGGACTAGTTCCAACAATATTATTAATATATACTTCCCAGTTAAGGTACCAACTGCCATTATACAAGGTAGAATCCTGTTTCTCATAAGTTAACTCATAGGCTATATTAGCTTCTAAAACCTGAAAATCTAAGTTAGTATCTTGAGATATATTAATATTAGAAAACCTTTGATAAGATATTGGAGGCTTAGTATTAGTATTACTACTTATTTCAACCGTAAAAGCTTTTGTAGTTATTTTTTCCGTCTTATTTATTTTTAACCCTGTATTAAATGAAATTACAGGGCGTAAATTTAATTGTATATTCCCACTAGTGAACATCATTTTTTTTACAAGTGTTTCATTATTAGTTTGAAGTTGATAAAGATAAACTCCTGATGCTACTTTCTGTCCTAAATTATTTTTACCATCCCAGGTAATTTCGTGTAATCCAGTTAATTGGGTTCCTACATTAAGCTCTTTTACAAGCTGTCCGAGAATGTTATAAATTTTGACAGAGATGTTTGATTGATTATTAAGTTTATATGGAATAGTTGTAGCGGTTGAAAATGGATTAGGATAATTTTGTCCTAATTCAAAATTTGAGGGAACCATATTATCGTTTTCTTTTACCCCTGTTATCACATCAAGCCGATAATAGCCTGCCGTATCCGTCACAGTAGAATATTTTTTTGTGGAATCATTATTATCAATAAAAGTAATGGAAGCAAATCTTACCGGACCTGTTGAAGTGGAAATTTTCCCATCAATTTTAAATGTTTGAGCACAAATGTTCTTTATTATTAAAAAAAGAAGAAATAATAAAAATAATATATATTTCTTCATATCTGCTCACCAATAGTTGTGATTGTTAAACAAATCAAAACTCAGATAACTTATTGTGGCTTTCCCCCTGTGGAAAGCCCCTTAATAAGTTTTTGTTAAACGGTATAAAATAAAAAATTAAAAGTCAAGATAAAAAACATTATTAATAATTTTTTAACATAAATATTACACAGAAACATCCATCACAAAAATTTAAAACATTTAACTATTGCGGCGAATTTGCACTTCAGCTTATTTATGAAGAAATTATTTTAATAATTTAACCAGTTGAAATTTTTTATTCGAATTCGTTAAATTAATATAAACCATACCCCTTTTATAATAAATCTTTTGAGATAAGAAAAAATTCCTGCTAACTTGATTTAGTAGGTAACTATAAATTCTTAAGGTTGCGATGCCAACTATTTAACTCTAATTCATAGCATTTCAGTGCTTCCACAACTCCCTATCCAAACTTCTATACTGAATTGCCTCGCTTATATGCTGGGGTAAAATACTTGCAGAATTTTCTAAATCGGCTATTGTTCTGCTAACTTTTAATATTCTATCATAAGCTCTCGCCGAAAGACCAAGCTTAGTCATTGCCATTTTTAACAGTTCAGCGCTTGCCGAGTCAAGTTTGCAAAACTGTCTTACTTCTTTAGAGCCCATATCGGCATTATTATAAATGTTTCTTGATCCTGCAAATCTTTCAAGCTGAATCTCTCTTGCTTTTATTACCCTTGCTCTAATTTCTGAAGAAGGCTCGCTTTTTACTTCAGTAGAAAGTTCTTTATATTTCACCGCTGGGACTTCAATGTGAATATCTATTCTATCCAAAAGAGGTCCAGAAATTTTTGCCATATACCGTTGTATTTGAGGCGGCGCACAAGTGCATTCCCTACCTGGATCAGTGTAATAACCGCATGGACATGGTCGCGTTGCCCATCTGTCAAATAACATTAAAAGCCTCAAAACCGAACGAAAAACCATATCCAAAGGAATTAGTCACTATTGGAGATCATATCAAGAAAAAGCGGCTTGACCTTAACCTCACTCAAAACGATGTTGCCAAACAAATTGGAGTCAAAGAAGAATCCGTCTACAACTGGGAAAATAATAGGTCAAAACCTAAAGTTTATCTACTTCCTAAAATTATTAAATTCTTGGGATATGTGCCATTTAAACATACTAACCTAACGTTTGGAGATAAGATAAAGTCATTTCGAAGAGAGTATGGGCTAAGTCAAAGAAAACTTGCAAAGCTTTGGAGTGTTGACCAAACAACTATCAGAGATTGGGAGAATGGGAAGCATTTTCCAAACAAAAATATGAGAGGCAGAATTACTCGGGAAATAAGTTTTATTTTAGAGAGCAAAACCTCGTAGTAATACGCAAGGGTTTGCTCTCTTCTTTAGATGTTATAGAAGTATAATTTTTATAATTAATCACTTTGATGCCTGGACATAACTAATAAGCATGCAGAGCCATGTAAAATAGCTAGCTTTTGCTAAGTGATCTACTTTCTTAGTCCGGTTGAGAAACAGCCTGCTTATGTATCTCAGTCCACTCGGAGAAGTAATTATTAGAGTCAACAACACAATCCTTTATAAAATTTTCAAACAGGATACACAACATATCTCTTTGAGAATTCATTCTATGGTCACCTGAAAAAAGATGCAATTGAGAATCAAATTTTTTCGCAAACCTAATACTGTTGTCGCATGGAATTACAGAATCGTTCAAACCATGTACTATCGTAGTTCTTAATATTTTTGTTGTTGCTGGCGTACCCTTGATCTTAATAGTAGCAGGTGTGGGATCCTGATCAGGATAATAATCAGGTTTGATATAGAATGCAGGTGCAATCAAAAACTGCCCTAATACATGTCTCCTTGGCAAAATTTTACCAGCATCTCGAGGATCGTTTTCTGTTCTGTCGTCTTCGTTTTGATAAAGATTAATAACTTTCTGTGAAACCTTTGTTGAAAGATACCCGCCCCTGCTTGAACTGAGGAAAATCAGGTCTCCGGGAACATTAACATCGTCTTGTACAGTTTCAAAAAGCTTTTGTTCCATTTGCTCAACAGTCATTTCCTCAGGATATCTTACCGATATAATATTAAGTCCCGCCTTCAACGCTATTGAACGTAGTGCTTCTATTTTGAATCCATACCACGGAGATCCATATCTGCCGTGTGAATATACAACTGTTATTATTGGATTTTGCATTTAATCTAACTCCATTAATTATTCATTACTGAAATCAACGCCCAAACGAAAAGTGTCGACTTCTTCTATACTAAATGATTTAATCGCTTCTTTCAACTCATCCGAAACAGCTTCACGGTCTTTATCGCCTTTTAGGACTTCATCGGGAAGCGGCAAATTTATTCCTAATTCCTTCGACATGTTCTGCATTAACACCCTAATCCAGTACCGGATTGCTAATATCCTCAAAGGTCGGATATCATTCTTCATTTCAGATTGAGTTTCAATATCCTTATGAGCTTGAAAATGACTAAGGTCGGCAAGCAAATTTACGATAGGAAAGAACCAGTATCGAAATTTTTCATCTTGTACATATTTTTCAAGAAATTCCCGAAAAGTTTTACATCTGAAATTTCCTAAACCATCTTCTATCAACATGAGTTCACCGATTGAATACTGCAATTGTTTATGAAGTTTGTATGCTGCATCTCTAGGGGTAACAAATTTCTTCTTTGTAAGATAAATTTTAAAAAACTCTTCATACTGGAATAATTTACTTACCGCGCTAATATCACGATCAAAAATAAAAGTATGCTTTACTTTTTGAATACCTAGTTTTTCAGTAAACCTTCTTTTCGATATTGAAAAAATTCTCGAAATACCTTTTCGTTCTGAATAAGGTCTCATTGAATCAATCCTCTTTTTTACAGCTTCAGACCAACCAAAAAAACAGGCGAAAAGGTACACGCTACTAATAAAGAAATACCCTATTTCTTTTTGGTCGGCTGCAAAGCCTTCACCTCGATTAATTTTTTCCAAATATTTATAATCCAACCAATCAGTATTAAGGTGTAATAATAGTCTACCTATTCTACGGTCAAGAGCAGAGCAAAGTCTTAAAAAAGGAATATGGAACTTTAGTCGTTCGGTCGCGCGTTCCTTTTTCTCCTGAAGTTTTGTCTCAAACCTCTTTATTCGCCAACTGCTATAATAAGCAAGTATCGCTCCTGCGAACGCTCCAATTATTGCTGCTACTACAACAATAATATTTGCTATGGTACTTGGATCTAATTTAGTTAATTGCATAGTTATGAACCAATATTAGTCGTTCTCGCTGTACATGCCTTCTAAGACTCGTCCTCATGAATGTAATAAACTCACCTTCGTTGACGAAATCGTGTAATTGGCTAAATTCACCATTAACCACCTCATTGATCTCTTGTGTTGATTTTGCTTTCATAAATCCAAATTTAGCCAATAATAACTGCATAGCCACATTATTTGATCTCAAAATGGAGTACTGATAAGGAAAATCTTTCAGAGATTCACCAACAAGGTATCCAGCAACACCTTTGTTTCTATAACGAGGGTCAACAACTGTACCCCCTCTTCGACAATTTCTTTTAACATACGAAGCTCCAATCACTTCGATGCCCATCATTGCGATGTAGACAATTGCCCTTCCATCAATAATTCTACTTAATTGATAGTCATTGCCTGATGAGATGCAATAACAGCGTGGACTTGCCGGTACCTGTCGCGCCGAGTACATGCATATGACGGAGTCTCTGTTCATGACTCAAAGATACAACGTTCATTTTCCCGTTATGAACATTTTGACCGAG
>JAJYDC010000010.1 GCA_021777835.1 Bacteroidota bacterium | reverse complement strand
GACATTGGCTCCAAGCGCTATACAATTTGGAGATGACTATCCTAATCCTAAAGAAATGGATTATAAAGATATTAAGGATATTATTGATCAATTCCGTGAAGCAGCAAAAAGAAGTATTGATGCTGGTTTTGAAATAATTGAATTACATTTTGCACACGGTTATTTGGTACACGAATTCTTATCTCCAATATCAAATCATAGGAAGGATAACTATGGCGGAAGTCTTGAGAACAGATGCCGCATTGCAATCGAGATAGCAAAATCCGTTAGAGAAGTCATTCCGGATGCAACGCCGTTGTTTGTAAGAATTTCAGCAAGTGATTGGGTCGATGGTGGCTGGGATATTGATCAATCTGTCCAATTAGTAAAGTGGCTAAAAGATGTTGCCGTTGATTTAATTGATTGTTCAAGCGGCGGAAATGTTTCGAACGCTAAAATTCCCGTAGGTCCGGGTTACCAAATTCCATTCTCACAAAGAATTAAAAAGGAAGCAAATATTCTTACAGGAGGGGTTGGATTTATTACAACAGCAGAACAGGCAGATCAAATAATCAAGACGGACCAGGCAGATTTTGTCTTTTTAGCAAGAGAAATGCTGCGGGATCCCTATTGGGCTTTACACGCGGCTAAGAAACTAAATGTTGAGTTGGAAAATTTTCCGAAACAATATTTAAGAGCAAAATAATATTAAGAGTTCAGAATGTTGCGGTGCTTAATTTGAGTTTTGAATTTATTCGAAAGGATATTTAAAGCCCCACTCGGATCTCATTTTGTCCATTACTTCCATAATGGCTATTGTTTCATTCAATGGTATAATCTTACTTTCCAGTTTTCCTTCCCGTATACAGCGAGTAACTTCTTCCACTTGATAAATAAATCCATTACTATGATTTTTTTCAATGACCTCAATTGTACCTTTTATATTGTTAGTGCCTAAGTGTTTAAAGATGGTAAAATGCTCTCCTGCTTGAAATTCAGGAAATTCTATAAATCCCTTCATACCATAAATCTTTGCCTCATTTCTCATTTTCAGATTAAAACTTGTTGATATATTAGCAAAGCATCCGGATGGAAATCGAAACATATAATTAGATATTTCATCTACTCCCCCATCACTGAATCGCGTCATAGATTTTATATCTATTGGGAGTTCATCAAGTAAATAGCAGACAAAGGAAATGGGGTAAATTCCCATATCTAAAGTAACTCCCCCTGCTAATAACGGATCCTTGAGCCTCTTTTCATAGTCCGGACTAACAAATCCGCCAAAAGAAACATTAAATAATTTTACTTCACCAATTTCATGATTCTTAAGTTTGCCTTTCAATAATTTCAGGCTTGGTAAAAATCTGACCCAAATTGCTTCCATTAAAAAAAGATTCTTTTCACGTGCGATTCGAACTAGTTCGCGGGCTTCATCTGCATTTACGGTGAATGGTTTTTCGATTAGTACATGCTTGCCATGTTCCAAAGCCAATTTCGCATTCTCGAAATGAAAATTATGAGTAGTAGCAACATAAATTACATCTATTTCTCTGCTGCTTACAATTTCTTTGTAGGTATAAGCCTTATCAATTCCATATTTATCCGCAAACATTCTAGCCTTAGAAGGTGTTTGGGATGCTACGGCGTATAATTGAGAATTTGGAGATATCCTTAGAGCATCAGCCATTTTTCCGGCAATGATTCCGGCACCAATTATACCCCATTTTATTTTTTGTGAATTATCCATTTTTATAATTGTTCCTTCAATTTAATTCTGAATAATTGATTGAGTATTAGTAATAGCTTTCAGAAAAGTATTTCAATATTAGCGATGACACATAATGTCATTTGGAGGCTCTTTGTTTATCCGATTTTACTGGACTAATATAATTAAATTATAATATTAGAAATAAATAAAATCTTCAAGGATTACTCTATATTTTAATGGGACACCCTGCTTTACTATTTTTACAGAAGAATAAATGTTTATATTATTAATTGTTCATGTTGGATAATAATGAAATAATTCCAAAGCCTCTTTTTTATGTTATAATTTAAAATTTTAATTGCAATTCTTTTTCTTTTTGACTATGTTATTTACGGTCAATGTGATTCGGTAAATAAGTAAAATTAAATATATTAATTGGGGTACTGAATTGCAAAGGTTTTTTAATTCATTGCACTCCATCCTAGCTATTGACGGAATTATTCTTATATTCTGCGCAGTGGGAATATATCATACTGCTCTCAAAATTGACTTACCAATAAAATTCAAATCTTCTGGCTCAGTACTAGTAATAAAAGAAGTATATAGAAATGATTCTGTACCTCAAGCAGGTGATACTGTTATATCGATTGATAATTATAAATTTTCATCGGAAGAAGAAATTGAAGTTTACTTAGACGGGATTCATCAAAGCCAAAGTATAAAAATAAATTATTTCAAATCCGGGTTACCATTAGAAATATGGTTAAAGCCGATAAAATTTTATTCTACATTTTATATTATTATAGATTCAGTTACAGGATTTCTTTTCTTTTTATCCGGAATATTTGTTTTAATTAAAAAACCGGCGGAAGAATCTGCCAGGCTATTTCACTGGGTCACAATTGGTACAGCAGTAATTGTAACTACTACCTGGGGGAATTATGCTTTTACACATTTAGGGTTGGGATATGTTCTCCGGTTTTTGTTTTCAATTGCATATACGCTGTCCCCGGTGTTTTTTCTTCATTTTGCGCTTGTTTTCCCACACAAAGAAACAATGGTTAATAAAAACTTTTTATACGCCTCATATTTAACAGCAGGGTTGCTAGGGGTCTCTTCCTTTGCCGTTTTTTTATTCTCGACCAGCTTTATAACATCAAGGTCGATTCAATTATATCTTACGTTTTTTAATTGTTGCAGGTTCTTAACAGTAGCTTGCATTATTTCCGGGTTAATGGTTTTTTTACATTCATATAAAACTACCCGCAAAGAGTCAGAAAAGAAAAAATTGCGTTGGGTTCTTCTGGGATTAATAATAGGACCGCTTGGTTTCGCTTTGCTTTGGGTAGTGCCTCAAGCATTTACTTCCTACGGTCTCATACCAGAAGAATTTGTTTTACTAATGATGTTGACCGTTCCGGTAACTTTTTCTATTGCAATCCTTAGATACCACTTGCTTGATATAGATCTAATTATTAAAAGAAGCGTAATTTATTTTGCTGTTATAGGGGGACTCCTTCTAGTCTATATTGCTTTAATATTCGTCGTAACAAATCTTGTCCAGAATATAAACGAATATACAATCAGTTCTGTATCCGCAATTATAATCGCATTGTTATTTCAGCCGGCGAAGAATAAAGTTCAAAAGATTGTTGATAGGAAATTTTTCAGAGTTCAATACGATTTCAGGGAAGCCTTAAAGAAATTCTTTAATGAGGTAAAAGACAGTAATACAAAAAAAATGCTAACAACAAAAATAGTCGAACAAATTAATAATCTTTTACCTGTGACAAAAATAGGATTTTTTGACTTCGATCTCATAAAGAGCAGGATTACTTTAGTTGCTCACAATAATTTTGATTTGCTCGAAGGACGCAGTATTTATCTCAATCAAAAAGAATTAAAATCTGAATTAAACCTTCCTGTAGCGCTTCCGGATAAGGTTGATTCTTCAGTAATATTAGAAATAGCAGATAACCGTGTTTTCCAAAGATGGGGGATTGCCTTAGTCCTTCCCATTAAATCTGCAAATGCCGGTCTTTTAGGGTTTTTGGTCCTGGGGGAAATTAAATCCGGACAAAAATTCTCAATGGTAGATGTTGATTTACTTTTAGAGGTGAGCCTTCAAGCAGGCTTTGCTCTTGAGAGAATAATCATTCAAGAAAAGTTAATTCAAGAGCAGCTTATAAAAGAAAAATTCGAAGAGTTGAACCGGCTGAAATCATTCTTTATTTCTTCCGTCTCACATGAACTAAAAACTCCGCTTACCTCGATAAAGATGTTCTCAGAACTGCTTCAGTTGAGAAAAAATTATACTGCAGAAGAATCTGAAGAATATCTTGAAATAATAGCCGGTGAGTGTGATAGACTGGGAAGATTGATCGAGAATGTTCTTGATCTTTCAAAGATTGAACGCGGCATTAAAGAATATCATTTTTCAGAAATTGACATAAAGACTATGTTAAGTCAAGCTCTTAGATTGATGTCTTATCAATTAAAGATGGAAAAATGTACAATTGAAATAAATGTATGCACTGAAGAATTTTCAATAAGTGCAGATAAAGATGCCGTAATGAGCTCCATAATAAATATTTTATCCAACGGTTTGAAATTTTCTATCGAGCCCAAAAAGATTATTATATCTATGTACAGAGAAAACGGTTATTTAGCTTTGAAATTTGAAAATAATGGTCCGGCTATTTCTGAAGAAGAGATCTGCTTTATAACTGAACCGTATTTTCGTACCGAAGAGACAAGGCGTAAAAACATTCCCGGCAGCGGAATCGGATTGGCGCTTGTTCAGCAAATAATGAATGCTCATCACGGCAAGCTTGAAATTCAGAACAACCCGTCAGGGGGATGCTCATTCAAATTAAATTTTTTATTGGAGGAAAAGCATGAAACAAATTTTGATAATTGAAGATGACCCGGCTATTCTTAAAGGGTTAACGGCAAGTTTGGAAGCTGAGAATTATAAAATTAAATCACAGTCGGATGGAGAGAAGGGATATCAGTTTGCTAAAACTGTGAATATTGACTTGATTATTCTCGATATTATGCTGCCTTCGAAAAATGGATTAGATATTTGCCGCGATCTTAGAAAAGGTGGTATCAACACACCAATTCTTATGCTGACTAGCAAAAAAGAAGAGATAGACAAAATAGTGGGATTTGAAATTGGCGCTGATGATTACGTTACTAAACCTTTCAGCATACGCGAATTGCTAGCAAGGATTAAAGCCATACTACGGAGAAAGAGTGACTTGGAGAATGATATTATGGAATATTCATTCGGAAATATTCACGTCGATTTTAAGAAGCATGAAGCTGAAAAAAACGACACACAGATTAAACTTTCTGAAATGGAGTTAAAGATTTTGAAATTTTTCATTCAGAACGAAGGAAATGTCATTTCGCGCGATCAATTCCTAGATAGTGTTTGGGGTTACAATTCCTTTCCGACAACCAGAACGGTAGATAATTTTATTCTTTCCCTTAGAAAGAAAATAGAAGATGATTTTTCACTGCCTAAACATTTAATCACGGTGTATAAGGGCGGATATAAATTCATTAAGTAGCACACAAAGGATTTACTTCTCTTTTACGATTCTTTGACAAGAACAATCTGATTATTTTGAAGATTAAGGCTGCAAGTAGACTTAATTTTTTTAATAACAGAAAGGAATTTATAATGAAAAAAATATTATTCTCCATAGTCATTTCACTTTTCATATTTTCGAACTGTTTTGCTCAGTTCAAGAAAGGTGATTTTGAATTTTCTTTTACTGGTTCTTTCAGCTCAATGACTATAAATAACAGCTCTACAGGTTCTTTTAATACGCAGTCAAATTCAGAAACAAGAACTACCGCAGGGATATCTTTCTCACCGGGATATTATCTGATAGATAATTTTTCTATCGAAGCCGAAATAGGCATATCTGCCGTGCAAAAGGTGCAGCCTTCTCAATATGTCCTCGTTAATTTATCTTATACATATTTGTTACCGGAATCAAAAACAGCATTATTCGCTCACGCCGGTTATGGTTTATCTAACTCTGTTGCAATTTCATACTTAAATAATGCGATTAGTTTAGCCTCAGACAATTTTGATGTTAAGGTGCTGAACCTAGGGGCAGGAATAAAATATCTTATTTCGTCGACTGTACTTCTTCATACGGAGGTCAATTACAGAAACCACTCGTGGACAAACGATTACGGATATCTGGGATATACTAATTATACGGTTGATAATAAAATATCAAACGTAAGTCTGCTATTTGGATTTTCAATTCTCATATAAACCTGAAAATTTATAATAAAGCGTATACAAATAAATTTGTATACGCTTTATATTCACAAAGGATTTACTTCTCTATTACAATTCTTTGACATTTATTTTTATCCCTAAATGTAATTTGCTCCTGGAAATAAGCTTAATTCATCGGTGGATGATAAAATGTCAAATAATAAACTATTTCTCATGTTTGTTTTAATAATAATTATTATCCTTTATAGACAATCGATCCGTCAAACTGATTCATTAAAATATACTCCTCACCTAGTAGGACTTACGAACGGCGATTTATTGTTTGATAAGATAATTGATAAGGACTTGGCTTCAATTCTTTTTACAACATTCTTCCGGAAAACAGATCAAATACCGATTATGGATAAAAGCACAATTGAACCGGTAAGCAATGAATTACGCGAACAATAATTTGAAAGATTTAATAATGAAAATTATTTGCTTGCTCATATTTATTTCAATTTCCGCCTTAGCTCAGGATACCTCACTTAAAATAGTTACTTTTAATGTCTGGGCTGGACTTGATTACATTGGCAAAATGAAAATGGGCGAATATGAAACTTCCGAAAGAAAAGAACAACGCTTCAATTTATTACTTCATCAATTAAGAATTATTAAACCTGATGTAATTTTTTTGCAGGAGGCAAATCCAGCCGGAAAGTATTCATCTCGATTAGCAGATTCCCTTGGCTTTTATGAAATCCATCAGGTTTGTAATGCCGGTATTAAAATAGGTGCTGTAGGCATTCCATCAAATCTAAATGAAGGGATAGCAATTCTTGCAGACAAGAAATTGAACTTGAAATATTTCGATGTGTGGAAGCTGGGAGGATCCTTTGGAGTTTTGGGTGATGCTCTGTCTATTCATTTTGATGAATTTAATTTTGCATTAGTCGGAAGAATTTCGATAGATGATACTCCAGTGTATTTAGTGAATGCCCATTTAGCTGCAGCGGTACCAATTGATTCGATATTATCAAAAAAATTTGAATTCTTTTGTAAGAATAATTCAATTTCAAAAGAAGAAATACAAAATACATATTGGAAGTGGACAACCAATTTTAATAAGCAGAATGATGAATTAGAAATTCTAAATGAACATTTAAAGAAAATCCCTAATAATTTCTCTTTCATTATCGGCGGTGATTTTAATATAAACCCGGAAAGAAAAGAATTAAAAAAGCTGATAACGTCATGCGGTTTAACCGATACTTTCGTGAAAAATACTTTCAATCAAAATTATACGTGGGATCCGTCCATAAATCAAAACATCAGTTATTCTACAAAGACAGTTGATGCCAAAGGAAATAAATTATCCGGTTACAATTTATTGAGCACGATTTATGACTCACAACCGCGGAGAATTGACTATATTTTTCTTGATCACCATTTTAAGAAGGATAATATACTTGCGTACAAAATTATATTTGACTCAACAAAGAATAATTTGTATCCGTCCGATCATTTTGGAGTATACAGCGAAATTAACTTTAAGGAAACACTTAACTCCGTTTCAAAAGAATTGTCTGAAGTTACCTCTCTAAAAGATAAATCTATAGAGCCGTTTCCCATTATTTCTTATGATACAGATGTAGGCTTCGGTTATGGCGCAAAAGCATTTTTCCTAAATCAATTAAATCTAAGCGAATCATTCGACCTTACTGCCTTCAACAGCACAAAAGGAGAGAGATGGTACCGGCTTGTCTTTTCAATTCCTGATTTTGAATACCGTCAGGGAAAGACTTATCCCTTGGCATTTGATTTAATTGTTGACTATGATAAATACATTAGAAATAATTTTTACGGAGTCGGAAGCAAATCAAACTATTCAAATCTTGAGTATTATACCAAAGAGCCGTTTGAAGTAAATATGATTTTAAGCCGGGGATTTAAGAATAATCTTGTAGGACAAATCGGATTGAAATTCAAATACATTCGAAACTTCAACGTTTCGGATACTAGCGTTATCAGAAAACTAAGATCGCCGCTTAGTTCATCAAAGGTGAATTACACTTCGGCATTGATAAATTTGAGATATGACACCAGAAACAGTTTTATTAATCCGTCCGACGGGGTTGTGCTCCAAGGCGAATCAGAGCTGGCTTTTAATAATTCTTTCACGAATATTTCTTTCAATAAATATGCATTGTGGTTTCAATATTATTATATGCTGTTCTATCCTAAAACAATTTTCGCATTGAGAACAAGTTTACAAACTTTAATCGGTAACAATTTACCAATTCAAATTTTACTGCCGCTCGGAGGAAATAATACCCTTAGAGGATATCCTCAAGATAGATTTTTAGATTACACCGCTGCACTAATTAATGCTGAAATTCGTTACCCTATCTACGGTAGATTCGGCGGGACGTTAGGTATTGATGCAGGCAAAGTATGGAATTCAATATCAAAAATTAATTTGAATAATTGGGCATATAGCCCCATAGCCGGTCTTCGTTTTTATATGGATACCTTTATTGTCAGGCTTGATGTTGGTTTCGGAAAAGAAACAACAGGAGTGTATTTCAACTTTGGTCAAATTTTTTAATCAAAAAGAGAGTTTTTATCATTTTATAGAATCTTAAGAGAATAATTTTCTAACTATAATTAAATATTAAAACGATATGTAAAAGAAAATTTTAATCCATGTTATGATATTAATAATTCTCATTTGCCAATAGAATGTCAAACGATTTTAAAATAACCTGCACGAATATTCATTTGATAAATCTCATTAGTTTACTGCACATAAATTCTCACTGAAGTGTCTTTAATTCAGAATAAAAAGTAATGTAGCCATAGATTAATTTTTATCGCTCAGTTGAACCAAGCCTTTATTCATAGAAGAATTTTAACAATTATTTTACAACTTTTTGACAAAATGGATGTTAGAACATTTTATTATTTCAGCGTAATTACTTAATAAAAAGGTGGCTAAAATGAAAAATATTTTAATGACAATAACAATCGTAATCCTTTTGGGCTTTTACTTTGTGATTTACGCTCAGATTGATACCTTGACTATACTTCACTTAAACGATACTCATTCTTGTTTAGCACCGTTAGCTCCAAGGACAGGGAATTTGGAAGGTACACGTGGTGGAACTGCTCGCGCAGCAACATTAATTGGTATGACAAAAATGACCGATCGAAATGTTCTGGCCTTGCATGCCGGAGATAGTTTTATCGGTGATATCTTTTTCAATAAATATTATGGCGCAGCCGAGTTTCAATTGTTAAATTCAATAGGCATTGACGCTATGGCTGTAGGTAATCACGAGTTTGATTTGACACCTGTGGTGCTGGATACTGCTTTGAAGTTGGCATTCCCGAGCGGAGGGTTTCCATTGCTTTCAGCTAATCTAATACTTGATGATCCAAGTCTGCAATCACTTAAGAATTTCATAAAACCATTTATAGTAAAGCAAATTGGGAATATTAAGGTTGGTCTTTTCGGAATGATAACACCGGAAACAAATTTCTTTTCTCAACCCTCTCCCGCTGTTATTGATACAAGTCAGAGCGGACTAATTCAAAGCGCCGTGAACGCAATTGATAGTTTGAAAGCTAATAATTGCAGTGTGATAATTTGTATTTCACATCTTGGTTCTATTGTGGATCAACTTTTAGCAAGCTATGTGCCGGGGATAAATGTAATTGTCGGTGGGCATGATCATTATCCTTTTAGCCAACCGATTGAGGTAACTAATCCGGATGGAAAGACTACTTTTATTGTTCAAGCTGGTGCTTTTTATTCGAATATAGGAAAGTTAAAATTACTGGTAAACAACGGAGTTGTTTCTAAAATTGAATATTCGTTGATTAATTTGGATACAAATATACCTGAAGAACCTTCAGTAAAAGCGACTGTAAATTCACTCATATCAGAAATAGAATCTATTTATGGTCAAGTCTATACCAAACAAATAGGATATGCAACAAATGATTTTGAAGAAGTTGCAAATATTCAAAGCTCTGCATCTTATGATACTCCAATTGGGAATTTGGTGACCGATGCTTTCCGGTGGAAAACAAATACTGATATAGCCATTGAAGTCGGTGGATCAACTGCTCAAAAAATTTTCAAAGGTCCAATTGTTGCAATTGATGTTTTCCGCATGCTGGGTTATGGATTTAATGAAGTAAATGGGCTTGGTTATAGACTAGTAAAATTCAAAATAACAGGAGCTGATTTATGGACTGGGCTGGAATCTGCTCTTTCTCAAGTTTTAAGTAATGACGAATTGATGCCTCAAGTCTCGGGAATGAGCTACTCATTAGATTTGACTAAACCGACCGGACAAAAAGTTACAGCAATAAATATCAACAACAGTTCATTGGATCCTAATAAAACTTACAGTGTAACCGCTAATGAATTTTTTGTTTTAGCAATTACGAATCCGCCTTTCAGCATTCCGGTAAGCGAGGTTTATACATACAACGATTCTACAGAATTCCAAATTGTTACTGAATTCATAACCTCAAAAGGAACTATTGATCCAAAAGATTTTAATAAAGGAAATATTACCGATATCAAACAGATAAAAAATATTAGACCTCTAGATTATTTTTTGGAGCAAAATTTTCCAAATCCGTTTAATCCTATAACCAATTTTGAATTTCGAATTGTTAATCCGGGATTTATAACATTGAAGATTTACGATGTACTTGGTAATGAAGTCGCAACAATTGTAGATGCAAATCTTCCCGCAGGCAATTATAAATATCAATGGAACGCAATCCGTTTTGCAAGCGGAGTATATTTTTACAGGTTACATGCGGGTGATTTTATTACTACTAAGAAATTAA
This sequence comes from Bacteroidota bacterium, assembly GCA_021777835.1. Lineage (GTDB taxonomy): Bacteria > Bacteroidota > Ignavibacteria > Ignavibacteriales > Ignavibacteriaceae > FEN-1297. Next base: position 89,832 of record JAJYDC010000010.1, on the reverse strand, counting down.
TTCTTTTGAAGTAGTTAAACCTTTGCATTAAAGCTGGGTTCAATTTGAAAGTTCCTTGAATTGCAAGGGGGATAGAATAGAGCTGGAAGAAGAATATATTAAATAAAAGTTCTTGACTCCTGACAATCAAATTCAGTATTATTCATGTGCTGATTATTACCGGCAATATATGCGATGTACCTTGCTTGATGTACAGGGACTAATAAATCTAATCGTTAGCAAGAAATATTTTGCAGAAAAATATTTCAATATTAATGATGATACAGAATGTTATGCGGAGTTTTTTTATTCATCCTATTTTTATTGGAGTTAATTTAATTAAATTATAAAATGACGAATAAATAAAATCTTCAAGGATTACTCTATACTAATTTATTATTTAGACTTTAAGTTTACAGTAACTTCCTTGTGTCCTTTAGACGGTAATATTAAACTAAAAATGTGCGTATCATTACTATAGTTAATTTCCCCTTCGTTACTTTTCACTTGATTATTCGAATAGCCTTCCAGGGTTACAGAGGATTCTCCTTTTGCAAATAATACTTTTATTCTAAGACTTCCGTGATCATCACTGATACCTGCAATTCGCTTTTTCCCTGTTGCCGCTATCTTTCCCGCATCACCCAAAAAGGCTATACCGGAAGACAATTGCGGTGCCAGGATATAATATGTATATGGCTCATTATTCAGTTTGCCGCTGAAAGCTTTTCCTTTTTTAATTACCTCTGCTTCTTTTGTCAATGGATTGTATACAATTACTTTTCCCTCAATCCCAAGTTGCGTTGGAATAAAGTCTATTTTCTTGCTTTCTGTCGAATCTTTTGTAAAAGCAAAAACATATCCGGTTGTTATGTCGCCATGCTTTGTATAAGTGTAAGCCAACATCGGCATTTTTTTCTTTGCCGCGTCATTTATATAATCACCATCAATTGGGAGAATTGGAGCATCCGGTTTAACAAGCACGCCGTCTTTTCTGCACGCCAGCATAATATTTTTTTTATCTTCTTTCCCTATTGCATCTCCGGTACCTACAGGACCGGATGATAAAACATCCAGAATCATATTTCCCAATTCATTACTTTTGAATACATCGCACCAGGGATAAATTCCGCATTCATATGCAAGTTGGGAAGTATAAAGGAAATGCTTCCATTTGTTTATTTCAAATCGGTCGCCGCTAGTACGAATTGTAGTTAAGTTGTTATATTTTAATCCCTGAAGAAAAAATCTTGGCATCGCCATACAATACTGCATTGACAGCCCTGCTTTCATACACGCATCTGCCATTCCATCTGTAAATGCATTTCCAATACGTAAGTCTTCCGACATTTTTGGGCTTTTATCATATATATAGTTCAACCAATCCTGCTCATAGCAAATCACTCCTGAGCTTTTTATATATTTTATTATATGTCCCCAATATTTAGGGTCAACTGCTGCATAACCTGATATTTTATATTTGTTTCGATATGGACTTTTAGGATCTATCCACCTGCTGTGTGTTACCAACGGTATGTTCAGCTTCTTATCAAAAGAGGACAAACCTTCGACAAATAAAAATGGATCCGCCGTATAGCTTATTATCCCGCCATATCGATTCCATTTGCCGTATGGAAGGTTTTTATTTTTATGATCTGCATCAGGTATACCGTTTACATCGTAAATTGATTTCTCATACCACCAGCTGTCAAGCTGCATGTATCCAAGCTTAATCCCTTCATCTTTATATCTTTTCATCAACGACAGTAATGTCTGCGAATAACCTAATGTCGTATCATAATTATAATAATAATCCGCGCCGTTATCTGTCCAATAGCCATAATACTTTAGTACCGGATCTGCATCATTAGCCGGAATATTTCTCTTGTACATTTTACGCAATGTCCTTCCCCAAATATCCCATGCGTTTCTAATGCCATTTGCGAATACTAATATTGTTTTGTGAGTGAATTTAGATGGTAGATTTTTTATCTCACTATTTAAACCGCTGCTTATTGCTTTACCGCTGTCTCCAGTCAGTTTTGCGACAATGAAATCTGATGCTGGAGAAATAATAAATGAATTTAATTCATTATCAAAAAAGAGCCAGGGAGTAGAGGTTTCATTTAATTTAAACTGCGGAGGCGCAAAATTGTCATTATTAAAACTAAATTTATTCATACCGGCTGGATATTCCATGAATGTCGGGAAAGCATAAAAGGATTTTGTTTGATCACTAAGCAAGGTTAGTAAAAACATTACAATTGGTTTATTATTATACCATTTTATTGCACCTTCATATTCATTATTATCATTCCAGTTAAAGGTTATCTCAGAATAATTCCCGATTAAATCATTACCTTTTATAGATTTTATATTTGTCAGCTCCTTGCCAATTCTGCCGGCAAATTTCCAGTTCATCGGCTTTACTAAAATTGAATATTCTCCGCTGTTTTTGTCAACATTCACTGATATGCCGGACTTTGTCTGCCCAAACATAGGATTGCTAGCTATCAATATTGCAAATAGTAAAATTTCGTTAAATAATATTTTCATTTATACTTCCTGCTGTTTGATAATTATATATCCTTTAATTTCAATTAAATAAATAATTTCTTGTTATACTAATTATATGTCAATTAACTTTGATCTGCCTCAATTAGTTGTGCTAATATAAAAAATAATCCCAAATATCAGTTTACTTATTTTTAAGATTCAGAATTACAATTATTAATATCTATTGCCGGAATTTTAGAGTCAGACATTTTAAGTTAATCTTTGAGGGGGAGATGCAAAGTGTGTTGTAATTAGTCCGGAAGTGTGAACATTCTTAAAGCACAAACCCTATCGATACTTTAATTAAAAGATATCATATAGGGTTGTGCAATATTGAGGAGGTTCAATAGAATGTATATTATTTATTCAACGTAAATTCAGTGTCTAAATCACCTACGAATATTTTGAATTTTCCGGACTCAACTATCCTTTTATTCTGCCTTCCTATAAAGGACAAATCATAATCGTCAAGTGAAAATTTTACTGTTTTCGTCTCACCCGGGTTTAGTTCAATTTTAGTAAATCTTTTTAATTGCTTTACCGGTCTCGATACCGAAGCATATTCATCATTCAAGTATAAAAGAACGGCATCCTTTCCAATTCTGTTTCCTGTATTTTTAACGTCTACCGAAATCTCAATCTTATCGCCTTTATTAATCTCGAGTTTATTGAGCTTCAAATTTGAATAAGAGAATTTTGTATAGCTCAGCCCATAACCAAATGACCATTGAGGATCATATTGATTACCCTCTGATGATTCAAGAGGCTTATAGTCATAATGCATTAAATCATCCGGGTGTTTTGGATATGTAACAGATAATCTTGCACTTGGATTTGCATCACCGAATAAAATATTTGAAATTGCTTGCCCTCCGTCCATTCCCGGAAGAAAAGCTAAAAGAATTCCTTTCGCGTCACCTACTATACTATTAATCAGTCTTGGTCTGCCTTCGATCATTACTATTATAACGGGCTTGCCGGTTTTAATTAGTGCATGTGCAAGTTTTAACTGAGCAGTATCCAATTTAAGATTATTAATGTTTCCCGGAGTTTCGCAGTATGCGTGTTCTCCTAAACAAAGTATTATATCGTCAACTTCTTTGGCTGCATTAACAGCAGAATCAATATTTATTTCACTATCGAAATCCGTTCCTTGAACATATTTTACATTATCAGGATTAATTTTATCTTGAATTGCTTTAAGCACGGTTGGCTTATCCTTAGGATATAGCGATTCCTCATCGCCTTGCCAGGTTATAGTCCATCCGCCGTTTAATACTGAAAGCATGTTGGCTGTGGGACCGGCTACTAACACTTTCGCATTTTTTGAAAGTGGTAATATGTTTTCTTCGTTCTTAGCCAGTACAATCGATTCTTCCGAAGCCTGTAAATTTATTTTATCAGATTTTTCGGATGCAAACTGCGATTTTAACTTTTCATTCGGATATGGGTTATCAAATAACCCCAGCATGAATTTTACTCGTAAAATTCTTGAAACAGCTTCATCAATACGGCTGACCGGAACTTTTCCATCTTTGACTAGCTTGAGCAAATAATTGTAAAAACTAAAATCCAATGGAACCATGCTCATATCAACACCCGCCATTACAGCCATCCTAACGGCATCTTCCGGGGAATCTGCAACTTTATCCCTGGTATATAATCTTTCAATGTCCTGCCAATCTGAAACCACAAGACCTTTGAATTTCATTTTGCCGCGAAGGACTTCAGTAAGTAAATTATAATTTGAATGACCTGGAATTCCATTTACTTCTGAAGAATTCACCATTATAGTTTGCGCACCTGATTCTATTGCTTTTTCAAAAGGCGGTAGAAAATATTCTTTCATCATTCTTTCCGGTATCCATGCAGGAGTTCTATCCTTACCGTCAATTGGAAAACTGTAACCTACGTAATGTTTAAGGCAAACAGCTACTTTATCTTCCTTGCTTATATCATCTCCCTGCGCACCTTGGATGTAACTTTCACCCATTTTAGAATCTAAATAAACATCTTCCCCGTATGTTTCCCAAAGCCTTGGCCATAGTTGCTGCCTCCCTAAATCAAGTACCGGATAGAAATTCCAGGGAATCCCTGAGGCCCTTATTTCCAGGGCAGTTATTTCTCCTTCATCTTTCACAAGATTACTGTTAAATGATGAAGCCATATTTATTGCTTGCGGAAAAATGGTCGCCCCTGATGTGTAAATTGCACCATGAATTGCATCAATTCCGTATAGTATCGGAATTTTGAGTCTAGTTTCTTTTGTAGCGATATTTTGAATATCCGTAATCAGTTTGTTCCAATAATTTACGCTTAGCGCAACATCATAAACATTAAGCATTGAACCGACATGATATTTTATGATAGCTTCACGTAATTTATCAGCATCATACTCAAAATGCTGTTTAGCAGTGCCGTGCTGTCTGGATACTGCTTGGATAGTAATCTGAGTCATTTGCCCAATCTTTTCCTCAAGCGTCATCCGCGAAAGAAGTTCTTTAACTTTCTTGTTAATAACTTCTTCTTTAATGACTCTTTTATCTTTTGCGGGTAGAAGCAAAGAAAAACATAATATTATAAGCACTAATGGGAAAATATATTTTTTCATTAAATAACCTTCAACGTTATATTGGTTGTAGAGAAGGGATATTTCCGCCCTACGTTAAATCGTCCTTATTTCATTAATATCATTTTTTTAATAGCTGTGTAATTTCCAACTCTTAATTGATAGAAGTACACTCCGCTTGATAAATTGGTTCCGTTAAAATTTAATCTGTAAGTACCTGCGTGTTGATTTTCGTTAACAAGAGTTGCCTTTTCCTGCCCAATTGAATTATATATTTTTATTGTGACAAATCCGCTTTGAGGCAATTGATATGAAATATTTGTCGTAGGATTAAATGGATTTGGATAATTCTGAAAAAGTTTGAAGTCATTGACTAAAGCGTTGTTATTAATATTCTTGACTTCTGTAAGAATCTCGGAAACAGGTCTGCTCCATATTTCTCCATTTAAAGAACCCGCAAATATTTTGGAATTGTTTACAGCTAAACTATAAATGTATCCGTCGGTTAGTCCTGTATCAACAACAGACCAATCCGTTCCGCTATTTAATGATACAAATACTCCTTCACCCGAAGTTCCGACAATAAGGTTAGGATAGATTACTGTTAAAGCCCGGACATAAGTATTTGTTAATCCTGAACTCATTAAAGTCCAGTTATAACCGTAATTTGCACTTGAATAAACTCCTTCGTCATTACCTAAATAAACGTTAGGTCCTCCGTCAGCAATTTGATAAATGTAAAGTTTATTGATTCCCACGTTGCTTTGAAGCCAGCTCTGTCCTTTATCATCTGATACAAATATTCCGTCACCCCATGTACCCGCAAAAAGTCTTTGTCCCTTAACTCCCAGCGTTCGTACATTCAAGTTTGTTAACCCATTATTAGCAGGCTTCCAATTATTATCATTAATTGCGCATGTAAATACTCCGCCGCCCCAAGTCGCGGCAAAAATACTTGAGTCGATAGTTGAAAATGAGTAAACGTAGTTATTAGCTAAAGAAGTACCGGAATTTTGCCATGTTTTGCCATTATCCGTTGAGGTGAAAATTCCACTTCCGTATGTTCCGACATATATTTTGTTATTAATAATTTTAATAACATTTATATCGGATGTCGTTAAACCTGAGTCAATATAAGTCCACGTCGTTCCGTTATCCGGAGACATATACAGATTACCGCCAAGAGTACCTGCATAAACATTCGAACCCGCGACGTCTAGTGTTGTTACTCGACCGGGTAATGCTCCGTGCCCGCCTGGAGGATCGGGTAAGGTTGTTTTAGTCCATTGAGCAAATATTATGTTTGGCAGCAAAGATAAAACTCCAGCCAATAAGAACAGTATAAATATTTTTTTCATTTTATCATCCAAATTTTAATTCCTAAAAAGCTATACCGAGTGAGAATTTTTGAATATTGCTTAACCTTCCAAAGTCCTGGTAAGCGTAATCAACTTTTACTGCAATGTTGCCCAGAAGTATTTGCTTAAGACCAAATCCAAGGGTAAAAGATTCTTCAGAATCTGTAAGGAACAAGGATTTGTAACCACCACGGATTGCAATCAAATCATCAAATACATACTCAGCACCAACGTTAACACTTTCATAATTATCACTTGGATGTATAGCATCAACAGCAATTGTTAGTTTGTTTTTTTCGGTAGATATTGGACAATAAGCAAGACCAACTCTAAAATTCAAAGGAAGCGACCAATAATCCGTACTTAAGTTTGCAGGAATTTTCCCGTTATTTCCTACAGTAGTCGGATCAGGATCATAAGTTACTAATGTAGAATTACCCTGCAATTGCATTTTTGTACCGAAATTAGATATTGACATTCCAAGCATTATTCCGTCAAATGGTGTTTTATAAAGCACTCCAAGATCCATTGCAAAACCTACAGCGCTGGTTTGCCAAATAGACTGATAAATTATTTTTGGATTAAAGCCTATAGCGAAGTTATCTGTTAAATTTAGTGCATAACCAAGACTAAAGGCTATGTCAGATGCCGAGAACATTTGCCCTGTTCCATTAGGGGCATCAACAGTAGTTACTTTCATATCCCCGTAATCGGATGAAGTAAAACTAAATCCGACTGTTCCCATACCTCCTAAATTATAAGTGGCTGCTATAAAATTATAAGCAGTGCTGGCCAACCAGTTAGTATGATCAACCAAGATTCCGACACCTTCTAATTTAGCCAAGCCGGCTGGGTTCCAAAAGAAAGCACTCTGATCATCAGCAACGCCGACAAAAGCACTTCCCATTCCCGTTGCCCTTGCTCCCTCGCTTATTGAAAGAAATGGTGCCGCTGTAGTTCCTTTCTTAGAAACATCAGACACAAAATTATTTTGGCAATATGTCGTTGTAGAGATTAAGACTAATGCCGATAAAATATTTAATAAACCAATTTTCATCTTTTTTCTCCGCTATTTTATTACAGCAAATTTGCCAATGTATTCACCTATACCGGGTGCATCAACGTGATAAATATAAAGTCCATATGCCACGTCCATACCATCATCCGAAACAAGGTCCCAAGATATAGTCCCTCCGTTATATAAATTAGAGGCACTCTTATAAAGTGTCTTTACCAGTGCACCGGTAATTGTATAAATTCTAATCGTACAATTAGCCGGAAGATTTATAAAATCAATCTTCCTTGTCCCGCGACCTGTAGAATAAAGAGTCCTCTGTTCCCAAGGCGCAGTTGCTATATAAGGATTAGGTACCACGGAAATATTGGAAAGACTCTTATTTGCAATTGTATTATCAACTATTGATGACTTCGTAGTAAAACTGAAATAATCGTTTTGGTAAAAAGGTTTATTGGTATATATACGGAACTTATCTCCCGGCTGAGGATAAGTGGGTGTTAAGGCAGGATTAAATGGCTGTGAGTAATGTATTCTCCAAGAATATTTAACCTGATTATTAACGGGTTGAATTAAAATTATATCATCACCGGTAGTTAATGATTTAGATTTATCATTATCAATTATCTCTGTTTTTACCGTATCTCCAGTATTTAGATCAGTTACTATATAACTGACGGGAATTTTATTATAAGGAGTCGTAGCAACTGTATGATCAAAAAATTCCATTTGATAATCTGTTGGCCACCTGACATCCAGCGAAGGAGAAGTATTATCCGGAATAACCATAATATTAAGATTACTGCTGCCAGTATACCATCCTGTTAAAGTATCACTTATCGATACCGTAGTGTCGTTTCTGAAAGAAAAAACCATACCATCAAAAGGGATACTAAAGACATCTGTTCCAAACGTCGTTGCATCAACATTGCTCTCCAATGTATCTGTGGTCCCGTTATACGTCTTTACTACACTGTACGATGAGGTCCTATAATTGGGAATCGTACCGGTTGAATTAAATAATAATTTATATTGTGCTCCGGAACTTATAGTAGCTGGATTTAAGACTTCAACGCTTACTGACCCGGTTCCCAAACCGCTCGTTACTTTATTCAAATCCCCTACTACTTGCGGTGGAACATACCCTGCTACCGGTGCGTTTGGTATAACTACCGCGCAATTAACATCGGTAAAGGTAACGTTGCCTGCTTCATCCTGACGAATTATTTTTGAACATTCCGTGGGTTGTAAACCCGTTGAACCGAATGCAGTGTCACCCATAGAATAAGAACAAACAGCATAATAATATGTTTTACCGTTTGTAACTGTAGTATCAACAAAAGAATGCTGCAGCCCCGTATTACTTCCTCGCCAGAATCTTGCTCCATTAATACCAACAGGGTCAGGACCTGCAATTGAATCAATTAAATCATATTGAGCAATAGGCTTCCAATAAGTCGGCTCACCTTTTGAATCTGTTATCAGCTTAACATCTTCGAACTGAGGTTCTTCGCTTCTATATATTGTGTAGCCTTCAAAAATCTTTTTGTATCCTTGAGTTTTATCGTTATGCTCAAAACCAAGGAATTTGTCTCTTGATTGCTCTGCAACGTTGTCCCAGTATAGGAAGACCTTGTGGTTACCTGCAACCGCATGAACAGTAGGCTTATACGGCGGTTTTGAGAAATTATAATTTGCATTATAAATTTGTTGCACGGTTTCTTTATGAAATAATATTTGGTCTAGGTCATTTCCCATTAACAATGCAATTGAAAATCTTTCCCTTAAACCTTTACCAAGTATAAAAGGACCGGATGCAAAAACTAAATATATATTTGCATTTTGTACTAATGTATCATTAAACGCATTGTTCATAGCGTTCCACATTACATCGTCATTCTTTCCCCACAAACCCGTCGGCCCGTGAGAATTGTCAAGAACTTTTACTGCCATTGAAGTTAATCCAATTTGGTCGGACTCATCTTTATCAGTCTCATCAAAATCAGGTTCTCCATGAGTAGGGACACCATCTCCTTCTCCTACATCTGGTCCCGTATAACCCGGATCCGTTGGTCCAATACCGTCTTTTCCAACGTCATCGTTAAGTGGCTCTCCCGGCTCCCATTTACCGTCCCCATTTAAATCGGAAAATGAAATCCAATTATGATTGTTGTCAATGTTATCGTCTCTTCTTTCGTCAATTAATCCATCCTGATCATTGTCAATTCCGTCAAACGGATTACCAGGACTTTCCAGATATGCAAATCCCAAATAACCCGTTTTCCAGTTGTCAGGACTTCCAAGACCGCTTGGCGCCCAAGAATATGCTATGTCTAGATTTGTATTATAATAAGCACTATTCGCAGGCTCTGAGCTATTAGCACCTCCAACTCCGGCATCTGCATAAAAGCCAAAGGCAGTACTGTCGTATGTATGGTCGGAAATATTAACTATATCATAATGCCAGAAGATACAGTCTTCAGCTAAAACGTGGGACCACTGAAACCCGCGAACTTCTACTCTTAATCCCAATCCTCCGCGATTTGAATCGCTGGCAACCGGGAAATAGTAGTAAGGATACTTTGTAAACTTCTTATCCTTTGAATCATCCATAACAAAGAAAGTCTCAAAGTCAGCATTTGATACTCCTTTACCGAAATAACCGTACCATTTGCCGTCCCACGAAGGATCCAAGTCGAGTGCAATTGGCCAGGTTTTCGGAAATGATGTTGTATCAATATTAATAGCAGGCGTTGTGCCGGATGGATTTTGATAACCGGGAACTGGTTCTAATCCCCAGTGCAGACCGGTAACAGGATCCTGGCTGTCATATTCTCTATAGCGAGTAATTAAAGGATTAACTCTATAACCAGTCGGCGTGGTGACTCGCGCGCTTATTAGAACAGCAGTTCCGTCTAGGTTATTATGCCCTGAACCGGCAGGCCACTCCATTGACGGAGCAAATTGCCAATACCCAACTTCACCGTAGTTATAATATAGTGTGTAAATTCGATTACCGACCATCGTACCTTTTCTTTCGTACTGAGAATTTCCGTAAGGATCTTGTCGGTAAAGTGAAATTCTGGGGTCCTCCTGCCCAACAAGTATTTGGGCAAAGGTCATACTGCTTAGAACACTGATTAAAATAAAAACATTCAAAAACTTAAATTTCATTATAAACTCCAAATCGATTTATTAAAACCCTAGGCTAAGACCAAGACGAACTTGCCTCGGTGCAGAATAATTTGAGGGATCATTTATATATTGCTGAAGTGTGTTCAATCCGATAATCTTACCTGCCGAATTTATGTCCTGAATTAAAAGATCATTCGCACGACCTGTTGCTGCGTTCACATTTACTTCGTTCTTTATATCAAGTACATTATAAACGAGAGCAAATATATTTACTTCCAGTCCATTAAACGTAAATGTCTTCTGCGCCCTTAAATCAACATTATATGTTTGTGGCTTAAGACCATCGTTTTCAAATGATAACCCTTGTGTAATCCTAACATCTTCTGTATAAGGAAAACCGGAACCGTAATTAAATATAAGACCGACATTCCAATCGTTTGTTTTACCTATGTTAGCAGAGATGTTAAGTGTTGACCTTTGATCCCAATTAAGCGGGACAAAGGTTTTGTTCGTTTGCACTGGAGGATTACTTTGATTGTTGTAATATACTGCCATCGGGTCTGATGCGTCGCCTTCTGCGATTTGATATGTGTAATCTAATTTAATACTAAAGAAATCGGAAAATCTTTTATCAAGTGTTAATATAAATCCCCTAACATTTCCATAATCCCTATTTACATATCGCGCATAATTTGCTCCATGATATGTAGTAATTATTTCCATACCAAGTAAATTTCTTATGTCTTGATAATAAACAGTAAAATCTAATGAAAGATCTGACATAAGTGCCTGTTGTAATCCAAGTTCATATTTTACAGTTCTCTCGGGTTCCAGATCAGGATTACCCATAATAGTAGACAATGAACCGTTAGGCATTATTATCTCGTCAGAATTTACATAAAGATTTGAAAAGCTAGGTATCTGGAAAAAATGCCCGTATGAAAAATGTATTATTCCTTTGTCAGTGATAGGAAAAGAAACTCCAAGTCGAGGACTTAATTGGGTTTTTACTTTAGCCTCAACCATTCTTCCTGCATTAGGAAAGTTATAATCTCTTTCAGGGTTATTTAGATCATAAAGAGATTGCGAGTTTGGCTTAAAGTAGTCGAAACGTAAACCGAAATTTATTATCATTATATCGTATTCAGCTTTGTCCTGAATATAGGCTGATAACGTTGTAGGATATTTTGTATATGCTTGATTGCCCGGAGCACCTAACTGAGCATATATAGGAGTATATACTGTATCGCTGGCGGAACCCGAATTTGGGCTCTGTAAACCATATTCATGATCATAAAGCTTGTACCAGTCGGCTTCAACACCTAATCCTATTTTATGCTTCCTTGATACCTGCGCGTTAAATTGCCACTGCAGAATGCTCTCTATTGTTTCCCGTTCATATCTTCCGGTTTGCTGACCGCCGTATTGAAATGTATAACTTGAGCTTGGAACACCCTGACTTGGATCGTCATAGCGTGAGTCAAAAGGATTTGCATAAACATAACCGCGATAATCGTAACGATTAACCGAGAATTTTAAAGTCTGATATATACTCTGCGACGGTATATGTGTTATTTGAAAGCTGTGTATCCAGCCGTTAGAATAATAATTCATCATTCCGTCCGGATTCCAAACCCACTGCTGACTGAAATATTTGTTCCAGTCCTTATTCCAAAATAGGCTGTATGATAATTTTATTGTGGGTAATGAATACGTTAATTTGCCGTTAAAAGAATATCTCTCTGTTGGATTCATAGGCACGTAGGCACTGTCACCGGTGTGAAAAATAATCTGATTACCGCTCAAATCTTTTGGACCGTTTACTGGATTATCTGAGACATTAAAAATTCTTTGACCGTATAAATAACCCGGATCATTGTAATACCTACCCGTAGTAAAGAATGTTAGATTATGCAAAATCTTTGTTGGTCCGCTTAAACTAAATTCATAGTCTTTTGTTCTAAATGTAAATAGCTTTCCTACGTTTGGAAAAAGATTTGTATGTGTTGTTAAATAATCACCCGAGTATGCGGAAATCATTCCGTGAAAATTCTGTGAACCATCTTGAGTTACAATATTTACTACGCCCGACATTGCCCGCCCATACTCAGCGTTAAATGTCCCGCTAATTACTTCCATTTCTCTTATAGAAGAGTTTTCAATTTGTATCGGAAGCGAACCGTTGAATGAATCTGTTATTGGCATACCGTCAACTAGATAAGATACTTCATCTGATCGCCCGCCTCTGAAGTGACCACCTACAACCCCTGCTTGTAGGTTTATTATTTGTCCTACACTTTCAACAGGCATCATCTTAATATCATCTGAGGTTACTGTAACTGAAGACGATGTTAAATCTTTTTGAACTAAAGGCCTTTCAGCAGTAACAACTACTTCTTTTCCGCTTATAGTCTGTGGATTTAATTTTAAATCAAGATTATATGTTAAGTCTATTTTTATCGGAACCCTTTTAACAACAACCTTTTCATACCCAATAGAACTTACAATAACTGTATAATTACCGGGGGGAATATTGTTAATATAATAGTAGCCGTCTTTATCGGCAGCAGCACCCATATATGTGCCTTCAATTATTATGTTGGCACCTATAACAGGCTCTCCACTTTGCGCATCAGTTATCCTGCCGGACAGCTTGCCGGTTGTTCCAGCAAGAGTAATATTTCCAAATTTTCCAGTTAAGCCGAAAAGAAAAGTTATCAATATAGTTACGAATAAAATTTCCTTTGCTCTTCTAAAAAAATATTTAGTGCGCGTTACTTTCAAAGTACTGAAACTAACCATGTTATTTCCTAATCAATTTTTTATCAACTTCGATTATAATTAAGAAAGTGCAGTTCCGTTTTTATTTCGGAACTGCACTTTTATACATTTACTTTAGTAACATCATTTTCTTAACACTTAAAAAAGCACCTGACTCAATCCGATAGAAATAAACGCCGCTTGAAAGTCTTGATGCATCAAAACTAATCATGTGAACGCCTGCTGTTTGAACTTGATTGACCAGCGTTGTTACTCTTCGTCCAAGAATATCATAAACTGACAAAGTAACTAAGCCTGACTTCATTAGTGTATATTGAATATTTGTCGTCGGGTTAAAAGGATTAGGATAATTCTGAGCTAAATTATAAGTCAAGGGCGCTTGTTTGGTGTCCTTAACTCCTGTCGTCCATTCGGTTCCAATCCAGGTGTTTGACCAAACAGCAACGTTTTGATAAGAATTTCCTAAAGCCGCGGAAGAATAATCCAATTGACCGTCTCTTTGAGTTGCACCCGGGCTGCAGCTGCTTAATTCAGCATCAAATGGAATTCTCATTCCGACTACAGGTGAAAAGACAGCGTCTGTTCCCGTATTGCCTCCATTACGTTTGTGAGCTATATCTTCCCATGAAATCTTAGCTTCGAAATTATACCCTGCAAGAGGATCCGGAAATCTTGAACCCCAGAAGTAATCAGTTCCTGGAGCGACTAATGTGTCCGGACCTTTTCCATCAGAGATTACTCTATCTTCTGCAAATCTAAAATGATAATCCGGCTCTGCACCCGCTAGTAAGGAAGAATGTGGTGCTCCATGCCAGTTATACAATCCTATGAATAAATCTGTCGATGTATTAAGCCATGAGCTTTGCGATGCCGTGAATACTATGTTATTTGTATTTATGTGACCGGCTACATATAAATAGTTCTGATCTACAGCTACATATATATCACCTGAACTTACTGTATCGCTCGTAATTTTGCTGTTAGGAACAATAGTACCGCTGTTATCGCTAACATATATACGGAATGGTTTAATACCTGCAGCAGTCCACTCGGAAAGATCTCCGTCTGCCTGGAAGTTAGCAGGAGGCGTAGGATTAATTATCGATACCCCTTTTGCCGTATTGGAAACACTTACATTTGACACACCTGCGGTACCCAGTAAACCATCACCGCTTTTGCATACAACTGCATAATAATAAGAAACTGTTTGATCTGTTGCTGGAGCAATTAATTTGTGAACATAGGATTGCGCACCGTGTGCAATTGCAGTTCCTCCGACTTCAACTCCGGGGGCAGATACATCAGTAATCGGATCTTTAGAGTAATAAACACTATATGTTTCACCTGTTTGTCCCGGAACGTCCTGCCAAATTACCGTATTTGTATAATCATTGTTACTTATTGCAGAAACCCCAAGTGGTGCTACCGGCGGTATGGGTGCTTTAGGATTGCCTGTCCATACATCAGATAACCAAACATTTTTTCCCGCTTTACCGTCTGCTTGAGACATAATCTGCCAGACAGTTACATGTGATGGATCAAAATCACCTGGCTGAAGCGGAGAATCTTGTCTTTGAACAATATCACGCAAGGCAACTTTATATTGATGCCATAAAGTATCTTGAATAACTGTAAATACATAACCGACTTGATGAGTTCCGTCCTCAAATTGAACCCGCATTGAATCTACCCCTGTATCGGCTTTCATATAAAACTTCAGACTATCTACAGTCCATCCGCCTGAAAGATTAAATGGCGGAGCTACATTATAACCAGCTCCGTTCCAGCCGTTGCCCCATTGATCTCCCATAATCCAATGTATTGAATTTGTGTTCGGGAAAGGTCCGTTACCTGTTTCAACTGCTACAGACGCATTTCCCCAAGTAAATGCAGAAAGATTACTCGGAAGACCTTGTCCGTTAAATACTACAAATGGAACAGGCTTATTTCCCGTCCTCTCAAATTTGTCAATCTTAAACTCTAATGAATCTGCTGGCACGTTCGCCATGCCTGCCGGAGGATTTGGATTCAATGATGTTGTAGTAGTAACACAAACAATGTTCCAGCCCACAAGCTTATCAACATTTAACTGATCATCGTTATATGAAAATCCTCCCCAATTTCCTGGAGCCTCAACAAATCCGCTATCACCCGGAGTAACAGTTCTACCCAATGAATTTATTTCATGCAATGGTACTTTTAATTCATACCAATCTTTCACTGAATCAAGAACTACATCGTTTTGATATATATATGTCTCATCCTGATCTGTCCCGGATGAACCTTTGTCAATAAGCTGAATCCTGAATGACATATATTGCGGATAAACCGGAGCCTTTACGATTTTAATCCATAGATGCAATGTATCGCTCGAACTCCAATCCATAAATTGACCGGTAGGGGATCTATAAATAAGCTGAGAAAAACTACCCCATGGATGCAAAGAGTCTATAGACGTTGTTATGTCAAGAGAGGCTGCTCCCTCTACTTTGTCTGTAGAATCCTGCTTCCAATTAAAATAGCTTTTGCCGCCTTCAACATTAGCACTCCAAATAAAATTTGTATCTGCTTTAATGTTGTCAAAGCTTTGTATAATAGCTTCCTGCGCAAATGCAGTATAACACCATGATACAAGCGCTAGAAAAACAGGTAAAATAACTTTTTTCATCTGTTACCTTCCTTTTTTTATTGTTAATAAACAGTTAATTATTAGAACATTATTTAAGAAACTTACTAGAACCATATACTCCATAAACCTATTATTATTAAAAGTATGAAAGCCGACATCATTATATTTGTTCTCAATACGGCTTTTGATGGGTCGCTTGAAAAACCAACTACTAGCTCTGACAAACTATTTGGTACTAAATATTGAACAGAAGACAATCTCGCTTTCTTTTCCCTTTGAGGCAAATAGCTTAAAGCTAGAATTATTAGTGTGCTGAGTAGAAATAAAATAATTGAAAAATGTAAAAAATTAATTTTAATTAGTGCAGATAATATTCCCGCACCCTTTATATTTGTTCCGTATAACAGATCTAATATCATACGCAGAAAGCCTATACTTTCACCGACAATTAAAGTTGTGATTGCTGCTTTTGCGTTTACCTTTTTCAATATAAATCCCCAAAGAAAAACGGCTGCTATCGGCGGACTTATATAGCCCTGCAGACTTTGCATATAAAGATAAACCTGCGAGCTGATAAGCTTTACAAGCGGTACACATATTATTGCTAAGATTACTATTGCCGTTGATGATAATCTTCCGACCAAAACCAATTCTCTATCCGACGCACCTGGGTTATTGACTTTGTAAAAATCATTCGTAAATAATGCAGCTACAGTATTAAAAACACTGGCAAGCGATGACATTATTGCAGCAAGCAGCCCCGCCATTACTATCCCCTTTATCCCTATTGGTAGTATGTCGCTTGCTAATAAGAGCGGATAAGCATCATCTCCCTTTACTCCCTGAAAAAGCGCTGCAGCAATTAAACCGGGAAGCACTAATATAAAAATTGGTAATACTTTTAGAATTGCTGCAAACAATGATCCTCTTCTTGCATCATTAATTGATTTAGCAGACAATATTTTCTGAATGAAATACTGATCGGTTATCCAGTACCAAAATGCTAGAATGGGTGCACCGAATATTACACCCGTCCATGGATAGTCAGGATCGTTTATCGACTTAAACATGCTGAAATAATCAGGCGGTAATTTCGCCTGCAGCCCCGAAAATCCTCCTACTGCCTTTAACCCGAATATTGTTAAAAGAAGAGCGCCTACAATTAATACTACAGCCTGAAAAACATGTGTCTTCATTACTGCAGTAGCGCCGCCTAGCACTGAGTATAAACCCGTAAACAGCACAATCATTATTGCGGATGTATATATGTTGATTCCAAACATTCTTTCGAATAATATGCCTCCTGCAAAAAGTGATACGGATATTTTGGCTAGGATGTATATTACTATTGAAATGGCTGCGAATGGTTTTCTAAGCGAAGGATCGAATCTTTTCTCTAGAAATTCAGGAGTAGTTACTACACCTGATTTTATATATATAGGTGCAATTAGCCAACCAAGCAATATTAAGGTAAATACTGCCATTAGTTCAAACTGACCTACCGCTAAACCTCTTGCTGCTCCTGAGCCCGCAAGTCCTATGAAATGTTCACTTGAAATGTTTGTGGCAAAAATTGAAAGTCCGACGGTAATCCAACCCATTTTTTTCCCTGCAAGGAAATAATCCTCATAGCTTTGATCCTTTTTGCTTGAAAAGTAAAAGCCCAAACTTAGGACTACCACTAAATAAACAAGAATTATCAGACTATCCAGAAAAGTAAAATCAACTTGCAAATGCATTACCATTTTTTTGTAATTGTTCTATCTCACAAAATATGCCAGTATCTGTTTTGCGTTTTGCTTCAAATTACAAATCTAAATCTTGCAGATTCTCTCAAATAAAAAAGCCCATCTTATTAAATTGATAAAACGGGCTTTATTATTCTAATAAAAATAATTTGGACTTCGACTTTGAGTGGAGAACTAAAATTAAATATTAAGTATGTAGGCTTAATATTTTTTTGAGTACATTTTTATTTGATTAAGATTTTATCGGAATAATATATATTTTATTTCTCGTCTTACTTTTTTTGCTTTCTTCTTAAGATTTCCTTTTCTTACTAAATTAATCTTTGCTCTTGGATTTAGTTCTGTTATCCAAAATTAAATTTAGTTGAAATCTTTCTTCTTTAATTCCTTCTTGAGCATTTATAATACTCATGCTCCGGCTGAGATAAATAAATATTATATACAAAATGAATTACTTTAATAAAATCATCTTCTTTACTTCTGTGTTTTTCCCTGCAATAATCCTATAAAAATATATTCCCGAAGGCAATTCAGAAGCATTAAAACTTATTGAATAATCACCGGGAGTTTTTATACCATTAACAAGTGTCGCTATTTCTTTACCAAGCATGTTATATATTTTTAAATTTACTAAACTCTTAGATGCTACAGAATATTTAATGATTGTAGAGGGATTAAATGGATTTGGATAGTTTTGCGCTAATCTAAATGTAAATACCTTTGCTTGGGAATCAGACACTTTTGTAATCTCTGGGAACGACAGGTAATTTAAATTAAATCCTCCGGCTAGAAATTGAACCTGCAAGGTATGTGTGCCGGCAGGTAATTGAATATTTTGAAGTGTTAACGTTTGCCATGTTTGCCATCCCCCCGTTACTGGAATACTAATATATGGATAAGGAGAGATGAGATTACCGTCTAGATTCATAATAAGTTTGCCTCCGGATTGGTTTGAGGCATAACGGAGATCAACATTATAAGAACCCGCCTTCTGTATGTTTACTGTGTACTTCAACCATTCACCTGCATTTATCCAGCCTACATCATATCCATTCGTCGGCAGATCATTACATTGTTCAATATCTACCCCATCATTTCGGTAGCTGTTGCCGGAATTCCATGAAGTTTGATTGCCTCCGTTATTTTCATAATCTACATCATTATAAGCATAGGTAATTTTACCTAAATCATAGTTATCAAAATATACTACACCCGGAATATCATTGCTAGCGAATGGTAAAGTAGAGTTGTCATCAGGCTGCCTCATTAAAGCATCAATCATATCATTTTGAAAGACGCAATTTTCAAATTTTAGATTATCTGCCATCCTTAGCAATGCATTGGTGGCGAATGTAACCGATGGTTTGGCGCCCGTGCCCCCCCAATAATTTAATAGCTGCTGATAGTCGCTGGTTATAGGAACATTCATTGCGGCATTTATAGTATTGAATTTCTTCAGCGTCCACCATGACCATCCAATATCATTCTGTTTCATTAAAGTAACACATTCTGTAAACCACGAGTTTGAATTTTCTCCTGTTTCTCCTAGCCACAAAGGAACATTCGTAGAGCTTCTAAGATTTAAATATCCCTGGATGGAAGATGATGTGTTTGCATTCCAATATTTGTGAAAACTGTATACCATCTTGCTGTCCCAAGGTGGGGTCAAACCGCTGAAATCAGTTGCATACTGATTGCCTTCAATAAATAGAATGTGATTTGCATCGACTGACCGAATTGCATTTGTAATTCGTACGTATAAGTCGTATAACGGTTTGTTGTTGCCATTCGGAAAATTCCAGCGAGGCTCGTTTAATAGATCGTAACCTGCTACTGTGGGGTTGTCCTTATAACGATTTGCTATCGTCCT
The DNA here is from genome assembly GCA_021777835.1 of Bacteroidota bacterium. Classification (GTDB taxonomy): domain Bacteria; phylum Bacteroidota; class Ignavibacteria; order Ignavibacteriales; family Ignavibacteriaceae; genus FEN-1297. The sequence goes on along the minus strand of JAJYDC010000010.1, from coordinate 70,192 downwards.
CCAAAGTTCAACTGTCCTTGTTTGTTTTGCTGTATCTTGCCATAACGAAGGGACTGTGGGATCATAATCTGATATCGTTTGATCACTTTCACCGCCCGGAGCACAATGCAAATCTAGTATAACATATATGTTATACTTAGTACACCATGATATTAAACTATCAAAAATTGCCCAGCCGCTCTGAAGATATACCCCGGGCGAATCCGGAGGAGTAAGAATATTATAATGAAAAGGGACACGAACTAAATTAAATCCCCAACTTGATAGCGCTTTTATATCGCTCTCTGTTACAAAATTATTCCTAAATGCACTATAAAATGAATTTGTATTACCTGCCCCTATTAAGTCCTGTATTTTTTTTTGAATTTGCGAAGGAGAATTTGCAAAATTTGACATTCCAAACATATACCCTTCGGGCTCTAACCATCCGCCTAAACCCATTCCTCTGAAATGAATTTCCTGCCCGTTTTGATCAACAATCTTTGTTCCGTTTACTGTTAAAAAATTTTGAGGATATGCTAATTGAAATGAAAATGCACAAATAGAAATTAATATAGATATAAAAAAAGTAAATTTATGTTTCATTATGTTTCCTGATTTTTCATATGCAGTTTTATAATCAAGAATCAAGCCATGAATTCACTTTTCATATTAAAAGTTATATGGATAATTATTTACTTTAAACCAAGTCCCTTCGCCATTCGATGGTAGTTAGATGGTGCCAATCCAAGCCTTTTTGCTGCTTCAGTATCGGATGTAGAGTTTTTGCGTATATAAATAAAGTATTTTTCCCTTAACAAATTTTCCATGCTTGAGAGCGGTAATTCATTTTCTTTAAAAAAAGTTTCAAATTCATCTGAAAAATTATTTTCATTGGAAATTACTCCTAAGGCTCTTAATGTGTTTTGCTCATCAATTACCGGCGCTTCAACAAATAACATACGCTGTACAACATTTTTTAACTCCCGAACATTTCCCTTCCAGGTGTAATTATTTAAGATTTCCAGTGCCTTTGTGCTTAATTGTGGTTTCTCTTTTCCCATATTCTGACTGTAAAAAGTAAGGAAGTGATCGATCAAAATTGGAATGTCGGTCTTTCTTTTTTTCAGATCAGGAACATTTATATAAATTACGTTCAAACGGTAGTAAAGGTCCTCTCTAAATCTTTTGGCTTTAACTTCTTCTTCTATATTCCGGTTTGTTGCTGCAATAATTCTAACATTCACTTTTACTTTTTCGGTTCTTCCAATTTTTTCAAGTTCTCCATCCTGTATTACACGCAATAACTTTACTTGCGCAGAAAGAGGTAGCTCTGTCACTTCATCCAGAAATACAGTACCGTTATGTGCAATTTCAAATAATCCTAGCTTACGTTTATCCGCTCCCGTGAATGAACCTTTTTCATAACCGAATAGTTCGCTCTCAATCAATTCCTGCGGAAGGCTACCGCAATTTATTGTGATAAAATTCTCAAATTTTCTGCTGCTGTTATAATGAATATTATATGCAACTAGTTCTTTGCCGGTACCCGAAGGACCGCTAATCAAGATATTAACATCACTTGCAGAATATTTTATGATTTCTTGTTTGAGAAATTGAATTGATGGTGATTCACCTATAATTCTTTTTTGATGAAGAATATCTTCAACATTCTTTATTAATTTTTGATTTGAATTATTCCAGGCTTTTTCTATTCGTGATTTTTCGCTTGCGTTTAATATACTTAATATAAAATCCGTAGGCTGATAAATATATTCTTCAATATCTCCGGGATATTTCGTACAATACCAAAATGCCCCTGCTTTCATTAAACGATGCGCAAAGTTGTAGTCAGTAATATTAATAGTCATTTTTGTTATTACGACTATTTGAATAGATGCATCAATCTCCTTTATCCTTTGGATTAGTTTATCTCCCATTATACCGCCCGAAAGATTAAAATCCATTATAACTACATCAAAGAAAGATGGATTCTTATTAATTATATCTATAGCATCATTTCCGTCAGAAACAACATCTGCAATATTGATTCTGTCTAGAAAAGGCTCTATGGTTTTTTTTACTCTTAAAACGTCGAATTCTTCGTCTTCAACCAGCAATACATTAATAACATTTCCCTTTGACATTTACTTCCTTATATTACTTTATATGTTAATAGGTATTAGGATCGCAAAGATATTTTTATTTATCCATTAAATCCAAATTCATTTTTTTAACCCCTATACTTTTATTGTAATTACAAATTCGCATCCGCCTTCTTTAAGATTATTTGCATCAATATCCCAACCGCATTTCTTTGCCATTTCATAAGCGATATAACAGCCGTAACCAACATTCTCAATAGGAGAGTTTTTGGTTGAAATATTCTCGCCAAATATCAGCTTTACTCCTCGGTTATTATATTCAAGCAGATTAGCCGATATGCCATTACCATTGTCTCGGACAATAACATGAATCACATTTCCCTCTTTTGAATAATGGGTTTTCACTTTAATTTCTAAGCTGCTCTTTCCGCCGTGATCAATGCTGTTTTGAATTATCGGCTCCATGATTTCCCATATAACAAATTCGTTAACGTGAAGAATTGGCAAATCATTTTCTTCTTCTAGTAAAATGGTAAAAGTTCCGCTTTTTTTTGAACTGCGAAGGAATATATTATTTATTATAAATCTTATTACATCATTCAAATCCGTCTTAAATATGGGGTTGCGAATTGTCTGCACAGGCGGTTCAAACCATTTCATATCATATATAATGCGGGATATGAAATTTGCATACTTCGTTACCCTGTATTTTATTTCATTTATATTATTCTGAGAAAGTAGAGCCAAATCGCCCTTTATAAAGCCCATAATTTTTTCTGCTTTATGATGTGTATGATATATCCTTTTTGTAAATACTATTTCCTTTTGATAATTTATTTGCTTTTTTAGATTTTCTTCATGCTCTATTAAAAGTAGCCTTTGAGTTTCATCTCTTTCTTTTACGGTGTAAGAAGAAACAAAATACATCGAAAGTAATCCTAGTGAAATGAGAGACAAATATAAGATTGATGTCTCATCATAATTAGATATTACCTTATTAGAAATGAAAGAAAAATCAGGGGTGTTTTTCATATATAAAGCACCGATATACTCACCCCGCAATACTAAAGGCACAAACGTATTAAATGTATTCTTACCTGTTATTATGCTTTTTATTTGCTCTTTCGAAACTAAGAAATTGTGAATGCTTTTATATAGCGATACAGCCTGTAAATGTTGTCCATTATTACTTCTGATTATAGTTGAATCCATGTAAAGTACATCATATAACGTTTTACCGTCGTCGATAGCATATATTGTGTTTCCCTTTTTAATAAGAATACACAACTCTTCAATATTATGCTGTAGAACTTCTTGACTGAAAATTATGTCGAATGCTTTTTTTATCTTATCTGCTTCCTCATTATCTATATCCTTTTTCCGATTAATTGTTTCTAGTAACAGCTCAAAGGTCGTTGTTGATAAATTAGCCAGCCTTTCTGCGGAGTCCTTTTGATACCAGCTTTGATTACTCTCAAAGAACGAACGCATTGAAGATTTATTAATGAACGATACAATTAGTTGGAAAGAAAATAAAACAATGAAGATCACTGTTAAATGCTTGAATTGAAAGTGATATTCTTTAAGCTTCTCGATTACTTTTTTATTTTTCATGGCTAAAACTTTTTATTTTAACAAAATACTTTTCGAATTGAGTTTATCATATGCCTTATAAAGCGCATCACGCGGCGTCAGGTTTCCTTTTATTGATTGATTCACATAATATGAAAGTATATCTGAAATATTGGTATACTGTTCAGTAAAAGGCCTGTATAAACCATTTTTTAATAATTTAGTACAAAATTTTAATTCGGGATTTTTATTTACATATGATGTGTCTTCATAAATTGAATTGTTAATTGGTATATATCCGCCTTTTTCAAAAAGAATTTTTTGTGCCTCTTTGCTCGTTAAGAACTTAATAAAACGAATAGCCTCGGGCACTTTGGTAGAATATTTTGAGACCATTAAATCCCATCCCCCATAAACTGATGTCGGCTTGGAACCCTTGAGGTGTGGGGTTGGAGCTTCACCAATATCATTTCTAAGGTATAAGTATTTGTTTCCGACATTGTTATTTTTAAATAAACCCGTCCAGCCCCGGAGAAATACTCCATTATTCTGTAGATAATACTGATATGAATCGTCTTCCTTAAATCTTAAAACATTCTTTGGCGAGACTCTGTATTTATTAACTAAATCATCAAGAAATTGAAGCGCTTTTTCTGCTTGCCTGGATTTGATTAACAAGGAATCATTTTCAACTACTTTGCCGTGCATGTTTGCCAATATTTCTGTATAAATACAGACTAAACCCTCAAAATCATCTGCTTGAAATACGAATAAAGGATTATTCGGATAATTCTTCTTAAGTGATATTAAGTCTTCCCAGGTAATCGATTTTTTTAATTCTGCTTCTATCTGTTTTGTATTCCTTAACTTCTCAATTAAACTTTTTCTGTAATACATAAGTGCGATATCGATATAAAGCGGAACAGCTACTAATGTATTATTATAAACACATGTCTTAAGTGCATACTTTAATATTGAGGTTCTTTCTGAATCCGGGATATACCCATCTAACGAGATCGCCCATCTTGCGAAGCGTGGTACCCAAATCTGATCAACCGAGAAAACATCTATCCTGTCACTTTTACTCCTAAAATATCTAGCTAATAATTCTTTCCTATCATTAGTACTAAATTTGCTAAACGGGAGATTAAGAGGAACTACCTCAATCTTTCCTTTGTTTTTTTCATTAAACAGTTTTATTAATTCTATGTGGGCGGGAGATATATTATCGGCAAAATATATTTTAACAGGTTTTCCCTGGCTTCTTCCAATAATATTGTAGGTGGGAAAAACATAAATAATGAGCATAAAGATTGTAACAAGAATGGCACTAATTACTACGTAAAAAATTTTAGAAAAATGCATAGGTCACTCATATAAATATTAATTTTATTAAGTATTCGTGAATTCCAATTGTTTAATGCTTTTTATAATATTCCATTTGGCTCAATAAGTGAACCAACTAATTTATAAGAGAACAATGAAAAGAAGAAATCTTTCTCAATTATTATTGTTTTTTCTAAACTACTTAGCTATATCAAATTATGACTTTAGCTAATTATCGATGGTTTTTTTATCATTTTAATAACAGCCATTTATTAAAATAATAAAATCCGCATTTCTGGGATTTGTTAGTTTTATTTAAGTTTTGAATTACTAGACAAATAGTTAGCTAACAATAAATTTGTTTTCATCAGTTTTCATGGTATATGCAATGAAGTATAGGAAAAAGCAGGGCATAAAATTTGTAACATATTAAAAATCTTTCTAAACAAAGAGTAAACTGTATAAAACGACCAATTTATTACATGGACTAATGTGGTTATTAAGAATTTAATGAGTCAATAATGGCAATTTCCGGAACTTCAACTGCATCTAATGGAACTGCTACTATAAAATATAGACAATATAAGCACGCTTTGAATGTTTTTACTACTTTAGTTCTTTTAAAGACGCTTTTAACCCGCCTAAAAGATGCGTTTATTCAGCATCATAAATTTTTAATTGAACATAATCATATCTCAACAATTATATTCCAATTTAGCATAAGCTTAAGCTTAATTGTTTTCCGAATTATGTTGTACCAAAGATTTGCGATAATATATGTTGAAATTCTGATTGGGATTGGAATATCACAGTTAATTTTTATTTTTTTTAAGAATGTAGTAAGTACTAATTGGGAATTTTATTGGAAAAATATTATAAGATTATTTTCATATAATAAATGTTCTGCTCTTTTATATTGCCGGAATTTTCAAACTAAAGGATGAGGTATAAAATGAAAATTAACGTCTTGGCTATAACCTTTATTTTTATTGTTAGTGCAAGCATAATCGGCTGCAAAAATAAAGATAGTGTTACTAATGCGGATTCAACAAATTCTAACGGTCAAATTACACCCCCTCCCGGATACAAATTAGTTTGGCATGATGAGTTCAACAGTCCATCGCTTGATACATCAAAATGGAATTATGAAATCAATGGCAATGGCGGCGGCAATAATGAGCTACAATACTATACTGATTCTTCAAGTAATTGTTACTTACAGGACAGTTGTTTAGTTATACAGGCATTGAAGCAAAATTACTTAGGTAAGGAGTATACATCTGCTAGAATTAACTCAAGCGGAAAAGGTGACTGGACATATGGCCGGTTTGAAGTCCGCGCAAAATTACCTTATGGACAAGGTCTATGGCCTGCTATCTGGATGCTGCCGACAGATTGGGTCTATGGCGGGTGGCCTGCAAGTGGAGAAATAGATATTATGGAAGAGTTGGGGCAACAGGCAAATAAAGTCTACGGAACTATTCATTATGGGAACCCCCATCAACAACAAGGCGGAAATTATACTTTACAGAACGGCTATTTCTTAAGTGATTTTCATGTTTTTGCATGTGAGTGGGACTCCTCAACTATCAGTTTCTTTGTAGATAATACAAAATACTATACCGCTAATATTACAAAACCTTTCGATCAAAGATTTCATTTTGTATTAAATGTTGCAGTTGGCGGAAACTGGCCCGGTAATCCCGACTATACAACATCTTTTCCGCAGAAGATGATAATTGATTATGTCAGAGTATTTCAAAAAACTTCTAACTGATATAAATTATTCAAATTAAATGGTTGAAGAGGGTCTAATGTTTAATATAAAATACTTTTGCAGTTCACTGGTCATTGTTCTTCTACTATCTCTAAATTTATTGGCACAACATAATGACTATGTTACTACCAAAGGTAAAAAAATTATTGGACTTGATGGAAAAGAATTACATCTGAAGGGAATTAACGTCGGTAACTGGTTAGAGCCTGAAGGATATATGTTTAAATTTAAAAATGCGGAGTCTTCTAGGAATATTTTCGAAGTTTTTAATGAAATTATTGGACCTGAATCTTCAGAAAATTTTTGGAATGAGTTCAGGTATAATTATATAACGGAGAATGATGTTAAATTTATAAAGGATAGCGGCTTTAATTCGATTAGAGTTCCTTTTGACTACAAATTGTTTACAGGTATCGATTTTTCTTCTAAATGCTCAAACCCCGGATTCATGTTGATAGATAAAATTGTCAGGTGGTGTACTGAAAATAAAATCTATGTTATCCTTGATATGCATTGCGCACCGGGAGGACAAACGGGAGCTAATATTGACGATAGTTGGGGCTATCCGTATTTATACGAAAATGCTGCAAGCCAAATGTTGACCGTTAAAATATGGAAAGAAATCGCGAACCGCTATAAAAATGAGAAGTATATTCTGGGTTATGATCTCCTGAACGAGCCTATTGCGCCTTATTTCAATACTGAAAAATTGAATAAATTACTTGAGCCTTTGTATATCCAAATTACAAAAGCAATCAGAACAGTAGATAAGAATCATATTGTAATCCTTGGCGGTGCACAATGGGATTCTAATTTCAAAATCTTCGGAAAGCCGTTTGACTCAAAATTAGTTTACACTTTTCATAAGTATTGGAGCGATACTACTCAATCTGTAATTCAGGAATATATAGATTTCAGTGATAAGTATGATGTTCCCATTTGGCTGGGCGAATCCGGCGAAAATACAATGAGTTGGATTGCTTCGTTTAGAAGGCTTCTTGATAAAAACGATATCGGATGGTGCTTCTGGACTTTTAAGAGATTGGATTCCGACAGATGTATAGTCTCAATAAACCAGCCTGATAACTACAATAAAATAATAGAATTCGCCAATGCTGATAGACAAACTTTTGACGACATAAGAAAAGCCTTGCCGAATAGAGATACCGTTTCAAAAGTTGTTTCAGAATATATCAACAATATTAAAATTAATAACTGCAAAGTAAATTCTGAATATATTAAAGCCCTGGGTCTTAAATAAGAGTTGCACGGCGTTAATTTGTCTAAATAAAAAATGCCTGCTTAATATAGCCTGGAGTTTATTTTGTTAATGATATAAATTATTATTCATGCGGAGTATGAGAAAAAGCAATCGTTTTATAAAAGTGAAAACTTATAAATTGGCGGATAATAAATTTTTAATTTTAATATAAAGAATTTCAAAATATTTTTCTGAAAGAAAGTTATAATGATTAAATACTTTAAATATTTGTTTGCTATTCTCTTTATAATAAGCATAGAACTAGCTGCACAGCATAAAGATAATACAATAGCTACCGTTGGAAATCAAAAGATAAGCGAAAGAGAATTTAAGTTAAGATATGAACTGGTTCCCCACTACACGCGCGATCAATTTAATGAAGACTCGTCAAAAACAGATTTAATAAATTCAATAATTGCAGAAAAACTTTTAGCACAAGAAGCTATAAAAAAGGGTTTAAATAATACCGATTATTTCAAATATTCTATTCAGCAAATGAAGGATCTTTTCGTTCGCGATGCCCTATATAAAAGCAAAATTGATAGTAAGATACAAATAAGCCAGGCCGATATACAGAAAGCTCTGGACCGCAGAGCAAAATCACTATATGTAAGAATAATTTCTGCATACGATTCAACATTAATATTTAATTATTTCAGCCAGCTTCAAAACAATGCTCCTTTCGATTCAATTGGAAAAATTTCCGACCCGGTTGAGTATGATTCGAATAAGGCTCCGCTAAAAATTACTTACGGACAAATGCAAAATGATTATGTAGAAGATACTTTGTACAGCTTGCATGTTGGTCAATTTTCGAGCCCGGTGAAAACTAATGGAGGATGGTTCATTTTTAAACTTGTAGGAATAGGATCTGAGGTTCCGCCAAATGCAAATGATCCTAATTTTAACAGAACTATTACTAACGTAATTCGTTTAAGAAAATCTAGAATAATAGGGGTAAAGTATCTTGATAATTTTTATAAGGGCAAGGGAGCTGCCATCGATAGTGCCCTTTTCCTCAAGCTTGCTGAAAAAATTTCCTCGGTTTTAAATGATAAGAAACGCAATCATGATTTTGGACGTGAAAATAAATTATTCCTTGATGAAGGAAATATATTAGGCATATTAAATGATTTCGGAAACAATATTGATAATGAATATATAGTTCATATTGAAAAAAATCCAATTAATTTGAAGGAATATCTATATAGCTTGTTAGTCTATCCGATTCTAATTAATGACCCTTCTTTTAGATCAGTCGCATATAATTTAATGGAAAACCTTAACAAATATATTCAGTATAAATTCCTAGCAGAAGAAGGTCTCAGGGAGGGATTTCAAAATACTCCGGATGTCGCAGAAGACTTGAAGATTTGGGGAGATGATTATCTTGCGAAAATGTTGAAGAATAAATTTCGCGACTCGATCCATGTAACGGATGAAGATGTTAAAAATTATTTTGAAAAAAATAAAGGTTTGGAAAAAGTAGATATCCTTGAAATCTTAAATAATAATCTTGACGTAATCGACACAGTGTTTAAAGAATTAAGAGCAGGCAAAGATTTCCGGGAGCTGGCTAGAAAATATACCCAAAGATCATGGACGAAGGATAATGGAGGCGAATTTGGATATTTCCCGACTTCTTCTTTCGGAGTGATCGGTGAAGTAGCTTCTAAAATGAAGCTGAATCATGTGTACGGACCCGTTAAAACTGACAGCGGGTATTCAGTTATAAAATTAATTGGAAGAATAATTGATACAACTAATTCCGAAAATAATTTTGAATCTGAAAAGAATGATATAAGAAATGAGCTTCTAGTTAAGGAATTTAATCAGAAGTTTTTTAAATATATTGCGAAGCTCGGAGAAAGAACAAATATCTCAATAAATGAAAAAGAATTAAAGTCTCTTAAAGTTCTTGATATCCCAATGTTCACTTATAGGTACATTGGCTTCGGTGGAAGAATAACTGCTATGCCGTTTCTTGATGCATGGTACGACTGGGTCAAATATATAGACAAGAAATCAAATAAAGTTCCGTAATCCTTAAATCCTTTTTTCTTAATTCAACCTGAATCTAGAATAAAGACTTTAATTTAGAAATAATATTTATTCATCCATACACTAACAGGATTTAAAATGAAAGTATTTCTTCAATTCTTATTAGTCTCAATATTATTAACACCGTCTGTTTTCCCGCAAGGATATAAGCTTGTATGGTCTGATGAATTTAATGATTCAACTTTAGATCTGTCGAAGTGGTCGTTTGAAACAGGAAACAACCATGGTTACAATAGTGAAATGGAATATTATACTAGCAGACCTCAAAACTGCAGTGAGCAAAATGGACTTCTAACAATTACAGCATTAAAGGAAAGTTATAGCGGATTCAATTATACTTCGGCTAGAATAAATACACAGAATAAGTTCTCTTTTAAATACGGTAAGATCGAGGCAAGAATAAAGCTTCCCTATGGTCAAGGAATTTGGCCGGCTTTCTGGATGCTTGGAGATAATATAAATCAGGTAAGTTGGCCTGGTTGCGGTGAAATAGACATAATGGAAATGATTGGAGGACAGGGAAGAGAAAATACGGTTTATGGTTCGGCGCATTGGGGAGGAGATTATTCTAAAACATATAGTTTAAGTTCTGGAATTTTTGCTGATAATTTTCATGTGTTTGATATTACTTGGAATCAAAAACAGATTGTCTGGCATGTCGACGGTATAATCTATAATACCCTTGATATTACTCCTTCTGCGCTAAGTTCTTTTCAAAAAAATTTCTTTATTATACTCAATTTAGCAGTTGGCGGAACTTGGCCCGGTTATCCGGATGCTTCCACAGTTTTTCCGCAAACTATGCAAGTAGACTACATTAGGGTTTATCAGGATACAACCGCCTTTCCAAGTGTTTCTATTACTACACCGCAAAATAATTCTTCCTTTCCCGCTGATACAAATATAGTTTTAACGGCAAATGCGTCTATGTTAAATGGGAATATTTCTAAAGTCGAATTTTATCAGGACGCTAAGAAAATCGGCGAGTCTTATGTAAGTCCGTATATGATGACGTGGAATAATGTAGCCGCGGGAATATATAACTTATCATGCATAGCTTATTCAAACACAGGTCTATTCTCTACTTCAGATACAGTTAAGGTAAATGTCGGCAGCGGCGCTAAAACCTCTCCGTACGGCGGAACACCCACTAAAATTCCTGGGACAATTGAAGCAGAGGACTTTGACTTAGGCGGACAAGGCAATGCATATTATGATACGGACGTTCAAAACAATGGAGGACTATATCGCCCTACCGATGGTGTCGATTTAGAAGCCTGTTCCGATAATAATGGAGGGTACGATATAGGATGGACTGCAAATAATGAATGGACAACTTATACGATTAATGTTAAAGATAGCGGCAGTTATCAAATTGGTGCAAGAGTTTCTTCAAGCTCAACAAGCGGCTCTTTACATTTTGAAATAGACAACAATGATGTTACCGGGTTAATGAGCGTTCCTAATACCGGCGGTTGGCAGACATGGACTACTTTGCTTTCAAAAGAATTTAATCTTTCAGCAGGAATACATTATTTAAAATTCTTTGTTAACTCAGCAGGATTTAATATTAATAAGTTTGATGTATATATGCCCGGGACGACGCCTTCGGTTAATTTCATTTATCCCGTGGGGGGAGAGCAGTTTAATGCCGGTAGTATAGTGGAAATTAAATGGAATAGTCTAAAAGTTAATAATGTCAATCTCGGATACTCTACTAACGGCGGTAGTTTTTGGTCATCTATCCAAAGCGGTGTGGATGCAGAATTTGGAGTCTATAGGTGGAAGGTACCTTCTGTCAATTCTTCAAAGTGCAAATTGATTATTACTAGCCAAACTAGCACTTCTATATATGATACTTCAAATTCCCTTTTCTCAATTGAAACCACTAATTATGTTGAAGGGAGCGTAAAGAAACCAGAAGTGTTTACTTTAGAACAGAACTATCCGAATCCCTTTAATCCTATAACAACTATAAACTACCAAATTCCAAACTCATCTTTTGTTACAGTCAAGATATATGACATACTTGGAAAGGAAATAAATACTCTTGTTAACGGCGAGAAATTCAGGGGGGAATATAGCATTACTTGGAATGGAAAAGATTTTCTGGGGAATGATGTGCCCAGCGGAATATACTTTTATTCTATACAAGCAGGTGAATTCGCACAGATTAAGAAAATGGTTTTATTAAAATAACCTAATTTGAAATACTTAGTTAAATTGTAAAAGATAAGTATTAATTCCAGCTTTGCATTCCTTTCAAAAACTGATCTGATATAGAGTAACCCTAAGCAAACTAGAACTAACTTAATACAAAATAAAAATGTTAAAATCAGTTTCTAATAATTCTATATCTGAAGCTATTTTAAACTTATCTTTTATTTTTAAGAATTATTATCCTGGCATTTGAATCTTATAATTTTAATAAATCCAGATTATTATTTTAATAAAATCCTAAATCTATTTTAATAATAGTTATAGAATCTTCCGGTCATAACTTCGTTTGTATTTCATTATCGGACATTTTAACACATGAAATTACTGCCTGACTCGTATTTAATCTAAATATATTGGTCTAATTATTGTTTGTATTGTTAAAATAATATCTTAAGCAAATAACATATCAAACTTTACCGGGTAATTCTTAACATGAAAAAATTTAATACTTTGTCGCAAATGACTAAATATTTTTTATCCATAACAATTATTTTCCTGCTATCGCTAAAAACGATAACCGCACAGACCGTTGAAGATAGAATTACAAAATTAATGGCTCAAATGACCTTGCAAAAGAAAATTGATCAACTTCATCAGGCAGGAAGTTTTAATACTGCAGATGACTCTAGTCTTCATATACCAGGATTTATCATGTCGGACGGACCTCATGGCGTGCGAGACGGAATGGCAACTTCATTCCCGGTGGGAATTGCAATGGCTGCTACTTGGGATCCCGCCTTGACTAAATTAATAGGCAAAGCAATGGGCGAAGAGTTTTGGGGAAAAGGAAAAAATCAAGCTTTGGGACCCTGCATGGATATAAATCGAGATCCTCGCAACGGCAGAAGCCCTGAAAGCGGTGGGGAAGATCCTTATCTTGATGCTCAAATAACTACCTCGGTCGTCGAAGGTATCCAAACAAACCCTGTGATTGCAACTATAAAACATTTTAATGGAAATAATAGGGAAACAAATAGAACTAGCAATAATGATATTATTTCTCAGCAGTTATTAATGGAAGAGTATGGCCTAAATTTTAGGAATGCCGTACAAATCGGCGGTGCTATGAGTGTGATGAATGCCTATAATCTAATTAATGGCGAAAAATGTGCTGAAAATTATAATCTTCTTACAAATATTTTAAGAAATCATTGGGGATTCCCATACTATGTCGTTTCAGATTGGGGCTCAATTTGGGATGCCGGTAGAGCTATAAATGCTGGCTGCAACCTCGAAATGGGTTCGGATCTTTATCAGAATAATTTATTTAATCTTGTGGTCAGCGGAACTGTAACACAATCAACTATTGATGATGCGGTAAGAAAAGTTTTGCGAACAAAAATCCTGGCGGGAATGCTGGATAATTTTCCTAAAGGAGATCCGACTTTAGTTAATAGTGTTGACCACCAAAAGCTTTGTCTTCTTGCCGGTAAAGAGTGTATGGTCCTTCTTAAAAATATGGATAGTATTCTTCCCCTAGATAAGGATTCTGTTAATACAATTGGATTAATTGGTCCAAATGCTGATGTAGCGCAAATCGACGGAACCGGAAGCAGTTATGTAACACCGTTTTATTCGGTTAGTCCAAAAGAAGGAATCGAAAACTTTATCGGAGCTAACAAAGTTCAGTTTGCGAAGGGATGCGAAATAAATAGTAATGATACATCCGGCTTTGCATCGGCAATAAATATTGCTAAGAATTCAAATGTTGTAGTCTTTTTCGGAGGCCTTGACCAATCACAGGAGGGAGAAGGACTTGATAGGGTTGGTAATGTAATTGATTTACCCGGTAAGCAGCAGGCTCTTATTAATGAATTGGCTTCTGTCAATAAGAATATTATTGTGGTCTTATACAGCGGAGGTATTTGCGGCGTACATGGATTTATAAATCAAATAAAAGGACTGATTTATGCTTTCTATCCGGGTCAGGAAGGTGGAAATGCAATTGCACAAGTTTTGTTCGGACAGTATAATCCCGGCGGCAAACTTCCTTCGACAATGCCTCAATCTACGTCTCAACTCCCTGGTAGAGATGACGATTATACTAATGATTATGGATGCGGTTATAGATGGTTCGATAAATTGAATCTCCAGCCTGAGTTTGCCTTCGGATTTGGATTGAGTTATACTACTTTTTCTTTTAATAATTTGCAAATTACTCCGACTACTGCACCCGCAGGACAAATTATTACTGTCAAAGTTGATGTTACAAATACAGGCCAAAGAATAGGTGAAGAGGTAGCTCAATTATATCTTAGTTTTTCTGTTCCGGGAGTAGAGCTGCCTATTAAACAATTAAAAGGATTTAAAAGAATTTCTTTGAATCCGGGTCAGTCTGAAACTGTGACTTTTCAATTAAGCCCTGATGAACTATATTATTTTAATGAAACTACTGACTCGTATACATTAGCTTCCGGCACGTATTCAGTAAAAGTAGGCGGCTCATCTGATAATCTTCCTTTATCAGGAACTTTTCAAATTACTCCGTCTGATCCTAAGCCGGACTTAAAAATTGCAAATATACTTACCGTCCCCCGGTATCCTCTTGAAGGCGACTCAGTTATATTTTTGGCGACTGTTATTAACAGAGGAACAGGAGCTAGCCCCCAAGGCAGTGTTCATGGTGTAACCTTTAACCTAAACGGCCAGAATGTAAGCAGATCAACTGAATTTTCAGGTTCAATACCAGTTGGTGGGATGGCATTGGTTTGCGGTAATCTTGGTATTAACGGTACGAATACTTGGGTCGCTGGCAAATCTGGAACTTACCAAGTAGAAGCAGTTGTAAACGGAGATAATTCTATCTCTGAAACTATAGATACGAATAATTCTGCCTCAACAATATTAAAGGTTTACAATACTCCTCCGGTAAATTTGGCTTTAAATAAACCGGTAACCGTCTCCTCAGTTGAAAGGTCGGGACTGGAAGGTCCTTATGCCGTAGATGGAAATCTAAATACTAGATGGTCTTCTCAGTATAGCGATCCTCAATATATAACTATTGATTTGCAGTCAGTACAGACATTTAACGAAGTAATCCTTAGCTGGGAAACGGCTTATGCTAAAGAATATGAGCTGCAAGTTTCAAATGATAAAAGCATTTGGACTACTCTTGCACATGTTACAAATGGATCCGGAGGAAGTGAAAAAATATCGACTCAGGCATCTGCAAGATATGTTCGTGTTCTATGTATGCAGCGAGCAACACAATATGGCTATTCACTTTACGAAATTTCAATTTACAACAATACAGATGTTTCATCTATAGAGTCTCAAAATAACAATGATTTACCCGCAGAATTTTCTTTGAGCAATAATTATCCGAATCCGTTTAATCCCTCTACTAATATAAATTACAGTATACCTAAAGCAGGTTACGTTAAGATTGAGATATATAATTCAATTGGTCAATTGATTAATACTTTAACAAATAGCTTTCAAAATCCTGGAAAACATAGTATAATATGGGGAGGAATTAACTCGAACGGCAGTTATGTGCCTAGCGGTATATATTTTTATAGAATGAGCTCAAATGGATTAACACTCGTAAAAAAAATGATCCTACTTAAATAATTACTACTGACATAATTGTTTAAATTCTTAGAGACTTAATACTGTATTAGTCTATTAATTTATGTTTTAAAAATAATAGAGATATTTAATTTTAAATACTCCTTCGCGCGCTGCAACGTGCATCTTTAAAGGCAGCGGATTACCGAGTGAATTGTATTGCTGCTCTCTGTTATCAAGTTCATTGTATGCAAAATAAATCCAACTTTTAGGACGGAAGTTGTATGAGAATAAAAATCCGCTTATCAATTGTTCAAGATGATCGGTTGAAGAATCGTAAAGATTATCTACGTAAAATCTGACATTCAAATTATTAACAGGTGTAAGCGATAAATATGGACGGGCATCATAAGTAATATCCTCAACTCCGCCTGAAGGATTTCCTTCAACCCACATATTGTATGATGTACCAATTTGCATTATATCTCCTGCATTCCATTGAAAATCACACCCAAACCATGTATAAAATGCAAGATAATTTCTATTAAAATTATAAGTTTTTGAATATCCTCCGTTAAAATCAGCGTTCCACTTGGTGCTAATATTAAAATTTCCGTTGTAATCTATTTCGTAAGAATTATATTCTATGCCTTGATCCTTTGATCTGCCAGCTAAGAGTGTAATTTCGTAACGCCAGTTGTCCCGGAAACTCATATTGAAATCTAAAGCCACTGATCGATCGGTGTATCCTTCAACGTGTTTATAATTTGTAAACAAACCGCCGAGTATTATTATTTGGCTAACCCAGCCGGTATTAAAATACCAATTAGGCCCGGTAAGCACTGTATTTTCCCAGGTACCTATCCAGGGTACATAACCAACCTGGCTGACATCGAAATTATTACCTATATATTTGCTTCTTCCCAATACCCACCATTTTTTACCAAGTGAGACTAATCCAATTGAAGATGCATAATCACCTGCAGAATTCTTAAAAGATCGGGCAAATTGATATGATAACTGCCAATCCGATTGCCTAAAAGCTCCGTCAATATCTACAACTCCATAGGTTGTATCCTGAGTTTGTTTAGCAACTACAAGTGTTCCAATTGAAGAATTTTCTCCAAATTGCTCTTTAACTCTTGCTGAACCGAAAAGTGCTTGTTGCTCCGTTTTTTGAGTTGTGTCATCCATATATGTTTTTTGACCTGTTGCCGCTACGAATCCTCCATATTCCCAGGTACCTATTCTCCCATAAGCCTTGGTTCCAAGCGTCAATGGGACTTCACTTCCATCCGGAAGTTTTTTTCCTATTCTCCTTGAATAAAATAATTCAAGCGGGGAATAGAAGCCTGTGTTCATTTCTTTGCCGGCTGCCATAAATACTTCGTTGCCTTCTGTGAAAAAGGGTCTTCGTTCGTTGTAGTATGTTTCATATCGCGAAATATTAAATTGATATGGGTCAGCTTCTATTTGAGCAAAATCGGGATTAGCAGTCAATAAAAATTTAAGCGCGGAGGATGGATTGAACATTATATCTAACCCTGCGTTAGGATCAATCTTGTATTTATTATTACCAAGGTAAGAAGCTTTTGCAATAGCTACCGGATATATTTCAAGATTCAAACCCTTAACAGAAGGTTTAAAATCCTTAAAGACTAATTCGCCGAATTTCGAAACTCTTTGACCTTCATTCTTTTCATATTTATTCCAATATAAATCTTCAGCTTTAGCTGGTATCCAACGATCAAAGTCTAATCCCCAGTATTTTAAGTCCTTATTATATTGAATTGACTTATAAGGTATTTTTATCTCTGCAACCCATCCCCAATTATAAATTTTTGTAGCTGAAAACCATATCCCATCCCACGTATAATCTCGGTTGCGAGCATCATCTAATAATATTGCATCGCTTCTTGCTCCCGAAACAGAAACAATAAATTTATAAGCCGTTTTATTATCATCAAAAGTATCAAGCATTACCGAGACATATTCACCAGTAGTATTATCAAGAGTGCCGGTAAAAGGCTGAATATATTTTTTGTCTTCGCGACAAATGATTAAACAATAAAGAGCGTCGTCAGTGGACAAAACTTTTGCAACTGTAGGCCAGGTTGGCTTTTTATCATAGTAAGGAGCTAGCTGAAAATAATCAGTTGCAGAATCGGCTGTACTCCAGACAGGGTCGATTATACCATCTACTTTAATATGCACATCGGTTTTTTTGAGAATTAACTTCTTTCCCGCATTATCATTCTTCGCATAAATAATCGAACAAAATAAAAAAGTAAATAGTATTAGAGTTCTTTTCATAGACTTTCTGTTTAGTAAGTTTCTTAATTAGACTTTAAAAAAAATATTAGGTTACTAAATTAATATCATCCGCTTAGATGTTTAATACTTACATAGGCAAAGCTGAATAATTTTAATCTTTTTTGAAATATTTTTTTGATGAAAGGAAAGATCATTTTTCTTAACGGCTTAAAATGGTGATGATAATTTAGATATGGAGATTTGAGAAAGAATTAGAAACAAAAAATTATTAATTTAAGTATTTCTACCCGTCTTGAGCTTTAGTTTTTATTATAAATTATATATTATTAATACTAATGATTAACTGTCAGGATAAATAATACGTTCATTATTCCTCTATCAGTATTTCTTTATAACGCTTGATTCTTATTTAATATTACTTATTTTCCGTCACAGTAATTTAACATGTATCTCTTTCAATAAATAATTTAAAATTTAAGGCGGGACTTATGAAAGTTAATAGTTCATTTACATTCCTTGCATTCTTAACTATATTAATTCTTCTGATTAACTCTTTAGCCCCAGCTCAAAACAAAGTCGAAAATCTTGTTGATTATATCCATCCGCTTATCGGAACCGAGGGAGAGGGGAATGTATATCCCGGTCCGGTTGCTCCCCATGGAATGGTTCAATTAGGTCCGGATACCGATAGACGAAGCTGGGCTACGGCATCGGGTTATGAATATGACGATAGTGTACTAATTGGTTTTAGTATGCAGCATTTAAGCGGAACTGGGATTCCTGATCTCGGTGATTTCCTGATCATGCCTTCTGTGGGTAAGATGAAATTCGTTCCCGGTACAGTCGAAAAAAAATCAACAAGTGATGATATTAGCTATTACCAGGATCCTGACTCAGGCTATTGCGTTCCTTTTTCTCACAAAGATGAAGTAGTAAAAGCTGGGTATTATTCGGTGAAGCTTCCACACGGTATTTTAGTTGAACTTGCAGCTACAGAACGCGCAGGAATCTTAAAGTTTACTTTTCCCAAAACAGATAGCGCAAACATAATGATGGATTTGGCTGAGGTTCTTCAATGGAAAGTTATTTGGTCAGATGTAAGACGCGAAAGCAAAACTCTTATTACAGGTTTCCATTTAGTAAATGGATGGGCAAAGGAACGATATCTTTATTTTGCCGCAAGGTATTCCCGCCCTTATGATAGCTTTGGAATAATGATGAGCGGAAAGCCCGTTGTTTATAATACACCAAGATTTAGAAGTAGATACGAAGCCGCTGGAGCTGATTTGCAGTACTATACTAGGTATTCTACAAAGAAAAATGAAGTCATAATGGTGAAGGTCGGCATTTCAGGTGTTAGCACGGCAAATGCACTTTTGAATCTTGATGCAGAAATACCGGGATGGGATTTTGATAAAGTCGTAAGAGACACTCGCTCTAAATGGACCAAAGAAATGCAGATGATGCAGATAGAGGGCTCGCAGGTTGAAAAGGAAACATTCTATACTTCACTTTATCATGCACTGCTGGTGCCGACAATTTATGAAGACGTAAACGGACAGTACCGCGGACTCGACCAAAATATTCATACTGCAAAAGGGTTTACTAATTATGCTATATTTTCTTTGTGGGATACTTTTCGTGCAGAGCATCCCTTGTTCGTTTTGCTCCAACCAAAGCGCGATGCAGATATGATTAATTCTATGCTTGCACATTACGATCAAAGCGTCGAGCATTTACTTCCAATATGGTCATTAAATAATAACGAAACATGGTGCATGATAGGCTATCACGCCGTAGCAGTAATTGCCGATGCAATTATGAAAGGAGTAAAAGGTTTCGACTATCAGCGGGCATATAACGCAATGAAAACCACAGCAATGAATCCGCATTACGATAATGTAATGGAATACGCAAAGTTAGGTTATGTTCCGTTTGACAAGGAGAATGAATCGGTATCAAAGACTTTAGAATATGCATACGACGACTACTGTATTGCACAGACAGCTAAAAAACTCGGCAAAAATGATGACTATAAGTATTTTATGAAAAGAGCAATGTCTTATAAAAATCTGTTTGACCCGACTACTAAATTAATGCGGGGTAAGGATTCAAAAGGAAATTGGAGAACGCCGTTCCATCCGCATGAGTATATTGACGATATGACTAAGCGCGATATTACAGAAGGTACAAACTGGCAGTATACATGGTTTGTCCCGCAGGATGTACAAGGACTAATAAATCTAATGGGTAGCAAAAAATATTTTGCAGAAAAACTTGATACTCTATTTCTGGAAAAAAATGCAGAGAGTGTTGCTACGGGAAACGATGACATAGCAGGACGAATAGGTGAATACTGGCACGGCAATGAGCCTTCGCATCATATTACCTATTTGTATGATTATGCCGGCGAGCCCTGGAAAACTCAAGAGCTTGTTAGAAGAATTGAGACTACATTCTATGGCAATAAGCCAAACTCTCTCAGCGGCAATGACGACTGTGGACAAATGTCAGCATGGTTTCTATTTAATACTATGGGAATATACCCCTTTTGCCCCAGCAATAATTTTTATGTAATCGGCACACCTTGCGCTAAAAAGGTTACAATGAAATTAGGAAACGGTAAAACATTTACAACTGAAGCTATAAATTATTCAAAAGAGAATGTATATATTCAATCCGTTACCCTTAACGGAAAAGAATGGAACAAAACCTATATCCCTTATGACGCAGTCGCAAATGGAGGTAAGTTAGTTTTTGTTATGGGCGATAAACCTAATAAGAATTGGGGTACCGGAAAAAATAGTGTGCCGCCCTCTATCTCTAAAGATGAAAAATAAATCATCGCGGGCATGAAAAAATATTGAATCAATATATTTCGATTTAATACATCGAGATGTATTGATTCACTCTTTAATTCACTACAATCTTAATTACTTATCTGAGTAGTATCTTCCAGATATATATAAAATAGGAGAACTTATAAATAAGATTAGAATAATAATACCAACTATTCTATGCCCAATACTGAAATTTATAACAGGAACTCTGCTTAACTTTACCACAATTAAGTTCATAAATAACCAGACAAATATTCCGTATAGCACTCCGCTGGTGTATTTATGCTTTGATATAAATTGAATCTTTGGGTAAATAAAGAAAAACACCAAAGTCCAGATTAACGCAAACGTATAATGAAAGAGCAAACCCGCAATAGCCATTGGTATCCCTCCTGAAAACGCCGAATTACCAAAGACTCCACTCGCTATATATTGGAATAAGCCTATCACACTGGTTTTATTATTTATTATAAAGATTATTATTGCAGACGTAATATCAAGTGTTCCGGCTATTAACCAGGCAGTGATAATCGCTTTAGGAAGGCTTTTCGTAAATCTAACACTCTCATTTTCTTGTATATCCATAAGTAGATCCTCCATTACAATTTCAAAACTATAATTTATAAACTGCAACTCACTACTAAATATATAACTTGGTAATAATACCAAACCATATCTCAATAAAATCCCGACGTTAGACTATTTAAAATAATTTTAAGAATTAAATTGAAATGAATTCCAAATCACAGGTCTATATTGTTGAAAATATTTATCTTTATGAAGTTTGCCATTTTTGGCAAAACTATAACCCCTTTTTATAATTTAACAAGCCTTCACCAATCCTATAATAATGATCAAAGGGCACATCAATGGAATCTGCCAAAGTATATAAACTCATTCGAATAACTTAAGAAACACCAATCTGCTTTCAGTTCACCTTGGAAAAGTACATATTCAAAGCAGTGTCTAATTTACTTTCACTTCCAATCAGGCATTATTCCATTCGATAATAATTTCAGTCTGTTATTACTATTTACAAAAGTCCCTTTATCGCTCATTATCCAAATATCCTTTTGAGAATTGAGCGTATTAGATCCATTTTCAAATATTATATATGCACCGTTAGGAGAATATCTGGGATTAAGATCATTTGTGCCGTCTGGTTTATTATATGATAAATCTACTGTATCCCTTGTTGCAATGTTTATTTCAAATAGATGTGCATCCAATTGCCTGCCGGTATTATCCTGATAACCGGAAACATCATGAGAAAATAATATTTTTTGACCGTCTATTGAAAAAGAAGGACTGGCGGTTGCCCCGGGTGAATTACCAGCAAATAGACTCATGTTGCTGCCGTCAGAATTCATCAAATAAATTTCGGAATCATAAACATTAGCACCCACCGTAAGAACAACAATTTTATCACCGCTTGGAGAATAATTACACTCTCTGAAATTCCTTCCTGTAGGAGCAGTAGCAATTAAAGTCAAGTTTGAACCATCTGACCCTATCCTGTATAATTTATCATTACAACTATAAAGTAGATTGGAACCATCGGGAGACCAGCAGAAACCAATCCCATAATTACCATAGCCCGTTACACCTGTCGTTGTTACCTTTGTTAAATTGCTTCCGTCTAAATTCATAATATAAATTTGCGGTTTAACTGCAACATCAGATGTAAATGCAATTCTATTGTGCTGGGGATTAAAACGCGGCCACCAGTCGCGGTTATTATCATATGTCAATTGAATTGTATTTGCTATTGTGCTGTCGGATGAGAATATTTGATAATTTCCGTTTACCTTCCTAGCAAAGAGATAAGGATTGTTGGGAAACGATTCAGTTGTGAAGCTCCAAATGTTTCCATATGACGCCGTTGTGTCAATTCCCCTCGAAACTATCTGCCAGAAATATGTCGTGCTGAATTTTAAATTACTCAGGATTATACACGTATCCGTAATTAAACTGGCAATCTTCTGAGGAGTTGAGGAGCTCGAATTGAAAAGATAAACATCATACTTTACAGAATCGCTGGTATAACTAGAAGGAGAATGCATCCAAGTTAATTTTAATGATACCGGCTGATCTGATGCCTGATTTGCAGGAGAAGGATTAACCGCCATACCCGGTGCATTTGAAGAGCCTATGTTCATAATAATTGTTGCTTGTACAGTTACACCCGATTGAACAGACACTGAAACCATTGTGCTATTAAAATTTGCTTGGGACGCAGTTATTGAATAGACTCCGGTAGGTACATTTTTAATTGTAAATTTTCCAAGATTATCTGTTACAATGGAAACCGAAGCGGGATTTGTGAATATCTGAGCTCCGGAAATCGCTGTTTTTCCATCAGGCTGTAAAACTATACCCTGTATATTGCCATAGTCAACCGGCTCAACAATGTTTTCTTTGCATGAGCTTAACAAAAGCATAAATAGCAACGAGAAAATAATCATGTGTATTTTAGTTAGCTTCTGCATTTATTGTGCCTCCTAAATTTATTAATTCGTTTACGTCTCAGTTAGAATTATTAAAAACCAAACTATCACTTGAAATAATTCTATTACCATTATAAACCTGTAATGTTATTGTGTATGCATCATTCCCAATTAAATTGAAACTTGCCTTTGATAAAACAATTTCAGTAAAGCCTTTAACAGGTAGCTCACCGGATTGAGTATTATTAGAATTTCCCGAGATACTTTTTTTCATTATTCCCAGCTTATAATAAATATTTATTTGTTCATACTTATTATTCTTAAACATTCCGATAAATGTTATTTTAGAATTATTATTAGATATTACAATAAAACACTTATAATTATCACCATTCCCGGATTCAGAAAAATCCATGCTCTTAATATTCGCAGTGTCAAAGAATAATAAACAGACCGTTATAATAATTAACCGGTTTATCATATTATTAATAACGACCGTTTAATATTTTCAGATTCATGCCGTTGCCTGTTTGATAGACTTTATAACCGTTTATTGTCTCGTTATTACCAATCTGTATAAAAGTGTTGTTGTTACCGGTCTGATTTAGAATATATAGTTTGGAATCACCCGTAATGTCCTGCGCTGCTTGATTATAATTTCCTATCTGGAAAATTTCTGTATTATTATTATCTCCATTAATTGAAATGGATGCCTGATTCCCTGTCCCGGCTTGCTCTATAAAACTTTTATTGTTCCTGCCAACCTGATTTATTTCAGCAGTATTGTTCTGCATAAACTCATATATGGAACCGATATTATCATAAACAGCATTTCCGGAATTTACTTGATTTATAAATGCAGAGTTTGCATTACCGAATTGAGTGAGAGTTGACTGATTCCAATATTGAGATAAATATGTATTAGATACCGAGTTGTGCTCTAATTGCCTTAAAGTAAAATTAATCCCGTAATTATCTGAACTTTTTGAGTCTACGATGTTGTTGTTTTGCTGTGAGTATGAAGGCAAATAATTAACAAAAATTATCGCCAAAACCATGAATAATATTTTATACATCATTTTCTTATTCCTTAATCTCAATTATAAAATTGATAAAGGTGTTATTAAGTTACTTTATATATTCACTTAATAAATGATTATATATTCCAGAGGGAAGAAATTCTTCCCTCTGAAAATGTTTTAAATTAATGTTGTAATACATTAGAAACATTACCTGAGCCAGTTTGCTTAACAGTAGAAATATTTGAGTTGGTTAGTTGTTGAGTTAATGCCCAATTCCCATTGCCCTGGCTCTGTTGTACGTTAGAATTATTTCCATCACCGGCCTGAATTGTGTTTGCCCAATTATTATTACCGACATATTGACCAATAAAAGAAATGTCACTATTCCCGGTTTGGGATGTGTTGATCACATTACCGTTACCATAAGTCTGAACTGTATAATGCTGATTAGAATTACCATTTGATTTTACATTTGCATAATTATTAGAGGCACCATTCCATTTCTGCTCCATATAGCCAAATCCATAATCTCCAGTTTGGTCTAATATTGCTGTATTGCTATTGCCGTCCTGATAAATAATTTCATTGTTAAAATTTCCAACTTGGCTAAAAGTAGCTGAATTTCCATTTCCAACTTGAGCTATTGTGGGATTGCCTTGGCTTTTCCAGTAACCTGCACCGTTTGAATTTCCATTCTGTGTAATAGTAGCGAAATTTGAATTTCCATTCTGGTCTGTTAACGCATAATTAGCTTGGGTTCCAATTTGATTTTGATACGATGCATTTCCATCCCCATTCTGAGTTGTAATTGCAGTATGTCCACCTAAATATGTCGGAGGACTATTCCAGGTTCCACCATTTTGTACCTGACTTGCATAATTATTGTTTCCTGTAGACAAGATTGTAGCAGCATTATTTAGACCGTTCTGATTTTGAATAGCATAATTTAATGCACCAACCTGTGTGCCACTTGCAGTTTCATGTGATCCGGCTTGAGTTTGTGAGGCATTATTACCATCGCCAAGACTTTGAGAAATTGTGGCAGTCATATTATAACCGTTTTGTGACTGGTAACCTATATTTGAGTTACTTAATTGGGTAATTGTTGCATCGTTGTATCCTGTATAACTAAATCCCTGCAATTGAGTTGCATTATTACCATTTCCTGTTTGCATAATAGTAACGTTTTGTGGAGCTGTAATACCTGGTTGCTGATATTGTGTTTGATTAGCCGTATTACTGTTTCCATCTTGTGTTATTATTGCATTATTATTATCCGAACCTGCACCTGCAGTTTGTGTTGTTTGAGCTGTATTATTGATGCCGTTAGAGGTAACTGTAGATGTATTTTGTGCGAAACTAAATGTAGCTGCAAATAAAATTGCAACTAAAGAAACAAATAACTTTTTCATTGTTATTCTCCATTAATATTTAAAAATTAGTTGGTTAAAAACCGCCAATTAAACCGCGATATAATTCATTTATTTTTAAACACAGTTTTATCGGCATAAAATATTCGGTAGAACTTTAGAAGGATTTTGCAGATATTTACTAAAGACTTTTAGTAATTGAAACAAAATCCCTAAATTTTTGGCGGCGTTAGTGGGTCACACTCTTTCTTTACACTAGTTGTAAAGAAAGTTCCCTAGCGCTGCCTGCTTAAAACACAATACAACTCCACCGGGTGCTGTATTGTATTTATTATTAGTGCCTTACACATTCCCTCCTTTCAAGGAATCTTAATTAATAAATAAGTTATTTAAGAAAATAAACCGTCACTCCGATATTTGCACCCCAGAAATAGTCATTTAAATTCCCATGCTTTAACCCATCCAATTTATCACTAAACACGTAGTGATTATTCATTTCAATATTCAAGTCTAAAAACCTGCTAACTGAATATTTAACACCAATACCTGAAACAATTGAGTACAAAGTTTTAGGCGCAGAACTATTTGTTGTGGAATTATTCAAATATTTCTCCCCACTAGTAGTATTAAAAATTATTTCTCCACCTAGCGTTAAATACGGAGAAAATTTATACTGGGGAATTAGATGGTAATAGGAACTTACTTCAAAGGAATTAAAGACTTTATTAAACGCATTTTCCGCTTGCAGATTTCCTCTCCTAAATTTAGCCCCAAATGCCCATTGTTTATTCAAATTATATCTAAGCCCGACACTACCAAACATTTTAGTCAAGGAATTTGCATAATCGCCTGCATATTGTTGACCACCTATATTAAAATCTAGCCCAAGCATTGAATGCTCTTCAACAACCTGATTTCCGAGATCATCAACTTTGTAACTTTGTAACTGCTCTTGAGTAAAATTTTTTATAACTGAAGACTGCATTTCCTTTGGGTCTTTGAGTTGCCACAAGTCATCTTGAATTCCTTCAATTATAAGGCTCTCGACTGCTTTCTGAATCGCTTCCGTAACACAAAGATCTACGGGCTCGTTATAAGTATAACCGGTTTCGACTTCAAGTAGACTTTGGTAGTCGATAAACTTAAAAAGTCCAACGTCAACCATTTGAGACAATATAGTTTTTGTAGTATATACTGTTTTCAAAATTCTTCCGTTTTGAGTTGAAACCGCCCTTAAATAAACAGTTACTTTATCTTCTCTATATTGCCCGGAAGCAGTAGCGCCAAGATATTTAATGCCGGCACCCCCTGTAAGGATATCTGTGTCATAAGAAATTATACCTCCCTCAAGCATAACCCCGGCATAGAGCAAAGGAGGAAGATCAGGTAGCTTTTTACCATCATTACTTAAATAATTTTCCCGGCTGGAACGTATGATCTTTCTTTCGTTCAACAAATCAGAAAGACCTTCTCTTTCAATCGGTATAAACCATCCGGAGTCTTCTAGCGCTTTTATTAAGATAGAAGTTGCTCCTTGAGTAACAGAGGTTGAAAAACTATTCCCGGTTGCCGTTAGCTTATATTGCCCGGTTTGGTCCCTGAACTTATACACCGCTGCGACTATTTGTTCTTTAGGGGCTGGCAATGAAGTAAGTTCCTTTTCAGCATTTGTTGGAATTCCAATTGACGGCGGTGCTGTTCTTAGTGGCTCATAGCTAGCACAACCTTCGAAGAACAAAAAAAACATTAGTGCAATAAGAGGGACTATTTTTATTTGAATATTCCGCATTAGTTTTCTCTATAATTAATAGTATGGAACTATAATTGTTGTTTGACTACCGTTTGAATTATCTTGAATGTTTACATGAAGTCCGTCAGATGACGGATTGATATCAATAAGATAATTTCCTAATTGATAATGACCTTTAGTCAAGGCACTTTCGCCGAAAGCTGAAGTAATTATTTTCTGCGATAGCTGGCTTAAAACCTGCTGATTTAATGACTGCTGAAAATTTTGAAGCGTATTAGTACCATAGGGGTTATAAGCATTGGCAGAACCTGGTGCAGTTTTATTATTTTCGACCTGCGCTTCAGCTAACATCCATGCACCGTTAAACGAACTTCCCCCGAAATTAGGATTGATAGGAGTATAAACAAACTGCTGCGCTAAACTATTAATACTAGTAAATATTATAAGCAGTGGAATTATAGAAATACAATATTTTATTTTTTTCATTGCTTCCTTTCTTAAATTTATCTCAACTAAAAAATTCCTGTTCCTTGCATGTCTTTCCCTTGTAATTCCTTTTGTATTTGGTCATAATTCTCAAGGTAAGAATACGATATCTCCAGCCCCTGCCGCACCATCTCTTTGATTATTTCAAACCTTGGCTGAACAAACCTTTGATAAATGGGAGTATCGTTTACTATAATTGTAATTTGTGTCCCAAGCTGCGGTAGTGGTTTTTCTGTAATTGTTATTGAGTAATCTTTAATATTCTTGGGAGACCTCCAGTTTGAATAAAACAAATCGTAAAAATCATGACCAACTTTTGAAAATGTTTCATCTACAACTAGTCCGCTAATACCAACATCCTCATTCTCAGAGCTCTGTAATTCAGCTGTTTTATTAGTATTTATATGGCTGTTTCGAAGAAGTGTTGTATCTATAATATCCAGCGAATCTTGCGGAGAAGCTTTAGCAGCACTGATAAGAATTATCAGCAACAACAATATATTTAATACTGAACCTGAATTTTGCATACTGAACCTTTGTGCAAACCTTCTTGAATTTTTGCATTAAAATTGTTTTTCGCTTAATCATGATCTGGCCTTAATCAGCCGGACAGTTTACCTAACCCTTTTTTGCTTTCTCAATATCGATCTTATATGTTATCCTTTAATGAATCTTAAGAAAGTTGCTAATAAAATTTTTATCTGAATCTGGGACCAAATCCAGAAATTTCTCAACAAATAATTTAGTGGTCGCTATTGATTCAATCGTTTTATCGATACTTTAAATAAAATTAGTTAGAACAATACATTACTTTAGGGATATTGAACTTCAGCATTTTATGAATATTAATTAGCTAGTATTCAGATTCATGAAAGAGGACATAACTCTTGATAACACTTTTTAATTTCAGAATTGCTTCACTAGGCTTTAATATTGTAAATGTTTCTTTTACGTCAGGACAATATTTTCCCCGATAATTACATAGATAAGTAACCTATGTAATTCCTCTTTTGGATCTTAAATCATACCAATTACTTTTTTATCAAAAGAAAACAATAATCAAAATAAATGACATTCTTCAAATAATTTTAAGTGATAAAGGCAAGTATCAGGCCAATCTCCAATTCTTTCGAATTTAATCTAAAATGATCATGTCGCAGTTATTTTTTTAATAATATTTTCAAAATATTGTACGCATAGGTTAAATAATTTGGACTCTTCCAGATTTTTGATTAGGTGAGGCCTCTTAATGTATATATTTATAGATTGTAAGGTCGTTGTTGTTTAAAATATTTGGCACTGTGATAGTAACTTTCTATTTAATTTAATGGCTGATGATTAAATTCCCGGATTATTTAGTTATGAAATAGTAATAATCTATGCCCTAATTTTCTTGCAAGAGGCTTTTCTCAATATCTTTGATCAACCTGGAAGATATCTTCATCTTTAAGCTCCAAACCAAGGACATTAGTGGACAATTAAGATAATGTACCCCTATACTTAGACTTTATTAGAAATATTTGTAAGTTTGGTACCGGAGTTATATGGAATTAAAGATAAAAGACATAGTTAATCTTTTTCAGGTATCTGAAAAGACAGTATATAGATGGATTAAGGATCAAAAAATCCCCTGCTATCGTATAAACCATCAATATAGATTCAACCGCGCTGAAATAAATGAATGGATTTTAAGCAACAAAATTGAGCTATCGCCTTCATTGATAAATTTAGCAGCTTCACAAAGTTCCGAGATTTTATCTAAGCTGATTGAAAATGGAGGGATTATATCTCTCGATGCCGCCGAAAATGTTAAAGACGTACTTCGTATTGCATTAGAAAAGATTAATACACCGAGAAATTTATCGAAGGAAGAAATCCTAAATGCTCTGTTAAGTCGTGAAGAGTTAATGCCAACTGCAATAGGCAATGGAATTGCAATACCACATCCCCGTACCCCAATTGTAACGGACGTAAACAATGCAAGCATCTCTATTTGTTATTTAGCTAAGCCCCTGGAGTTTGGCGCACTCGATAAACAACCGGTTCATACTCTTTTTGTTTTGTTCACTGCAAGCCCTAAAATGCACTTAAATGTACTTTCTAAATTATCTTACTTGTGCCAGGATAAGGCTTTTCTTGAAATTCTTAAAGACCATATCGAAAAAGATGCACTGTTGGAATACGTTCGCACAAAGGAATTGGAATGGCAAAAGAAAGGTAATCTTATACAATGAATTACCTATTAATTGGAACTATAATATTGTTTGCCGGTGGGGTGTTTGCCTTATTCACTAAAGAAAACTTTAAGGGAATAATATTTCTTGTATTTACCGCATTAGCTCAAGTCTTCATTCTGCCTGTAACCACAAATATTTTAATTACAGGAAATCAAATACAAACTCAATTGTTCTTATCCGAACCAATAGGGAATTCATTCCTTCGGTTAGATCCATTAGCTGCAGTATTTGTGCTCATCATTTCTATTGGCTCTCTGCTTGCAGCTATTTATTCTACCGGCTACATGAAGATGTACTACGGAAATAGATCTGCCTTATCATCATATTATTTCTTTTTAGGATTGATGTCCGCCTCAATGATGCTCGTTGTTATAGTGCAGAATGCAATATTATTTATGATAGCATGGGAAGTAATGTCAATTTCCTCATTCTTTCTAGTAAGTTTTGAAAACAATATTGTTGAGGTCCGTAAGGCAAGTATTTATTATATGATCGCCATGCAAATTGGTGCGGCATTTTTAATTACAGCATTTGCATGGGTATCATCATCTTCTGGATCTCTCGATTTTAATTCGTTCCATATTGTATTGAATAATTCAAACACAATTTCAGTCCTGCTTACTGTTCTCTTCTTTATAGGATTCGGTACAAAAGCAGGATTTGTTCCTATGCATACATGGCTGCCCAAGGCACACCCAGCAGCTCCAACAGGAGTGTCTGCACTTATGTCGGGTGTTATGATCAAAACCGGTATCTACGGAATTCTTCGAATAGTTCTGATTAGCGGATCCACAAATGCAAAATTGGCATATTTTGTCCTTGCCGTTTCTTTAATTACAGGCGTAACAGGTATAGCAAATGCAATCTCTCAAAAGGATTTGAAGAAACTATTAGCCTACTCGAGTATTGAAAATATCGGTATAATAGGAATTGGTATTGGCACGGGGATGCTCGGATTAGCATACAATAATAATACAATTGCATTCTTAGGCTTCTTCGGAGCAATACTGCACGTACTGAATCATTTTACTTTCAAGAGTGCATTGTTTTATGGCTCCGGAGTAGTATACTCTCAAACTCACACACGAAATATTGATAAGCTCGGTGGACTAATAAAGCATTTACCCGCCACTTCCTTTTTATTCTTAATATCATCTCTTGCAATTAGCGGATTACCGTTATTAAGCGGATTTATTAGTGAACTGTTAATCTATCTCGGACTAATTAACTGCTTCTCTGTAAAAGATCTTTCAATAAATATCTCTGCTGTACTCGGCATTTCGGGTTTAGCATTTATAGGCGCAATGGCTTTGTTAAGCTTTACTAAAGTATATGGAATCGCATTCCTTGGGTCACCCCGTTCTAAGCTTCATAATCAACCAAACGAAAAGGATTCCTCTCTTCTTATTCCAATGGTATTCCTTGTAGTAATAGTCTTTATTGTTGGACTATTCCCATACCTTGCATTTATTCTTCTTGGCAATGCAGTAAAACAATTTTTACCGGCAAGTTCTTTCTCTGACTTAGCACAAATTCAAGTAAATATGAAATTACTTTCTAATTATCTTTTAATCTTTGGCGTCTTAATAATTTTCTTTTACCTGATTCGTTCTCTTCTTCTAAAGAAAAAGAAAGTCGAGT
This sequence comes from Bacteroidota bacterium, assembly GCA_021777835.1. Lineage (GTDB taxonomy): Bacteria > Bacteroidota > Ignavibacteria > Ignavibacteriales > Ignavibacteriaceae > FEN-1297. Next base: position 38,314 of record JAJYDC010000010.1, on the reverse strand, counting down.
CTTTCAAAACCTGGGATTGCGGCTATCAACAAAGCAGCAGTCGATTACAATATTCAAGCAGTTCTTATGCGCAGCCATTTTTAAGTCTTGTTTCTGAATTCGTTCCGCAGAAAATTAATGTAGAGAAAGAACCCGTACTCTTTCCTAAAGAAGCATCATTAGAAAGTCACTCACAGGATTTCTTTGAAAGATTTCTAATTCAACCTAATCTTAAATTCTTAAAGAAATCCTTAAATTTATTTTCTTGGATACAAAGCGGAAAGATGCAGCAGTATATCATCTATGGATTAATCTTTTTAGTATTTCTTCTTATCTGGATTTTAGGAGTGAGCTAAGATGAGATATATTCCGTTCATATTAATAATTATTTCACCTTTCCTTTTTACTGGCTTAATAAATAAGGTAAAGGCTATCTGGGCAGGTAGAAAAGGCGCATCAGTTTTGCAGCCTTATTATGATTTCTTTAAGCTCGTCCGAAAAGGAGAGGTGATTAGCAAAACCACCTCTTTCGTATTTCAAATTTCATCTTCCATAAATATAGCTGCAACTATATTTGCTTTAATGATTATCCCTATTCCTTTTGCCGGTTCGATAATAAGTTTGCCTGGTGATTTTGTTTTGTTTTCTTATGCACTGGGACTTTCAAAGTTTATGATGATTCTAGCTGCTCTTGACACTGGAAGCAGCTTTGAAGGAATGGGCGCGAGTAGAGAGGCAACTTTTTCTACAATTGTCGAAACTGCCTTCTTCATTATTATGGGCTCTCTTGCATTGTTAACAAATCAAATTTCTTTCAATGCAATTTTCTCTGTGCTAAATATGAGCGCCGGCTATACGGTACTTGTGAAAATTTTATTGGTCGTCTCTCTTTTCATTATGCTGCTTTCAGAAGGAAGCCGCCTGCCGGTCGATGACCCTAATACTCATCTTGAACTTACGATGATTCACGAAGTAATGATTCTTGATTATTCAGGTCCCGACCTTGCATTTATTTTATATGCAACATCATTGAAGATGGTGATTATTTCTATGCTGATTGCAAACTTATTGATTCCATCATTTTTAACATTAGCTGAAGCTTTACCTTTATTCGCTTTCATTCTTTTTTTAGTTTTTATGGTGGTCGGTTTTGTTGAATCTTTAATTGCACGATTAAGAATTTCTCATGTCCCGCAATTTATTTTTCTAATGACGGCTCTTTCGTTGACGGCTTTTGCAGTGATTGCTTTCTTTTTACGGGGAGGTTTTTAATGTCCAACATAATTATAATTCTGCTTGGTACTAGTATGCTTTATGTTTTTGCAGCAAGCAGGATAGAAGCATACGTAAAGATCTTGGCTTTACAGGGCACGCTTCTATTCTTACTGGTGGTTGTAGATATAAAAGAAATCAACTGGCTAAATATTGCTTTCCTAATCGTTGAAACGCTGATTATTAAGACTATCGTTATACCCTATTTTTTATTAAAGGTTATTCGTAAAAATGAAATCGGTAGAGAGATCGAACCGTACATATCACAATTTTATTCAGTGCTTATTGCGAGCGCTATTTTTATGTTTGGATTTGTAGCAGCTTTCTGGGCTGCGAAAACAAATGCAGGAATTAAACCTCTTTACTTTGGAATTTCAATAGTTCTTATCGTAGCAAGTTTATTCTTGATAGTTAACCGTAAAAGAATCATCACTCATATTTTGTGCTATATGATGTTAGAGAACGGAATTTTCCTTCTATCACTTTCTGTTGCTAACGAAATGCCGATGCTGGTAAATATCGGAGTGCTTTTGGATTTGTTCGTCGGTATTTTCTTGTTCGTAATATTCTTTAACAAAATCCAGGAGATGTACGATGGTAATCATATTGACGTATTGACTGAATTGAAGGATTAACGATGATAAGTATAGTGCTATTTCTCCCGGTTATATTCGGCCTCATAGGTTTGATTGCGAAAAATAGAATTGTCAATCGTATTGCATTAGTTGGCTCTGCTGCGGTTTATGTCTTAATAACTATCGCTCAATGGTTAAATATCCAATGGTACATACTCCCTAATTGGTTGATATCTTATTTTCAATTTGATTCTATTGGGATTTTCTTTTTCTCGGTAATGACTATTGTTTTTGCAAGTGTTTCGGTTTATAGCTTGTTTTACTTTAAGGCTCATAACCTGAATGCCAGGCAGGAATCAATTTACATTATAGAGATTCTTTTATTTGTTACTGCAATGACCGGTGTAATTTTATCAACTCACTTGGCATTGTTATGGGTATTTATAGAAGCAACAACATTAACTAGCGCAATACTTATTTATTTTGAAAAGAAAAAATCTTCGCTTGAGGCTGCTTGGAAATATGTTTTTATCTGTTCAATAGGAATAGCACTGGCGTTTGTCGGAATAATTCTTCTTTCAATCGGAAGCAGAAGTATAAATTCACTATATTTTAATGATTTATATAACCGGGCGGCAGAAATAAATCCGTTCTGGCTCAAAGTATCTTTTGCTTTCTTGTTCGTAGGACTTGGAACAAAGATTGGAATAGCTCCAATACATGCATGGCTTCCCGATGCACACTCTGAAGCTCCTTCACCAGTATCAGCTTTGCTATCAGGTACGCTGCTTAATTCAGCATTGCTTGGCCTAATCCGTGTGCAGGAAATTCTAATACGCGCACATTTAGAAAGCTTCTCAAATTTTCTTTTTTTGCTAACAGGTTTTCTATCTATAATGGTCAGCGCTGTATTTATGCTAAGGTTAAAGAACTATAAGCGAATGCTTGCCTATTCTTCAATAGAAAATATGGGAATTATATTTATAGGAATATCGCTGGGAAAATTTGGCATCTTTGCTGTAATGCTCCATATTCTTGCTCACTCTTTATCAAAAGCTTCGTTGTTTTTAACATCAGGAAATATTCTTCATCTTTATAAAAGTAAAAAGATTGACGATGTTAACGGATTGCTAAAGAAAGATCCTCGTACAGGATGGCTATGGATTTTTTCGACGCTGGCTATTATTGGAATGCCTCCTTTTCCAATTTTCTTAAGTAAGTTTCTAATAGTAAAGGCTCTGTGGTTAAGCGGACTGAGCTGGCTTGCAATACCGTTCTTTATATTTTTAATAATAATAACCTTTGGAATGGGCGGCGCAGTATTTAAGATGGCTTTTGGTGAAATATCATCTGAGCAGCCCGGAGAGCAGAGATTAGGACTTAGCGCCTATGTCCCGCAATTAGTTTTACTTTTCATTCTCTTGGTAATCGGAATAAATATGCCGCAGCAGATGTATACTCTTTTAAATAGTGCCGCCGGCTTCTTTCATTAATTTGGAGTTTTAGTTGAGCTGGATAGAAATAAAAAATCTTCAGTCTGTTGCGTTACACGATATTCCTCGATTGAAGGTAGAAGTTTTAAGAGATCAATTAATAGAGAAAATTAGGTCCGGAAAAAGATTAGTACAATTTTTCGGTGATAAAGATAACGGTGATGTTGTACTGTATGCAATTGCCGCTGATGACAACTCTTCAAAGCTTTTTATAGCTTCAACTAAGTTTACTTCACAAAAAGAATATCAATCAATCACTCCGGAAATACCTTCGGCTCATTTATTTGAGAGAGAGTTTTTTGAACAATACAAGATTAAGCCGGAGGGTCATCCATGGTTAAAGCCTTTAAGGAAGGGTATTGCAGGAGTTGATAGCTCGGAAATTCCGTATGAGTTTTTTAGTATGAAGGGGGAAGAGGTTCATGAAGTAGGCGTTGGTCCAATTCACGCAGGAATAATAGAACCCGGACATTTTAGGTTTTCTTGTCATGGCGAAAAGATATATCATCTTGAAATAAAGCTGGGGTTTCAGCATAGGGGAGTTGAGTATCTGTTTGTGAAAAACAATGCTCGCCCCTTATATCTTCAAAAACTCTCTGAATCTATTGCTGGAGATACGGTAATTGGACATTCCGGTACATTTGCTCGAGCTATTGAATCACTTTCTAATACATCTATACCCAGAAGGGCAAAGTTAATACGTACTATAGCTCTTGAGTTAGAAAGAATGGCAATACATTTAGGAGACTTGTCGGCTCTTTCAAACGATGTTGGCTATTTAACGGGGAACTCGGTTTTTGGTGCGCTTAGGACGAGAATAATTAATACAACTATGGCAATATGCGGAAATCGTTTTGGTAGAAGTTTAATTATACCGGGCGGAGTTAATTTTGATATTTCACCTGAACTTGGAGAGAAAATATCATCCACTGTAAATCAAGTGAACGATGAGACTGCACTTGCTGCAGAGGTCTTATTTTCTTCGGCGTCTGTTTTAGAGAGATTTGAAAAGACAGGTGTTGTCGATAAGGCTACAGCAATAGAAATTGGTATGGTGGGACCTTCTGCAAGAGCAAGCGGAGTTGCTCTTGATATACGCTCAGATCATCCGTTCGGCGCTTATGAATTTTTCCCTGTGCATAAACTTACTTTAGATTCAGGTGATGTTTTTGCACGTAGTTACATTCGGTTTATTGAGATACAACAATCGGTAAAGATTATTAATGACCAATTGGGAAATTTTACTGAAGGAGAAACCAATAAGCCTGTACAACCACTCGAGCCAAATAGATTAGTTGTCTCCCTCGTAGAAGGATGGCGCGGCGAAATTGCCCATGTTATTATAACCGGCAACGATAATAAAATTAAGAGAATAAAAATAAAGGATCCCTCGTTTCATAATTGGTTTGCTGTTTCGCTTTCAGTGCGGGATGAAGGGATTTCTGATTTTCCTTTATGCAATAAGAGTTTTAATCTTTCTTACAGTGGATTCGATCTGTAAAATTAGTTTAGGTAAATATGTTAGACTTAATTAAACTTAGAAGACAACACGGCTATCAGGCGATTCCTGATATCAAAAACGCAAAGATTTTATCTACACATCGAGGATACCCGGTAATTGATGAATCGAAATGCACTGGCCCTTGCTCAGATTGCGAAAATGTTTGCCCTACGAACGCTATAAAAGTAAATCCTCTTTCTATTGATTTGGGTAAGTGTATATTCTGCGGCGAGTGTGAACGTGCTTGTCAAACGGGAGCAATTAAGTTTACTAATGAATATAAATTAGGCAGTACCGGTAGAGATAACTTAATAATTACCTCAGGAGAATTATTTGTTGACTACGAAAAGGAAGCGATTGAGTCGAGAAAGGAAATTCATAAAATATTCGGGCGCTCATTAAAGCTTCGACAAGTATCTGCCGGAGGCTGCAATGGATGTGAGATGGAACTGGCTGCTTGTGGAAATGTGAATTTTGACATGGGCAGGTTTGGAATCGATTTTGTAGCTTCGCCGCGACATGCGGATGGAATAGTAATTACAGGACCTATTACGAAAAATATGGCGCCGGCTTTAATGGATGCTTATAAAAGCGTGAACAGCCCGAAAATAGTAATTGCAGTTGGAGCTTGCACTATTAGCGGCGGAGTATTTGAAGAATCGGATGTATTAAATCGAAGCTTCTTGAACGAAATAAAAATTGACCTATATATACCCGGATGCCCGCCTCACCCGCTTACAATCATAAATGCAATATTGGATTTTATTTGAAGAATCATTTCTCTTAATAGAACTTCTAACCTATCTGCACATACATTATGACTAATATTACGCAAACCTTAGTTTATTTGAATAATGAAGTAATTAGCTAGAGCTGCTGCTTTCAATTACTCCAATACAACATCTTTCTTGTATTCTATTATTCAGTAACGTGAATTATAATTTAGTTAGCTTATTATCCGCTTCTTCTTTCTTCTTTGTAAGAGGGAATAACATAGAATAGGGAGAAGAGTAAATAGCATTCTTTGGTATATGTATATCGCGTATTGCGGTCAAATAAATAATGCAGGACTTATACTTACCCTGTAATTTATTTTGAGATGTAGTTAAATTTAGTTGTAATTCATTAGCACTTTCGATTTCTGAAAATGTTATTTCCTTTGATATATGCGTTATTGAAATTGGAACCTTATTCCTAGGCTTGGGATTTTGAAATGCTATTACAGCATAAATCAATAACGGGGAATTTGTTTTAGGCGCTTTTGTGTTATTATTTAAACTTATATTGAATTTTATTGTTATCCCATCGAATGAAATAATTTTCGTATTCGCAAAATGTGTTGCTAAATTGGGAGTGATGATATTAGAAGTGGTAAGCAAGCCATCGTGAATAGATTTAATATTATACTTCACTAATTTATTAAAAGAAGTATTTCCTTTTATTTTAGAGAATTTCCATATTTGAGAAAGTTCGGGGATTGAATTAATATATTTAGCAAATTGAATTGAAGTGCCGAACCTTCCTCTATTAGCTTTTGCTGAATCGCTTTGGCTTGCATTATATTTTTCAGGTCTTAGTGAAGCAAATGGTATGCCGTTAATGATTCTATAAACATAATTGCCTGATTTGCCTTTAGGTTTGCCGAATACCCCGCCTATAATTTTTACCATGTAAACTTCCCTTTTATATTTTAATACAATATTTAAATATAATAATTAGGCAAGAAAAGATCGAGATAATATGTACCATTACTCATTCATATTCGGTAAGATATGGTGGGAAATAAAAATAAAGTCAATGTTATTGTTATTAATATTTTGTCTGAACCGGAATTCACTCGGCCAAAGGATTATAGAAATTTTATAAATCGATATGAAATACTTGCTGAATTAATTTCCTAATCAAGGAAATCCTATAATCAAGTAAATCATGATTCAAAAATTAATATCTCTTAACCAGGATTCACCCGGCTAAAGGATTTAAAGGATTTTATATATTAAAATAATAAATTAATTTAGCAATGTTTGTTGAATTTATTCTTTTAATCAAGGGAATCAAGAAATTGGGGGAATCATAGATCAGACAATGAAATATGAAGAATTAACTAAACTCATTATCGGCTGTGCGATGAAAGTGCATTCTATTTTGGGTAATGGATTTCAAGAGGTAATCTACCAGCGAGCTTTGGCTATTGAAATGGATATGGGTGCACTAAGTTTTGAGAGAGAAAAAGAAATGCCGATATTTTATAAAGAGTTTAATATTGGTACAAGAAGGGTCGACTTTTTTGTTGAAGAAAAAATTATGGTTGAGCTGAAAGCGATAATACGATTGGAAGATGTCCACTTAGCACAGGCAATAAATTATTTGGAAGCCTATAATATGGAAGTTGGTTTGTTAATAAATTTTGGGGCAAAGAGTTTGGAGTTTAAGAGATTGCATAATAATAATCTGAATCTTGATTTACTTGATTAAAGGATTAAAAGATTTTATGAATCAATTTGAAATGATTTTGAAATACTTGTTGAATTTAATTTTTAATCAAGGAAATTATATAATCAGGTAAATCATGGTTCAGAAATTAATATCTTTTAACCTTGATTTTATAAATCAATATGAAATTATTATTAAAATACGTGCTGAATTTATTTTTTCAATCAAGGAAATCCTAAAATCAAGTAAATCATGGTTCAGAAACTTAACATATATTTAAAATGAATGAACTTTTATTAAAAGTCTTGGGCGATACTATTGAGATAACCTTGCTCGTTACGGTGATGATGATAATAGTTGATTTGATAAATGTATGGACAAAGGGAAAGATCGAATCCTTTTTAACAGGCAAAGCTAAAGGAGCGCAATATGTTGTTGCTTCGCTGATCGGTACTGTACCCGGTTGTGTTGGCGGCTTTACTAATGTCTCTTTATATTTGCACGGATTAATAAGTTTCGGAGCATTAAGCGGTTCTATGATTTCAGTATCGGGAGACGAAGCATTTGTTATGCTTGCGATGTTCCCTAAATGGGCAGTAATCTTATTCGCTGTGCTTTTTATTCTTGGAATTCTCGGGGGATTTCTCACTGATATTATTGTAAAAAGATTTAAAATAAAAACATGCTCATCATGCGGCGATTTAGTAGTGCATCCTAAAGAAAAGAATTTTAAACACTACCTAAAAGATCATATCTTCGAACATATAGTTAAAAAGCATATTTGGAAAACAGCATTGTGGACATTCGGCGCGCTGCTTTTGGTTGCTATTGGAATGAAATATATTCACCTGGAAGAATTTACTTCGCATTATAAAATAGCGTTTCTTTTCCTTGGCGCTTTAATAGGGCTTCTACCGGAATCAGGTCCCCATTTAATTTTTGTAACTCTTTTTGCAAGAGGACTAATACCATTTTCAGTTCTCCTGACAAGTTCGATGGTGCAGGATGGACATGGACTTCTACCTTTGCTTTCATACTCTGTTAAAGATACAATGAAAGTAAAAGCTTTTAATTTTATTTTTGGAATAACTGCGGGATTGGTTTTACTCGCAATAGGCTATTAATATAATTCTTATTGAGGTTAATATGGAAATAAAATCGATACAAGACTACTATCCCGATGATCTTAGCTATTGCTACGGCTGCGGACGATTAAACGAACAGGGTCACCAAATCAAAAGCTTCTGGGATGGGGAAGAAACAATTTCCCACTATACTCCGAAGCCTTATCATATAGCAATACCGGGTTTTGTATATGGAGGAATTATAGCTTCACTCGTTGATTGCCATGGGACAGGAACGGCAGCCTTAGCCTCATACAAAGCTGAGGGAAGACAACCCGGTAGTGAACCGCCGTTTAGATTTGTTACCGCTTCTCTTCAGGTTGATTATCTTAAACCAACACCCCTTAACATCGAACTTGAATTGAGAGGTAAGGTAATTGAAATAAAAGCTAGAAAAGTAATTTCGGAAATTACGGTTTCTGCAAACGGGGAAATTACCGCACGCGGAAGGGTTGTCGCTGTTCAGATGCCGGAAAAAATGCTGCTGGATAATTCTAAATAAGTATTGTATTATCTATTTCTCATTAAACAATATTCGCTTTAATAATGGTGATTATCCCATAGCCGGACTCTCCTTAACTATTGAACGAATATATAATCTTAGTCTATCAAATTCACTTACTTGATATAGTTTAAATGTTTTTCATTTTATTATGCAATTTTTATTTTGCTTCATATCTTGTAATTTAATTTCCTCAATTTCGAAGTATTTAACTAAACTTTTAATTCATATCTGGATACTAATATTGAAAAGAAAATTTCTATACAATCCCCTAACCAAAATCATTATTGGAATAATAGTAATTGGCTGCGCCGTTGCAATAGGTCAGCTCGGGGGACAATCCCTACTTGAAAAGGTTCACATTAGTGCGGATTATAAAAGCGTAATAATCGGTATTTTAATCGCATCGCTAGCTTTAGCAAGCTATATTACTTTATTTAGCTTTTATGAAAAGAGACAAATAACCGAATTAAAATTTACTCACTTTGGAAAAAATGCCGGTATTGGATTTTCAGTAGGCTTTATATTACAATCGTTAGTCATTTTAGTTATATATACATACGGAGGCTATACTGTTCTTAACATTAATCCAATTTCATTTGTCTTGCCCGGTTTTGCAATAGCTCTTACTTCCGCAATATTTGAAGAGATTTTATTTAGAGGTATAATATTTCGTCTTACTGAAGAGAAACTCAGCAGCACAATAGCGTTAGTTGTTTCAGCACTTATATTCGGGCTTTTACACCTCCAGAATAAAAATAGTTCTATCTTTTCTGCTATGTCAATTGCAATACAAGCGGGTGTTTTACTTGCGGCATCTTATATCTATTCAAAGAACCTTTGGCTGCCTATATTTTTGCATTTTGCATGGAACTTTGCTGAAGCAGGAATCTATGGCGCAGTAATTTCAGGAAATATTATTACCAAAAGTCTCTTTACTAGTAAAATCTCAGGACCAGAAATTATAACCGGCGGATTATTTGGACCTGAAAATTCAATTCAAGCTACAGTGTTTTGTTTGATTGTGGGCATAATCTTTATAATCATTGCAAAAAGGCAAAACAAGTTCATAAAACCGTTTTGGAAGAAATAAACATTCCCTAAGAATACAATCTCCGTTTTTACATTTCGCTAATTTGCATTTTAATTTAACCTAATATATATTTCGTTATATAACGAAGTGAAATTATATGACAGCCTTAATAAAAGAAAATACCAAACTATTTAAAACTCTTTCAGACCCGAACAGGCTGAGAATTCTAAAGATGCTGCAGACGAAATCTTTATGCGTATGCGAAATTACGGATATACTTAATCTGGCAACTTCAACTGTATCAAAACACCTTAGCATTTTACGAGATACTGGCTTTATAATTGAAGAAAAAGACGGTAAATGGGTCAATTATATGATTAATCCCAGACCATCTGATAAAAGAATATCTTCAATTCTCTCAACTCTTGATTTCTGGATATCAGATGACAATCTAATCATATCAGATAAACAGAAAATTCAAAAGGTTGATAGAATAACTGTTTGCAGTAAATTCTGATTTTTAACAAACACTTCGTTAGTTAACTAAATATTGAAACGAACCACTATGAAAATACTAATTCTTTGCACTGGAAATTCTTGTCGCAGTCAAATGGCAGAGGGATTCCTAAAGTCTTTTAACCCGGACTTCAAAGTGTATTCTGCGGGAACATACCCTTCCTCTATTGTCCATCCAAAAGCTATTAAAGTTATGAATGAAGTGGGAATCGACCTTTCAAAAAATTATCCAAAGAGCGTAAATCAGTTTCTTAATGAGCCTTTTGATTATGTAATAACTGTTTGCGATAATGCTAAAGAAACTTGTCCAATATTTATTGGTAATGTAGGGAAGCAATTACACATAGGATTTGAAGACCCTGCAGAGGCTCAGGGAACTGAGGAAGAAATACTATCAGTATTTAGACAAATAAGAGATGAAATAAAAAAAGAGTTTTATGAATTCTATAAGAACATCAATCATCCGGTGTAATTCTTTTCATATTTAATAGATGACTCTGTTTAGAATAAATAAAACATAAAAGAAATAATAGGGAGGTAATAATGATAAATATAAAAGTACTCGGTCCGGGCTGCACTAACTGCGTAAATCTTGAGAGGCTATGCAGGGAAGTAGTCGCTGAAAATAGCATAGATGCAGTAATAGAAAAGGTAACCGATTATAGGGAGATAATGAGCTACGGCATTATGAGCACTCCCGGCCTAGTGGTAAATGGGAAGGTCATTCATACTGGCAAATTACCGAATAAATCTACCTTAGCCCATTGGCTTCAAAATATCTAATATAAAAAAATATTAAAAGATGAACTTCAAGAAATAATATGGTAAGTAATCAATCGCTTTACATAAAGTACCTACCAGAAAAGATAAAGGATAATAAATGACTGTATTATCAAAAAGACTTTCATTCCTTGACAGATATTTAACTTTGTGGATATTCCTTGCAATGTTTGTTGGCGTATTCTCCGGGTATCTTTATCCCGGAATTGTAAACTTCTGGAACTCATTTCAAAGCGGAACGACAAATATTCCAATTGCTGTAGGTTTAATACTTATGATGTACCCTCCGCTTGCAAAAGTTAAGTATGAAGAGCTTGGAGATGTATTTAGAAATACAAAGGTATTATTACTTTCCCTTATTCAGAATTGGATTATCGGACCGGTACTAATGTTCTTACTGGCAATAGTCTTTTTGAGGGGCTATCCAGAATACATGGCTGGTCTCATTATGATTGGTCTTGCACGCTGCATCGCAATGGTTATAGTGTGGAATGAACTTGCGAAAGGAGATACAGAATATGCTGCCGGATTGGTTGCTTTTAACTCAATCTTCCAGGTATTGTTCTTTTCAGTTTACGCTTATGTTTTCCTAACTGTCCTTCCCTCGGCACTTGGGTTAAAAACATTTAAAGTTAATATAACAATAGTACAAATAGCAGAAAGTGTTTTCATATATCTTGGTATTCCATTTATTGCGGGAATTATAACTCGATTCTCCCTTCTTAAACTAAAAGGTAAACAATGGTATGAGCATAAATTCTTACCTAAGATTTCTCCCATAACGCTAATTGCGCTTCTATTCACTATTGTTGTGATGTTCTCTCTTAAAGGTGAATACATTGTGAAGATCCCCCTGGATGTTGTAAGGATAGCGATCCCATTGGTCTTTTATTTTATCATAATGTTTTTTGTATCCTTTTATCTTGGTAGAAAAGTGGGCGCGGATTATTCTAAAACTGCAACTCTTTCATTTACCGCAGCAAGTAATAATTTCGAACTTGCTATAGCGGTGGCAGTAGCAGTATTTGGTATTAATTCAGGAGAAGCCTTTGCAGCCGTTATTGGTCCGCTAGTAGAGGTTCCTGTTTTAATTGGCCTTGTAAATGTATCCCTATGGTTTCAGAAGAAATATTTCAAGGTGGTAGAAGAAGGCACTGTTAAAGCGCCTAATATTTGTCCATAAAATAAGCTTAGCTCAGAATATGTATATAAAGAAAATTATTTATTAAAAGGGATACCCTGTAACTATGATTCTAAATAGGAAATATTATTATCTATGGCTTCTACTTGTACCGGCTTGGCTTTTCTTTTATTTAAGTCTTCAAAGCCTAACTGATTTAATAATCTTCGGCTTAATTAAACTCCCTAAAGATTCACACTTAACAAACTCAATAAGCTTTTTTCTTTTTGAAGTGCCAAAAGTACTCTTGCTTCTTATACTAATCGTTTTTGTAGTTGGAATAATTCGCTCCTACTTTTCTCCAGAGCGAACACGTAAAATGCTTGGAGATAAAAAACTATTTATGGGAAACGTGCTTGGAAGTATGCTTGGCATTGTAACTCCCTTCTGCTCTTGTTCAGCAATTCCATTGTTCCTTGGATTTGTTGAAGCTGGCGTACCTCTCGGCGTAACATTTTCTTTTCTTATTGCCGCACCTATGATAAATGAGGTAGCCGTAGTACTTCTTTTCGGATTGTTTGGGTGGAAGACAGCACTGATCTATATGTCATCCGGTTTATTTATTGCGATGTTTTCGGGCTTTGTTATTGGCAAACTGAAACTTGAGAGATTTGTTGAAGATTGGGTATATCAGGTAAAAGCAGGTAATTCAGTAATTATGGAAGAAGATAAAATCACATTTGCAAAAAGAATATCTTATGGGGTTGATGAAGTAAAAGAAATAGTTGGAAAAGTATGGATTTATGTTGTATTAGGTATAGCTGTTGGGGCTGGAATTCATGGCTATGTTCCCGAAAACTTTATGGTTGGATTAATGGGAAAAGGAGTATGGTGGTCTGTTCCCGCTGCTGTATTAATAGGAATACCGATGTATTCTAATTCTGCAGGTATAATCCCTATTGTTCAAGCATTGCTGGAAAAAGGGGCGGCTCTTGGAACTGTATTAGCTTTTATGATGTCGGTTATTGGATTATCACTCCCGGAGACAATTATCTTAAAGAAGGTGTTAAAACTTCCTTTAATATTTACTTTCGTAGGAGTTGTAGGAGTAGGGATAATAATTGTTGGGTATCTATTTAACTTCATTTTTTAATAATTTACGATAGTTGGCGCAGCGCACTTCTGTTTACATGCTTACAATAGCTTGGATAAATTTTTCATAAATTTCACTTACTGTTTTATATGGTTTTTACGATAACTTGGTGAGTAAAATATGATAAACAAAATTCAAAAGGATTCTCCTTATTTTGAATTTGCAAATAAGCTTTTAGTGAAACGAGAACTGCATTCATGCAATGCTTCGATGAAAATTGAATCAATAGACTTCTTGAATGAGTTAAAGGATTTTCTCTTCCCGCATTTTTCTAATAAATTTTATTATTCCCAGGAAGATGTTGTATCAAAACTTCAACTTCTTGAACGAAATCTCATTTCGCTGTTGAAGCTGACAACCGAAATTTCTGATGTTGATCTTGAAAAAAGGGCTAATCAGTTTATAACAAGAATTCCTTTCGTCCACGATATGCTTTGGGAAGATGCAGAGGCTATATATAAAGGAGACCCTGCAGCCGAAAGCGTGGATGAGGTTATCTTAGCTTATCCTGGATTTATGGCAATTCTTATTTACAGGCTTGCTCACGAATTATACAAAATAAAAATTCCTATCATTCCAAGAATTTTAACGGAACATGCTCATCAATCAACCGGAATTGATATTCATCCCGGAGCAGAAATTGATTCTCCATTTTTTATTGATCATGGAACAGGCATTGTAATTGGTGAGACAACTAAAATAGGGAAAAACGTTAAGGTCTATCAGGGCGTTACCCTCGGCGCTTTGAGTGTTGATAAGTCGCTTGCAAACATTAAGCGCCATCCAACCATCGAAGACGATGTTATAATTTATTCTCAAGCTGTAATTTTAGGCGGAGAAACTGTCATTGGTAAAAATAGTATAATCGGAGGTAATGCTTGGATTACGCAAAGTGTTCCGCCAAACTCGGTTGTATATAGCAAAATTGAAGTGAAGGTAAGATCGAACGAAGATTATTTTAAAACAATAGAATTTATAATTTAAGGACGAAAAAATGAAATACAATAATGTTTTAGCAGCAATAGGCAATACACCTCATATAAGAATTAACAAGCTTTTCGGAGATAAGAATAATGTTTGGGTTAAACTGGAAAAAGCTAATCCCGGTGGCAGCATAAAAGATAGAATCGCTTTGTCAATGGTTGAAGATGCTGAAAAGAAAGGGATATTAAAAAAAGGCAGTGTTATTGTTGAACCTACGTCCGGCAATACAGGTATTGGACTGGCTATGGTAGCTGCCGTTAAAGGCTATGAAATTATACTAGTCATGCCTGACTCTATGTCAATTGAAAGAAGAAAATTAATGTCTGCTTATGGCGCAAAGTTTGAGCTTACCCCACGCGAATTTGGAATGAAAGGCGCTATTGAAAAAGCAAAAGAAATTGCTGCAAGTAATCCAAAGGTTTGGATACCGCAGCAGTTTGATAATCCGGCAAATATTGAAGCTCATGTGAATTTTACTTCTAAGGAAATCGTTGCTGATTTTCCTGACGGAATAGATTATCTGATCACCGGCGTTGGTACAGGCGGACATATTACAGGTGTTGCAAGGGTCCTGAAGAGTAAATTTCCTAATATTAAAGTGTTTGCAGTTGAACCGTCTGCTTCTGCTGTTATTTCCGGTGGAAAACCGGGTCCGCATCCGTTACAGGGTCTTGGCGCGGGTTTTATTCCAAAGAATCTTGATACATCTCTACTTGACGGAACAATTTCAGTAACTAAAGAAGAAGCTTTTGAATATACTCAACGCGCTGCAAAAGAAGAAGGTATGTTAATTGGAATTTCATCAGGCGCAGCATTAGCCGCGGTTGCTCAAAAACTAAAAGAAGTTTCTGCAGGGAAAACTATACTGACTTTCAATTACGATACTGGCGAAAGATATTTATCAATCGACGGATTGTTTTAAACAATTTTTAATATTTATTGGAGGGAAAATATGAAACTTAGATATCTTGGAAACACCGGGGTAAAAGTCTCCGAAATTTGCTTCGGAGCAATGACGTTCGGGGGAAAAGGCTACTGGAAGAGCATCGGACAGCTCGAACAAAAAGAAGCAACTGGTCTGGTAAACTTAGCCTTTGACGGGGGAATAAATTTCTTTGATACCGCAGATGTTTACTCAGAAGGATTATCCGAGGAGATGCTTGGAAAAGCCCTCGGCGAAAGACGAAAGGAAATTATTCTTGCCACTAAAGTAAGGGGCAGAACCGGAACGGGACCAAATGATGTTGGACTTTCACGCCATCATATATTTGAAAATTGTAATGCAAGCTTAAAACGATTAGGAACAGATTATATTGACCTGTATCAAGTTCACAGCTTTGATCCTTATACACCTCTTGAAGAAACACTTCGTGCACTTGATGATTTGGTTCGTGCGGGAAAGGTCCGCTACTTGGGCGTATCAAACTACACCGGCTGGCAGTTGATGAAAGCTTTATCAATTTCCGAAAGACAGAATTTAGAAAAATTTGTTACGCTTCAAGCATTTTATTCTTTAATTGCACGGGATTTGGAAAACGAAATGGTTCCTCTTTGTTTAGATCAAAAACTTGGAATACTTCCATGGAGCCCCTTAGGAGGCGGCTTCTTAACCGGCAAATACCGCAGAGGAAAACCTCGCCCTAATGACTCAAGACGAACTGATCCCGAGAATCAATTTCTTCAGTTTGATGAAGAAAAAGGATTTGACATTGTTGACGAGCTTGAACGAATAGCTAAAGGTCATGGCACTTCAATCGTTCAGGCTGCGATTAATTATTTATTGAGAAGGCCTGCTGTATCGTCAGTAATAATCGGAGCGAAGACAAAAGAACAGTTAGCCGAAAACATGAAGGCATCCGATTGGGAAATGTCGCCGGAAGAGGTTAGTAGACTTGATGAATTAAGCAAACCGCCTCGTGCATATCCTTACTGGATGCTGCAGAGAACAGTACAAGATAGATAAGTTTTTGTTAAATATTTTTAGATCTCAATAAGAATTATTTGTGCGCCTTGAGGTGTGCATATTTTAAACTAGAATCTTTTCTTTATTAATTGACTCTAACGGAATAAAAGGATTAATGAAATTTATGAACGATAAACATTCACACGCGTCGGAACATCATCACCATTCTTCTTCTTCAACTAATGATAGGGTGTTTAATCAGGGTGCAGACAGACTGCGCACTCCGGAAAGAGTTGAACGCCTGGAAATCGAGAGGGTCGTTAATTCATCTCTTGAGGGCAAAAAGATCCAGTCTGTTTTAGACATCGGAACAGGCAGCGGCTTATTTGCCGAAGCATTTCACAAAAGAAGCTTGACTGTTGCAGGCGTTGATTCAAATCCAAGTATGGTTAGTGCTGCAAATAATTTTCTCCCTGATTCTGTTATAAAACTTGCACCTGCGGAAGTATTGCCCTTTAATGATAAGTCTTTTGATATGACCTTTTTTGGAGTTGTATTCCATGAGGTTGACAATTATCAAAAAGCCCTGCAGGAAGCCTACAGGGTATCGCTGAATAGAACAGCAATATTAGAGTGGGATTATAAAGTTGAAGACTTTGGTCCCCCAATTGAACACAGACTTAGATCGGAGTTTATTAAAAATCTCGCCGATGAAGCAGGATATACAAATTTTAGCGTTATTAAACTTAAAAGCCTGGTTTTGTACTTGCTTGATAAGTAGAAGGAGAAATCTTTAAATTCGATTTGAGAATCTTCAAAAATATTCTATTTTTTCATTATAAAAATTTTAGTTTTGCTGATTTTACTACAGATATAAAATTGTAAGAATATTGAAAGAAAAAGTAAGATTTATTTTTGTTGATCTCCTTCGCGGGTGGGCACTGCTTGTAATGTTTGAAGTGCATTCTTTCAATGTTTTACTCAAGCCTGCTTTACAAGAAACAGATTGGTTCAATAATTTGAATTTTGTAAACGGCCTTGTTGCACCTTCCTTTCTTTTTATCTCCGGCTTCGCTTTCATCCTTTCAACTCAAAAGAATTTAGATGAGCTTAGAAAATTCGGAATGAAATTCTGGAAGAAACTTGCTAGAATAGGGATGGTCTTTTTAGTGGGCTATTCTCTTCATATCCCATTCCTTTCAATCAGACTCATACATGAACGGGCAAACCAGCAGATGATGTTAGCTGCGTATAACGTCGATATTCTTCAGTGTATTGCGGCTGGCCTTTTATTCATATTTATAGCAAGACTAATTTTTGTTTCTGATAAGCATTACAGTATTTTCCTTATAGTTAGCTTCCTTTTAGTAATTCTGATTTCACCTCTTTTTTGGCAAATTGATTTCACAAAATTCCTGCATCCCTTCATTGCAGACTATTTTAATTCTAATAACGGCTCATATTTTCCACTATTTCCATGGATGGGCTTTTTAATTGCCGGCGCAATTGTCTGCGTCTTCTTTCTTCAAGAACGCGAAAAGGGGAATGAGAAAAAATTCATTTACTTAATAGCTATCATTGGTTTGGGATTGGCTTTTGCAGGTCATTTTTTCTTGTCTGAAATATTTCAATTAAACTCTTTTTCCGTTAAACCGCATCCGGCTTTCTTCTTTCAAAGACTAGGCTATGTTTTATTTCTGCTCGGATTATGCTGGTATTATGCTGAGAAACGACAAACAAAAACTTCATTTGTTCTTGATATAGGAAGAGAATCTCTCTTGGTTTATTGGCTGCATCTACAGATTCTTTATCGTCATATTTTAAACGGTCAAAATATTGCCTCTATTTATGGTGGAACTTTTAACGTCTTGCAAAGTGTTTTATTCACAATTGCTCTTGCAATCGCTATGATTATTGTAGCTAAAATTTGGGGCGCAATGAAAAGGCGGTATAGAGACTTTTCTTCTAGACTTACTCTAACGGTCATCGTTGTTTGCGTCTTGATATTTTTTATCTATTAAAATAAATCTAAATGAAAAACATAACTTCGTTCGGTGAAATATTGTTTGACGTTTATCCGGACTATAAAAAACTCGGGGGCGCTCCCTTTAATTTTATTTATCATATTAAGAAATTAACTGGATACGGCAATTTTATTAGCCGGGTGGGCAATGATAATGCTGGCAATGAAATATTGAATTTAATGATAAATCACGGTATGCCCACTAAGTATCTCCAGATTGATAACGATCACCCTACCGGATCCGCAAACGCTAACTTGGACGAAAATAAAATACCGCATTGGGATATTTCGTTAAACCGGTCTTATGACTTTATAGCAAATAACCAAATCCTAAGCGGTCTTATCGAAGAACAAACCGATTGCTTATATTTTGGGACGTTGGCCCAAAGAGGGGAGCAATCAAGAAAGACTCTGAACTCTTTTTTTGGTAAAAAAATAAAATATTTCTGTGATTTGAATCTTCGTCAAAACTTTTATAATACGGAAATAATTAAATCGTCTCTTAGCGCGGCTAATGTATTAAAACTAAACAGCGATGAATTACGAACTGTTCGAAATCTGCTTTTGATAAATAAAGACGATGAATTTCAATCGGCAAAAACTCTTTCTGAATATTTTGAAATCGACTTGGTATGTATTACTCAAGGCGAAGGGGGTGCAATGCTATATAAAGATGGAGCAATGAATCATTACAAAGGTGTGGTTGAAAACGTAGTGGATACTGTAGGCGCTGGTGATGCTTATGCAGCTATGCTATGCCTTGGTTACTTGAATAGATGGGACTTGGAAAAAATAAATAAACTTTCCTCTGAGTTTGCGGGAGAAATTATAATGGTGAACGGGGCTCTCCCGGAGAATGACTTTTTATATGATAAATATATACAAAAAGATATTTTATCATAAAATTAAGTATATCAGCCTTTGCTTAGAAAAAGGGTTTGTGTTGGATATGCAAATTCTATTTTCCTGGTATTAAACTCATCAAATATTTTCAAGTTAATAGCTTGTTGCGCATCCATAAATTTTGTGTAATCAGAACTATTCACATAATAAACTACTTCAAAATTCAAGCTTGAGTTTCCTAGTGTTGTAAAATGCCCTCTATCAAAAGTAATTTCTGGCTGGGCTTCAATTATTCTTTTAACAATTGTCGGAATTTCTTTCAATTCTTCCACTGAAGTTTGATAAGTTACCCCAAGACTAAGCACTACTCTGCGCTTTTCCATTCTTTTGTAATTGTGAATGCGCGAATCGGTAAGGTCGGTATTTGAGAATATTAATTGCTCGCCGCCTAAACCTCGCAGACGCGTAGTTTTTATACCTATCCGCTCAACAGTCCCTGTCTTATCACCGACAGTTATTGCATCTCCTATTTCGAAGGGACGATCAAAAAATATTACAAGATAGCTGAACAGATCTTTCAGCACGGCTTGAGAGGCTAACGCTATTGCTATGCCGCCAATGCCCAATCCGGTAACTACCGCGGATACTTTAAATCCTAGATTATCTAATAGAAAAACTAATCCTATTACCCAGACCAAAAAAGATATTAGCGATGATATTCCTTTAAGCTGCTTAAACTTTTCGGCGCCGCCTTCTTGCCGATTAAGATAAGTAGAAAAAAAATATTGAAGTGAGGCGATAATTAATTTGATTATTAGAAAGGTTAAGATGATTGTAGAAATAACATCAAACCCGCGTATAAAGTCCCTGTTTAATTGCAATGTTTTAAACGCTGAGTAAAATGCTACGTAATAAAGAAAAGGTATAACTAATTTTTGTATTCCCTTAACCAACGGCAGTTCTAAAGTAGTGTTGGTCCTTTCCGTCCATATTTTAATTTTGTTAAGAACAATCTTCTTTAATATATATATTATTAAAATCCCGAAAAGAAAAACTATCAGAAATGTTAAATAATGAAAAATGGTATTCCCAAAATACGATCTGTTTAAAAATTCTTGCATAGTATAATTCTTTTATCCTAAATATTAAATGGAATATTTTTCAATGATTTCATTCGGTATTCGAACTGGTCTGCCTGTCTTTAGAGAAACCATTGTATAAATTAGATGCCCTTCTGCGGCAATTTTCTCAGTTTCTTTTTTTATTATCCAAAAATTTACTTTCGATTGTGCTCCGTTTACAGAGTCTACTTGCGTTCTTACCATTATTTTATCGTCAAGCTTAAGGGAACGCTTATATTCAATGTGTGTAACACTTACGACCCAATTAAAATTAAGTCGATGAAAATCTTCCATTGACATTTTATAATCCCTTACCATCTGTTCATAACGCGCAGCTAATACAAAATCTAAATACTTAGTGTTATGAACATGATTATTTAAGTCGATATCATCAGGTCGAATTTTTATTTCAGATTCAAAAGCAGAATACATTGTGCAAAATTAAAAAAAGTTTATTTATTATGACGCTTTTTAAGGTTTTTTACAATCTCCTCAAAATCAATATCTTGCTCAGCAAGCATTACAAATAAATGGTAAATTAAATCCGAAGTTTCGTTTATTATCTCATTCTTGTCGCGATTTTTAGCGGCAATTACTGTTTCGATTGCTTCTTCACCAACTTTCTGGATAATTCTGTTTGCTCCTGAATTGAATAAACTAGTTGTGTAAGAATTTTCTGGCTGCTCAATTTTTCTTTTCTTAATTAAATCAAATAATTCATTTAGGAAATTTATCTCCGGTTCTTTATCTATACCAAAACATGAATAATTTCCTGTGTGACAAGTATTGCCGTCTGGCTCAGCATAAATAAGAAGTGTATCGTTATCGCAATCTGGCATAATTTCAATGAGGTGAAGAAAATTCCCTGAGGATTCTCCTTTCGTCCAAAGTTCATTCCTTGTTCTGCTGTAAAATGTAACAAGTTTTGTTTCTATAGTCTTCTCAAGCGCAGTTTTATTCATAAAGCCGAGCATCAAAATTTTATCGCTGCTTTTATCCACAACTATAGCCGGGATAAGCCCGTTTAATTTTTCAAAATTTAATTCCGGTAAATTTATTTTATTCACGATTGTTTCCGTCTAAATCCTTATAGTAATTCCGTTGTTTCTTAAATAATTTTTTAATTCAGCTATCGGCAGAATATTAAAATGAAAAAGACTTGCTGCTAGACATGCATCAACATTTGCTAATTGGAATGCATCAAAAAAGTCCTCTTTCTTCCCGGCACCTCCGGAAGCAATTACCGGTATTGAAATACTTAACGTAACGAGTTTTAAAAATTCAATGTCGTAGCCGTCTTTTGTTCCGTCTTTATCCATAGAGGTCAACAAGATTTCTCCGGCGCCAAGTTCTGCCGCCTGTTTACACCAATCCAAGCCGGTAAGATTAGTCTCTTCTCTTCCGCCGTTTATATAAACCTTATTTTCTTTTCCGTTATTCTTTATATCAATAGCAGCAACAATTGCCTGGCTTCCGAATTGTTTGGCTGCCTCCGAAATCAACTTCGGATTTTTCACTATTGAAGAGTTTAGCGACACTTTATCGGCGCCGGCTTTAAGTAAGGCTTCGATGTCTTTTATTTCAGAAATGCCTCCTCCGACGGTAAACGGAATTCTTATTGCTTTTGCTACTTCTCTTACAAGCGAAAGCAATGTCTTTCTCTTTTCATTTGAGGCCGTTATATCTAGGAACACTAATTCATCTGCCATTTCTTTTGAATAGCGTGCTGCAAGTTCAACAGGAGAACCAGCATCAACTAAATTCACAAAGTTTGTTCCCTTCACTACACGTCCGTCTTTTATATCCAGACAAGGTATAATTCTTTTACAAAGCAATCTTCGCTAACTCCTTCAAATCAATTCTGTCTTCATAAATTGCTTTTCCTATGACTACTCCATATATATTTGTCTCTTTTAGATTTTTTACGTCCTCAATGTCCCTAATACCACCCGAAGCTATAAGTTCTATTTCCGGAAACCGTTTTAATATATTTTGATACAATTCCATATTTACGCCAACGAGCATCCCGTCTTTTGAAATATCGGTGCATAAAACCTTTTTTACTCCAAGCGATAAACAATATTCAATGTGAGAATAAACCGATATCGAAGTTTCTTCAGTCCAACCCGATATTTTTACTTCATCATTTTCTACATCAATTGCATTAACAATTCTTTCTGGCGAATTGTTTTTAACGATTAACTCAAACTCGTTTTTATTTTTTACAGAAAGCGATCCGATTATTATATAATCAATTCCGGTAGAAATCAGTTCTGTGGCTGTTTTTACATCTCTTATTCCTCCGCCGAACTCTATTCTGAGTTTCGTTTCAGTTTTAATTTTTTTGGCTATTTCTAGTGCGGTAAACTTTCCTGTTTTAGCCCCTTTCAAATCAACAATATGCACCGTGCCAAAACCGTGAGATTCATATAGTTGAGCTTGCTCGAATGGTGTGTTCCGGTAATATGTAATGTTATTAAAATTGCCTTTTGTTAAGCGGACAATTTCGTTATCTAAAATATCTATGGCGGGAATTATTATCATATATCAATAAAGTTTTTTAATATTCTTAATCCGGCGCTTCCTGATTTTTCTGGATGAAATTGTACGCCATAAAAATTATCCTTTTCAAGCGAAGATGAAAAGTTAATCTCGTTGTTTGATATTGAGGTCGTATACGGACACACCGGTAAATAATAAGAATTTGCGAAGTAAAATCTTTCGCCGCTTTTTATACCCTTGAAGAGTTTACTTTCTTTTACAATTTCAATGTCGTTCCACCCCATGTGGGGCACTTTAGTTTTACTTTCATCAAATTTTTCTGCCGTTACAGAAAATATTCCAAGACAAGTAACGTTTCCTTCTTTAGAAAAATCTGCCATCAGCTGCATCCCAAGACAGATACCTAACATAGGCTTTTTTACAATACGTAAAACAGTAAAAAGATTTAATAAATGAAGCTGCCGAATTGCGTAGGAAGCCTCTCCTACACCCGGGAAAATGATTTTTTGTGCCCGGCATATTTCTGCTTCGTTGCTTGTAATTATAAATTCCTGCTTAAGCTCTGTCAGTGCATTTGCAACTGAGGCAACGTTGCCTGCACCGTAATCAATTAACGCAATCATAAAACTCCTTTTGTTGATGGAAGCGTACCTTCATTTCTTTCGTCCAATCGGCAAGCTTCGTTTAATGATTTTGCAAAAGCCTTAAATATTGCCTCGATTTTATGATGATCATTTTTCCCTTTTGCTCTAATAAAGATGTTTGCCTTTAAGCCGGCCGAAAGCCCTCGAAAAAATTCCTCCGTTAACTCGGTCGGAAATTCTCCTACTTTTTCTCTCTCAAACTTGCACTTAAAATTTAAATATGACCTGCCGCCTAAATCAATGGCACACTTCGCAATTGTGTCGTCCATTGGTAAATAATATCCGTAACGTTTGATGCCCAGCTTCTCTCCGAGTGCTTCGCTTAATGCTTGCCCCAATGTTATTCCAACATCTTCAATCGTGTGGTGCTCGTCCACATGAAGATCACCGTTGACTTCAACTTTCAAATTAATGTTTGAATGTTTTGCGATTTGTTCTAACATGTGATCAAAAAAGCCAATGCCTGTGCTTATATCAGCAATCCCCTTACCATCAAGAGATAAATTTATTTTTATTTCGGTTTCTTTTGTTTTTCGGAATTTAGACGAAGAACGAATTCTTGAAATAATGAGTTCAACAGCTTTTGCGAAATTATTTATTTCTGTTTTGTCCTTTACTGCAATTGAATTTTTATGCGGGGACTTCCCAACAGAAATAACAAACGAATCATCATCCTTTTGCTGGCTATTCCTAATTTTTATTCCCTCAATTTCAAAAATATGCTTTAATGTTTCGTCAGTGGATAAGTCGAAATTCTTTACGGAAATATCAAATCCATTTTGTGAAAGTTTTTTAAGCCCGCCTATCAGTCCCGATGATATAGGCAGTTTTAACTTAAAGAATTCATTATCTATTATTATTTTGTGCATTTTAGTCGTTGTTTATAATATATTTTTAATTGCTTCCCAAAGTAAATCGTTCTCTGCTTTACTTCCAATAGATATTCTTAGACAACCGCCTAATTTGGGCTGATTGCTTCTGTCCCTTACGATTATTCCCTTATCAATTAATTTATTTTGAACTTCTATTGGATTATTACATTTTATTAAAAGAAAATTCGCGTCGGAGTCAAATACATTTTCAATTCCTTTTAGAGTTTCAAGTTGATGTTTTAATCTTTTTCGTTCCGCTATTATCGATTGAATATATTCGTCTTTGACTGATGAATTTACAAAAGCCTTAGTTAAAACATAACGCGTTAATGTGCTTATGTTGTACGGTGCTTTAACTTTGAATAATACTTTAATCAAATCGGAATCAGCTATACAATAACCTAGTCGTATCCCAGCTAATCCCCAGGCTTTGGAGAAAGTTCTCAATATCACAAGGTTATTATATTCTTTGAATTCATCGATCAGCGCACCTTCTATTGAAAAATCAATATATGCTTCATCTACTACAATGATTGAATTATACTTTTCACAAAGTCTGGCTACGTCTACTTTATTTAGAAGGTTTCCGGTTGGATTATTAGGCGAGCATAAGAAAATAATTTTTGAGTTTGAATTAAATGCTTTATCAACTTCATTAAAATCAATCTGAAATTTATCGGTAAGAAGTACACTTTTTGTTTCGATATTATTAATATCACATGCTACTTTGTACATTCCGTAAGTCGGTTCTGGAATGATCACATTGTCTCTGCCCGGCTCACAAAAAATTCTAATAAGTAAATCGATAATTTCGTCTGAGCCAACACCGAAGAATAGATTTTCCTTACTGACCGATAAATAGTTAGAAACAATCTCCCTTAAATCATTTTGATGCGGATCGGGGTATCGGTTAAGCTTTAATCCTTCAATTTCCGTAAAAGTTGAACCAAAACTGTTCTCGTTTGCATCAAGTAAAATGCCGTCACCTTCGTAAATGTCTCTAGCTGAAGTGTAAGGCTTAAGTTCTAAAATATTTTTCCTGACAAGTTTATTTATATCCATTTTTTATTCCGCTATCCTAATTCTTACCGCATTTTTATGAGCAATTAATTCTTCGACTTCAGCTAATGTTTCAACCGTTCCCGAAATATTTTCAAGCCCCGCTTTTGAAAGCTTTTGAAATGTCATTGACTTCATAAAAGTATCTACAGATACCCCTCCATAGGTTTTAGCATAACCGTATGTTGGAAGTGAATGATTAGTTCCGGATGCATAATCACCGGCACTTTCCGGTGAATACTGTCCCACAAATACCGAACCCGCATTGGTTATTTTTGACTTATATGACTCTGCATTATTAATATTTAAGATTAAATGCTCTGGAGCGTAAGAATTGCTGAAACGTATCGCATCATCAATATTTTCTACTATGAGAGAAAAAGACTTTTCCAAAGCCTTTTTTGCTATCTCTTTTCTCGGTAAATCTTCAAGCTGAACTTTAATTGCCTCAATCGTTTGACTTATAAGATTTTCAGAGGTTGAGACCAAAACAACTTGTGAATCGGCACCGTGTTCTGCCTGAGACAAAAGGTCGGCTGCAGCAAATTCAGGGTTTGTATTTTCATCCGCAATTACCAGGACTTCACTTGGGCCGGCAGGCATATCAATAGCGCTTCCGTCAAAATCAATACTTACAATTAATTTAGCAGTGGTAACAAATTGATTTCCAGGACCAAATATTTTATCTACTTTAGAAATATTTATATCACCGTATGCCATCAAACCAATAGCTTGCGCCCCCCCTATTTTGTAAAACTCATCTATTCCGCAAAGTTGTGCAGCAAAAAGAAGCGGAAAATTTAGCTTCCCGTCTTTAGCCGGCGAGCAAACAACAACTCTTTTACAACCCGCTAATTGAGCAGGTATTCCAAGCATTAACATAGTGCTTGGAAGAATCGCACTTCCGCCGGGAATATATAAACCTACATTTTCAATAGCCCGAAATTCTCTTGAACATTTAATCCCTTCCATTGTTTCGATTTCATATGCCTGAGGGATTTGCTTGGAATGGAATTTCCTTATGTTTTCTGCTGCGGTTATAATTGCCTTCTTAATTTTACTATCTAACTTCTTTTCGGCTTCTTCAAATTCTTGCCGGGTTACCCTCATTTCATTACCTGTAAATCCGTCAAATTGTTTTGCATATTTCAACGCAGCGCTTAAACCAT
This sequence comes from Bacteroidota bacterium, assembly GCA_021777835.1. Lineage (GTDB taxonomy): Bacteria > Bacteroidota > Ignavibacteria > Ignavibacteriales > Ignavibacteriaceae > FEN-1297. The sequence continues at coordinate 11,713 of JAJYDC010000010.1, read as the reverse complement.
TTTGTTTGATATCCAAAAGAATAGGTTTAACAATAACCGAAAATTCTTCAACATCAATTGAGGGACGCTTCAGCAGATTTTGCTTTTCTAAATTCGAAAGTTTTTGATAAAAATAAGTTTTCATAAAATCATATTCTCAATTGGAAGTAAAAGTATCCCGGAAGCCCCGGCAGCCTTCAATTCTCCGAAGATTTCCCAAAAAGTATCAGAAGGTATTACTGCATGTACAGCTAGCAAATGTTCATCTGCTAGGTGAAGAACAGTAGGACTTTTTAACGAAGGAATTATTCTGATAATTTCATCAAGAGAATTCTTAGGGATGTTCATCATCAAATATTTTGAGGATCGTGCCTTCAGAACCGAACGAATTCTACCTAGTAGATCATTAATGATTACACTTTTGTCATTTCCATTGCTCGAAGAGATCAGCACCGCTTCGGAATCAAAAACTTTAAATGACTTTTTAAGCTTGTTCATCATTAATGTATTGCCGGTAGAGACAATATCACAAATTAAATCCGCAATTCCGAGTGATGGAGCTATTTCTACAGAGCCGCTAAGTTCTATGATTTTAGCATTGAGATTGTTTTTATTTAAGAAGTCTTTAAGAATTTTTGGATATGTGGTCGCAATAATTTTCTCATTCACATCACCCAATGTTTTTAATTCCTTGTTCTCCGGGTAAGCAAGCTGAAGACTGCATTTACCAAAACCAAGTTTTTCTAAAATATCCGTTTTTGATTGCTTTTCGTATATAACATTTTCTCCGACTATACCAATATCTGCTACTCCGTCCTGTACATATTCTGGAATATCATCGTCGCGAAGGAATAAGATATCCATTGGAAAATTTCGCACGGAAATAACAAGTCGTTCTGAGTAATTTTCAATTTCCAATCCGCAATGACGTAAAAGCTCAAGTGATTTTTCGGTTAATCTACCTTTTTTTTGCACCGCTAACTTTAAATTTCCATTCATTCTATTATCCTTTTAAAAGCAAAAACCCCGACAATTGCCGGGGTGTTAATTTTTTAATTAAAATATTTCAACTTCGTCCGGCATCGATAAAATAATGATGATGGTGATGTGCGTGACCGGTAACTGTAATATTTAAATTTTCTTTTTTCATAATAATGATGCAAACTTAAATAAAAATTGAATTATATCAAATGTCGCGTGTAACACTAAAAATTATCCTGAGAAGATGCAGATCTTCATAGGAAACTTCATTACCAAGTTTTTCATGAATAATAGATAAACTTGACATACCTTCAGCCTTAAATGCATCAAATACTTTTGCATACTTCTCTTTAGGTAAGGATATTCTTTGGGTCAGTGCTTCAATCCTGATCTTTTTTCCTTCATTGACATATCGCTCAAGATGAGAAATTATAGTAGGCAATTTAACCTTATATTCTTTGGCTAATTCTTCAATTGAGGCGCCGTTATTCAGAGATTCACCTATAAGTGTGTAGCGTAGATCAGAATTAGCTTTTAATCTTTGCCTGCTAATTGACTCCGTTTTTTTGCCTGGATGGAAGATTTGACTCCTTTTTTGTGAACAATACTTTTTTATAACCGATAAAAAAATATTCCCGTAGCTCTCAAGTTTATTTATTCCTACACCACTAATTCCCAATAAACTTGACTCGTTTTGCGGAAGTTTTGCAGCCATTTGAGTTAAAGTCTTATCATTAAAAATTACGTATGGTGGAATACCGTTTTCTTCGGCAATCTCTTTCCTTTTTTTCCGCAGCAGCTCAAACAACTCATTATCATAGGCCTGATCGCCGCTTTTTGCGGAGAATTTCACTTTCTTGGTTATAGGTCCCGGTTCCTTGATAAATCCAAGTACTTTATCCTTCTTCAACAAAACATCGTAAGATTTCTTTGTAAGTTTTAAGCTGCCGAATTCTAAATCCCTTGTAAGAATTTCTTTTCGGATGAACTGATTAACAAATGTATGCCATTGCTTTTTATCAAATTCACTTCCTATTGCATATACAGGTAATTTTTGATGCCCGTTGCTGAATATCCTATCTGATTCTTCTCCGAGTAAAACATCAATAATATAATTGGCTCCGAATATTTCTCCTGTCCGCTTTACTGTCGATAAAAGTTTTTGCGCCGGGATAGTAATGTCAACCATTTCCTTTTCCTCAGCAAGACAATTATCGCACATCCCACAGTATTCGGTTTGATATGTCTCGCCAAAATAATTTATGAGCGTGTTTCTCCTGCAAATATCCGATTCTGCATATTTAACCATTGAATTTAAATGAGCTTTTGCTGAAATCATTTCAAGCTCATTTTCTTTTTGATCAATAAAATAATTTATTTTCGAAATGTCGGCGTAACTAAATAAAAGAAGACAGTCGGCTCTCAATCCATCTCGCCCCGACCTTCCTATCTCCTGGTAATAAGATTCAATATTTTTGGGTAGGTCGTAATGAAGTACAAACCGGACATTTGATTTATTTATTCCCATTCCGAATGCAATTGTTGCTATAATGATCTGGACTTCATCTTTAATAAATAAATCTTGGTTCCTGTTTCTTTCCTCATCAGAAAGTCCGGCGTGATAAGGTCTTGTTGAAAAGCCTTGATGCGATAAATCATCATTAAGACTGTCTACCTGTTTGCGTGAGAAGCAGTAAATGATACCGGATTGATTTTTGTGCTCTTTCAAAAAATCAACGGTTTGTTCAAATGCATCACGTTTTGGCAAAACCTGCAGAAATAAATTTTCGCGGTTAAAACTTGCCACAAATTTTTGGGGCTGAACCATATTTAAATTTACTATAACATCATCCCGAACTCTTGGTGTTGCTGTCGCTGTTAACCCAACGCAAACTGCAGATGGAAAATTTTTCCTTAAATTTCCAAGCTGACGATAATCTTTCCTAAAATCATGTCCCCATTCCGAAATACAATGAGCTTCATCAACAGTAATACAATCTACAGTAATGGTTTTTAACAAACTTGTAATTTCTTCCTTGGCTAAAGATTCCGGAGCCATGTAGAGAAGCTTTGCTTTTCCTGTTTTTACATTTTCATAATTTATTCTGTAAATATCCTGGGAAAGTGAGCTGTTTAACAAAGCTGCATTTACTCCTAGCTGACGTAATTGCTCAACTTGGTCTCTCATCAATGAAATTAACGGCGATATTACTATTGTTAATCCATCAAAAAGTAGCGCTGGAATTTGATAGCATATAGACTTTCCACCCCCCGTAGGCATTATTACCAAAGTATCATTTTTGTTCAGAATATTTTGAATTATTTCTTTCTGAAGATATCTGAAAGATTCGTACCCGAATACTTCTTTTAATATTTTATGAGCTTGTTTCATTTGAAGTTTAATGTCCTATCGTAATTAAGTATGATTTATATCTTTATAGTCTATTTAGATTTTGTGAATCCAATCTCTCCTTTGATAAAGATACAAATGGAATGCAGAAAATTTTATAATACTAATTTAACAAAATCAAATTATTTTTGATTTAAGTTATAAATTAATTTTTCTATACCATTCACTGTTATTCCGGACAAAAAGAATAGTTTGATTTTGACTATTTTTGACTATTATAAATATGTATTTTGTTTTTTATCAATTAAGCGTTAACTAAACATAAAAACAAACAATGGAATTTGAAGAAATTATTAGTTTTTCAAAAACGAAAATGAATGAGTGTTTTAAACAATTCGTTCCTCCTGCACTTGGTCTTTTGTTTGTTTTTATTCTTCTACGGACTTTTGAAATATTGTTTGTCTGGCGCCACATTTTCTTTCAGGATATTAAACCGGAAATAATATTATCCGGATTCCTTTTCGATTTAATATTCTTTCTTCAAATGTCTGCAGTACTTTTTATTCTATTTATGATTGTTTTTTTTATTAATAAAAAAGCTGCTCAGATCGTTTTCAGAATTCTTGGAATATTAATTTCATTTATTTACCTGCTTCTTATTCTTTATTTTTCAAAAGCTGCTTTGCCTTTAGGCTCTGATTTATTCGGATATTCTTTTGCTGAAATAACACACACCGTTGGCTCTGCGGGTGGATTTAATTTGAAATATTTAATCGCATTTTTAGTTTTTATTTCATTGAACATTCTGATATATAACCGAATAAATAAACTTAAGCTGCCTAATTTCGTTATCAATTTGTTTTATCTCTTTTTAGTCATTTCGGTTCTCGGCGCAAAATATCTTGCACCCAAATCTAGAGAGTTCGCTAACACTTCTGATTATTCGTTAGCTGTAGACAAAATGCAATTTTTTGTCTCTAAGTCTTATAATTTCTTTTTTGTCGGTGATTTTGAAATTCCAATGTCAAATTATTATTACGATACTGACAACAATGACACTACTGGATTCAACTACGTCGATAATAATTATCCTTTCCTGCATGTAGAAAATTCTCCTGATGTTTTGGGAAACTATTTTAACATCGGTAATAAAAAACCAAACTTTGTTTTCCTGGTTACCGAAAGTCTCGGCAAGGGCTATTCAGGAGAGGGAGCTTATATGGGAAGCTTTACTCCGTTCTTAGATTCTCTCGCGCAGCATAGTCTGTATTGGGATAATTTTTTAAGCTGCGGCGGTAGAACTTTCGCATTTCCTCCTTCCATCTTCGGATCTCTGCCTTTTGCACAAAAAGGATTTCTCGAACTTAACGAAAATATGCCGCCCCACTTTTCTATAATCAAACTATTAATTAAAAATGGATACTCAGCCAAATTTTTCTATGGCGGTGACGCCCACTTCGACTATATGGACACATTCTTCAAAAAGCAAAATGCCAAGGTTATAGATATAAAAAGTTTCGGACCGCCTTATAAAAAGATGCCGTCTTCTGGAGAGGGTTTTACTTGGGGATATGGAGATAAAGAATTATTTGAAAAATATTTTGAGGTTATTGATAAAGACACTAGCAAGCATAGAATTGATATTTCTATGACTCTATCAATGCATAGCCCTTTTTTAATTCTAAACCAAAACTATTACAGAAATAAAGTTGATCAAATTATTAGTAAACTTAATCTAGGGGCGGATATTATCGCCCAGGACAAGAGTTATAGAGATATGCTTTCTACTGTAGTCTATACTGACGATGCCTATAGGTATTTCTTCAATCAATATAAAAAAAGACCCGACTATAATAATACAATCTTTATAATTACCGGCGACCATAGAATGCCCGAAATTCCGATATTAAATCAGCTAGACAGATTTCACGTCCCTTTAATTATTTTCTCTCCTATGCTTAAAAGAACAGCTGTTTTTTCTTCCGTATCTTCTCAATTCGATATAGCTCCTTCTATCCTTGCATTTTTAAATAAGGATTATAATATTCAAATCCCCTCTGAAACTACCTTTATGGGCTCTGGCTTGGATACTGTAAGACAATTCAGAGATGTACATAGTTATCCTTTAATGAGAAATAAAAATGAACTCCTTGATTACTTGTACCATGATTACTTCCTTTCGGATAAAAACTTATATCGGATTGATGAGAACCTAAATTTAATTCCGTCAAATAATCAAATGATGCAGGATAAAATTGGAAACTTATTCGATGAGTTTAAACAAAGAAATGATTATATGCTGAAGACAAAAAAACTTATTCCCCCTCAATTTATTTTCTAATTAGTTTTATTATTTAGAGATTTATAATACTCATCAAGAATTGTTGAAACTAGTGGTCTATAATAGAGCCAGAAAAAACTGTCTCTTTCGGAAATCTCGTTTGAAGAATAAAATAATCCGCTGAAATTTGAAATACCTAAAAAATCAGTAAATAACATATCCACAGGATTATCACAAAAATCGCCGCAAAAATAATAGAATTTATAATCCTTGTCATAATGCTCAATCACCGCAGGAAAAGGATTCGGTATATTCATTGAATTTAACAATGAATCTCCCTTCGCGTTTGTTTTAATTTGATAAACAGAGATAACATCATTCGAATGCGAAGTAAGCATAACGTCAAACCAATAAGAATATTTAATCTTCTCGGGCACTTGAAATCTTTCTTGATTTCTTTCGTTCGTCAAGATATATGGTACTTCGTTCTTTAAGTCTCTGCCGTTCTCTAGTACCTCAATTCTACCGTTATCATTAATAAACGCAATACCGGATTTCTTAAATGGCCATTTATTGTTATGCTGTGATTTATAATCTCGCACCAGCCAGCCGGGTATTCCCTTATTAAAGGTTGTATCCAAACTTTGGAAATACCTTCCTACCCAGCCTGTCCACCTTACACCAAACGAGTCTTCAAATTTATTCCGTATTTCTTTAGATGTCGGTGTCGCAATATCATTATATTCAGCCATAATTAATTTATGCTCCGCCTTCATCATTAACAGAAACTTTAAATCTTGGCTGGACATGCCTCCATATATAAATTTAGAGACATCTCCTTTGTAATTCTTTCCGTACCAATCTTTATAGTAGATTCCGTAAGTATCTGTATAATAGGTCATGTCCGAGCCGTCGGCTAGCTCTTTTAGTCTCTCCTCTGAAAAGTTTTCTAATCCATTAATGTTAAAATGCTTATTCTTACCTGGATAAAATCCGTAATAATCATTTGACTCCGAATACAGAGAACGGTCTGCTTTGCAATATTTTTCATGGTATAAAACCCAATTGAATGATCTGTGCTCGATCCCCTGTTTAGTCGAAGAGGTTTTATCCACAATAACAACCTTCAACTCTCTTTTCCCTTCAATCCACCACCCGGCCCACATCCAAACAGGTAAGGTACAAAGAATGGCAAGAATTATTGTGATGATATATTTTTTCATTTCAAATAAAAATTAAAATAAAAATTTCAAACTCATCCCCGCCGTGAATTCTGAAATAAAACTACCCGGTGAGCGTTCTTCTGTGGAATAATCACCCGCAATATTCATAATTATAATGTTCGTTACCTTGGTCTGATATTCAATTCCCCCCTTATTTGATTTAAGCCAATTATTTTGATTGTCAATTGAACTTGCATCCGGACTGATTCCAGTCCCGCCTGAAATACTTATGTAATCATCTGCACCCGATAAATAATATCTTATTTCTAGCGAATATGAATGAGATGCATATTGTACACTCGGGGTAATAAATGTCCGGAACGAGAACCAATAATTGCTGTAATATTTCCCGAGCGCCATCGTGTATATCCAAACATCGGAGGAATATTTTAGAAGCCGGAAACCTGCATCAACTTCAAAGCTGAATGGTAGACTATAATAAAGTGATGCGCCATACCTTGCCTTCGGGAAAATGGACGAATTGGAATAACCTGCATTAAGATATCCATATAATCCATCTGCGAATCTTGGGTACATATCAATTTCGTATTGCGTACCTTTCGTATCAAAGCGATTAGCTATATTAGCACGAAGAATTGTAGTGCCTATCGGCGTCTGTCGTGAATATTGAATGTATCCAAGCTGCCAGGGAGAAAATATTTCATTAAATTTTTCATAAGAATAATTGATTGTAATTGCATTTATTCTAACTTCTTCCTTTAACCTTTCTGCAAAGCTTATTGCTTCCGGATTTGAATTATTAATTTTTAATAGTGTTTCTATAGTATTAAAGGCATCATCATATTGTTTCAAATCGGCTAAGACTTTTGATTTTTTAAGCAAAAAATCTTCCGATTTGGGATATTTTTCCAAACCGAGATTGCAGTATATTAAAGCTTTCTTCGGATTATTAGACCAATACTCAAGATCAATTGCTGCACTTATAGCATCATAATTTGAGGAATCTCGAGCAAATATCTTGCTGAATACTGCTCTTGCTGAATCGTACATATCGTCCCAAGTGTAAAGTCTTGCTAGAAACACTGATACATCAGTATAATTTGGACTTTTCTTTAAAATCTCATAGCACAACGCTCTGGCTTTAGCGCGATCCTTCTGCTGAAAGGCTGCTTCGTGAGCCAGCTTAAATAACTCATCTGACGATTGCGCGTTCTGTGCGAATAATTCAGAGCCCGCAAATACAATTATGATGAATAATAAATATTTCATTTATATTTTGTTCTTTTTTGTAAATTTAAACCGACTATGTAAAATATTATTATATTATGAATGTCGGTTTATGGATTTTTATTCTACCGAATTTTTATGATCCGAAATTAAAACTATTTTCTCATAATTGCATTCTAAAATTCTGAATCCAAAATAATAATGTTTCTCTTGAATTAACTTATTGCACACTGAAAATACCAATGGAGAATAAACCACCCTTAATTTTATTAGCTGAAGATAACGAAATAGCCAAAAAGATTATCGTTCATAAGCTTGAAAGTGAAAATTATACCGTTATTCATCTGGCGACAGGCGAAAATGTCGTTGAAACGGTTCTTGCAAGTAAGCCGGCCCTAATTATTTTAGATTTGTTGTTGCCCATTAGAAATGGTCTTACAATTTTAAAAGAGCTAAAATCAAATCCCTTATGCTCACCAATTCCCGTAATCATATTTACCACAAATAATAATGAAGAAATGCTTAATCAAGCATTAGAATTTGGCGCAGTTGATTATATTTTAAAACCATTTTCCATTTCCGAAACAATGGCTAAAATTAAAAAGTTTTCAAACACTTAATTGCTGATAATAGAAGAGTAAAAATAAAGTTGTACGCCGATAATATTTATCATTTAATTGTTTTATCAATATTATTCCTGCTGAGTTTAAGCTATTTACTCATCGGTTTCGTTGTCGCTTTAAGAATTATAAATAACTTTAGAGCTAAACAACAAAAAATATTTCTAAATAAATGGGAGTCACTTATTTTCTCGTTCTTAGAAAACGACGAACTGCCCGAAGAACTAGTCGCCAAAATTCCACGAAGAAAATATAAATATCTTTTAAATTATTTACGGGAATATTTATTAACTCTAGGAGGAAAGGATTTTGAAAGACTGTCATCCTTAATTAATCAGACAAAACTTACTGATTATCTACTAAAAAAATTAAAGTCCTGGAATAAAAGTAATATTACTTTTGCCTCGTTTTTTGTAGGAATCACCGGAATTGACGCTGCAAAACCACTTTTACAAAAGAATATTAAATCTCACAATCAGCAAATGTTTTTTAGTAGCGCTGTTGCACTTGCAAAAATTAACTCTTATGATAGTCTTGATTTAATTCTTCACGAATTTATTAAGTTCAATAACCTGGGAGATGATTACCTGCTTTTAATTCTTACTGAATTCCATGAAAATATTTGCCAAGAGATAATAAACTTATTGACTGTTGAAATATCCTCCTCGTTAGCAACTACGTTTTTACGCGTGTTAAGATATTATAAATACCAAATTGCGGGCCCTACCGTCTTAAAAATGTTGGTGTATTCACATTTGACTGATGTCATAATTGAATGCTTAAAATTTATTGAGGAAATTAAATATGAAAAGGCTGCTTTCGCTGTTAGTAGACTTCTTGATCATAAATTACCCGGGATTAGAATTCAGGCTATTAAGACTATTTCCAAGTTGGAAAATAAATCCTTTGAAGCAAAAATTTTTACCAAATTGTTTGAGACTAATTATGACGTCCAATACCAAGCCGCTTTGGCAATCCTAAATCACTTTGATGATGGAGAAAAAGAATTATCCGATCTGGCTTATAGCGTCGATAAAGGTAATTCTGCGGCAATTTCAAGAATGCTCCTTAGCGAAAAGAGAGTTAAGGAGGGTAAATGATTTACTTGTATTACTTAATTCTCTCTTATAATTATTTACTTTTGATTTATTCAATTTCTATCGGTACTATTTATTTACTATTGAATATTCTGTCATTTAAAAGAATTATACAATATAAACGAAAAATGGTGTATGTCGATCTTAAAAAAATATTTAAATTCCAGAATTTCAAATCAATCTCAATTATTGTCCCTGCTTATAATGAAGAGAATACAATTGTTGATAGCATAATGTCTTTACTGCAATTAGAATACCCTGACTTTCAACTTGTTATTGTAAACGATGGCTCAACCGATAATACATTAGAAAAAATATTTAATAACTTTTCTATCCGCCAGGTGTCCTTTACTCCATTCTATAAGCTGCAATCAAAACAGATTAAAACTGTGTATATGTCACATGAATATCCATCCCTTGTGGTTGTTGATAAAATAAATGGAGGAAAAGCCGACGCAATAAATGCAGGAATTAACATAGCAAAGAATCCTTTAATTACGGTAATTGATGCTGATTCTATTTTAGAAAGAGACTGCTTATTGAAAATCGTACGACCATTTATGGAAAATGAAAATATTATTGCTGTAGGAGGCACTATTAGAGTCGCTAATGGATGCAAAATAAATCACGGCAATATGGTAAAAATAGGACTTGCAAATTCTTGGCTGGCTCGTTTCCAAACCGTTGAGTATTTAAGAGCCTTTTTATTTGGTAGAAATGGATTTGATGTTTTAAATAGTGTAATGATTATATCCGGAGCCTTTAGCTGTTTCTCAAGAGATGCACTGATAAGTATAGGCGGTTATAGAGAGGGCTCTATCGGAGAAGATATGGAAATAATTTTGCGAATGCATAATATATTTAGAAAAGAAAAACCTGAAACAAAAATCACTTTCATCCCTGACCCGGTATGCTGGACTGAGGTACCCGAAAAATTAAAGGTTCTTCGAAGTCAAAGAATCCGCTGGCAAAAGGGAACTATTGATAGCCTTAGACTTCATATGAAATTGCTGTTTAACCCTAACTATGGAGCCCTTGGTATGATAGGATTTCCATATTATGTGCTTTTTGAAATGATCGGCCCTCTCATTGAAATCTTTGGCTATTTCATCTTCTTTTTTTCTTTTATTTTCAATGTTGTCTCTATGTCATTTGCGGTTGCCTTTTTGTCTACCGTTATACTGTATGGAATTGTTCTTTCAATTCTATCAGTAATTCTCGAGGAACTTTCATTTAAAAAATATCCCGGAATAAAGGATTTATTTATTTTATTTGGCGCTGCTTTGTTGGAAAACTTCGGGTATCGACAGCTTATTACATGGTGGAGATTCAAAGCAACAATCGATTATATTTCCGGCAACCGGGGCTGGGGTAAGATGGAAAAAAAGGGATTTAGCATCCATTCAGAGGAATAACAAGAGCCATAATATTTATCTCTATTTGCTTACAAACTTGCTTCTTAAGCTCTTATTTTAATTTCTTTTGATATAGTCAAAATAACCTCAATTTGATAAATCGTTCCATTCTAAGACAAAACCTTCTCAAAATATCTTAGATATCAATCAATTTTGAACCACCTCTAATTGGCCTAATATTAGCCTAGTTACGAAGAAAATAATTATGCTGGAGTATTAAATTGAAAACAAAGTATACTTTTGCTGCAATAGCAGCATTTCTTGTAATTACAATAAGCGCTGGAATCAATGCTAAAACCAAAAGCATTGCTCAAGTAATTGGACAAAATATCGGCGTCGGGATTTACATCCCTTGGCCTGTAAATGATACATATTTTACTGGCACTTATTCTGCCGAAGTTGACGGTCATTCTACAAGCTTATACTGCATCGATCTTTACCACCACATGGCTTATAACAGTGATTATCAGGATGTTGTATCTACAAACGATACTCTATCTTATATTCTTAATAATTATTATCCCTTCAAAGCCTCTTATCCCGGAATGCTTAGCGATGTTCATCGTGAAGCTGCTGCCG
>JAJYDC010000074.1 GCA_021777835.1 Bacteroidota bacterium | reverse complement strand
AAACCTTGTATGTTTAAAAAAGACATAATGTTCTTTGACATAATGAAAAAGTTTATTTTCTTACGGAAGTAGAAGGGACCAAACCTGAGCCACGAGCTCGTCTCGGAGTGTCTTCCTTCCGTCAGGTTAAAGTCTTGGAATAACTTAGCACTAGATGCTGCATATACAAGGGTGATGTTACCTGACATTGTTTATATAAAATATTTATTTGAGGTTACCATGAATAATTTCTATTTAGGTGGTGATGTAAGCAAAGGCTATTGTGACTTTATTATTCTTGATGAAGAAAAAAAGACAGCCTTGAAAAGTTTTCAGCTTGATGATACAGCTAAAGGACACCATCTGCTTAGCAATGTTCTGAAAGGTTTTGCTTCAGAACATCCGCTTTGTAAAATAATAGCCGGGGTTGAATCAACCGGCGGTTATGAGAACAACTGGTTTGAGAGTTTGTGCGATTTGCAGGATAGACTGGAAATATCTGTTGCCAGGATAAATCCTGTCGGTACTCATCATAGCAGCAGAGCCTCACTTACCAGGGTAATAACCGATAAAAAGGCAGCTATGAATATTGCCGAATATCTGATTAACTATAAAGATAAAATTATCTTTAAGAAGACAGATAAATTTTGCTCATTGAGAAGGCATTGGAAGTTTGTAAGGTTGTTAACCAAACAGCGGACGCAGCTTTATAACCAGCTTGAAGGTAATCTTTATAATGCTAATCCGGAACTTTTAAGATATACCAAGTATGGATATCCTAAATGGTTACTAAGAACCATTATGCAATATCCAACAGCAAAGCATTTATCCAAAGCCAGAGTTTCAGCATTGTCTTCTATACCATATCTATCAGAGGCAAGGGCCGAAAGCCTGATAAATAGAGCTAAAAACTCTGTAGCTTCCGCAACTGATACTTTAACCGGAGATTTGATAGTTTCACTTGTAAAACAAATTATAAACCTGACTAAACTAATAAATAAGCGTTCCAAGCTTATTGCAGATAATTGTCAATTACCGGAGATAGAAATACTAAAGAGCTTCAATGGGATTGGTGATTATACAGCTATTGGATTGATACTCAAGATAGTATCAGTTGAGAATTTTAGCAGTACAAAAAAGTTAGCTTCCTTCTTTGGACTTCATCCTGTCTGGAAACAAAGCGGTGACGGAACCTGCGGAATGCATATCAGCAAGCAAGGTAGCACAGAGGCAAGGGCACTTCTTTATAATGTAGCTTTTACTGCAATTAGAAGTAATCCCCTTATAAAAGAAATATATGTACGTCATTGTAGTAAGGGAATGAAGAAAATAAAAGCATTGGTTGCCTGCATGCACAAAATACTTAGGATTATCTATGGAATGCTTAAAAATAACGAGAAGTTTAATCCGGCAAAAGACAAGGCTAATTCCAGGAAAATGCTTGGTAAAGATTTGAAAAGCAAAAAGGTAACAAACAAACTCAGACGATTCCAGGAGCCTGATTCAGATGCTCCTGTTTCAAACAGGCAATACAGAAAAAGGAAACAGCAAGAGACGTCCCAAAATGAATTAACATCATTAAATACGGGATCTGTCTCTCACTGTTCCATAGAAACTGAATATCATAATTCAATGGAGAAAAATTAGTAAATAATTTTCATTACGTCAAAACATTATGTCAAAGAACAGAACTTTTTAAGTTCATAAAAATAATCTAAAGTACATTTATTTATTGGACTTTAAACGGAATAACTCCGAGGTTTCTCATTATATAATAATAACCTTGTGCGTAAGGTGACTAAGTAATTTATGTTACACAATCTTTGGAATATTAAAGTAATGAAATATTGAAATAATGGGAAAAAATTAGTCTATCCCATAACTCCAATATTCCATTGCTCAAAGAGGTGCGTAACATGAGATAATAATTGATTAAATTACCGATAAATAAATTTTGAATTATTTGGAGTCCGGGAAATGCCTTTCTTCAACTTAAAATTAAGATATTTAATCTTAATTGTTTTTTTAGCTAATTTTCTTAAACCAATTTCCGCACAGGAAATATCGGATATTATTCAGCCCGTAAGTTTAATTGCCGGACAGACTGACTCAGTTCTTGTAAGCGATCTCTTCTACTCTTCTGATTATAATCTAAAATTTGTATCGAATCCTTCGATTAAAATTTTATACAATTTAAGTTCTAAAAAATTGTTTCTAACACCGGACAAAAATTATGAAGGATTAACTTTAATAGAGTTTAAGCTAAATAAAATTACATATGAAATCCCTCTCCGGGTTGCTATGACTCAATTTCAAAGTTTTAAATTTAAGCCAACCGCTAAAGCACGAAAGGTAAATTTATTCGGAACCTTCAATGGATGGAACAGAGAGAGCCTTCCTATGAAGTTGGATAACAACGGTGTCTATAATATAACCATTCCACTTGAAGCAGGAAGATATGAATATAAATTCTTCGTAGACGGAAAAGAATTGGTTGATCCGTCAAATTCTGATAAAACGCCAAACGGTATGGGAGATTTTAATTCGGTTATAACTGTAGCTCCCAGGCATGTCGAAGAAACTTTTCTTCATGTGCTCGAGAAAAAATATTCTAAGAGCAAAATTGTTTTAGAATATTATTATGGAAAAGGAAGTCAGAATGGCAAATTAGATCATTCAAACGTATTTACGCTTATGAACAACGAAAGAATTTCTCAAAGCCAAGTAAAAATTGCCGGAGATACAATTTCAGTTGTCTTAAAATCCGGAGAGTTGAAAAAAAATCCACTTGTGAGAATCTGGGTTGACCAACGTGGACAAACGACAAATATTCAGACAGTTCGATTTATAAACGGGAAGCCAGCTGGCGAAGAAAAAAATGTTACACTTCAAGATCAAATTATTTATTCGATAATGATCGACAGATTTTACGATGGTGATTCATCTAATGATAGACCGGTAATTCTACCCGGTTTATCTTACAAAGCTAATTATCAGGGCGGAGATTTTCAGGGGATAATAGATAAAATAAATTCCGGTTATTTCGATTCCCTTGGTGTCAACACATTATGGCTTTCCCCCGTAGTTGATAATCCCGATAGCGCCTACCGTGAATATCCTGCACCTCACCGCTTGTATACTGGTTATCATGGCTATTGGCCTCTTCATTCTTACCGCGTTGAAGAACATTTCGGAACTATGGCCCTGCTTAAAAAACTAGTTCAACTTGCTCATAAACATAAGATAAAGATTTTATTTGATTACGTAGCCCATCATGTTTTTATTGACAACCCTATTTATAGAAAACATCGTGATTGGTTTGGCTCATTATCTCTCCCAGACGGGAGAAAAAATCTTCGCCTTTGGGATGAAGAAAGATTAACTACGTGGTTTGATGTATACCTTCCTACATTTAATTATGTTGGTTCCAAAGCTGCACGCGATGCAATGACGAATAACGCTATCTGGTGGCTGAAAGAAACAGACGCCGATGGTTTTCGGCATGACGCTGTAAAACATGTTCCAAATAGTTTTTGGAGGCTTTTAACTTATAAAATGAAAAAGGAAATTGAGATTCCGGAAAAAAGAAACTTATTTCAGATAGGGGAAACTTTTGGCAGCTATAACTTGGTAAGCTCGTATGTTAACAACGGACAGCTTAATGCTCAATTCAATTTTAATCTTTATGATGTTGCCATCCCTACTTTTGTTGGTGAAAAAACTTCCTTTGTTCCCCTGGAAAACGAATTAAAAAAGTCCTTCCTTGTCTATGGTTATAACAATTTAATGGGAAACATAATGGATAGCCATGATAAAGTTCGCTTTATGGCATACGCTGATGGGGAAATTCCACTTACAGGAAATGTAGACGCATCGGAACTCGGCTGGGACGATCCTCCAAAGGTAAAACATGAATCCAGTTATAAAAAATTAAAATTATACTTAAGTTACCTTTTGACGATTCCCGGAACACCTGTAATAGATTACGGCGATGAAATTGGAATGACAGGCGCAGCAGACCCGGATAACAGGCGTATGATGAGATTTGGAAATCAACTTTCTAACTGGGAGAAGGAAACTCTTGTCGGCGTAAGGAAAATTATTTCTCTTAGAAAAAATAATCCGGCTTTAAGATACGGTGACTTTGAACCTCTGGATGCCGACACTTCTTGCTTTGTTTATCTTCGTTCAGATATGAACCAAAGAATTTTGGTAGCCTTAAATAAAAGTGGATCAGAAAAAACCATAACAATAAGACTACCATCAATTTACAATCTTCACGAAGCCAATGATTTACTATATGGGAATACAATAAAGTTTAATAGAGATTTATTTACATTTACTATTCCCGCAACTGGCTATAAATTTTTCGAGGTAAAATGAAACTAGGAAGTTTATTTTTAAATGGTTTATTATTAATATTACTCGCGTCAATCCTTCTTTCGTCTTGTTCGGGAAATAGTGGGTCGCTAAATAAAGAACTGGAATCTAAAATGAACAATATTTCTGAAAATTATGTTAAGCTGGTATTAAAAATCGGCGAGCTGGACAGTGATTATGTTGATGCTTATTATGGACCAAAAGATTGGCAACCACACGATAATCTAAAGACACCTGAAGATTCAACTTCTCTAAGAAATTTTTGTAATGCGGAAACAGATTCTCTTCTGAATGCCTTAGATGCTTTAAAAAATTTCAAAGCAAATGAAATAGAAACACTCCGTTACAGATTTTTATACAAGCAGCTTTTAGCTGTTAAGGCAAAAATATTCTTGCTCGGTGGCGGAACTTTCTCCTTTGATGAAGAAAGCAAAGCATTGTATGACGCCGTCGCCCCGACTTATACAAAGAAACACTTTCAAAATATTATTGATGAATTAAATAATATTTTACCCGGTAATGGGAATGTGGATAACCGGCTGGAAGAGTACAGAAAATCATTCATCATTCCAAAAGAAAAATTAGATACTGTTTTTAATGCCGCAATTGCAGAGTGTAAGAAAAAAACTTTAGATTATATTAAACTTCCGGCTAATGAAAACTTTAAATTAGAATATGTAACTAATAAGCCATGGAATGGATACAACTGGTATAAAGGAAATTATTTTAGTGAGATTCAAATAAACACTGACATGCCAATCTATATTGACAGGGCTATTGACTTAGCTGCTCACGAAGGCTATCCCGGTCATCACGTCTACAACACCTTGCTGGAAGAAAATTTAGTCAAAAAGAACGGCTGGATGGAATTTACGGTATACCCATTATTCAGTCCACAATCATTAATTGCAGAAGGAACAGCAAACTTTGGAATTGACATGATCTTTCCAGGAAATTCACGGGTCGAATTTGAAAAGAATATACTTTTTCCACTTGCGGGTTTAAATCCCAAAGATGCAGATAAATATTATGAAGTACGTAAGTTGGTTGATGAGCTCAGATATTCCGGTAATGAAGCCGCAAGAAATTATCTTGATGGGAAATGGAACGAATCCGAAACTATTGACTGGTTAATGAAATATTCTCTGATGTCTAAAGATAAAGCAGTACAACGATTAAAATTTATTGAAAAATATAGAAGCTATGTTATTAACTATAATTTGGGACAGGATTTAATTAAAAATTATATCGAACACAACGACGGCGCTAATAATCAAGCTAAGAAATGGTCATTGTTTACTAAACTATTATCAACGCCACAAACACCGTCGGGCTTAAAATAACTGATTAACAAACAATTTATTTTAACATGTCATGTCAAAAAATCTAAAAAGTGATGGTACGGAAAAATTTTTCATTTCAATAATCGGAATAGTTGTAATTGCCCTTGTGCTAAAAGAATTAAGCCATATTTTCATTCCGTTTGTTATTGCCTATTTTCTTTTTTTTATTTTCTCGCCTATTAACGATTATCTTAGAGAAAAAAAATTTCCGCTCTATGCAGTTCTGCTTCTTGACATTTTTGTGACGGCATTTATTATGTGGGGTGTTTCTTCTTTCATAATCGGATCTTTTATTTCCTTCGGCGATCAGATCCCGGACTACGCTGATAAGTTGAATAAAATTGTCAGCGATGCTGCAGTAGCGATGCATATTCGCGATCCTTTCTTCAGATATTTTTCTATTCAAAGAATTGTCTCTAAAATTGATTACAAATTATTAGCAGGGGGAATATTTTCTTCAACATTTAGCGTATTGGGAAATATTTTGTTCGTCCTTTTCTTTTTCATTTTTGTTGTTATAGGTCACAATACAATTTATGAAGCAATTAAAAATCGGTTCGTATTTAAAAAAGTAAAACCCGAATTAAAAGAAATAGAAAAGAAATATAAAACCTCGCCCGGAGAGCCTAACAACGACTACAACCAATGGATAAGCGATAAATTAAATGTTGAGCGGCAAGAAAAAGAAGAAAAACTAGCTCAAACATTTAAGGCTATAACGAAACAAATTCAAAGATACATAATCTTAAAAATTGCAATAAATCTTT